>NZ_JBIWKD010000016.1:0-204486 GCF_044765485.1 Streptomyces sp. NPDC102451 | reverse complement strand
AGCAGGCATGGATCAACGACCCGGCCAAGCGCGGCGAACCCGCACCACAAACCTCATAGCATCACGACCGTCTCACTGGACTTGAAATCTTCCGGACCGAGCACAATAGCCTGCCCGGACCTGAGCCACTGGCGGGCGAGGATTGGCGTGCCGTAGCGCGCCGGATGGCGCTCGACCTCGCGGTCGAAGTCATCGACCGGTGCACCGGTGCCTGAGAGGTCCGCATCCACCAGGACGACACCGGAGCAGTTGGCGGCGATCTGCCGGGCAGCTCGCGTTGGTGCCACCGTGCTGCGGCCAGGCCCGGGCTCAGCGCGAGGGTCGTACCAGCAGGGCCAGCAACGTCTTGTTCGAAGGAGCGTGACCGGTTGACGACGAGCGTCTGATCGGTGCACGACGACAGGCCGGCCTCCACGTACCGGGTACGCCACGGCGATGACTCGCTCGCAGCGATCACGAGCCTCTCGGATCGCGTCAGCTACGAGAATCTTCCGCGCCCGATACTGCCTCCTATCCGTTGGACTGGCAGTTGTACCCGCCCCGGTAGTGGACGGACGAGTCGGCCGCTGCCGCAGAGCCGGCGTCCCCGACGGCACCGTCCATCAGGAGAAACGGCAATCTCGTGCTCGGGCTGCTGGACACGGACTCCTGCCCACTTCCACCGTCCTGGTCGAGTGGCCTGCCGACCAGAAGAATGCGACGGGTTTCTGGATATCGAACCTGCCGTCCGCGACGCCCCTTCGCCGAGCTGGTGCGGTGGGCGAAGATGCGCTGACGCATCGAGCACGACTATTGCGAGCTCAAGCACGGTCTCCGCCTCCACTGCGGCGGGCCGCATGTGCACCCGGATGTGTCGAGCACAGCATCGCGCGCTTCAAGCACTGGCGGACCCTGGCGCGCCGCCTCGGCCGACACGAGCACAGGAACACGGCCCGTGCCGAGGGGCCCGCGTGATCACGTCCATCACCGGTGGTCATCGACAGTTCAGGGAATTACCCGCCCACAGGCGCGCGCAGAGGCTTGAGCGCGTTGCTCCAGGCGACGACCTGGTCGAGCATCGCGTCGACCTCACCCTTGTGGAGTTCGGCGGGCGAGAACGTGCTGAAGTCCTTGAAGTCGGTGAAGAGCGAGAACATGACCGTGTTGCGTACGGTGGCGACCTGCACTTCGACCATGATGCCGCGCAGGTGTTCGATGGCCCTGGCGCCGCCCACGCTGCCGTAACCCGACGAACCCGACGGCCTTGTTGTTCCACTCCGCGTAGAGGAAGTCGATCGCGTTCTTCAACGCGCCGGAGGTGGAGTGGTTGTATTCGGGGGTGACGATGACGAAGCCGTCGTAGGCGGCCACGGTGGAGGCCCACGCCTTGGTGTGCTCGTTGGCGTACTGACCGAACGACGGCGGCGCGGATTCGTCCAGGAGCGGCAGTGCCATGTCCTTGAGGTCGATGAGGTCGTATTCGGCGTCGTCGCGGCGGCGGGCCCGGTCGAGCACCCATCGGGCCACGGCCTCTCCGTTGCGGCCGGGCCTGACGCTTCCGATGATGATGGCGATCTTGGTCATTCTTCGTACCTGTTCTGTGCTGTGAGCGAGTGGAGGGGGCTCCGGTCAGAGCGCTTGGGGCCGTCCGAGGAGTTGCTGGTTGAAGGGCTGGATGTCGTGGTCGACCATGCTGATGTCGAGTTCGATGTCGACGCGTGCGCCGACGAAGATCTGTGCTCCGGGCAGCGGTGGGAGTCCGGAGACACCGAAGTCCCGGCGGTCCACGGTGGCGCGGCCGGTGAACCCGAGCCGACGGCCTCCGGTGAAGGGGTAGACGTCCTCTCCGAGGAAATGCCCGGTGAGGGTCAACGGGCGGGTCACGCCCGCCACGGTGAGTTCGCCGTCCATGGCCCAGCCATCATGCACGCGGTGGGCCCGATGGCCGTGGAACTCCATCAGGGGATGCCGGTCGGTGTCGAGGAACTCCGGTGAGCGCAGGTGGTGGTCACGGGCGGGGACGCCGGTGTCGAGGGTGGCGGTGGCGATCCTCACCTGGGCGGTCGTCTCTTCGACGGGATCGGTGATGGTGAGAGTGCCTTCGGCGTCGGTGAAGCGGCCGTGGACGCGGACGAAGCCGAGGTGGCGGGCGACGAAGGCGATGCTGGAGTGCAGCGGGTCGATGTGCCAGGTTCCCGGTGGAGGGGTTCTGGGGTCCGGCTCCGCGGGGGTCGTGGGGTTCATGGTGACTGCGGTCCTTACTGCGTGGTGGTGCGGAGGTGGGGGACGACCTGCTCGGCGAAGAGCGCGGCCTGGGTCTCGCTTTCGGCGTTTACGGGCCAGAAGAGGAAGGAGTCGAAGCCCAGTTCCTCGCGGTAGCGCAGCAGGGTGTCCGTCCAGAAGTCCGGTGGGCCGACGATTCCGTTGCTGTCGGAGGCGGGTGTGCCCTCGCCGGTGATGGTGCCCATGACGTTGTAGATCCGCTGGATCGTCCGGGGATCGCGGTCGGCGGCCGTGGCGGCGTCGTCGATCACCCGCCGCATGCCGGGGATGCGCTCCGGGGGTGCGTAGCCGTTGCTGGGCAGCCAGCCGTCGCCGAGCCGGCCGGTGATCCTCAGCATCCTCGGCCCGTACGCGCCGATCATGAGGGGGACGGGTTGCGCGGGGAACGGACCGGGGCGGGCGCCCCGGAGGTGGTGGTGCTCGCCGGTGAAGTGCACGTCCTTCCGGGCCGGGTCGCTCATGGCCCGCATGACGTGGAGCGCCTCCTCGAAGGCTCCGACGGCCTGGCCGGGTGTGTACTGAGGGCCGCCGTACGCCGCGATGGCCGGGGCGGAGGCTCCCGCGCCGACGCCGAGGGCGACCCGGCCGCCGCTGAGGTGGCTGAGGGTGTTGGCGGCCTTGATCAGGGGCGCCGGGAGCCGGAGCACGGTGTTGGCGACGTTCGGCAGCAGGGTCAGGCGGCCGGTCGACGCGGTGAGGGTGCTGATCAGCGTCCAGGCATCCAGGAATTCGGGGTGGTACAGGTGGTCCTGCACGCCGGCGAAGTCGAGTCCCGCCTCGTCGGCCAGCCGGGCGAGGCGCAGCGCCGACTCGGATCCGGTGGCGGAGGGGTCGATGTTGATGCCGAAGGAACCGGTGGGGATGGTCATGGCGCTCTCCTTCTGTGGTGGTGGCAGTCGGTCGGTCGTGGTGTGAGGCGACGTGCGGATCGATTCGGGTGCCGGAGTGGAGGGGGCGGGCGGGATCGTCGTGGGCCGCCACTCTCCCGACGGCCGATGCATGGTGCCGGGCCTCACTCCGCAGGGCTGGGAGCGGCTCGCGGAGGCCGGTCGGCGAGCCGGGCCAGCAGGAGTTCGCTGATCTCCTTGAGGTGGCCGAGCTGTTCGTCGGTGAGGTGGTCGAGGAGCCTTGACCGGGCACAGGCGGCGTGCCACGGGGCGGCTTCGGCCAGGGCCCGCCGCCCGGTGCCGTTGAGCCGGGCGAGGTGGACCCGGCGGTCGGCCGGGTCAGGGAGGCGGCTGACCCAGCCGCGCTGGTCGAGCCGGTCGACGAGGTGGGAGAGCCTGCTGGCGGAGACGCCGGTGCGGTGGGCGAGTTCGGTCATGCGCAGCCGGTTGCCGTGGCTGTCGGCGAGGTGAGCCAGGACTTCGTAGTGGATCTGCAGCATGCCGCTCTCGCGGCGGAGTTCCTGTCCGAGCTGCTCGGACAGGACGCGGGCCGCGGTGAGGAAGGCGCGCATCGCGTGTTCGGCGGTGGGGTCGGACCGGGCGGTCGGGGTGGCCATGAGGTGCTCCTTGCTCGAACCGGGCGGGGTGCTGCCGGGAGCGGCGTCCGGGCGGCCGGTCGGTGGCCGCCCGGCGGTCCCCCCAGCGCTCAGGAAGCGCGGGGGGCGGGGTGGACGATGTGCTTGATCTCCTGGAACTCCTCCAGGGCGCGTTCGCCGTTCAGTCGGCCGACGCCGCTCTGCTTGAATCCGCCCTCCTCCATCTGGTCGACGATCACCGCCCAGGTGTTGGCCCAGACGGTGCCCGCCTCCAGCTCGCGGCCGACGCGCAGCGGACGGTCCACGTCGCGGGTCCAGATGCTCGCGGCGAGCCCGAACTCGGTGGCGTTGGCGCGGGCGACGGCGTCCGCCTCGTCATCGAAGACCTCGAAGGTGGCGACGGGGCCGAAGAGCTCCTGCTGCACGATGGGCCGGTCCACGTCATCGACCTCGACCAGCGCGGGGCGCAGGAACGCCCCTGCCGCCAGCGGCCCGTCGGTGATCCGGCCGCCCCGCACCAGGACCTTGGCGTACTCGGCGGCGTCGGAGATCTCCTTGTCCACCCGGTCCGCGTTGGCCCGGTCGATCAGCGGGCCCATCTCGCTCGCGGGATCGGTGCCGGGGCCGACCTTCACGGCCTCCAGGGCGGCCGAGAGCCGGGTGCGCAGCGCGTCGGCGACGCCCCGCTGGACCAGGATGCGGCTGCCGGTCATGCAGAACTGTCCGGTGAAGGTGGTGATCGCCTTGGTGAGTACGGGGACGGCGGCGTCGAGGTCGGCGTCGTCGAAGACGATCATCGGGGTCTTGCCGCCCAGCTCCAGGGACATGGCCTTCAGCGAGGCCGAGGCGTCGGCCATGATGGCGCGGCCGACGTGGGTGCTGCCGGTGTAGCTGATGACATCGACTCCGGGATCGGCGACGATCAGCCTGGCGCCGGAGCTGCCGGACTCGGTGAAGGCGTTGAAGACGCCCTGGGGGAGCGCGGTGGTGGCGGCGACGATCTCGTACAGCAGGCTGTTGGTCAGTGCCGTCTGGGCCGGCAGCTTCAGGGCTACGGTCGCTCCTGCGGCCAGTGCGGGAGCGAAGGAGCGCACCGAGAGGATGACCGGCGAGTTCCAGGGCGCGATGACTCCGGCGACGCCGGCCGGCTGGCGCAGGGTCATCGAGTACAGCCCCGGCTTGACCTCGGAAGCCCGGCCGGACTCGGTCAGCGCGAGCGCCCCGTAGTAGCGGATCTTGGAGATCGTGAGGTCGACCTCCAGTGCGGCCTCGGCTGGGATCTTGCCGTTCTCGCGGGAGAGCAGGCCGACCAGCTCGTCGCGGCGCTCCGCCATCCGGTCCGACATCTCGAACAGGGCGCGGGCGCGCAGATCGCGGTCCCGTGCCCAGTCGCCCGTCTCGAAAGCGCGGCGGGCCGCGTCGACGGCGGCGCGGGCTTCGGGTGCACCACCGTCGGCGAAGGTGCCCAGCACCTCACCGGTGGCGGGATCGGTGGATTCTCCGACCGTCCCGGACTCGGTCCAGGCGCCGTCGATGAAGTGTCGGGCGTAGGGCAGGGCGTTCATGAGGGTCATCTCCTGGGGTTTCAGTGGTTCGCGGGATTCGGGGAGGCGTAGCGGTGGGTTCGGTATCCGGACCGTCGCCGGACGTCCCCCGCCCCCCCCTCCCGGGATGCGGGACGGGGCTATCGGAGAGACGTTGGACAGGCGGCCCATTGCTTGGATCGCCCGGGTGACGGGCGGTGCGGGATGGGAGGTCCGGTGGGTTTTTAGGGCTGTCGGGGTCGGGTTACTGGGACATCTAGTTCGTTCTGCAACGAATCTTAGACCCCTCAGCGTCCAGTTGCTGCCTGGTATTCCCGTCGCCGAACACGTCGGCTGATTCTCCTTGACCGCGACGAAATGGCGACGTACGGTTCGTTGCAGAACGAACTAAGTAGGGTCAGGTCGAGCCTCGGAACCCGGAACCCGGCCTCACCCGTTCGTCGGCATTCCGAAGCACGCCGCCTCCGGCGGCCGAAGGACCGCCGCCCCACGCGCGACCGTCAGGTCCGATTCCCCAGGGGCGTGTCCGGTTGGGAGAAAAGATCATGGCGGAAGCGCAGGGTTCGCCCTCTTCGCAGACGCACCAGAGGACCGCCTCGTCCACCATCCGCGTCACAGCGGCCGTGGTGCGCGAGACGGGTGGCCCGTTCACCTTCGAGGAGCTCACCCTCGACACCGCTCTGCGGCCCGACGAGATTCTGGTCCGGGTGGTGGCCTCCGGCCTGTGCCAGACCGACATCCACGTTCGTGACCAGCATCTACCCACCCCGCTGCCGGCGGTGCTCGGACACGAGGGCGCGGGCATCGTGGAGCGGGTCGGGGACGCCGTCACCATGGTCACGCCCGGTGACCGGGTGGTCATGTCGTACCAGGCGTGTGGTCACTGCGCCCCGTGCCTGACCGGCAAGCCGGCGTACTGCGCCCGTTCCTTCCCCGCCAACTTCGGCGGTTCCCGGCTGGACGGCACCAACGCACTGCACGCGGAGAGCGAGGAGGTCCACGGCCACTTCTTCGGTCAGTCCTCCTTCGCCACCCACGCCCTCGCCACCGAGCGCAACGTGGTCAGGATCGACGACGAGGAGATCCCGCTGGAGCTCCTCGGACCACTGGGCTGCGGACTGCAGACCGGTGCCGGAGCGGTGCTCAACTCGCTGAAGGTCGAAACCGGTGCATCGGTCGTCGTGATCGGCACGGGCACCGTCGGACTCGCCGCCGTCATGGCCGCCGCGGTCGCCGGAGCGAGCCCGGTCATCGCGGTCGACATCGTCCCCGAACGTCTCGACCTCGCCCGGGAACTGGGCGCCACCCACACCGTCAACGGCAAGGAGGAGGACACCGCCGCACGGATCGCCGAGATCACCGGCGGCGGCGCGGACTACGTCCTGGAGATCACCGCCCGCCCCGAGATGCTCACCCTCGCTGTCGACGCGCTCGCCCCGCTCGGAACGGCCGCCCTCATCGGGGGCGCCCCCGCCGGAGCGCACGCCCCGGTGAACATGAACGCCCTGCTCGGCGGGCGCGCCATACGCGGCATCGCCCAGGGCGACTCCGTGCCCCAGCTGTTCATCCCCCAGCTGATCGACCTCTACCGGGCCGGGCGCTTCCCGTTCGACCGGCTCATCACCTTCTACGGCTTCGACAACATCAACGAAGCCGCCACCGACACGCAGACCGGCGCCGCGATCAAGCCCGTTCTGCGCATCGGGGAGTAGCGGCACCACCCCTCGCCGCCCCTCCCCACCTCCACAACAGTCAAGAGGAAAGCACCATGACCGACTTCCAGAAGCCCGGCACCCCCACCGACCGTCACGAGCTCGGCGCCGCAGGGATGCCGCTGAACACCCTCGCCGACTACCGCCCCATCCCGGCGGACGGCTACGGAGCCCTGTTCCTCCCCGACCGGATCGCCAAGGGCTACCACGTGGAGGAGATCCACGACGGCGCCTACTACGTCACCTCGGGCGCCTACGACACCATGTTCGTCCGCACCGGAAACGGCGTCGTCGTCGTGGACGCCCCGCCGCTCCTCGGTACGAACCTCAAGAAGGCCATCGCCGACGTCACCGACGAGCCCGTCACCCACCTCGTCTACAGCCACTGGCACTCCGACCACATCGGCGCGGCCGGCATCTTCGCCGCCGACAAGCCCAAGGTCATCTCCCACGACTACACCCGCGAGATGATCCAGCGCTGGCCCGACCTCGGCGGCGACCGCCCGCTGCCCGTCCCCACCGAGACCATCACCGAGAGCGACACCCTCGACGTCAACGGCGTCCGGTTCAACCTCGACTACCACGGCGTCAACCACACCCCGGGCAACATCTTCATCTACGCCCCGCAGCAGAAGACCCTCGCCGCGATCGACATCATCAGCCCCGGATGGAGCGCGTTCAAGAACTGCGACGCCTCCGAGAACATCCGCGGCTGGGCGGAGGCCCACGACTGGATCCTCTCCTACGACTTCAAGGGCGTCGTGTCCGGTCACGTCAACCGCTACGGCACCCCCGAGGACGCCAAGGCCTCCCGCGACTACACCAACGACATCGTCGAGTTCGCCAAGGAAGCCCTCGACCATGGGCAGGAGTTCGAGTACATCGAGAAGATCGGTTTCTCCAACGCCTGGGTTCTCTGGGAGAACTACTTCAACGAGATGACCAACTACGTCACGAAGAAGACCCTGGAGAAGGTCACCGACAACGGCCAGACCTGGGCCCAGCGCCTGGCCGGCGCCGACGTCATGACCAAGTACCACGCCTACACCATCCTGGAGGCTCTGCGCCTGGAGTACGGCATGGTCTCGGGCTTCGAGAAGCTGATCATCCCGCCGTCCGGCGAGTGACCCCTGCGGCCGTCGCGACGGGCCCGGGGCGGACCACGGTCCGCCCCGGGCCCGTTCCCGTACCCCGGTCACATCGGCCCCCGGGAACGCGCCACACTCCGATATAATTCGTTCTGGAACAAACCATTGGAGGGTATCCATGAGCCAGGGCGCCGACAGTGCCGTGCGTGCGGACGGACGCGTGGCCACAGAACGGCTCGGCTCGCCGTCCCGTCCGCTGAACCGCACCGAGAAGGCCGTCTGGCTGGGTCTGCTCTCCACCCACATGAGGCTGCTGCGCACACTGGACACCGAACTGACCGCGGCCGAACGGATTCCACTCTCCTCCTTCGAGGTGCTGCTCACCGTCGCCGAAGCGCCCGAAGGGCGGGTGCGGATGAAGGACATCGCGGCCTCCCTGCTGATCAGCCGCAGCGGGCTGACCCGCATCGTGGACGACCTGGAGCGGCAGGGGCTGGTGGTGCGGGAGAAGTGCGCCACCGACGCCCGGGGCTTCGACGCCGTCATGACCGAGGCAGGCCGCAAGGCCTACCGCCGGGCCAGGAAGGTGCACCTGACCAACCTCCGCAAGGAGTTCCTGGACAAGCTGACCGACGAGCAGCTCACCACGCTCGCAGAGATCTGGGCCACGGTGGGCCTGGACGACAACGCCGCCGCCTGCTGAGGACTCCGTTGCCGACGAAAGGGCCCTGGCCGAGACGATTTCGTCTCGGCCAGGGCCCTTCCCGCTGTCCTCTAGCCCGGCACGCGGTTCCGCCGTGAGCGTTCGAGGAGCAGCAGCCCGCCCGCCGTGACGGCCGTCCAGGCCGCGAGGACGGTGACTCCGCTGGCCACGCCGTCGCCGTGGAAGTAGGCGAGGCCGTTGACGGCGCGTACGCCCACGCCGACCGGGAGGACACCCGAGAGGGGCTCCAGCCAGCCCGGCAGGAACGCGGCCGGCAGACTCCCGCCGCTGGTCGCGTTGCCGAGCGTCATGAACAGCACCGCGGCGACGCTGGACCCCAGCACCCCCAGCGACCGCACCAGCAGCATGGTGGACGCGCCCACGGCCGTCGCCACGAGCATGACCAGCCCCGCGACGCCAAGGAACGGCGCCGGCAGCGCGCCGAACGCGGAGACGAGCGAGGCGACCGCCAGGCCGCCCACGCCGCCGAACGCGACGAGGGAACCCAGGCGGCCCCGCACCGTCAGTCCGGGGCCCAGCTGGAAGGTCATGATCCCGAACAGGTAGCCCGCGAGCACCAGGCCGAAGGTTGTGTAGAAGACGACGAGCCCCCGGGTGTCCTGGTCGGACGCCGGGACGGCGTCCACGGGCGTCAGCCGTTCCCCGCCCGCATCGGCCACCGCGCCGAACGCGTCGGTCAGCAACGCGTTGACCGAAGGTCCGTGCGCCCCCGCGAGGAGCAGCTCGGCCTGGGCGCCGTCGGGGACGTACGCGGCGAAGACCTCGCCGTGCTCGACGGCAGCCCGAGCGGCTCCCCGGTCCGGCAGTGCCCGTACGTCGAAGGTGTCCGGCAGGTGGTCCGGCAGCCGCCCGGCGGCCGTCGCGGCCTCGGCGGACGTCCCCACCACCGCGACCGGCAGATCACGGGCGGCGGGGGCGTGGAACGCCGACAGGTAGACGCCGATGAAGATCGCGCCGATCGCGACGGCCACCCCGACCGGGAGGAGGACTGGCCTCATCCAGCCGGGCCCGTGCGGCGCGGGCGGAGCAGGGACGGCGGGCCCGTTCCGCCGGGCGACGCGGCGCCGGCGTGCGGCGGGGAATGTGTCGGACATGCGGTGTTCCTTGTCGGTGAGGGCCGGAGCGGCGAGGTAGCGCCGGGCGGCGCGGGCCCGTTCAGGCGAAGGCGGTCGCCCTCGCCGCGGTGAGCGCCCTGGCGACCGGCACGACGTCGTCCACCGCCATGTCGATCCGCTCGTACACCTCGGGGTTGAGAATGGTGGTTCCGTCGAAGTCGCCGGACGAGAGGTAGATTCCCGCCGGTGCGGTCCACGCCTGGAGGAAGCCGAACAGCGGGCGCAGGGCGTGCTCGATCACCAGGGCGTGCCGGTCGCTGCCCCCGGTGGCGGCCAGGAGCACGGGCTTGGCGGCGAGCCCGTACTGGTCGACCAGGTCGAAGAAGTGCTTGAACAGGCCGGTGTACGAACCCCGGAAGACCGGGGTGGCCGCGATGACGAGATCCGCCTCCTCCACGGCCCGCAGCGCCTCCTCGGCCTCCGGCCCGACCTGGCCGCGCTCGGCCGCGCCCGCGAAGTCGGCGCTCACGGTGTGCAGTTCGATCAGTCGCGCCTCGGCATCGGTGCGGGCCTGGAGCGTCGCGAGGATCAGCTCGGCCAGGGCCGTGGTCTTCGACGGTGAGCGCAGGCTGCCGACCACGGCGACGACCTTCAGGGGCGAGGTCATGCCGTCACCTCCGCACCGCCGAGTGCGGCGATCTCCTTGCGGACGACGGGGGCGACCTCGGAGCCGAGCAGTCCGATCGCCTTGAGCGCTTCTTCCTGGGGCACGTTGCCGAACCCGAGCTGGATCATCATGCGGTCGTGCCGGAAGAGTTCGTACTGCGCCATGATCTTGTCGATGACCTCTTGGGGGCTGCCCAGGAAGAAGGCGCCGGCAGGAGTGGCCTGCGCCTCGTACGCGGCCTTCGGCATGGGGACGCCCTGGCCGCGCTGGTGGTGGTTGGCCATCCAGCCGGCCTGGAAGGAGGGGTGCGAGACCTCGATGGCTTCCTGGTGGGTGGGGGCGAGGAAGCCCGGGGAGTTGATCGAGACCTTCAGTCCGTCCGGGTCGTGCCCGGCCTCGGCCGCGGCCTGGCGGTACAGGTCGACGAACGGGGCGAACTGGCGGTAGCTCCCGCCGATGATGGCCAGCGAGAGCGGCAGCCCGAGCCGCCCGGCCCGGACGACCGACGCAGGGGTGCCCCCGACGGCGACCCAGATGGGCAGCTCCCGGTCCGGCCGCGGAGTGATGTCGCCGTTCACCAGGGCCGGTCGCAGGGTGCCCTGCCAGTTCACGGGGTTCTCCTCGCGGAGTCTCAGCAGCAGGTCCAGCTTCTCGGCGAACAGCTGCGTGTAGTCGTTCAGGTCGTAGCCGAAGACCGGGAAGGACTCGGTGTACGAGCCGCGGCCCGCGATGATCTCCGCGCGGCCCCCGGACAGCAGGTCGAGCGTGGCGAACTGCTGGAACACCCGGACCGGGTCATCCGAGCTGAGCACGGTCACCGCGCTGGACAGCTTGATGCGGCTCGTGTTCTCCGCCATCGCCGCGAGCACCACGGCGGGCGATGAGACGACGAAGTCCGTACGGTGATGCTCGCCGACCGCGAAGACGTCCAGGCCCGCCTCGTCGACCGCCTGCGCCTGTTCCACCAGCTCCCGCAGGCGTACGCCCGGGGCGGGAAGCGCTCCGGTTGACGGGTTGGGGGTCAGCTCGCCGAAGTGGTAGACACCGATTTCAAAAGCCATGACAGGGTCACCCAATCGCTTAGTAGTTCGTTGTGCAACGAATAACCTAGACGGGGTGTCCGACTATTCCGCAGCCTCCGGCCCCGCCAGTCCCGGGGGGGGGCGGCGAGACATCCCGGTCGGGTACGGACCGTGGAACCGGGTCTCGGCCTGTTCCGCCGATGGCAGCGGAACGGCATGTTGCACCGGATCCTCAACCAGCTCCAGTCCCTGGCCGATGCGCAGGGTGCGATCACGTGGGATCTGAGCATCGACTCCACGGCCTGCCGAGCCCATCAGCCTGCGGCCGGGGCTCGCAGGCAGGGTGACCTGCAGAAGGAACCACCGGGCGGCGTGTTCATCGAGCCAAATGATCATGGACCGGGACGCTCGCGTGGCCGACGTCTTCCTCTACCTGACACCTGTCGGAGATGAGCGGCGTCGGCCTGGCCTCCGAAGTCGCTCGGAGGATCGAGAAGAACACCGGCCGTACGTACGAGCCGAACGATCACGGAGCGCTGGTGCGGACGAGCGACACGTAGGTCGTTACGCTGCGCCGTTTCGACCTGGCCTGCGGGCCGATCACCGACGGCATCTCGCTCGGAGCCGGGCCGGTTCGCTGAGTTGGTTCCCGCCGACATCTCGGTGGGCGTACAGCGAGTCAGCGAACGAACGCCCCGAACGACGCAATCACCGGTCCAGGACAGCCACAGCGAGAAGTTCGGACTCCCGGCGAGAGCCTGGCGGGACGCACCTGGTCGCCATCGCGGTAGATCAGGACCCCGGGCCCCGATGGCCGGGTAGTCCGCACAGGACAGCAAGGCGAGGACCGCGGTTCGCAGGCCTTCGCTCTGACTGTTGTTGGAGCCGCATCTACCCCAGCCGTGTGGCCTCGGAGGCCGGTGGGGCGATCTGCTGATGGCTCCGCGTATGTTCCTCTCGGCCGGTGTGGAGGTGCCGGGGCGTGTCTTCGCACGCTGCTGGTCATGCCCCGGTCGGGACGGCGGTGCCGGTCTCCTTGAGGGCCCGCAGGCCGTCGGCCGGCTGGGTGGGCAGGACGACTTCCGCGCCGTCGGCGCGGGTGCCCCATCCGGTGCGCATGCAGGTGAGGAGCCCGTACCAGCGGACGGGGCGCAGCACGGCCCAGGACCGGGTCTGTCAATTCGTTCGAAATTTACAGTCCCGGTCCGCCGCGTGATCTGCGCGGCCAACCCCCGTGCTGGCAGCGGCCATCGGTCCGCAACGTGATCCGTCATACGCTCCCGGCCGCGCGGGCCGTCTCCCTACGATGACCGCATGAATCTTCTGATCCTCGGTGGTACGGCGTGGGTGGGCCGCGAGGTCGCCCGGCAGGCCCTCGACCGCGGCCATCACGTGACCTGCCTGGCCCGTGGCGACAGCGGCGACGTCGCTGACGGCGCGGAGCTGGTGCGCGCCGACCGGCGCGAGCCCGGTGCGTACGACGAGGTCGCCGACCGGGACTGGGACGCGGTCCTCGAGGTGTCCTGGCAGCCGGGGCTGGTCCGCTCGGCGCTCGCCGCGCTCGCGGGCCGGGCCCGGCACTGGACGTACGTCTCCTCGGTGAACGCGTACGCGGCGACCGGCACCCCGGGCGCCGACGAGTCCGCCGCGCTGGCCGAGCCGATCGCCGGCGACGAGGCGGACGGTGAGCAGTACGGGCCGGCGAAGGTGGCCTGCGAGCAGGCGTCCGCGGCCGCCTGCGGGGACCGGCTGCTCATCGCGCGGCCGGGCCTCATCGGCGGCCCGGGCGACAGGACCGGCCGGTCGGCGGCCTGGACCGCCCGCGCGGCGCTGGCCCCGCGCGAGCCGATGCTGGTGCCGGACACCCCCGCCGTGCCCACGCAGGTCATCGACGTGCGCGACCTCGTCGCGTGGCTGCTGGACGCGGCCGAGCAGCGGCTCACCGGCGCCTTCAACGCGGTCGGTCCGGTGGTGCCGTTCGGCGAGTGGATCGAGCTCTGCCGCGCCGCGGGCGGCCATACCGGCCCGGTCCGGTACGCGGAGGCGGACTGGCTCCTCAAGCAGGAGGTCGGTCAGTGGGCCGGTGCCGGCTCCCTGGCCATGTGGCTCGTCGAGCCCGGCTGGGAGGGCTGGTCCACCCGCGACGGCGCGGCGGCGACGCGGGCGGGCCTGCGCCACCGCCCGCGTACCGAAATGATCGCCGACGCCCTGGAGTTCGAGCGCGCGCAGGGACTCGGACGTGAGCGCGGCGCCGGTCTGAGCCCGGACCGGGAGCGCGAGCTCATCGCCCTGCTGCCTACCGACCGCTGATCAGCTCGGGTTCCAGCGGCCCGCCGGGCGACCGGCGGGTCATGACCGTCTCCTTGTGGGGGTCCCCGTCGAGGATGGCGTGCAGGATGTTCCTGGGCCCCTCGGCGGTGCCGAGCAGCGTCGGGCTGCGGTACAGGTTGCGCAGCTCGTGCGGTTCGAGTCCGCTGACCTCGCACAGCTCATCGGCCACGCCGTCGCCGTCGCCGCCCGCCAGGAAGTCGTGGACGTCGGCGAGGCGCGGCAGCAGGTGCGGCCGCTCCGCGGACAGGTACGCGGACAGGCGCTCGCCCTTGCCCGAGAAGGGTGAGTGGACCATGCAGATCAGCTGTTCCTCGCTGAGTCCGTACGCCTCGGCGGCGAACCGGCCCGCCCGCTCCCGCATCAGCGCGGGCGCGTCCGGTCCGGCGTAGCGCTCATGGACCCGGTCGATCAGCCACTCGGGGAACTCCTTGGCGCGCATCAGCTTCTTGGCGAAGGTGACGTACTCGGCCAGTCCGTCGCCGTAGTCCCGGCCGTACAGGCGCTCGCACTTGAGGGCCCGCAGGTGGGCCATCAGCGTGGGGTTGGCACAGTCGGACTCGGTGAAGCTGAAGGCGATCTCGTCGAACTCGAAGCCGAGGAAACCGGTGAGCAGCGGCCAGTGGTTCGACGAGCTGTAGCCCGTGTCCTCGAAGATCGAGAAGAACCGCAGGACCTCGGGCACGTCGGAGACGACCCCGCGGGCGGCCACCTCGGCGGGCGCGTCGGGACCGAAGATCTCGGTGAAGTAGGCGCCCGCGATCGCGTCGGCGGAACGCAGGAAACTGCCGAACCCGGCGGCGCCGCGCTGTCGTACGGTGCGGCCGTGGTCGCGGGCCAGCCGGTTGACCCACAGGTAGTAGGCCCGCTGCTCGGCCGGTGAGTCGCCGGTGATGACGAGGTCGACACCGCCGTCGTACGCCGCGGCGATGCCGAACGAGTTGACCATGCTCAGGTTGCAGGAGTTGCAGAACGTCGGGCGGGCCTCGGCCATCGTCCGGTGCCCGGTCATCAGCAGGTCCAGGCGGTTGCGGGCCAGCACCCGCGGCAGGATCGGCTCCTGGCGGCGGAAGGGCCGCACCACCTCGTCGTCGATCAACAGCGCCGTGCAGTCCGGGTCTTCGGCGAGGCTCAGCGCGCGGTAGGCGCGGTCGATGTTGTCCATCACGGCCTGTGTCATGCCGCCCTGACGGTTGGTCGCCGACCGGAGCCGGAAGGTGCTGCCATGGCGCTCGCGAAGGAGTAGCTGCACCATCCGTACGAACGCCAGGGTGTAGGTGCTGTCCTTGCCGCCGCCGTAGGCGACGAGCACGACGTGGTCGCCGAGCCGGTCGGGCGCGGGCAGCGCGGCGTGCAGCCGCCGCGCGCAGTTCTCGGCGCCCGCGAGGTCCTCGACGGACATCGCGTCGCGCAGACCGGCGAGCGTACGCGCGCGGGCCGCCGCGAGGTCGGGGCGGACGGAGCTGGTCGTGGGCATGGTGAGGTGTCTCCTGAGGTCGGGGCGCGAAGGCGGACGGGATTCAGGACGTGGCGCCCCGCCGTCGGGCCAGGGCGAGATGGGCCGCACGCCGGGCCGTGCCGCGTTCGCTGCCCGCCGCGGCGGTTCCGGAGGCGGCCTCGCCGTCGAGGAAGCTCGCCATGGCACGCACGGTCGGGTGCCGGAACAGGTCGACGACGTGCACGTCGCGGTCGAACTCGGCGCGCAGGGCCTCGCGCAGGCGGATGAGGAGCAGCGAGTTGCCGCCCGCGTCGAAGAAGTTGTCGGTCGCCCCGGCCTCGGTGCCGAGCACCGCCTTCCAGCACGCGGCGACCCGGTGCTCCGCCTCGCCCGCGGCCGCCTCCTCGGGGTGCGTCACCGGCTCGGCCGCCAGCAGGGCGAGCACCGCCTTGCGGTCCAGCTTGCCGCTGGGCAGCAGGGGCAGCCGGTCCGTCACCCGCAGCACGCCGGGAACCATGTAGCCGGGGAGCCGGTCGGCGAGGAAGACACGCAGCTCGGCGTCGCTCACCGCCGCGCCGGGCAGGGGCGCGCCCGCGGCCACCAGTTCGTCGCCGCCCGGTGCGCGGCGCACCATGGCGCACGCCTCGCCGATGGCCGGATGGGAGAGCATCACGGCTTCGACCTCGCCCAGTTCGATCCGCGCGCCGCGCAGCTTCACCTGATGGTCGACCCGGCCGACGTAGAGGATGCGCCCGTCGGCGGCGTGCCGCACGAGGTCGCCGGTGGCGTAGAGGCGTTCGCCGCCCGCGGCCGAGAACGGGTCGGGGACGAACCGGTCGGCGGTCAGGCCCGGCCGGTTCAGGTAGCCGCGGGTGACCCCGGCGCCGCCCAGGTGCAGTTCGCCCACCACGCCGGGCGGTACCGGCCGCTTGAGGGAGTCCAGGACGTAGGCGCGGGTGTTGAGCATCGGGCGGCCGATCGGGATCGGTTCGTCCGGGTGCACGATGTTGAAGAGGGAGAACGTGGTGGTCTCGGTGGGGGCATACATGTTGTAGACCGTCTCCACGCCGGGGAGCGCGGCCAGGCCGCGCAGCACCGACGGGGACAGCACCTCGCCGTTGGAGACGACCGTGCGGGCGGAGCCAGGGGCCCCGCCCGTCTTGAGCAGCTCGCTCCAGATCGACGGCACCGCGGTGACCACGGTGGCGGTCTCGGATCCCGCGGTGCGCGGCAGCGCGAGGGCGTCCTCGGCGATGACGACGGTCCCGCCGCCCGAGAGCGCCGTGAAGATCTCCCACATGCAGACGTCGAACGTCATCGAGCTGATCAGCGGCACCGAGGCGAAGGTCTTCCCGCCCAGTTCCCGGTGTGCCCAGGTGATGATGTTGATGAGGTTGCGGTGTTCGAGGACGACGCCCTTCGGGCCGCCGGTCGACCCGGAGGTGAAGAGGATGTAGGCGGCGTTGGCCGGCCGCACCGGCGAGTCGACCGGGCCGTCAGGCACGCCGTCCAGCGCCCGCGCCCCGCCCTCGTCGAGTTCCACGCGGCGCGCCGGATGTCCGGCGACGAGGTCCGCGTACTGCGGCGCCGCGACGATCACCGACAGGCCGGCGTCCGTCATGATCTGTTCGAGCCGCCGCCGGGGCAGGGCCGGGTCCAACGGCACCCACACGCCACCGGACTTGAACACGCCGAGCATCGTGGCGAGCATCTCCAGGGACCTCGGCAGGCACACGCCGACCCGGTCCTCGGGGCCGACACCGAGGCCGCGCAGCAGGTGGCCGACCCGGTTCGCCGCGGACTCCAGCTCGTCGTAGCGCCAGCTCCGGTCGCCGGCGCGTGCCGCGACCGCGTCGGGGGTCCGCGCGGCCTGCCGTTCGAAGAGCTGGTGGATGAGCAGGTCGGGTACGTCGCCCGCGGTGTCGTTCCAGTCGTGCAGGACCAGGCGCACATCGGCGTCGGTGGCCGCGATCAGCCGCGAGACCGGCTGTCGCGGGTCGTCGGCGATCCGGCCGAGGATCGTCTCCAGTCGGGCCAGCAGCCGCTCCGCGGTGACCGCGTCGAACAGGTCCGCACGGTAGCCGATCCGCACCCGGAGGCCCTGCTCCGTACGCGTCAGGGCGAAGTCCAGCTCGACCTTGGCGGTGGGCAGGGGCAGGTACGACGCGCTGAACTTCAGCCCGCCCGCGCTGCGCGGCGCGACCTGGTCCTCGTAACCGAACATCACCTGGTAGTACGGGTAGTAGCCGGCGTCGTGCGAGACACCGAGGTTGCCGAGGACCGTCTCGAACGGCAGGTCGGGGTGTTCCAGCGCGTCGAGCACGGAGCCCCGCACCCGGCCGAGCACCTCGTCGAAGCCCGGGTCTCCGGAGAGTTCGGTGCGCAGCACGACGGGCCTGGCCAGGTAACCGATCAGCCCCGCCGACGCCGGGTCGTCGCGCCCGGACAGGGCCAGCGCGGTCACCGGGTCCGTCACGCCGTGCTGGCGCAGCAGGACGTCGCAGGCGGCCTTCGTCAGCATGAACTCGGTGGCCCGCAGCCGCCGGGCCACCGGGCCGAGGCGGTCGGCGGTCCCAGGCCCGATCACCCGGCTCAGGTACGCCATCCGGTGCGGGGTGACCGCGGGGCGGGAGCGGTCGAGCGGCAGGTCCATCACCTCCGGCGCACCGGTCAGGTGCGTGGTCCAGAAGCGGGCCGACGCGTCGTCCACGACGGCGGCGCGGCGGCGGGCGTAACCGGCGTAGTCGGCCGGCTCCTCAGGCTCCGGTTCGATTCCGCGCGCGAACGTCTCGTAGAGAGCGGCCAGTTCGGTGAGGAACAGCTCCAGCGAGACGCCGTCGAAGACGACGTGGTGGACGCACCCGACCAGCCGGTGGTCCGCCTCGCCCAGCCGGGCCAGCAGGAACCGTGCGGGCGGTCCGGCGGAGAGGTCGAAGCCGCGGCCGGTGAACTCGGCGGCCAGCTCGTCCGCGCGCTCCTCGGCCTCCGCCGCGGGCAGCCCGGTGAGGTCGGCGTCCTCCACCGCGACAGGGGCGGGCGCGGTGACGACCTGCTCCAGGACGCCGTCACGGGCGCGCAGGACGGTGCGCAACGCGGGCTGGCGCCGGGCCAGTTCGGTCAGGGCGCGGCGCAGCGCCACGGGGTCGAGGGCACCGTCGAGCCGCACCGTGAAGGGAATGTTGTAGAACGGGTCCCCGGGCCGCATCTCGGCCATGAACCACAGTCGCTGCTGGGCGGCGAACGCGGGCAGTGTCTCGGCGGTCATCGGGGTGCGTCCTTCGTCTCGTTCAGTACGTCCGCGACCGCGCTGACCAGCGGTTCGCGCATCATCGTGTAGTGGTTGCCCTCGACCGTGCGGACGGTGAGTCCGCCGGCGGCGAGCTCATCCCACCTGCGGTACTGCTCGGGGTCCTCGTCGCGCGCGAGCACCAGCGTGCAGGGCGCCTTCAGCGGTTCGGGCCGGTAGCGCCACACGAGGTGCAGATTCGCGATCCACAGGTCGATCACCTGGGCCATCCGCTCGCGTCCGGCGTCGGGGGGCAGGTAGTCGCCCCGGCGCGCGATGTCGAGCAGGTAGTCCAGGTGCTCCTCGTCGGTGAGCCCGCGCAGCCGGTCGACCGTCAACAGGTCTTCGCCGTAGTCCCATTGGAGGTTCTGCGCCAGGGCCGCCACGATGTCCGAGCGGTCCGGTTCCTCGTCGGCGGTGACGTACACCGGCGGGTGCGAGTCGAGGAGGACCAGCTCGGCCTCCTCGCCCAGGCTCTCCAACTCCTTGGCGATGGCGTAGGCGTTGGTCCCGCCGTAGCACCAGCCGGCGACCGTGTACGGGCCGTGCGGCTGCGTGGCGCGGATCAACTCGGCGTACACGGCAGCCCGTTCCTCGAACGTCGCGTACGGCAGGGCGCCGTCACGGAGCGGCGGCGGCGCGATCGCGTACAGCGGGCGGTCGGCGGGCTCCACCAGCCGCGCGAACGGCATGTAGCAGACCACTTCGCTGCCCGCGGGGTGCGCGAAGAAGATCGGGCGGCCGGCGCCTGCGGCCCTGATCTCCACGAGGTGCGCCTCCTCCTCCGGGCGGTAGCCCTCCCGCAGCAGGTGGGCGAAGCGCTCGACGGTCGCGCCCTGGAAGATCGCCGCGACCGGCAGCTTCCGGCCGAACCGCCGCTCGATCTCCGTCATCAGCCTGAGCACCAGGAGCGAGTGGCCACCGAGGTCGAAGAACCGGTCGTGCAGGCCGACCGGCCGGGTCCCGAGGACCTCCTCCCAGACCGCGGCCACGGCCAGCTCCACCGGGTCGCGGGGCGCGACGAAGGCGGTGCTGTCGCGCTCGACGGCGGGCGCGGGCAGCGCCTTGCGGTCGACCTTGCCGCTGGTGGTGAGCGGGAAGCCGGCGACCGTGACGACGGCGGCCGGAACCATGTAGTCGGGCAGGTGGGTGCGCACGTGGTCGCGCAGCTGATCCGGCCGCGGGGCATCGGCGCGGACCTGTACGTACGCGACCAGGCGGCGGTCGCCGGGCCGGTCCTCGCGCACCATGGCTACGGCGCGGGTCACGCCCGGGTGCTCCGCGAGGCGCGTCTCGATCTCGCCGAGTTCGATCCGGTAGCCGCGCAGTTTGACCTGGCCGTCGTCCCGGCCCAGGTAGACGAGCGTGCCGTCGCGGCGGTAGCGGACCCGGTCGCCGGTGCGGTACATCCGGGCGCCGGGGCCACCGCCCAGGTGGTCGGGCACGAACCGCTCGGCGGTGAGCCCCGGCCGGGCGCGGTAACCGCGCGCCACTCCGGCGCCGCCGATGTACAGCTCACCGGGGACCCCGGCGGGCACCGGGTCGAGGTGCTCGTCCAGGACGTACAGGCTGGTGTTGGCGATCGGGCGGCCGATGGAGACCTCGTCGGTCCCCGGCTCGACGGGCCAGCTCGTCGACCAGATGGTGGTCTCGGTCGGGCCGTACACGTTCCACACCGGGGCGGGGCCGTCCGCGAGGGTGCGGGCCAGGCCCGGGGGCAGGGCCTCGCCGCCGACCAGGACGCGCAGGCCTCCGGTGTTGCGCCAGCCCGCCTCCGTCAGCAGGTGCCAGGTCGCGGGGGTCGCCTGCATGACCGTGACGCCGCGGTCGGCGAGCAGGCCGCGCAGCGCGCCCCCGTCCTGGGCCACGGCCCGCGGCACGATCACGACCTCGGCGCCGCGCACCAGCGGCGCGTAGAGCTCCAGGCCGGCGATGTCGAAGGAGACGGAGGTGACGGCGGCGAGGACGTCGTCGGCCTCCAGGCCGATCTCGTCGCCCATGCCGAGGAGCAGGTTCACCAGGGCGCGGTGGGAGACCTCGACACCCTTGGGGCGCCCGGTGGACCCGGACGTGCAGATGACGTACGCGAGGCGCTCGCCGGCCGGTTCCCCCTCCGTCGCGTCCGCAGCGAACGGCTCGCTCGCCGCGATGGCGTCCCGGTCGAGGTCCACACAGACCACGTCCCCGGCGCACTGTGCCAGGGCGGGGCGCAGGGCCGCCTCCGTCAGCAGGACGGCCGCGCCGGCGTCGGCGCTCATCCCGGCCAGCCGCAGCGGCGGAAGGCCCGGATCGAGGGGCAGGTAGGCCGCGCCCGACATCAGCACGCCGAGCAGGCCGACCACCAGGTCGCAGGAGCGCTCCAGGCAGACGGCCACGACGCGTTCCGGTCCCGCGCCCCGGTCGCGCAGGAAGGCGGCCAGTTCGGCGGCGCGCCGCACGAGTTCGGCGTACGTGAGCCGGTCGTCGCCGCTCGACACCGCGACCGTGTCCGGAGTCACCGTGGCCTGGCGACGGACCAGCGTGTCGAGGGTGAGCCCGGGCTGCCGGGGCGCGTCCGTGCGGTTCCACTCCGTCAGCATCGTGGCCAGGTCGGCGTCGTCGGCCAGGGAGAGGCGGCCGATCGGCAGGCCCGGGTCGGCCACGCCCTGTTCGAGGAGCCGGCGCAGGTAGTGGGCCATGCGGGCGACGGTCTCTTCGGTGAACAGGTCGGTGTTGTACTCGAACAGCCCGAAGAGGTGGTCGGCCAGCACCTCGTCGTCGAAGACGCAGAGCATGCACTCGTCCTTCGCCGTGTGGTTGTCGAAGATGAGCGCTTCGAGCCGCAGGCCTGCCAGCCGCACGGGCTCCTCGTGGAAGTCGACGAACATGAACGACGTCTGGTAAACGGGGTTGCGGCTCGGGTCGCGCTCCACGTCGAGCTCGTCGAGCAGCGTCCCGAACGGGATGTCCTTGTGGTCGAAGGCGTCCACCACCGTCCGCCGCACGGCGTGCAGCAGCTCCCGGAAGGTCATCTCCGGCCGGATGGCGGTGCGCAGCGGCAGCATCGTCAGGAAGTAGCCGATGAGGTTCTCCACCTCGGACCGGCTGCGTGTCGAGGAGGTGGTGCCCACGACGATGTCCTCCTGCCCGGTGAGGCGGTGCAGGAGCAGTTGCCAGGCGGCCAGCATGACGACGTAGACGGTGTTGCCCTCACGCACGGCCAACTCACGCACGGCTTGCGTGAGTTCGGTGGTGAGGTGGAACTCGTACCGGGCTCCGGTGAACGTCTGCAGCGGGGGCCGGGGCTTGTCCGCCGGGAGCTCCAGCACGAGCGACGAGCCGGCGAGCCGCTCACGCCAGTACGGGACCTCACGCCGCTTCACCCGCTCCTCGACCGAGTGCGGCTGCCACTCGGCGTAGTCGGCGTACTGGAGGGGAAGTTCGGGAAGCACCGGGTCGCGGCCGGTGATCTCCGCGGTGTAGAACTCGGCCACCTCGGCACCGAAGATGCCCAACGAGCGCCGGTCCCAGACGAGGTGGTCGATCGTGCCGACCATGACCGTCTCGTCGTCGGCGAGGTGGATCACGGAGATCCGCACCAGCGGGCCCGCCACGATGTCGAACGGGCGCCGCACCTCGGCGTTGCCGAGCTCCCACATCCGCGCCTCGCGCTCGGCGGGCGGCAGGCCGGTCAGGTCGAACTCGCGGAATTCGTACGGCAGATACGCGTGCACCACCTGCACCGGCCGCAGTCCGTCGAGGCGGAACGTCGTGCGCAGCGCCTCGTGGCGGCGCACCAGCGCGGCGATCGCCCGGCGCAGCACGTCCAGGCGCAGGGGGCCGTGCAGCCGCCAGCCGAAGAGGACGTTGTAGACGGGGTCGCTCGGGTCGAACTGGTGGATGAGCCAGATCCGCTCCTGGTCGACCGTGCAGGGGCTCGGCCGGTCGTGGCCGCGCGGGCTGATCGGCAGCTCGGTCGGGACGGCGCCGCCGCGCTCCCGCAGTCGCCGGTCGAGCAGGGCCCGCTGCTGGGGCGTCAGTCTCGCGAGGCGTTGCGCCATGTCGGTCACCGCACGTCACCCCGCGGACCGGCGTAGCGGCGCTTGAGTTCGGTGAGGTGGTCCAGGCTGTCGCGCACCCGGTCGTCGTCCACGCCGAAGTCGACGAGACAGGCCACCTCGTCCACGCCGATGTCGACCAGGTCCTCGATCAGCGTCTCGCACTTGTCGGGCGTGCCCAGGAGCGCGATGGTGTCGAAGTAGCGGTCGAACATGGCGTTCAGCATGGCCTCCCGTTCCGCCGCGTCCATCTGGGAGTACGTACTGCCGAAGCTCTCCTGCTGCGCCAGGAACGTGGTGAGGTAGTCGATGAGCGGGCGGCGGACCAGGTCGCGCACCTCGTCGTCGGAGGTGCCCACGAACGTGTGGACCATGGCGCCGACCTTTCCGCGCTCCGGGTCGTGGCCGCTGTCGCGCAGCGCGGCGCGGTAGGCGGCGATCTTCTCGCCGAGGTCCGGCAGTTGCTGCGCGACGAGCCCGGTGAGGACGTGCGCCCCGGCCTTCCCGGCCTGGACGAACGTCTCCACGTTCCCCGACGACGAGATCCAGACGGGGAGTTCGGGCTGGAGAGGGCGCGGCATGGAGCGCAGGCGCACCGTCTCGCCGTCGGGCCGGCGCATCGGCACGGCCTCGCCCCGCCACAGCCGCCGCACCAGCTCGATCTGGTCGAACATCTCGGTGCGGCGCTGTGTGTAGCGCTCCGGGCTCGGGTCGGGGGCGAGGACGAAGTCGTCCGGATGCCAGCCGGAGGCGCAGGAGACGGAGACCCGGCCTCCTGAGAGGTTGTCCACCACCGACCACTCCTCGGCTATGCGGACGGGGTGGTGCAGGGGTACGACCACGCTGCCGGCCCGGATCGGCAGCCGCTCGGTCACCGCGGCTATCGCCGCGGCCAGCAGCGACGGGTTCGGGTAGAGGCCGCCGAAGTCGACGAAGTGGCGCTCGGGGACCCAGATGCCGTCGTACCCGTGGGTGTCGGCGTAGCGGGCGCAGTCCAGCAGCATCCGGTACTTGCCCGAGCCCTCGATCGAGCCGTCGCTGGAGAAGAAGAACAGGCTGAAGTCCATGCGGCTGGTGGGCCGCCGGGTGCGGCGGGCGCGCGCGGGACGGGCGGTCGCTCCCCCGGCCGCCGCTTCCGGCCGGGCCAGCCACGGCAGGGTGCGGCGCTTCTCCTGGAGCCTGCGCTCCAGCAGTTCGCGCTGTCGCGCGCTCAGCGACTCCACCCGTTGCCGCAGGTCGCGCTCGGTGCCGGCGATGTCAGACATGGTCCTCCCCCAACTGGTCCGCGGCTTCGTCGGCCGACAGGGCTTCCACCTCGCGCAGCAGCGCCTCGAGCTCGTCGTCGTCGAGACTCTCGGCCTGCTGCGCGCGGATGGCCGCGGCGACGCCGGACACCGTCGCCGCCTCGAAGATGACGTTCATGGGCAGATCGCCGTGCAGCTCGCGGAGCCGGGCGACGATCTGGATGGCGAACAGCGAGTTGCCGCCGAGTTCGAAGAAGTCGTCGTCCGCGCCGAAGCCTTCGCGGCCGAGCACCTCGTGCCACACCTGGGCGACGCTGCGCGCCACCTCGTCGTCGGGCCAGTCGTCGGCCGCGTCCCGGGCGGGGCGCGTGCCGGGCGCCTCCCGCAGGGCGTCGGCGACGGCATCGACGCCGAGGGCCTCGCCGCCGGCGAGCACCTCCTGGAGGTCCACGGCCGACACGACGGCGCGCGGCAGGCCTGCGGCCAGCGCGGCGCGTGCGACGGCCACGCCCTCGTCGGCGCGGACGCCGGCCGTGCGCCGGTGCCGGGCGAAGATCTCCCGCATCCGCGGTGTCCCGGCCTGCTGTTCGTGCCGGTCGTCGAACGCCCACTGCGCCCAGTCGATGGTGGTGACCGGGCGTCCGGCGGCGGCGCGGGCCTCGGCGAACGCGTCGAGGAACGTGGCCACAGCGGCGTTCTCCGCCTGGCCGACCCCGCCCACCATGCCGACCGTGGTGGACACGATGAGGAAGAAGTCGAGCTCGTCCGGGAGCAGTTCGTCGAGCAGCAGCGTCGATCGGACCCAGGCGTCGAGCACCTCGGCGCTCTGTGCGCGGGTCTTGAGCGCGATCAGCCCGGACCCCCGCGCGTCGGCCGTGTGCACGACGCCGCGGACCGTCCCGAGGTGCGCGCGGGCGGCGTCGACGGCGCGCCGGACCTCGTCGGGCCGGCTCAGGTCGGCGCCGACGAAGGCGGCCCGCCCGCTCGCGACGAGCCGGGCGAGCCGGTCCGCGGTCCCGGCCGGCAGGTCCGCCGTGGACCAGCGGTCCGGTGGCGGGAAGTCCGGCGGCCCCACCAGTACGGCTCGCGCGCCCTGCCCGACGATGTCCTCGGCGAACGACAGGCCGGGCTCGTGCACGGCTCCACTGACGAGATAGCCACCGTCGGCCTTCCAGACCGCGCCCGCGTCGGCGGGGGCGAGCCGCAGCGGCGCGTACGCGGGCAGCCAGCGTCGCCCGCCGCGCAGCGCGACCACGTCGTCGTCGCCATCGCCCGTCAGTTCGGCGAGGAGCTGTTCGGGGAGTCCCGCGTCGCCGAGCCGGACGTCCACGCACCGGGTGCGCAGGGTCGCGTACTCCTGGCCGAGGACCCGGGCGGCGCCCAGGAGGGTGGCACGGCCGGGGCGGTTCGCGCCGCTGCCGTCCACGTCGTGCAGGTCGTCGGTGAGGACGTCGATCCGGACCGGCCTGCCGTCGCCGGCGCCGTCGAGACCCCGCGCCATGTCCAGCAGCGCGGACAGGGCGGCCTCGCCGCCGGGGTCGTCGCCGCCGACACCGCGGACGTCCACGACGTGATCGGGCCGCACCCCGTCGACGCCGCTCTCCCCGGCCGGGGCGGTGACCACGGTGTGGCCGGCCGCCTCAAGGAGCGGCACCAGGCTCTTGGCGAGCCCCGCCTCGTCGGGCAGGACCAGCCAGGTCTCCGGCCGGGGCCGCGCCGTCGCGGGCCGCGGAGCGCGCCGCCACACCGGCACTGCCGTCCAGCGCGCGGGGTCGAGACGGCCCTGCGCGCCGGTGTTCCCGGGCCGGGGCAGCAGGTGGTCCTCGCCCTCGAAGGGGTAGCCGGGCAGGGACACCCTGCGGTCGGCGGACACGCCGCGCCACGCTTCCCAGTCGACGGGCACGCCACGGGTCCACAGCTCGGCGACACCCTCCCTGAACGTCCTCGTCTCGTCGGCGGGCACGCCCCTGCGGCGCCGCATCAGGGCGACCGCCGCGACCGGACGGCCGGCGACGCGGTGCGCCGCGGCCAGCGAGGTCAGCGCGGCGCCCGGACCGGCCTCCACCAGCACGCCGCGGTCCAGGACCGCGCTCAGTCCTTCCGAGAACCGCACCGGCCGACGGGCGTGCCCGACCCAGTACTCGGGGTCGGTGGCCTGCTCGTCCGTGATCCAGGTACCGGTGACGTTCGAGACGAACGGGATCCGCGGGGCCGCGAGCGCGACCGAGCGCAGCACCTCGCCGAACTCCGGCAGCGCGGGCTCGACGAGCGCCGTGTGGAAGGCGTGCGAGGTGGCGAGGAGCCTGGGGCGCAGCCCTTCGGCGGCGAGCAGGCGCTCGGCCCGCTCGATCTCCTCCGGGGCCCCCGCCACCACGCAGGACAGGGGGCTGTTGAAGGCGGCCACCACGCCGTCGTCGCCGAGGAGCGGCGCGACGGTGTCGGCGGGGGCGTCCACCGTGAGCATCCGGCCGGGCGGCGCCGCGTGGATGAGGCGGGCCCGTGCGGCCACCACGGTGATCGCGTCGTCGAGGGTGAATACACCGGCCAGGCACGCGGCCACCAGCTCGCCGAGGCTGTGTCCGAGCAGGGCGGCGGGCCGGACGCCCGCGGTCATCAGGGTGCGCGCCAGCGCGTAGTCGAGGCTGAACATCACCGGCTGCGTGTGGACGGTCTGCCGCAGCAGTTCGGCTGCCGGGCCGTCTTCGTCGTCGTCGGCGAAGGCGACCGCGTGCAGGTCGATGCCGAGGCGGTCGGCGAATCCCGCGGCGCACGCGTCGAACGCGGCGCGGAACGCCGGTTCCGACCGGTACAACTGCGCGCCCGCGCCCGGGTACTGGCTGCCCTGTCCGGGAAGCAGGAACACGGCGTCGGCGGTCTCGGCCCGGGTGGCCGGCCGGGACGTACGCAGCGCCCGTACGGCCTCGGCGGCGTCCTGGCCGACGACCGCGCGCCGGTGGGCGCACGCGACCCGGCCCGACTGCAACGTGTGGGCCACGTCGGCGAGCCGGAGGCCGGGGTCGGTGGCCAGCCGGTCGGCGAGCCGGGCACAGGCCCGGTCGAGGGCGGCCTCGCTGCGGGCCGACAGCGGGAGGACGTGGCGCTCGTCCGGTCCCGGCGCGGGGCGCTCGGCCTGCTCGGGAGGCGCCTCCAGGACGACGTGGACGTTCGTGCCACCGATGCCGAAGGAGCTGACGCCGGCGCGCGGCGGGTGCGGCGCGGCCGGCCACGGTTCGCCGGTGGCGTTCACCCGGAACGGGCTGCCGTCGAGCCCGGTCGCCGGGTTGGCCGCGCGGTGGTGCAGCGTCGGCGGGACGTACCGGTGCTCGATGGCGAGGGCCGTCTTGATCAGGCCGACCACGCCCGCCGCGGTGTCCAGGTGCCCCACGTTGCCCTTCACCGAGCCCAGCAGGCAGCTGCCCGGGGCGGCCGCGGGATGGAACACCTCGGTCAGGGCGCGCACCTCGATCGGGTCGCCCAGCGGTGTCGCCGTGCCGTGGGCCTCGACGTACTGCACGGTCGCGGGGTCCACCCCGGCCACCGCGAGCGCCTCCGCGACGACCGCGGCCTGGCCCTGGGGCGAGGGCGCGGTGAAACCGGCCTTGCCGGCGCCGTCGTTGTTGACCGCGGAGCCGCGGATCACGGCGTACACGTGGTCGCCGTCGCGCACGGCCTCGTCGAACCGTTTGAGGGCGACCATCGCGACGCCGTCGCCCACGACGGTGCCCGCGGCGTCCGCGTCGAAGGGCCGGCACCGCCCGTCCGGGGACAGGATGCCGCCCTCGTCGTAGTGGTAGCCCACCGGTTCGAGCAGCCGTACGGCGGCGCCACCGGCCAGGGCGACGTCGCACTCGCCCAGCAGCAGGCTCTGGGTGGCCAGGTGCACGGCGACCAGCGACGAGGAGCAGGCAGTCTGCACGGTGATGCCGGGCCCGCGCAGGCCCAGCTTGTACGCGACGCGCAGGGCCAGCATGTCGGGGTCGGTGCTGACGGCGGCCTGCACCGGCATCGTGCCGCGGCGGCGCTCGGGGTCGGCGTCGATGCGCTGCGAGCGGTAGCCCGTCGTGCTGCCGCCGGCGAAGACACCGACCCGGCCGGGGGCCTTCTCGGCGGTGTGACCCGCGTCCTCCAGCGCGTGCCAGGCGGTTTCGAGGAGCAAACGCTGCTGCGGGTCGGTGAGTTCGGCCTCGGCCGGGGTGTAGCCGAAGAACTCGGCGTCGAAGCGGGCGGGACGGTCGAGGGCGCCCACCACCGGTACGTACGCCGGATCGTCACGCACCTCGGGCGGGACACCCGCGTCCTCGAGGCTTCGCGCGGACCACCGGGTGAGGCCCTCCTCGCCGGACACCAGGGCGGACCAGAAGGCGTCGAGGTCGGCCGCTCCCGGCAGGCGACCGGCCATGCCGACGATCGCGATCCTGAGCCCGTCGTCACCGTACTCAGCCATGCAGTCCTCTTTCAGGTCTTTACCGAGCGCTTTGCCGAGATCGCACGAGAAGCAAAGAAGGGAATCGGCCGGGATCAGCTCGTCGCGGCGGGTCGGCGCCCTCGCCGGTACGTCGTTCCTCGCCCGCCGGCCGTCGCCGATCGGCTTCGCCGCAATCGGCGCGGCGGAGCAATCGGCGCGGCGGAGCACAGGGATCACAAAGGAATCGGCCCGAAACGGCTGCCGTTCAGAAAACAGTCCGCAACATGATCTCCCCCGTTTACACCTGCGAGCCGGATAGTCTTCGCGTTTGAGGACACTACCCAAGGCAGCGAATCCATTTCAATACCTGAACTTGATGTGTGCACGTTTCAATCGCTCAAAAGACTCACGCCTCCGAGCGGTCACGGTAATAATCAGGAGGGCACACCGAATCGGTTCGGCACGTGCCGTGGAAATAGTCCCGCCTTCGCAATCTCGGTGAGGAAAAGAATGGCTGACGTGATCTTCCAGGTGGTCCGGAACGACGAGGAGCAGTATTCGGTCTGGCCGGCCGATCGCGACCTGCCGCCCGGCTGGGCGGCCACCGGCTTCTCGGGCCCGAAGGACGACTGCCTGGCCCATGTCGATCAGGTGTGGACCGACATGCGGCCGGCGAGCCTGCGCCGTGCGGCGACCTGATCCGTCCGGACACGGTCAGCTCCTGACCCGGCGACGACGGGCCCGGTCGACGAGGCCCCCGACGAGCCGGCCGACGGTGTCGAGCTCCTGGCGGTAGTAGAAGTGGCCGCCGGGCAGCACGGCCGTCTCCAGCGGGCCGTCGACGACCTCGGCCCAGGCGTCGAGTCCGGCCGCCGGGCACCGCGCGTCGTCGGCGCCGCCGATGACGACGGTCGGTGCGTGCACCGGCTCCCGCCCCGACGGGCCCTCCGCGACGGCCCGGCACAGTTCGCGGGCGAAGACGAGCCCTTGCCGCACCATCGGCAGGTAGAAGGCGCGGGCCTCGGCGTCCTCCAGGATCACGGCGGGGATGTCGCCGTCGGCGCCGAGCGCGACGGCCAGCGCGTCGTCCGTCAGGGTGCTGAGGTCCGCGATCATGGTCCGCCGGTGCGCGGGCAGCGCGCCCGACAGCAGCAGCCCGTCCACGGGCCGGCCGGCCGCCTGGAGCACGGTGGCGGCCTCGTGGGCCAGCAACGCGCCCAGGCTGTGCCCGCCGATGATCAGGGGCCGCCCGTCGAGCCGCTCCCGCACCTCCCTCAGCACGTCGGTCACCTCGGCGATCATGACGGCGGGATCGTCGATCGTGGGCTCGGTGAGGCGGGCACCGTGGCCGGGGTACTCGACGGCCGCCAGCGCGACGTCGCCGGGCAGGAACGACGCCCAGTCGCCGTAGACGTGCGCGCTCCCGCCCGCGTGGGGCAGCAGGATCAGCTGGAGCGCCGGCAGCGACGGTGTGACCAGGGGGCGCAGCCAGGGCGTGCTCACTCGTAGGTGATCCATCGCACCTCCTCCAGGGCGGCCACGGTGTCGGCGAGCTCCGTGTGCGTGGCGACCGTTCCGGAGACCGCGGCGGCGTTGGACGCTGCCCCGATCTCCCATCCGGCGGGGCTGCCCGGGCTGGTCAGTACCGTGACCCGGTCGGCGTGCGGGACGCGGCGCAGGGCCGGTACGGCGTGGATGTCACGGACCCGGGTGACGCCGACGGGCGGCACGAGCAGGTAGTGGAACGCGATCGGGCTGTCCGCCACCGGCGGGTTGCGCCCCTCGAACGGCAGGCCGAGCGCGGCCCGGACGGCCACCCGCGCCGGGACGGAGCACTCGGACCGTACGGCGAGGTCGTCGACCCAGGCGCCGAGCCGGCCGTTGATCTCGATGACCCGGGGGCCGTCGGCGGTCAGTTTGACCTCGACGTCGGCGATGCCGACCGTGACGCCGACGGCCTCGACCGCGCGGCAGGCGAGGGCCTCGACCTCGGCGACGAGCGCGGCGTCCTCGACCGGGCGGCTGCCGAAGGCCCCGCGCTCGCGAAACGGTTCCGCGAGCGTGAACTTGCTGCTGGTGAACAGCGCTTCGGCCCGGCCCTGCCGCACGGCGCAGTCGACCGCCATGTAGTCGCCCCAAGGGGCCGGTGTGGGGCGGCCGATCAGCATCTCCTCCACGATCAGGGCGCTCTCGCGCGGACCGGGTCCGGCGCCGGACAGCACGTCCGCGACGAAGGCGTGGGCCTCGGCTTCGGTGTGCACGGCGCTCGTGTTGCGGCTGGAGGCTCCCCACACCGGCTTGATGATGGCGGGCAGGCCGACCTGCTCCAGTGCGGCGTCGAGTTCGGCGGGCGCGGTGACGACGGCGGTCCGCAACACGTCGACGTCCCGTTCGGCGAGCCGCCGGCGCTGGGCGTCCTTGAGCGTGATCGCGGGGATGTCGTCCGGCGCGTGGTGCGGCAGGCCGAGCCGGGCGGCCAGCCGGGCCGTCGGCCCGAGCTGGAACTCGCTGAAGGTGACGATCCCGGCGGGACGGTGGGCGTCGATCGCGGTGAGCAGGCCGTCCTCGTCCCCCGGCCCCGCCGTCACGACCTCGCCGACCATCCGCAGCGTCGGCATCATCTCCTCGATGTGCGCCGTCGTGGCCGGGTCGGCGGTGCCGGTCGTGGCGGCCTCGGCGCCGGCGACGAACAGCAGCTCGACGTCGTCCTCGGCGGCGACCTCGGCGAGCCGGGTCGGCGCCATGCTGCCGCGGTCGTAGACGACCACGAGGGTCGAACGGTCAGCCACGGCCCGCCACCTCCCCGGCCCCGGCGGTCAGCGACTCCGCCGCGCCGCTCACGTCCACCCGGCCCGTGGTCCGGGCCGAGGCGACTGCGGCGGCCAGCTCCGCGACGGTCGGGAACCGGAAGATCGCCTGGATCGGCACCTCCAGCAGGAACTCACGCTGCAGTTCCCGGGTGACCTGGGTGGCGAGCAGCGAGTCGCCGCCCAGGGCGAAGAAGTCGTCGTCCACGTCGAGGTCGTCGGCCCAGAGCGCCTTCTGCCAGATCCGGGCCACCGCCCGCTCGGCGGGCGTGCGGGGTGCGGTGCGGCCCGCGTCGCCCTGGCCGGGCCCCTCGCTCCGGCCGGGCCCCTCGCTCCGGCGGGCGAGGATCTCCGCCGGGCCCGGCAGCGCTGCGTCGTCCAGCTTGCCGCTGCCGGTCAGCGGCAGTCGCGGCAGGGTCAGGCACGCCGTGGGGACGAGGTGGTCGGGCAGGGTGAGCGCGCACCAGTCGCGCAGCGCGGTGAGGGCGAAGGGCCGCTCGCCCTCGGTCACCAGGTAGGCGACCAGCCTGGTGTCGCCCGGGCCGAAGGCGCGGGCGCGGACCACGGACGCCGTGATGTCCGGGTGGACGTTCAGCCGGGCCTCGACCTCCCCGGGCTCGATGCGGTGACCCCGGACCTTCACCTGGGTGTCGATGCGGCCCGTCACCCGCAGCCGCCCGTCCGGTGCCCACCAGGCCAGGTCTCCGGTCCGGTACACCACGGACGGCTCCGGGGCGGCCGGGTCCCGCCAGCTGTCGGGCACGAACCGCTCGGCGGTCAGCTCCGGCCGGTTGAGGTAGCCGCGGGCGACGTTACGGCCGCCGATCAGCAGCTCTCCCGGCACGCCCGCGGGCACGGGGCGGTCGTGCGCGTCGACGACGTACAGCGACGTGCCGTCCACCGGCGTCCCCACGGTCACGTCGTCCGGTGCGGTGACGGTGGCGATCGTGGAGTAGATGGTCGTCTCGGTCGGGCCGTAGCCGTTGACGACGCTTCCCGCCACGGCGAGCAGACGGCCGCAGAGGTCGGGGGCGAGCGGCTCGCCCGCGGTGACTGCCTGGAGCCGGTCGCGGCGGCCGCCCGCCGCGAGGGCCTCGGCGAGCTGCCACCACGCCGACGGGGTGGCCTGGACGAGACGTACCTCGTGGTGGTCGATCAGGCGGACCAGCTCGGCGGGGTCCCGGGTCTGGTCGCGGTCGGCGATCACGACGTGGGCGCCGCTGACCAGCGGCAGGAAGATCTCCACGGTGGAGATGTCGAAGGCGGGCGACGAGCTGAACAGGACGGCGTCACCGGGTTCCACGGACAGGTGGCGGCCCGCCGCCTTCAGGAGCCGGCCGACCGCGTCCTCGGTGACGGCTACGCCCTTGGGTTCGCCGGTGGAGCCCGAGGTGTAGAGGAGGTATCCCAGCCGCTGCGGGTCCTCGGGATCGGCCGGGGCGGCGGCCGGGGACCCGGATATGAGCGCCTCGCCCTCCGTCGTACCCGGCCGGATCACCGGCCGCTCACCGTCCGGCACGGGCACGCCGTCGCCGGCCAGCACCACGCGGACGGCGGCGTCGTCGAGCAGGTAGGCGATGCGGGCCGCCGGATAACCGGGGTCCACGGGCAGGTAGCAGCCGCCCGCCTTGAGGACGGCGAGCAGGCCGACCACGAGGTCGATCCCGGCGGGGAGGCACACGGCCACGGGGACGTCGGGGCCCACGCCGTGCGCGAGCAGCAGGTTCGCGAGCCGGTCGGACCGCTCGTCGAGTTCGGCGTAGGTCATCCGCCGGCTGCCGTGCACGAGGGCGAGACGGCCGGGTTCACGGCGCGCCCACGCGCGGACGGCCCGCCGGCGGTCGAGCGGCACGTCCGTGGCGCCGCGCCCGGCGGCCCGGCGCCACTCGTCGGGCGGAGCGGTCCGTTCACCGGTGAACGCGCGCAGGGTGTCGAGCGGTGCCGACGGCTCCGCGTCGAGGCGGCCGGCGGTGCGCGCCAGCAGGGCCGCCAACAGCTCCCCCTGTACGGGGTCGACGGACGACGTCCGCCAGCTCAGCGCCGCCCCGGCCGGGCCCAGCAGCACGGTGAACGGGTCGAGCGGCCCGTCCTGCGCGGTGTCCGGGTCGGACAGCCGCTTCGCGCAGGCGGCCAGCAGATCGGCGCCGGTGGTGAGCGCGTCCAGGTCGACCGTCACCACGCCGGTGCGGTCACCGACGCTCAGCGGGACGGTGACCGTGCCGGTGCGCAGGGCCGCGGCGCGGACGATCGCCCAGGCTGCCAGGACGGTCGCGTCGTCGGCGGCGCCGCCGGGCGCCGGGGGCAGGGGCACGGGGACGGTGGTCCGCGCGGTCATCGGCGAATCCTCACTTCATCATCCTGGGCGTCGTCGGCTCGGTCGATGCGGCGCGTCCTGAACGTCAGCGCCGCTGCGGGGATCAGCAGGATCGCGCCGGTCACGACGATCGACTCGGCGATGCCGCCCCAGTTGGCGAAGGCGCCGCCGAGCAGCACACCGACGATCGTGAAATTGACCATGAGTGCGTTGAGCAGCGCGATCCCCCGCCCCCGCAGGTCCTCCGGCAGATCGCGCAGCAGGATGTTCGCGACGGGGACCTGGACCAGGCTCATGCCGAGGCCGGCCAGCGCGCACCAGGCGCAGATCACGGCGAGCCAGGACACCCCGTACCGGTCGATCGGCCACAGGACCAGCAGGGACACGGCGAAGAGGCCCACCGCCCCGGCCAGCAGTTCCGCCAGCGCGAACCGCTTGACGAGCATGGGGCCGAAGAACGCCCCGAGGATCGCGCCCGCGCCGAGCATGGCCTGGGCCAGGCCGAAGTCGAAGGCGGAGAGGTCGAAGGAGACGAGGAGCTGGGTGTTCACGTTCGTCGTGAACACACCGATCGCGATCATGACCGGCACCATCATCCACGCCACGGTCCGCAGCGTCGGGATGCTGAGGGCGCCGGTGACGCCGCTGCGCAGGGAGCTCCAGTACTGGCCGGGCGAGGTGGCCGTGACCGAGGCGTCCTTGAGGACCGCGAGGTTGCCGAGGAGCAGGGCGCTGACGACGAAGGTGATGGCGTCGATGACGAACGAGAGGCGGACCCCCGCCGTCGCGATCAGCACGCCGCCGATCAGCGGCCCGACCAGGTTCAGGGTCTGCACCGTGCTCTGGAACAGGCCGATCGCCGCGGGGAGGCTGTGCGTGCCGACGACCTTCGGGATGGCCGCCATCCGGGCCGTCTCGAAGACGGACTTCCCGAGGCCCTCCAGGAAGATCAGGGCGAGCAGCAGTCCGGCGTTGTGCACGGCGGGGATCATCGCCAGCACGGTGACGACGCGGGCCAGGTCGGCGCCGACCAGCAGGACGCGCGGTGACATGCGGTCGACGAGCGGCCCGATGAAGGTGCCCAGGACTCCGGAGGGGACCAGCTGGGCGATGACCACGGCGGCGATGAACAGGGCCGGGGCATCGGTGAGAGTGGCCGCCACGTACACCACGGTGACCTTCGCGATGCCGTCTCCCAGGAAGGAGACGACCACCGCCAGCCAGTACCGGATGTAGACCTTGTCGCGCAGCAGTTCTCTCACGTTTCTGACTCCAGGGCGGTGCTCGGGAACGGGTGGGGCCAAGCAGGGGTCATGCCGGTCGTCCCTCGGCCTGTTCGGCGAGCAGACCGACGGTCGGGGCGTCGAAGAGGGTGCGCAGCGAGAGGGTGATTCCGTGCCGTTCCTGGGCGAGTGCGATGACCCGGACGGCGAGCATCGAGTGGCCGCCGAGGTCGAAGAAGTCGTCGTCCAGGCCGACTTCGGCCACGCCGAGCACCTCGGCCCAGACCGCGGCCAGTTGCTCCTGGAGCGGGGTGCGCGGCCGCACCAGGGGTGAGGAGAGGGCGGGGCGCTGCGACCCGGGATCCGGCAGCGCGGCCCGGTCCACCTTGCCGTTGACCGTCAGCGGCAGCCTGTCCAGCGTGACGAACACGGCCGGCAGCATGTAATCGGGCAGGGTGCGGCCCAGGTGCGCGCGCAGGGTGTCCGGTGCGGTCTCGGCCGCGTCCGTGGTCACCACGTACGCGACCAGCCGGCCTTCGGAGCCGTCGGGCCGGTCGAGGACCACCACCGCCTCCCGGACGGCGGGGTGCCCGCAGAGCGCGGCGTCGATCTCGCCGGGTTCGATGCGGTAGCCCCGGAGCTTCACCTGGTGGTCGAGGCGGCCCAGGTACTGCAGTTCGCCGTCGGGGCGGACCAGGCAGCCGTCTCCGGAGCGGTAGAGCCGCCCGTCGGACGGCGAGGGGCCGGGCACGAACCGGGCCGCGGTGAGTTCGGGCCGTCCGGCGTATCCGCGGGCGACGCCCGCCCCGCCGACGTACAGCTCGCCGGGCGTGCCCGCGGGGACGGGCCGGCCCTGCTCGTCGAGGACGTGTGCCGTCCAGTTCGCGAGCGGGACGCCGATCGGGCCGGCCTCGGGTTCGGCGAGGTCGGCCGTGGTCATCCGGCGCCAGGTGGAGTGCACCGTCGTCTCGGTGATGCCGTACATGTTGACCAGCGCGGGCCGCTCGTCGCCGTGCCGCAGCAGCCAGGGCCGCAGCATGGCGGGCGTGAGCGGTTCTCCGGCGAGGACGACCCAGCGCAGGTCGGGCAGCGCGGCCGCGTCGGTGTCCTCCTCGTGGCGTGACAACTGGCGGAACACCGCGGGCGTCAGGTTCAGGACGGTGACGTTCTCGTCGCGCAGCAGTGCGTGCAGGCCCGACGGCGACCGGCGGGTGTCCTCGTCGACGACGACGAGCCGGGCGCCGTGCAGCAGCGCGCCCCACATCTCCCACACCGACACGTCGAAGGCGAGGGAGGCGAACAGCGTCCACACGTCGTCGGCGGTGAAGTCGAACCGGTCGGTGGTCGCGTCCAGCAGGGCCGCGACGTTGGTGTGCTCGACCTGGACACCCTTGGGCACTCCGGTCGAGCCGCTGGTGTAGATCACGTACGCGAGGTGGTCGGGCCGTACGCCGGTGTCGGGCACCGGTGTCTCCTGCCCGGCGGTGCCGGCCTCCAGGACGGGCAGCGCGGCGAGCGGCCGCGCGGGTTCGTCGGTGACGAGCAGGCGCGCCCCGGAGTCGGCGCAGACGAACGCGAGCCGCTCGGCGGGGTGGGCGGGGTCGAGCGGCACATAGGCACCGCCCGCCTTGAGCACGCCCAGCATGGCGACGACCGCTTCCGGTGAGCGGTGGAAGCGGACGGCGACGGGGACGTCGGGGCCGACGCCCGCCGCGCGCAGCCGATGGGCCAGGGCGTTGGCCCGCCGGTCCAGCTCCCGGTAGGTGACGTGGTGCCCGTCGTGCGTCACGGCGACGGCGTGCGGGCGGGCCTGTGCCTGCTGTGCGAACAGGTCGTGCAGACACGCCTTGGGCCCGGGGTTCCTCCGCGCGGTCACGATGCCACCCTTTCGATGCCGCCGGTGCGCTCGCGGGTGCGGCGTGCGGCTGACTCGAAGCCGCTCGTCGCCGACCGGTCCACCGGGGCGTCCGGGTCCCCGACGAGCGAGCGCAGCACGTCGACGTAGGCGCGCAGCACGGCCGCGGCGGTGTCCGGTGCGTAGACGTCGGTGTCGTACTCGACCTCCAGCCGCAGCTCGGCGCCGCGGCCGATGACGTACAGGCTGAGGTCGTACTTGGCCGTTCCGGGCGGGCTGAAGAAGGCCGGTGCGGTGTCCGCCAGGTGCTCGAACGGTACGAGCGGTGCGTTCGGCTGGTAGGAGAAGAGGACGTCGACCAGCGGTGCGGCGCGGCGGCCCAGGGCGCGGGCGAGGCGGTCGAAGGGGACGTCCTGCGCGTCCAGCGCCTGCCAGGCCGCCTCGCTGACGCGTGCGACGAGGTCGGCGCCCGACGGGGATCCGTCGAGGCGGGCGACGACCGGGACGACGTTCACGAAGCAGCCGGCGGTGTCCTGCCATTCGGCGCGGACGCGGCCCGACGCGGGGGTGCCGATGAGGAACTCCCGCTGCCGGTCGGCCCGGCCGAGCACGGTCACGAAGGCCGCCATCAGGACGGCGAACGGCGTCGCCCCGACCCGTCGGGCCAGCCGTCGCACGGCGGCGACGTCGGCCGCTTCGAGGCCGCCGTGCACGGCGGCGCCCTCGAAGCGTGGGGAGCGCGGGCGCGGCAGGTCCGTGGGCAGGGCGAGAGGTGGGATGCCGGCCAGGGCGGCGCTCCGGTCGGAGACGGCCCGGTCGACGGCCGCCGACGTCTGCGGGGAGGCCTCCCGGCGCGCCACGTCGGTGTACGCCCACTCCGGTGGGACGGGCGCTTCGGGTACGCCCCGCACGTGTGCGGTGTAGCGCTCGCCGAGGTCGCGGACGAGGAGATTGACCGTGACCCAGTCGACGGCGATGTGGTGGAACGTGCCGAGCAGCGTGAGGCGATCGGGGCCGAGGCGCGCCATCAGCAGGTGGACGGGCGGATCACGGTCGAGGAGCAAGGGGCGCGCCGCCTGGCGCGCGGCGAGGCGGTCGAGCGCGGCGGCCGGGTCGGCGGCGCGGGTCAGATCGACGACGGGGACCGGTGGTAACGCGGTCGCCGCGCCGACCCGCGCGAACGGGACGCCGGAGGCGACGGGGTAGACGGTGCGCAGGATCTCGTGCGTGGCCCACACGTCGGCGAGCGCGGCGCGCAGGGCGTTCTCGTCGAGGGGGCCGGTCAGCTCCAGCCGGGTCGGCACGTTGTAGAGCACGGAATCGCCCGCGAACTGCTGCATGAACCAGATCCGCTGTTGCGCCGACGAGAGCGGGGCGCGGCCGGTGCCGTCCGGCGGTGGCGCGCCCGCCGGGCCCGACAGGGCGGCCTGGACGAGAGCGGAGAGTTCGAGGACGGAGCGCGTGCCGCTGACGTCTCGCGAGGTGATCCGCAGGCCGAAGAGGGCGTTGATCTCGTCTGCTATCCGGGCGCAGTCGCCGGGAACGGCGTCCCCCGACCGTCCTCGGCAGATGGCCCCGACCTCCTCCAGCAGGTAGCCGGAGACAGCAGGCGTCGATCGGTCCATTGCGTATCCCCCCGTCCTGGACGGGCCGAACTTTTGCACACCCACGAGGGAAGGGTCAAGGGACAAATACCCGGAAAGGAATGACTCCCGCAAGCCCTCGCCCGGATAATTCGGGTTCGACGATGTCCGCGCGAAGGCAGTGCACGTCGGCGTTGCCGAACGGCCCAACGGGACGCCGCACCTGTGACTATGCTGAGCGCTGCTCCGAGTCAGAGATCGACCCTTACGCGAACACCCGAGCCGTTTACGGGAGCAAAGACGCAAGGGTCCGTGAAGCGAATTGGTCCGCTCGTTTCCACGTCTGTCACGCACATTCTCGGCAGCCTTTTCCGTGACGCCTTCGGCACCGATACGGGGGATTTCCTTGACGATGAACGACGACGCAGGAACGACGCGAGTACTGATCATCGGCCTCGGTGATCTGGGCCAACGCCTGCTGCACATGCTGGTCGGCGAGCACGGTTCCCCGTACGAGGTCGTCGTCGCGGCCCGTTCCGGGGAACGCGCCCTGCGGTTCGCCAACCTGGGCCGGTACACGGCCGCGAATCTGGGCCGCGTCACCTCCGTGGGCAGCGCGGAGATCGATCTCGAGGACGTGGACCGCACCGCGGAGACCCTCGCCGGGATCCGGCCGGACATCGTCGTCAACGCGGCTTCCCTCCAGGCCGCCCGCGCGATCCTGGACCTCCCGGACAAGACCTTCCGGGAACTCGACGAGGCCCAGCTCGGCCCGTGGCTGCCGATGCACCTGGCACTGAACCACCGGCTGATGCTGGCACTGCGCCGGGCCGGCTCCGCCGCGCTCGCCGTCAACACCGCCTACCCCGACGCGGTCGGTCCCGCCCTGGCCTCGATCGGTCTGGCGCCGCACATCGGCATCGGGAACGTCGGCAACATCGTCCCCGCACTCACCTTCGCGGCCGCCCTCGAACTCGACCGCGATCCGGCGAGCGTGCGGGTGCGGGTGGTGGCCCACCACTACTTCAGCCACCACGTGCACCGGTACGGCGAGGCGGACGGCGTCCCGTACGTGATCGAGGTGTCGGACGCGGTCACCGGAGAGATCCTGCGCCCACGGCCGGAGCGCATGTTCGCCCACCTGACGGGGCCGTTGAAGCGGCAGGGCGGCACGAAGGGCCAGCAGCTGACCTCGGCCTCGGCACTCCAGGTCGTCCGGGCTCTGACGTCCAACGAGGAACGCCGGCTGCACGCGCCGGCCCCGCACGGCCGCGTCGGCGGCTATCCCGTCGCCGTGTCCGCGGCCGGCATCCGGCTCGACCTGCCGGCCGGGCTGACCGAGCAGGCGGCCGTCGCCGTGAACGAGGAGTGCCAGCGCATCGACGGCATCGACGCCGTCCATCCGGGCGGGCGGATCGTCTTCGCCAAGGAGAGCATGTCCGTCATGCAGCGCCTCCTCGGCTACGACTGCCCGGAGATGCTCGTCGAGGATGCACTGCCGCTCGCACGTGAACTCTCCGACAAGTACACGGAGTTCGCCGAGCGTCAGGCGCGGGCGGACGTGGTGGCCCGATGACCCCGACCGTCGTCTTCTTCGACCTCGACGGGGTCCTCGTCGACAGCCAGGACGCCGAGAACGACGCCCTGCTCGACCTGGCCCGTCTCGTCGGCGCCCCCGTGACGGCGGCCGACGTGGAACGGCTGTTCAACGGACGCCGCGTCCAGGAGAGCATCGACATCCTGGCCCGCCTCGCGACGAAACCGATGCCGCCGGACCCGGTCGGGGTGCTGCGCGCCCGGGGCGAGGAGCTGATCGCCGGGCGCCTGACGGCCGTGCCCGGAGTCGAGGAAGCGCTGCGCGCGATCACCCTTCCCACGTACGTGGTGTCGAACTCGCCGCTCCAGATGATCCGCGACCGGCTGCGGACGACCGGGCTCGACGGCTACTTCGGGGACACGCACTTCTCCGCCTACGAGCTGAAGGTGTGGAAGCCCGACCCGGGCCTGTACGCGGCCGCCGCCGAGGCGGTGTCGGTCGATCCCGCGGACGTGCTGGTGATCGAGGACAGCCGGGTCGGCGTGGAGGCCGCCGCGGCCGCGGGCATGCCGGTCCTCTGGTACCGGCCGGGTCAGCGGCCCGACGAGGCGGGCGTCCCGGGTACCCGCCCCCTCAGCGACATGCTCGACCTCGCGAAACTGGCGGCGACCTGGACCGGCCTCGGGGACACGCGCCGTCAGGAGCCTGTCGCCGGGTTCGCGGCCGCCACGGGGCGCTGGGTCCGGCGTGAGGAGCAGGAAGGACGATAGGCACGCATCCATGAAAAGCCCCGGGACACGGGACTCCTGTCCTTTGTCCTGCCGAGCAACTCGGCAGAGACGTACACACAACGACTCTTCCGAGAGGGAACCAAGTTGGTTCCGAACCTGAATCCGGAGAAGAAGGATTTCTGCCCGGCGCGACGCGCATCCACGTCCGGTCGACCATCGAGCCGTCCGTGACGCCGCCACCGCCGACGGGCGCGGAGCAGTAGGCGGGATGCTCCGGACTCCCCCGGCGCGCGTCGCCACGAGCCCTTCCGTGGCGTCCGGCCGGGCGGCGAGCGACGCGGGTCCGGTCGTCGAGGACCCGTCGCCGCAGGTGCCATAGGAATTCCCTATGGCACCTGCTCATTTTTCGTCTTTGCCTCTCGTTCTTTCCCGCTCGTACCGTGAAACAGCTCGCTGAGGTGCCCGCCGCGATTCCTGCTCGAATTCGCACTCCGGGCGCTTCGGCTCTTCTTATGTCGAGCGGATGAATACGCGATCGAGAGGACCTGTGGCATGACCACAATCGGAAACGGAACGGGAACGCGAGAGCTCGCGGGAAAGCGGGCCCTGGTCACAGGAGGTACGCGCGGTATCGGAGCGGCCGTCGTGCGCCAGCTCCTGGACGCGGGCGCCGAAGTGCTCACGACCGCCAGGTCGGCGGCCGCCACGGTGCCGGACGGGGCAGTCTTCGTGGAGGCCGACGTACGGACACGGGCCGGCGCGGAGGCGCTCGCCGCGGCCGCGCGGGAGAAGCTCGGCGGGGTGGACATCCTGGTCCACAACGCGGGCGGGGGCCGGCCTCACGCAGGCGCTCTGGCCATCCCCGACGAGGAGTGGCAGGACGCTCTGGACCTGAACTTCCTTGCGTCGGTGCGGCTGGACTCGCTACTGGCCCCCGGGATGCGGGAGCGGCGTTCAGGGGCGATCGTGCACGTCTCCTCGGCGGCGGTCCCCACCGTCGCACCCCCGTTCCTGCACTACGTCACGGCGAAGGCGGCGCTGGAGGCCTACAGCCGGGGGCTGGCCTCCGAGCTGGCCCCGGCCGGGGTCCGGGTCAACACCGTGTCCCCCGGCAGAACCGCCACACCCGGCGGCGAGGCGACGCGGGAACAGTGGGCGCGCCTGGACGCGGCACCGGGCGTGACCAACGCCGACGACACCGCGCCGCTGGGGCGCGAGGGGCAGCCCGACGACATCGCCCACGCGGTGCTGTTCCTTGTGACGCACCGGGCGAGCTGGCTGACCGGGAGCAATGTCGTCGTGGACGGCGGTGAGTTCACCAGGGGCTGACGCCGGCGAGGGCCCACGGAGGGCCGGTGCCGACGGAGCGAGCTCCGTGGCGCCCGCCTCCTCCCCGGCCCTCAGGTCACCGGTGAGGAGGAAGCCGGCTCGGACCAGCTCTCCTTGCGCAGGAGTTCGAGCAGGGCCGTCTCGGCCGGGCCCGCGGCGGGCCGCATCACGGCGATGACGGGCTGGGACACGGCCGGCGACACCGGGCGAACGAGGTGCTCGTAACCGTGGGGCACCGCGGAGGCCGGGACGAGTGCCACCCCCAGCCCCTGGGCGGCCCAGCGCACGGCCGTCGCCGTCTGGGAGACACGCGCCGCGGTGGCCGGGGTCGGATCGTCGTCCCGCACCACGTTCAGCAGCACGGCGTCGAGCGCGCTGTCGCGGTCGAACCGCACCCACGGCTCCCCCGCCAGTTCCCGCAGCTCGACCCGGTCCGAGGCGAGTTGCCCGTGCCCGGCGCCCAGCACCACGACGAGCTCCTCGTCGCCGAGGTGGTGGGCGTCGGCGGGGCTCCGCTCGCACGCCGCCATCAGGGTGAGGTCCAGCACCCCCCGGCGGCACAGCCGGTCCAGTTCGGCGGAGCTCGGCTCCTCGAAGACGGTGACCTCCAGCCGCGGGTAGCGACGGCGCAGCGCGCCGAGGGCGCCGGGCAGTTGCCGCGTGCCGAATCCCATCTGCACCGCGACCACCAGCTCGCCCACCAGCTCGTCGGCACCCGCGCGCGCCGTCGCCCTGGCCCGCCGCGACGCGTTCACGGCGACCTCCGCCTCCCGCAGGAACGCACGGCCGACCACGGTGGGCACCAGCCCGGTCGGCGTACGGGCGAACAGTTCCACGCCGAGTTCCCGTTCCAGGCCGCGGATCTGCTGGGACACCGACGGCTGAGCCACGTGCAGCAGCTCCGCCGCCGCTGTCACCGAGCCCTCCTCGGCAACGGCCAGGGCGTACTCGTACTGACGAAGGCTCATCGGCTCCCGTCCCCTCCTGAGGGCTGTCCCGTAGTGACGCGTTCTGCAACACGGAAGGCGAGGCGTTTACTCCGGTCCCGCGTGGCCGTCCGGTCCGGCTGCCTGCCGGGACGCCCTGTCCACGGAACGAGATCCCCGCTTTCCCGTCATTGCCGGTGTGTATAGTCCCGGCCCATGGGAACCGCCGTCGTGCTTGTGAAGCGCGCGCACATCGACCTGCTGAGGGTCGCCACCGCGCTGTGTAGCTGAACCACAACTCCCTTCTCCCGGCCTTCCCTTCTTCTTCCCGGATCTGTCGGCGCCGGTGACGTCCGTATGGCTCGTGCTCCCGGCTCCGCCGACTGATTCAACGTTGAATCCACCTGTCCGGGACCCCGCCGGCGCCTCCCCGCACGTACGGGGCACCGGGGTGCCCCCGAGCCGGCCGCACCCCAGTGCCCCACCCACCCCGCACCGAACAGAAGGGCCCTGCCATGCCTTCCCTCCCCACCCCCTCCCTCGACAGGAGGTCGGTGTTCCGCCTGTTCGGCGCGGCCGGCCTCGGCCTCGCCGCCGCCGCGTGCGCGGGCCCCGGCGGAACCGCCTCGTCGGGTGCGAGCGGCTCTCCCTCGGCCCTCGCCACCTCGGGGCCCGTGAAGGGCGAAGTCTCCTTCGCCCACTGGCGGGCCGAGGACAAGGCGGTGCTCGCCGAGCTCGTCAAGGCGTTCGTGAAGAAGCACCCCGACGCCTCGGTGACACAGGACATATCACCGTCCGCCGACTACCAGTCCACCGCTCTGCGCCGTATCCGGGGTTCGAAGACCGGCGACCTGTTCACCGCCTTCCGGGGGGCGCAGTTCGAGCAGATCGTCAAGGCGGGCGTGTACGCGCCGCTGACCGGCACCGATGTCGTCGGCGCGTACCAGGCGGACCTCATAGGGCCCGGGGCGTCCGGGGGCGTCCAGTACGGGCTGCCGTACCAGCTCGTCTTCAACATGCCGCTCGCCAACACCGACGCCCTCGACAAGGCGGGGCACACGGGCGCGCCCGGGGACTGGGACGGGTTCCTGCAGCTGCTGGACGATCTGAAGGCCAAGGGGTACACGCCCCTGGCCTGGCCCGGCGGGGACACCGCGAACGCGGGCCAGCTGCTCAACGCCATGGTGATGAACAACGCGCCGAGCGACGACATGTTCACGAAGATCGAGTCAGGCGCGTACAAGGTGACGGACGACTGGTTCCTCACCACGCTGAAGCAGTACGCCGAGCTGACGCCCTATCTCCAGGCCCGTGCCACCGGCTCCACCACCGACGCCGTCACCCAGCTGTTCGCCCAGGGGAAGGCCGGGCTGCTGGCCACCGGCTCGTTCCAGATGGCCGGGGTGCGGGCGCTCGGCGCGAAGTTCCCCTTCGACCTGGTCGCGCCCGTCACCACCACCGCCGCGAAGGCGAAGTACGAGGGCGTCTTCAACACCACGTTCATCCTGGGCGTCAACAGCGCCTCGAAGGCGCAGCCGGCCGCGCTGGCCTTCCTGGAGTTCCTCAGCGACCCCGCCAACGCCGGTGCGTATGCCGACGGCACCGGCCAGCACGTCACCGTCGAGGGCGTCGACTACACCAACGCCGACCTCAAGGCGGTCTCTCCCTGGCTGAAGCGGAAGACGGTCCTGGCGCCGAGGTTCCAGTTCCTGAACCTCGACATCCGCTCCGCGGTGGAGAACGCCACGGTCGCCGTGGTCGGCGGCAAGAAGCCGGAGCAGGCGGCCGAGGAGGCCCAGCGTGTCATCGACCAGAAGCGCGCGTAGCCGTCGCGCGTGGCGGGCACTGTGGTGGTTCCCGGTGCCCGCCCTGGCCCTCTACCTGTTCTTCTTCGCCTATCCGACCGTGCAGGCGGTGCAGTACGCCCTGACGGACTGGGACGGGTACAGCGCGGGCTACAACTCGGTGGGCCTGGGCAACTTCGGTGAGATCGCCACTTCCGACGACGTCTTCGCGAACGCGGCCGGCAACAACCTGAAGCTGACGGTCACCGTCGTCCTGGCGCAGACGGCCCTCGCCCTCCTGCTCGCCCTCTATCTGGTGCGGACCACGAGGAGTTCGACGCTGCTGCGCGCACTGTTCTTCCTCCCCACGGTCCTGTCGTCGGTGTCCGTCGCGTTCGTGTGGCGGTTCGTGTACGACCCGGACGGCGGGCTGTTCAACTCCGCGCTGCGGGGGGTGGGGCTGGACTCGTTCCAGTCGGTGTACCTCGGCGACCCGGACAAGGCCGTGTTCTGGCTGGCCCTGACCCAGGTGTGGTTCCACGCCGGGCAGATGATGGTCGTCTTTATCGCCGGACTCCAGGCGATACCAAGGGAGTTGTACGAGTCCGCCGAGCTGGACGGCGCCGGGCGGTGGGCGCGGTTCCGCCACATCACCTGGCCGCTGGTCGCACCCGCCACGGGCATCGTGCTCGCGTACACGACCATCCAGTCGTTCAAGGCGTTCGACCTGGTGCTCGGACTCGGCGGCAACCCGCCCGGTCCGGCGCTCGACATCCTGTCCACCCGCGTCTACACGACCTTCTCCAACAACGAGTTCGGCTACGCGGCAGCCCAGTCCCTGGTGTTCATGGTGATGATCGCACTCCTGACCTGGGTACAACGGCGCGCGTTGCGGAGGGCGGCCTGACATGCTCCACAAGACCGTACGGGTCCTCATACTCTCGCTCGGCGCGCTGGCCGTCGTCCTGCCGCTGCTCGTGGTCCTCCTCGGAACCTTCAAGAGCCTGCCCGAGCTGTTCGACTCACCGCTGGGGCCGCCGGGTTCGCCGACGCTGGACAACTACCGCCGGGCGGTCGACGAAGGCGGCATCGGCGGGGCGTTCCGCAACAGCCTCGTCGTCACCGTCGGCGCGGTGCTGCTCACCCTCGTCCTCGCCGGTCTGGCGGCGTTCTTCTGCGCAAGGGTGCCGGGGCGCGTGAGCTGGATCGTCTTCGGGGTGCTGGTCGCCGGACTCGCCGTACCGGCGCAGGCGGCGATCGTCCCGCAGTACGTCCTGTTCGACCGGCTCGGGCTCACGGACAGCCTGCTCGGGCTGGTCATCGTGGACACGACGATGGCGCTGCCGACCGCCGTGTTCATCCTCGGCAGCTTCCTGCGCACCGTCCCCGAGGAGCTGTACGAGGCCGCCGAGCTGGACGGCGCGGGGCCGCTGCGGAGCTTCCGTTCCATCGCCGTACCGCTGACGAAGCCCGCCGTCGCCACCACGGGCATCTTCCTCTTCGTCATGGACTGGAACGACCTGCTCTACCCCCTGCTGTTCATCCGCTCCCACGAGCAGCGGACGCTGCCGCTGGCCCTGCTGGACTTCCAGGGCGAGTTCCTCACCCAGTACCCGCTGCTGTTCGCGGGGGTCGTCATCGCGTCGGCGCCGGTGGTCGTGGTGTACGTCCTGCTCCAGCGGTACTTCGTGTCGGGGCTCACGGCCGGCGCCGTACGCGGCTGATCCGGCGGGGGCCGCTCCCGGGCTGTGCCGCGCCCCGGCGCTCACGCACTGGCGCGTACGACGAGTTCGTGCCCGGCGACCAGGACCGTCGGGGCACCCGGCACGTCGTGCGGACGCGCGATCCGGTCGAGCAGCGAGGTCACGGCGAGCCGCGCCAGCTCCGCCTTGTCCGGAGCGACCGTGGTGAGCGGGGGCGCGGCGAAGCGGGCTTCCTCGACGTCGTCGAAACCGACCACCGCCATGTCGTCGGGTGCCCTCAGGCCACGCTCGCGCAGCGCGTGCAGCGCGCCCTCCGCCAGCGTGTCGGCGAAGCAGAACACTCCGGCGGGGGGCTGCGGCAGGTCGAGCAGCGTCCGCATGGCCTGTGCGCCGTCCGCCCGGTGGTACGCGGCGACCGGCGGCGCGAGCCGCTCGTCGTAGGCGATTCCGGCGTCGGCCAGGGCCTGCCGGTATCCGGCCAGACGGGTGTCGGAGGTGACCGCGTAGGGGACGGTCTGACGGCCGATCACGGCTGTGCCGCGCCCGCCGCGCGCCAGCAGGTGCCTGGTCGCCTCGCGGGCGGCGGCCGTGTTGTCGATCGTCACGTGCGGGCACGGCAGATCGTGGACGCGCTCGCCCAGCAGCACCAGCGGGACACGGGCGGCGGGAGCCGCTGCGACGTCGTCCAGAGCCAGTGGGCTGAGGATCACCCCGTCGACCAGCGGATCGGTCCTGCCGAGCACGATGTCCAGTTCGGCGTCGGGCCGTCCGCCGGTGGCCTCCACCAGCAGCGTGCAGCCCTGCGCGGCGGCCTGGTCGAGGAGGTGTCCGGCCAGTTCCGCGAAGTACGGCATCGCCAGGTCGGGAACGGCCAGCAGCAGCACTCCGCTGCGGCCGGTGCGCAGCCGGCGGGCCGCCGTGTTCGGGCGATAGCCGAGCTCTTCCACGGCCAGCATGACCCGTACGCGCGTGGCCTCGGAGAAACGCCCCGTACCGCGTACGACGTTCGACACCGTGCGCATGGACACACCCGCACGCAGCGCCACCTCTTTGAGCCCGACGGCAGCGTCCATCGTCCCACTCTAAGCGGTTCCGAGCTGCGCCCCGGCGGCCTGCGAGAAGGCGTGCACCTGTCGGTCGTGACCGGCTCGGACCGTTCCTCGACCATTTGAGTGCGCACAACTTTTGAACATGTACCTGTCCGTAACTACGTCCTACCGCATAGGATCATGCCGCGTCACAGGGCCCCCTTCTCCCCCACCCGCCCCGTCTGTCCCATACACAGCGGTGCAGACGATGTGCCGATGTTGCCCTCACCCCCCACAACCCGTTGACAGGTATCTGCGTGTTACCGATCCTCAGCGCCGCCTCCGACGACGGAGCCGCGCAGTGAAAATCAACCACCGTCTCGTCCTCCTCGTCACCGCGCCTCTCACGGTGGCCGTCACCTTCGCGGTGCTGGCCCTCGCCCCCGCCACCGACCAGGCGCTCCAGGCCGGCCGGCTGACCGCGATGGTCGAAGCCGCGGGCAGCGCGGGCGAGTTGACCCACCAGTTACAACGTGAGCGGGCGGCCGCCACCGCCTTCGTCTCCCAACAGACGGACGCGGACACGTTCCGCTCACGCTCCGACGCGACCGACCGGAGCATCGCGGACTTCCGCGACCGGATCGGGCACCTCTCCGAGGTCCCCGGCACCGCACGGAACGCTCTGGACCGCATCGAGCGCTTCATCGACGAGATGCCCGCGCTGCGCGCGCAGGTACGGTCGGGCAGCAGCACCATCTCCGCGCTCGCCTTCGGCTACCGGATCGTGATCGCCGACCTCAACGGCTACCGCGACGGGATCGCGCAGGCGGACGGTGTCGACGCCGACATCGCCGACCGGATCCGCGCCGCCGCCGCCCTGTCGGAGGCATCCGAGCACACGGCTCAGCAGCAGGTCACGGTGATGAGGGCGCAGGCCGCGGGCGGCTTCACGACCGCCTCGCAGCGGACGTTCGACGCCACCCGGCTGGGCTACACCGAGTCGATCGGCGTCATGTTCGACCTGGGCCCCGGCGAATGGCGGACCTGGCTGGAGCGCACCCTCTCCGGGGACAAGGCGCTGGAGGCCAGACAGCTCGAGGACGAGATCGGCCGTACGGGCGCCGGCAAGGACCTCGCCGTGACCCCGGAGGAGTGGCGGACCGCCTCCGACAACCGTCAGGCGCTGCTGCGTTCGGTGGGTGAACGCGTCGACGCGGCCGTCCTGGCCATGGTCTCCGACGCGCGCACCACCCTCATGTGGACCGCGGGGGCCGAGGTCGCCCTGGTGGTGCTGACGCTGGTCGGCGCCGTCGTCGTCGCGATCCGCCTGGGGCGCGTCATGATCCGGCGGCTTCGTGACCTGCGCAACGCCGCGCACACCGTCGCCCACACGGGTCTCCCCGCCGTGATGAGCGAGCTGTCCAGGCCCGGCGCGCTGCGCGGTGCGACGCCCGAGCAGGTGGCCCTGCGGACGGGCGACCCGGTCGGGACGACGGGCCAGGACGAGATCGGCGAGGTCGGTGAGGCGTTCAACGCCGTCCACCACGAGGCCGTCCGGCTCGCTGCCCAACAGGCGTACGTGCACGAGCAGTTCGCCGAGACCCTGGTCGGTGTCGCCCGCCGGGGCGCCCGGCTGACCGCGGTCATGGTCTCCGAGCTCGACGCCGTACAGCGGGACGAGGCCGACCCGGCGCGGATGAAGACCCTGTTCGCTCTGGACCATCTCGCCGTCCGCATGGAGCGCAACACCAACAACCTTCTGGTGCTGGGCGGTTACGGGAACGCCCGGGTGCGCGCGGCCGATGTCGCCTGTTCCACCGTCATCGTGGCGGCGGCCCAGCAGATCGAGCGCTTCGACCGCGTGTCCCTCGGCGTCATCGAGTCCGGGATCGGCATCACCGCCCGCGCGGTGCACGACGTGGCGCACATCCTGGCAGAACTCCTCGACAACGCGACCAGGTACTCGCCGCCCGACAAGCAGGTCGGGGTCGCGGTGTGGCGGTTGTGGGACCGGGCCGTCGTGCAGATCGTCGACGAGGGAGTGGGCATCCCCGCGGAGCGCCGCGCCGTCCAGAACGCCGCGCTGCTCGAACCTCGGACCGGCATCGGCGACGTACGGTCCATGGGCCTGCACGTGGTGGCACGGCTCGCCGCGCGCCACGGCATCGTCGTCGAGCTCCGCGACTCGTCCGGCCCCGGCACCATCGCCGAGGTCACGCTGCCCGCGAAGGTGCTGGCCCTGGCCCCGCGGGAGGACACACCGCGACCGCAGGACACGCCCGGCGAGACCCACGGCAGGGGTGCCCGCTACGAGGTGCCCGGCCCGGTGGCACGGCCGGGACAGCCCCTCCGGCGGCTGCCGGCCGAAGCGGGCGGGCGCCAGGGCCGGGCCGGTGCGGGCGGTGCCCGGGCCGGCGACTACCGGCCGGGCCTGCCCGACGTGACCGGCCCGGACCGGCGCGAAGGCGACCGCGACTCGCGGCCCGGTGAGCACGGATCCGGCCCCGACACACGTGGAGGGGAGCACGGCGCCACGCCCGCGCCGCACCCCGTGCACGACGAGCCGGCATCCCGAATCGCCGGGGTCAGCTCCGCCGGACTGCCGCTGCGGCAGCGCGGCACGCCCCAGCGGTGGCCCACGGCGGGCCGACGGGACGGCGGCGAACGCCGCCCCGGCACCACCGCGCCGAGGCCCTCGCCCCGCCGCCGGGACTCCCGGCAGGTCTCCGACGTCCTGGCCGCCTACGCCCAGGGGATCAACAGGAGCACGAACCACCGTGGCCGCTCCACCACAGACGACGACACCGAACGGACCGAGAAATGACCTCTCCCACCGACCTGAGCTGGATCCTGAGCGACTTCGCCGGGCGCGTCCCGGAAGTCACCCAGGCGATAGCCGTGTCCGTGGACGGGCTCGCGCTGGCCTTCACCGGTGTGGAGCGTGACGACGCCGAGCGGCTGGCCGCCATCGCCTCCGGCGTCGTCAATCTGCTCTCCGCAGCGGCCCAGTTGACGAACACCGATCCCGTCGAGCACAGCCTCACCGCGATGGAGGGCGGCTACATGTTCTCGATGGCCGTCTCCAGCGGTGCCTCGCTCCTGGTGACGACCACCAGGGACGCGGACATCGGCGAGGTCAGCTACATGATGTCCGAACTGATCAACCAGGTCGGTGACGCGCTGTCCCCCCAGGTCCGCGACGCCGGCCTGCCGTCCGCCTGACCGCGGGGCCGGCCCGCCACTCTCTGCCCCTGACCGACACCCGACACTCCTGATGAGAGCCCTCATGTTCTTCGACATACCCAGTCCCCGCCGCCGGTTCCGCCCGGTCGGCGCCGCCGCCCTCGCCCTCGGTCTGGCCGCCGTCACCGGCTGCAGCAGCGACAGCGGTGCCGGCGACGACACCGTGAAGATCGGCCTGGTCGCCTCCCTCTCGGGCACGTACGAGCCGGTCGGCACCGAGCTGCGCGCCGGCTTCGAGCTGTACCTGGACACCCACGGCGGCAAGCTCGGCGGGCGCAAGGCCGAGCTCGTCGTCGCGGACGAGGGCGACGGCCCGCCGACCGCTCTGCCCGCGGCTACCAAGCTGGTCAAGAAGGACAAGGTCGACGTGCTGACGGGCCTCGTCAGCGGTGGCTCGGTCAACGCGGTGCTCCCGCTGGTCGACCAGGCCAAGATCCCGTTCCTGGGGTCGAACGCCCGGCCGCCCGTGAAGGACATCGAGTACGTGTGGACGACGAGCTTCCTGTCCGACGAACCGGGCAGGGCCATCGCCCCGTACGTCAAGGAGCAGGTCGACGGGCCGGTCTACGCCATCGGCCCCGACTACCAGGGCGGTTACGACGAACTGCGCGGCTTCACCGAGGAGTTCAAGAGGGTCAAGGGCAAGCTGGCCAACCCCGGCGGCAAGACGACCTGGACGCCGTTCCCGAAGACCACCAACTTCATGCCGTACTTCGCCGAGATCGCCAAGACGGACGCCAAGGCGGTGTACTGCTTCTACGCCGGCAAGGCCGCGATCGACTTCGCCAAGCAGTACGCCCAGTCCGACATCGCCGATCTGCCGCTGTACACGGCGTTCGTCACCGAGGGCAGCGTGCTCCAGGCGCAGGGCGACGCGGCGAAGGGCATCTACTCGGTCCTGAACTACGCGGCCGACCTCGACAACGAGGCCAACCGCACGTTCGCCGCCGACTGGACCGCCGAGCACGACACCCAGCCCACCACGTACGCGATGGCGTCGTACGACGCGGCCGCCGTGCTGGACAAGGCGATCGCCGACGCGGCGAAGAAGGGCGACGTGACCCCGCAGACCATCAACAAGGCCATCGCCGGGCTGGGGCAGATCGACAGCCCGCGCGGCGCCTGGGAGTTCAGCGACAAGGCGCACGCGCCGGTGCAGACCTGGTACCTGCGCCAGGTGCGGCCGGACGGGGCTCAGCTGGCCAACGTCATGGTCCAGGACCTGGCGACGCTCGGCAGCTGACATGGATCTCCTCGACGCCCACCTCGTACCGGCGGTGGACGGGGTGGCCTTCGGGCTGCTGCTGTTCGTGGTCGCCGCCGGTCTGAGCCTCGCCTTCGGCACCGCGGGCGTGCTGAACCTGTCGCACGGCATGCTGTACGCGATCGGCGCCTACACGGGAGCCGCGCTGAGCGACGGGACCTGGGGCGGCCTCGCCCTCGGCCTGGCCGCCGGTACCGCCGCGGCGTGCGCCGCCGGGGCGGGGCTGTCCGCGGCGACGGCTCCCCTCGCGCGGCGCGGGCATCTCGCCCAGGCACTGCTGACGTTCGGGCTCGCCCTGGTCGGCGGCGATCTGCTCATCCAGCTCTTCGGCGCGGACGAGCTTCCCGTACGCGTCCCGGAGGCGCTGGACTCCTCGGTGACACTGCTGGGCCACCGCTACCCCGCGTACCGGCTGTGCTTCATCGTGATGGCCGTTCTGCTCGCCGCCTTCGGGACCTGGGTGCTGACCCGTACCCGTATGGGCGCGGCGGTACGGGCCGCCGCCGACGATCCGCAGATGCTCGCGACCACCGGCCACAGCCCCCGGGCCGTGCACACCGGCGTACTCGCGGCGGCGGGCGCGCTGGCCGGGGCGGCGGGGGTGCTGGGGGCGCCGATCATCGGGCCGGGGCCGGGCACGTCCGAGAACGTGCTGATGCTGTCCCTCGTGGTGGTCGTCCTGGGCGGGCTGCGCTCTTTGTGGGCGACGCTGGCGGCGGCGGTCGCCGTGGGCGAGGTGCAGACGCTGGGCGTCTCGGTGGTGCCGGACCTGGCGCCGTACCTGCTCTTCGCCGCGATGGCGGCGGTGCTGGTCCTGCGCTCCCGCTTCGCGGAACCGGCGGCGTCGGTTACCGCAGGCGATTCGGCAGGGACTTCGGCACTTCTCCGGGCCAGGAACAGGCGTGAGGGGGCCGGGTACCTGCCGATCTCCCTTCCGTTTTCGCTTCCCCATACGCACGGAGCCGCCCGGCGGGCCGCTCCCCTGCTCGTGCTGCTCGCGGTGCTGGCCGCGCTGCCGTGGGTGCTCGACGCGTACACGCTCTCGCTGGCCGGTTCCGCCCTGGCGCTGGGGCTGCTCGCCGTCAGCGTCACCGTCCTCACCGGCTACGCGGGGCTGCCGACCCTGGGGCAGACCGCGCCGTTCGCGGTCGGCGCGTATGCCACGGCCAATCTCGCGGAGGCCGGGTGGACCATGGGCCCGGTCCAGGTCGTCCTCTCGGCACTCGCGGCCGCCCTCTTCTCCGCCCTCACCGGGCCGGCCGTGGTCCGGGCCCGGGGCACCACCGTGCTGATGATCACGCTCGCCGTCGGGGAGCTGACCGGCGCGGTCGTCAACCGGCTGAAGTCCGTCACCGGAGGCGCCGACGGCCTCGTGGGCTTCCCGGCCACGCAGGCCCTGTGGGGCGGGGAGGGGATGTTCGAGGAGAGCGAGCTCTACACCTACGCGCTCGTCGTCGCCGCCGTCGCCGTCGCCGTCACCCTGCTCGTGCTGCGCTCCCCGGCGGGCAAGCTGCTGACCGGCACCCGGGGTGCCGAGGCGCGGATGCGTGCCTCCGGGCACCCGGTGGGGCGCTATCTGCTGGTGGCGCACATCTGCGCCGGTGCGCTGGCCGGCGTGGGCGGCTCGCTGATGGTCACCGTCCAGCAGTACCTCTCCCCCGCCGACGTCGGCTTCGAGATCGCGGCGTTCGCGCTGCTGGCGGCCGTCATCGGCGGCACCACGTCCGTGATCGGCGCCCTGATGGGTGCCGGGCTCATCGTCGTCACCCGGGACTGGGTCGCCGGATCGTGGCCCGGCCACGGGCCGCTGCTGCTCGGGGTGCTGTTCGTGGCCGCCGTGTACCTGCTGCCCCGGGGTCTGGCCGGCCTGCGCGGCGGCTCCGGCCGGAGCGGGCCGGAGCCCGGTCCGCCACGGTCCGGCGAGCAGCACCCGTCCGTGCCCGACCCGACCCCCGCCGGGAAGGTTTCCCCTTGACGCCCGCACCGACGCCCGCACCGAACGCCGCCTCGGCGCCCCCTCTGCTGAACCTCACCGGCCTCACCCGCAGGTACGGCAGTCTCACGGCCGTCGACGACGTCGGCCTGCGGCTCCCGCCCGGCGCCCGGCACGCGGTCATCGGCCCCAACGGGGCCGGCAAGACCACCCTGCTCAACCTCATCGCGGGCACCGACCGGCCCGACCACGGGACGATCGCACTGGACGGCGTGGACATCACCCGTACGGCGACGGCCAGGCGCAGCCGGCTCGGTATCGCGCGGAGCTTCCAACAGCCGTCGGCAATTACCGAGTTGACGGTCCTGGACAACGTCGTCCTGGCGGGCTGGCCGCACCATCCGAAGCGCCGTGGCGCCTGGCGCCGTCCGTCCCGCTACCGGCTGCACGCCGAGTCCGCGCAGGGCCACCTGGAGACCGTCGGCCTCGCCGACCTGGCCCACCGGGCGGCCTCCACGCTCTCCCACGGGCAGCGCCGCATGCTCGACCTCGCCGCCGCGCTGGCGGGGAACCCGCGCCTGCTGCTCCTGGACGAGCCGGCGGCCGGTCTGACCGACGGCGACATCGGCCGGCTGCTCGGAATTCTCGGCGGGCTGCCGGACAGCGTCGCGATCATCCTGGTCGAGCACCATGTCGAGGTGGTCGCCGAACTCGCCACCACCGTGACGGTGCTGGCAGCGGGACGGGTGCTCGTCACCGCCCCGACGCGGGAGGCCCTCGCCCACCCCGACGTCCGCGACGCGTACCACGACCCGGGCACGACGGCGCGGGGCGCCTCCTCGGACCGGCCCACTCCCGAGGCGACCGAAGCGTCCGAAGCGTCCGAAGCGAGAGGATGACAGGCCACCGATGCTCGAACTCACCGGCCTGACCGCGGGCTACCACGGCGGCACCGCGCTCCACGCCCTCGACCTGGAGGTGTCCGCCGGCACGGTCCACGCCGTCGTCGGCCACAACGGCGCGGGCAAGACCACCCTCGTCCACACCGTCGCCGGGCTGATGCGCCCGAGCGCCGGCACCGTACGCCTCGACGGCCGGGATGTGACGGGGCTGCCCGCGCACCGCATCGCCCGCGCCGGGATCGGCCTCGTGCCGCAGGGCCGCCGGGTCTTCGCCGGGCTCACCGTCGCCGAACACCTGCGGCTGTCCCACCGTCCGCCACGGCGCGGCGGGCCCGCGCGGCCCAGCGTGTGGACCCCCGCGCGGGTCCTGGAGCTGCTGCCCCGGCTGGGCGAGCGCCGCGACAACCGGGGTACGGACCTGTCCGGCGGCGAACAGCAGATGCTGGCCCTGGCCCGCGCGCTGCTCGGCTCACCGCGTGTGCTGCTGCTCGACGAGCCGTCCGAGGGCCTCGCGCCCGTACTCGTCCGGCAGGTCCACGAGCTGGTGACCACGCTGGCGGACGAGGGCATCGCCGTACTCCTGGTGTCCCCCAGCCCGGCCCGGGCCGTCGAGTGCGCCCGCACGCTGACGGTGCTGACCTCGGGCCGGATGACGCTCCGCATACCCGGCGAGGAGGCCCGCGCCGACGCGTCGGCCCTGCACGCCGCGCTGGAACTGGCGCCGGGCACGGCCTGAAGCGGGGCGGGCCCCGTCGCCTAGCCGACCTTGATGCTGTGGCCGCCGAAGCCGCTGCGCTTGTCCGAGCCGCTGTTCTGGTCCTGCCACCACGTGTCGAACTCCGGCCGGCCCATGGCCGACCAGTCGGGTGTGTTCTCGACCTGTGCACTGCCCATCCTGCGGGCGAGGGCGACCATGGCCGCGCCGACGGGTCCCCGGCCCGCGTCGTAACTCTCCAGGACCTCCTTCCAGCTGTCCCCGGCCCGCCACGCGGCCTCCAGGGCGTTGGCGTCCTGGAGCGCCTTCACGCTGCCTCCGCCGATGTGCGGCCGGGCGACGCTCGCGGCGTCGCCGACGAGCGCCATGCGGCCCGAGGTGTAGTGCGGCACCTCCAGGTCGTAGATGGGCTGGATGAACGTGGTCTCGGCGGGGGTACGGAGCACCCTGGCCGCCCAGTACGGCGGGAAGGTGTCGGCGACCAGGGCGCGCAGGTACGCGGTGAGCACCGAGTTGAGCCGGCCCGGCGGCAGCGAGGTCGGGCGCGTCAGGTCGGGGTGGAGGCCGTCGGTCTGCGGGGGCGCGGTGTAGAGGACCCAGTTGAGCAGCTCCCCGCCGACGCCGTCCGGGATCCGGTAGAGCATGCAGTGGCCGCCGGGGAAGACGATGTTGTGCGCGTCGCGTCCGTCCGAGGGGAGGCCGGCCACGTCCGACGACGTGCCGCGCCAGCCGATGTAGCCGGCGTACGTCGCGTCGGTGCCCGGGAACATGGCCTCGCGGACGACGGAGCGGTATCCGTCCGCCCCGATCACCACGTCGAAGTGCTCCTGGTGCCCGTCCGCGAGCCGCAGCGTCACCCCGTCGTCGTCCGGCTCCACTCCGGTGACCACGGCACCCGACCGGTAGGTGACCTCCTGGGGCACCCTGCGGCGCAGTTCGCTCCACAGCGAGCCCCAGCTGTAGGCGCGGAAGGGGAACGGCTGCTCGCCGACGGCCCGGCCGTGCTCCGCCTCGCCGTCCCGCACGCTCCATACCCGCCGGGTCAGGGGCGCCCAGGGCATCTCGGGGGCCACATACCCGGCGTCCCTCAGTTCGTCGTAGCGGTCGCTGTGCAGGGCGATTCCCACCCCCCTGTCGCGGAGCCGGGCATCGGCGCGCTCGAAGACGGTGATCCTCTCGGCTCCGCCCCGCGACGCGGCCAGAGCTGCGGCGCACCCCGCTATGCTGCCGCCGACCACGGCGATGCTGCCTCCACGCATGACTGGCACTCCACTCACTCGGTGTTACGGTCGCCTTCCGGGTCCGCTCCCCGGCGACCTGCCCTGGTGTAACTCTCCTGTTTTCGGCCGCTGTTGACCCGTTCGGCGCGTTCAGGACCCGCACGGGATCCTACCGAGGAGCAGCCGGCCGACGAGCGGCGCACGTACGGCGGCTGCACGGACCTCCACACCTGTCGACGGTATGTCAGAGCATGAACGGTGTGTCAGAGCATGATCAGCAGCCGGGTGTTCGCCTTGAGCTTCCGGTTCACCGAACGGCTCTGCACGTACACCTCCAGCTTCGGGTTGTTCCCCGCCTTCACGGAGACGGTCCCGTGGATACCCGTGCCGAACAGAAGGCTGCGCGCCGCGTCGCCCGTGTACGCGCGGTCGGTGTCCTTCTCGACCACGATGACGTCCTTGTCGGGCTGGACCTGAACCCGGGTTCCCAGCTGGTAGTAGCACGAACCGCGCTGGTACGACACACCCGGATGCGAGTCGACGAAGGCGCGGATCTCGGCCTCCTTGTCGACCTTCAGGAGCCGGTACCTGTCGGCCGCCACCGGTTCGAGGTTCGCCCGGACCTCGTCGACCGATATGTCCTGGCCGACGGCGAAGAGGTTCTTCGTGCCGCGCACTCCCTGCTCGCGTCCCCGCAGGAAGCTGGTGGCGGCGGCCCGCACCGTCCCGATCGCGTCCTCGACGCCCTTCTGGGAGTCCGCGTCCCAGATGGCGATGTTTCCCGCCGGGAAGCCGTAGTTCTGAGCGGTGCGCTTCGCCAGGGAGTTGGGGACGAGGATCGCGGACGTCCAGTGGCCGGGCAGCGCGCCCATCCTCGCCGCGATCCTGTCGAGCCAGGGGCCGAGGATGGTCATGTCGCCGTCGTGCCGCCGGTCGCCGCCGGAGGCGTTCTCCTCGCCGTCCGTCACGACGATCTGGAGGAAGCTGTGCTCGCCGTACTCCTCCCAGATGTGGCCCAGGTCGTCCAGCGACTTGAGCGAGGCCTCGATGAGGGCGGTGGCACCGTTGTTGACCTTGTACAGGCCGCGCATGGACGGCAGGTGCTTCACATCCATGTCCCAGACCAGGTTCTCCACCCTGTGGTCGAAGGAGTAGAGGCTGATCCGGGTCTCATGGCCGAGGTTGTCCGACTCGGCCTTGAGGCCGGCCACGAACTCGTCCACGACGCGGATCAGCTGACCCTGGTGCTGGTACATGGAACCCGAACAGTCCACGACCAGCGCGACGTGATTCACCTTGTGCTGGATCTTGTTGGCGGACATGGCTGTGCTCCTTCGCCGAGGCTCCCCGAGTGATGAGTTCACCCTAGGAGGAGCCACTGACAACGGATCATGACGACGGATCACCGGCGCTCACCTGCGCCGTCGGAGCACTCCCCCGTCCGCCGTCAGACCCCTGCCAGCAGCGCCTCCAGTGCCGTGGCCGTCTCCGGGTGACGGCCGACGAGTACCGCGCCCGAGGGCGTCGGCGCCTCCGTCTCCGTCTCCCAGGTGCCCTCGCAGCCCAGCAGCTCCGCCAGGCCGTCGCACGTCTCCGGGTACGCGGTCAGCAGTGCGGCACGGCCTGCCGCGCCACCACCGGGCACCGCCGGGGCGGCCGGTGTTTCCGGGGCGGTCCGCCACGGTGGGACCCAGGTGTCCAGCGCCGCGAGGCGGCCGGGGAAGACGCGTCCGGCCTCGCGGATCAGCAGCGGGGCCAGGTCGGCGCCCTCGGCACGCAGGGTGGTGATCAGCGTCGGCAGCCAGGGCAGCAGCACCGGGTCCGGCAGCCGTGCGAAGGCGTTGGAGACCGCCTCGACGACGAAGTCGGCGAGCTGCGGCACCGGCTCCAGGGCGTGCAGGAACCCGCTGAGGTAACGCGGATAAGCCTGCACCACCAGGGGGTTGTCCAGCAGCGCGTCGCAGCGCTCCCTCAGCTCCGCGCGGGTGAGCTGCCCGAGGTGGACCTGGGCCGCCCACAGCAGTGCCACCCTGGAGGGCTCCTGCGGGTGCGACTGCGCGAAGGCCAATTCCAGCTGGGTCCGGTCGCAGCCGAGCGACAGGGCCAGGCTCTCCATGCTGAAGAGGAATCCCAGCATCGCGGCGACCTGGCGGACGGTCGCGTCCTCGTCGGTGAACGCCGTCGGCAGCAGCGTGCAGTAGTGCGCGTACCCCGTCTTGGCGAAGGACTCGATCCAGGCCGGCAGCTCCGGCCGGCTGATCCGGTAGTACGCCAGGAGCCGGCGCACCCTGCGCAGGACCTCCGGCGCCCCGTCGACGCTGCGCTCGGTGGCCAGCACCTCCAGGGCGCGGGTGCCCAGCTCGTCGGCGAGCCGGCCGCTGCGCAGATGCAGTACGGCGTCCTCGACCGCGCCGAGGACCTGCGCCGTGGTGGCGTTCGGGGCGTACGCGGCGCGGCGCAGGCGCTGTTCCAGGACCTGCTCGATGCTGACGCCCTCGTAACCGAGCTCGATGAGCGCCCGCTGGTGGGTGCCGAGCGCCAGGTCCCAGGACTCCTGCACCGACTGCTTGCCGAGCTCCCGCTCACCCATGATCGGCCGTGCGGCGCCATGGGGCATGAGGTGGCGCAGCATCCACAGCACGTCGGAGCACTGCCGCAGCTCCGGCTGGGAGTTCATGTCCAGCAGGGCCCGCCGCACTCCGCGCTGCTGGAGCTTGAGGTTCAGCGGGGCGAGCCGGTCGTGCACGTCCCGGGCCAGGGGCGGCAGCGCGTCGTAGCCGACCTGGCCGATCCGGTCGCCGCCCATCAGGATCTCCACGAGGCGGCGGACGTCGCGCCTGCCCGGCACGGTCTCCTTCTCTATGCAGGTGACCGCCGCGTCCTGGAAGTCGTACGGGGTGGGCCTGGCCCGGTCCCGCATGCCGGCCAGCAGGATCGACGTCTCGAACACGGCGATGGCGTCGGCGGTGGAGGCGAGGTAGCCGTTGCGCCGGGCGGAGCGCACGATCTCCACCGACCAGCCGAGGAGTTCGGCCTCGTCGAGCCGGTCGAGGGCGGGCGGGCTCTGCAGGAAGCCGGAGAGCTTGTCGGAGGGCGTCTCCGGCGTCACGGGGGCGGCCGGCGCGAGCGCCTTCGTCTTTCCGGCGGCCTTTTTGGCGCCCGCCTGACCCGCGAGCCGGAACGGCTGCACCTTGGTCCGTCTGAGGTTCTTCGTCCACTGGGTGGCGGCTATGGAGACGGACCCGGCGGCGAGGCCGAACTGTGCCTCGATCGCCGCGTGGCTGGACGGGATCAGGCCGTGCTGCCACGTGCTCTCGCTCGGTGGGGTGATCTCGAAGGTGTCGCTGCCGTGGACGCCGAACTCCTCGACCCGACTGGACGCGTGGAAGGCGCCGCAGACGTAGAGGCAGTCCTCGGGGTCCGTACCGGTCGCGGCGAGGTGTCGGCGCATCCGCGTCCACATGTACCGCTCACGGTCCTCGTCGACCCTGACCCGGTCGGCGTCCCCGGGGGCCAGACGGCGGAAGAGGCTGCCGATGAGGAGCATGACCTGGCGGTAGGTGTCGTGGTCGCCGTCGCCGAGCGGCAGTTCGACGTACTGGTGCCACCACTCCGACCAGTGCCGCACACGACCGTGGTGCAGGAGGTGCTCCTCCAGCTCGGCGAAGCGGGGGCGCAGGTCGCCGATCTCCACCCCGACCGCGTCGCCGTGCAGCGCCGCCTCCTCCTCGGCGGGCGGAGCGTCGGGGTCCGTGGGCTCCGCCGCGCCGGCCTGCCACTGGAACACATGGTCCGAGGAGCGGTCGACGAGGACCAGCTCGACGCCCGGGGTGTCCAGTGCGTAGGCGATGGCCTGGTACTCGGCGGACGCCTCGGTGATCGGGGCGACGACCGAGAGCGGTGCCCATTCGGCGGGGAAGCCCTTGACCTCGCTCGCGAACGCCTGGACGGCCACCGGGAGCCGGCAGTTCCTCAGCTCGGACAGGAGCGGCGCCATGTCCTCGCACAGCTCCAGATACACCACCTTCGGCTGCTTCTCCCGCAGCCGCCGTGCCATCGCGACCGCCGAGGCGGGCGAGTGGTGGCAGACGGGGAAGATCTCCAGCGGCTCGCGCACGGCGCGGTCGACGTCGTCGACGATGCCCAGGAGGATGCCCTGCAGCGCGTCCGGTCCGTCGGCGAACTCCGTCGCGGCGTCCTGGAGTTGCCCGCGCAGCGCCTCGAAGGGCGTCCCCTCGCTCAGGGCGCTCATGACAGGGTGGCGATCGCGTCGCGGCCACCCTCCAGGAACTCCGGCCAGGAGCCCCCTTCCTCCTTGCTGCGCGGCTCGACGACGCCGTGGAGGTACTTGTTGAGGATGGCCAGGTCCTCGGGTTCGCGCCGCGCCAGCGATCCGACGAGCGAGGAGGCGAGGGTGCGGGCGGTCAGCGCGCGTTCGCCGAAGAAGTTGCTGTGCAGGATGGCGTCCTCCAGTACGCCGATCTGCTCGGCGCTCGACAGTGCGGACTCCAGCTTCTCGTCGTCGCTGCCGGCCGCGGCCGCGGAGGCCCGCAGGTCGGCGAAGCTCTGCAGCAGTACGTCGAGGAGGGTGGGCGGGACGTCCAGCTCGATCTGATGGCGGCGGAGCAGCTCCTCGGTGCGGAAGCGGACGATCTCCGCCTCGCTCTTCTTGTTCGTCACCACCGGGATGCGGACGAAGTTGAAGCGGCGCTTCAGCGCGGAGGACAGGTCGTTGACGCCGCGGTCGCGGCTGTTGGCGGTGGCGATGACGGAGAAGCCCGGCTTGGCGAAGACGATGTTGTCGCTGTCCATCTCCGGGACCGAGATGTACTTCTCCGACAGGATCGAGATCAGTGCGTCCTGGACGTCGCTGGTGGAGCGGGTGAGCTCCTCGAAGCGGCCGATCGCCCCGGTCTCCATGGCGGTCATGATCGGTGAGGGGATCATCGACTCCCGCGACTGGCCCTTGGAGATCACCATGGACACGTTCCAGGAGTACTTGATGTGGTCCTCGGTGGTGCCGGCCGTGCCTTGGACCACGAGGGTGGAGTTACGGGAGATGGCGGCGGACAGCAGCTCGGCCAGCCAGCTCTTGCCCGTGCCGGGGTCGCCGATGAGCAGCAGGCCCCGGTCGGAGGCCAGGGTGACGATGGAGCGCTCGACGAAGCTGCGGTCGCCGTACCACTTCTGGGAGATCTCCCGGTCGAGGCCGTCGGAGCGCTCGGATCCCAGGATGAAGAGGCGGACCATCTTGGGCGACAGACGCCAGGAGAACGGCTTGGGGCCGTCGTCGACCGACTCCAGCCAGTCCAGCTCCTCGGCGTACTTGATCTCGGCGGGGGCGCGCAACAGTTCGGACATGGGTGTGCCTTTCCAAGATTTCGGGTTCAACTGCACCGGGGGCCCGGGGGGCTCGACCGGTCTCAGGTCAGGAAGGTCTTGAGCTCGTGCACGAGCTTGCGTATGTGGCCGGAGAGGACCGGTGTCCCCTGGTCCTTGAACCGCTCGCGGAACCACGGGTTGACGCTGGCGCGGCCGGAGCTGGTCACGGAGCCGACCGGGATGAACTTGGCCCCGGAGCGGTGGATGGCGGCCATGCTCTCGAACAGCGGCTCGGTCTGCCATTCGTAGAAGTCGGAGATCCACACCACGACGGTGTTGCGGGGTTCGGCGATCTTCGGCTGGGCCAGTGCCATGGCGACCGTGCCGTCGGTGCCGCCGCCGAGGTTGGTGCGCAGCAGGGTCTCGAACGGGTCGTGCACCCACGGGGTGAGGTCGAGCGCCTGGGTGTCGTACGCGATGAGGTGGACGTCCACCTTGGGCAGGCCCGCGAAGATCGAGGCCAGGATGGTGCAGTTGACCATGGAGTCCACCATCGAGCCCGACTGGTCGACGACCACGATCAGCCGCTGGGGTGTGGTCCTGCGCGCGGTGTGGCGGTAGAAGAGGCGGTCGACGTAGAGCCGTTCCTCCTCGGGGCTCCAGTTGGTGAGGTTCTTCCAGATCGTGCGGTCCAGGTCGAGGTTGCGGAACACCCGCTTGGGCGGGACCGAGCGGTCCAGGGCGCCGACGGTCGACTTCTCGACCTGTGTACGCAGTACCTCGGCGACCTCGTCGACGAAGCGGCGGATCAGCGCCTTGGCGTTGGCGAGAGCCACTCCGGAGAGGTTGTCCTTGTCGCGCAGCAGCTGCTCGATCAGCGACATGCTGGGCGTCAGCTGCCCGGCCAGCTGGGGGTCGGCGAGGACCTCACGCAGTCGCATGCGTTTGACGAGTCCGGCCTCGATGGAGCCGAGCTCCGGGCCGATCTCCGGGATGAGACGGCTGAGGTCGGGGGTCCGGCCGCCGCCGCCCGTGCCCGTCGGGCCGGCGCCTGTTCCTCCGGCGCGTCCGCCGCGCAGTTCGCCGGGCTTGCAGCCGAGGGCGCGCTCCAGCCAGCCCGCGTCGGACTGCCAGCGGGACAGCTGTCCCGCGGTGACGGTCCCGGGCGGGGTGTGGAAGACGTTCAGCAGGACCTTGGAGACGAGGGCGGCGCGCCGCACCTCGGCGGCCCGGTCGCGGGCCCCGTCGGCCGTTCCGTCTTCCCCGGTGTCGTCCTGTGGCACCATCAGGCCGTCGAATTCGGCGGCCAGTCCGGGATGGCGCTGCACCACGGAGTCGACCGATGCGCGCGGGTCGAGCAGCTTGGCCGGCAGCCCGATGTCCTCCACCACGGCGAGGCTCGCGGATTCCAGTGACGCCTGTTCCTCGTGGTCGAAGAGCTGGGCGAGGAGTCGCCAGTACATGACCTGGCGGCGGTTGTCGTGCGAGGCGTCCCCGGTGGTCTCGGGGCTCTGCTGTCCGGTCATTTCCGCAGCAGCCTTCCCGCGCGCTCGCTCAGCACCTTCGCGGCGTCGGTGGCCGCCTTCTCCGCCCTGGCCCCGGCCTTGTCGGCCGTCCCGCCGGCCCACGCCCCCGCGTGCACCGGGGCCGCCTTCTTCCGCACCGTGGTCTCGACGGCGAGGGGCTGCAGGACAAACGCGCCGGCGTCCCAGCGGATCAGCGCGATGCACGCGCCGGACCTGGCGACGGCCTCGGGTGTCAGCGGTCCGGCGACGGGGATCCGGTCGGTGTCCACGGCCAGTCCGGTCCCGGCGACGGTGAAGGTCAGGTGTCCGTCGTCATCCGTCCGGGCGGTGTAGCCCTCCAGGAAGACGGGGACGGCGATGCGCGCCGGGTGCCGGTCCAGGGGCGCGGTCACCGGGGCGGTGGCGGTGGGCAGGGCCACGCGGGCGGTGGCGAACGCCTCGGCGGGCTCACCGGCGCGGGCGTGCTCGTCGCTCCAGAGGAGGTCTCCCTCCGCGGTGACGGGCATACCGGTGAGGTCCATCGAACGGCCCTCGCCGACGGCAGCGAGGAGCGACATGTGCGGGCGCAGCAGCTGCCAGATCCCGGCTCCCAGGACCGTGTCCGGCTTCGGCACCGACACACTGGCGCGCACGAGTCGGGGCGCGGAGCCGTCCACGGGCTCGAACACGGCGTGCACCTGTGCCTGCGCGGCGGTCGCGTGCTCCTGTACGTCGATCCCCAGGGGCAGCAGGCGTCCGTCGGCGGTCCCTACGGCGGGCGTGCCTGCGGCTCCGGGCACCGTCAGCAGCATCCCGCGCGACCAGAGGTCGGCCCAGCGGCGTACCGGAAAGCGCTCCGCCGACGCACCGGGGCAGGACGCGGCGAGTTCGGCGGCGAATCCGTCGATGAGGGTCGCGAGGCGGCGCAGGGAGGGATCGGGAAGCATCGCGGACACGACGTCGGCCGCTCCGGACACCACCTCGTGGTCGAGGCCCTGCCACCCGCAGCGCGCCAGGTCGGAGAGCCAGGCGCGGGCGGCCGTCAGCAGGTTCGTCGTCGGCTGCGCGGAGACCGCCGGTGCGGTCCCCGCGCCGCGTGCACGGCCGGCGGCCTCCTCGACGCGGGCCAGCAGTGCGTCGTGGACGGAGCCGAGCAGCGCGGTCCGGGCGGCGGCCAGGGCCAGGAAGTGGTCCTCCCCCGCTGCTCCGGCCGCCGCCTTCGCGGCCGCCTCGGCGACCCTGGCGGCCAGCGGCGTCCCCGCCACGGCGTCGGCGAGCCGCGTCGGGCCGGCGGCTTCGGCTGCCTGGGAACGGAGCAGGCCGGCGACGAGAGCCCCGTCGAAGGCGTCGACGGCCTCCAGGGCTTCGTCCAGTCCGTCGACGGGATCGGTGAGCAGTCCGGCGCGCATCAGGCCACCGCCCTGGTCGGCGGGAAGAACTGCATCTCGGGCAACGGCGCCGTGACCGGGGCGTGTTCGAGGTAGGCCAGGTGGCGCAGGAAGCGGCTGAAGACGGAGGCGGCGGCCTTCGTCACGTCCGCCGTCGGGCGGGTGCTCCTCATGGCCGAGGCCAGCACGGCCCCGTCCACATCGCCCTCCGGGACCTCGGCCTTGAGATACCGGACCACGCGCTCGGCGCCGTACTGCAGGACCGCCTCGCTGATCAGGGCGCCGATGTGGTTGCAGAACGATCCGCGCGCCCCGCCGCAGGGCCGGTTGTTGTTGGTGCTGCAGGCGAACGCGTAGCTCCCCGTGGCGACGGACGAGACGTAGACCCGCCCGATGTCCGAGCCGCTGGACACCACGCCCTGCAGGCGTCCGTCGGCCAGCTCGACGAACGGAACCTTGGCGAGCTTGCGCGGCCTCGCGGGTGGTATCACCCGTGCCGTGCTCGACCTCTCCCAATCCGACAACGCGCCATCTCCAATGCACAGCTGAGGGGTTGTTCCCGCCGGATCGGCGGAACACAACTGAACCTACCGGCGCCCACTGACAACGCGGTTCGGAGAGATCGGGGCGGGGCCGGAGCGGCCGACGTCAGGGCTGGGCGGAGGGCCGCGGGGCGAGCTGCAGGGCCGGGGTGAGGACGGGTTCGAGGAGCTGGGCGAGCTGCTGACGCTGCGCCGGATCGAGCCGGCCCGTCGCCGGGGCCAGGGTGTCCCGGATCTCCTGGTTCAGCCGTTCGGTGAGTTCGCGGCCCGCGTCGGTGATGAGGACGTCGACGACGCGCTTGTCGTCAGGGTTGGCCGCGCGCGCCAGCAGTCCCCGGCGTTCGGCGCGGTCGATGAGGCCGGAGAGGGTCGACTTGTCCAGCCCCAGGAAGGCCGCCAGGTCGCCCATGCGGGGGCGCCGGTCGCGGACGATGCCGAGCACGCGCAGCTGAGTGAGGGACAGGTCGTGCTCGGCGCCGATGCGGGTGAGCACCCCCATGATCTGGAAGGCGCTGCGGACGAGGCCGTCCAGCAGGGCGTCCGTGGAGTCGTCGGTGGTCATGAGCACCACCCTACTTGACATTGTTTGTGTTACCAACCATTCTGAATTCACTTGGTAATGCAAACAAACTCGTCGGGAGTTCCCCATGCATGCTGCGGTCATCACCTCGTTCGACGCCCCGCCGGCCTACGGCGAGCACCCCGATCCCGTCGCCACGGGCGAGCACGACATGGTGGTGGAGGTCCTCGCGGCGGGCCTGCACCACCTGACCCGGGCGAAGGCGAACGGCACGCACTACTCCAGCACCGGCGACTTCCCGCTGGTGCCCGGCGCGGACGGTGTCGTGCGCGACGCGTCGGGCCGCCTTCGCTACGCGGTCCTGGACGACACACAACTCGGCACGTTCGCCGAGCGCACGGTGATCGACGTGCGCCGCAGCGTGCTCCTGCCGGACGACGCCGACCCGGTCCGCATCGCCGCGGCGATGAACCCGGGCCTGTCCTCCTGGGTCGCGCTGCGCCGCCGCATCACCTTCCAGGAAGGTCAGCACGTCCTCATCCTCGGCGCCACCGGCAACGCCGGCCGGATGGCGATCCAGATCGCGAAGCGGTTCGGCGCCGCGCAGGTCATCGCCGCAGGCCGCGACACCACCCGCTTCGAAGCCCTGGAGACCCTCGGCGCGGACCGGACGATCACCTTCGACGAGGCCGGGGCCGCGGCCGACGTCGATGTCGTCCTCGACTTCGTGTGGGGCGAGCCCGCCGCCGGCGCCATGCTCCCGATCCTGACCGCCCGGGCCGACCGCTCCGCCCCGCTGACCTGGATCCAGATCGGGTCCATGGCCGGCGCGACCGCCCCGGTGCCCTCCGTGGCGCTGCGCGCGGCTCAGCTGCAGATCCTGGGCAGCGGCATCGGCTCGGTCTCGCCCCGTGACTTCATCGCGGAGCTGCCGGAGCTGGCCGCGGCCGTCACCGAGGGCGCCCTCGACGTCCAGGCCCGGGCCGTACCGCTGGCCGAGGTCGCACGGACGTGGACCGAGCAGACCGGCGAGCGCCTCGTCTTCGTCCCGTAGTGCTTCCGCCCCGGCCCTGTTCAGACCGCCCGGTGGTGGCCCTCCAGGTCCAGGAGCCGCCTCTTGCGGTCGAGGCCGCCCGAATAGCCGGTCAGGGCGCCGCTCGCGCCGATCACCCGGTGGCAGGGGCGCACGACCAGCAGCGGGTTGGCGCCGATCGCGGTGCCGACCGAACGGACCGCCGCGCGCGGCGCGCCGATCCGCGCGGCGATCTCGCCGTAGCTGAGCGTCGTGCCGTACGGGATGTCCTCAAGGGCGCTCCAGACGCGCCGCTGGAAGTCGGTGCCACGGCCGGCGGCGTACTCGATTCCGAAGCGGGTCCGGCTGCCCTCGAAGTACGCACGGAGTTCGGCGGCGATCACGGTGAAGGCCTCCGCGCTCTCCGTCCAGCCGTCCTGGACCACGGCCCCGCCCTTCTGGCCCGGCACGGAGAGCGAGGCGAGGGCGGTGCCGCCCCGCGCGGTGGCCGACTTCTCGCCCACCAGCAGCAGCTCGCCGAGCGGGCTGTCGATCGTGGTGTAGAGCGTCATGGTCGTGGTCCTTCCGGGTTCTGCGTCGTATACGTCAACTGTGCGGCGGCCGCAGGGACTCGGCTCGCGGGATTCGGACGTCACGCCGCCACCGGGCGGTGCCGCTCGGCGGTGGCGTTCCAGAGGTGGTGCATGGCGTACGTGCGCCAGGGGCGCCAGGCCCCGGCGTCCACGGCGTCGGCACCCGTGTGCCGCATGCCCGCCCGGGCCACCGCGTCGCCGGTCAGCAGCACGTCGGGGTCGCCGAGCGCCCGCATGCGGATGTAGCCGGCCGTCCAGGGGCCGACACCCCGCAGGCTCAGGAGCTCCGCCTCGGCCCGGTCGCGGTCGGCGCCCGGGTCGAGCCCGATCCGCCCGCCGGCCAGCGCGGCGGCGACGGCGCGCAGGATGACCCGCCGGGACGCGGGCGTTCCCAGCTCCTCCAGGCCGGCTTCCGCCAGGTCGCCGGGGTCGGGGAACGTACGGGTGAGGGCGCCGCTGGGGACCTGGAGGGGCGCGCCGTACGCCGTCACCAGCGCGCTGCCGAGCCGGCGCCCCGCGGCCACGGAGACCTGCTGGCCGAGGACCGCGCGGACGGCCAGTTCATGGACGTCGGCGGTCCCGGGGGCCCGCAGTCCGGGCGTACGGGCGACGAGCGGGGCCAGCGCGGGATCCGCGCCGAGGCGTTCGGCGACCGCGTGGGGGTCGGCGTCCAGGTCGAAGAGCCGGCGCATCCGCTGGGTGGCGGTCGTCAGGTCACGCAGGTCGCCCAGGTGCAGCCGGCACTCCAGCCAGCCGTCGCCGGTCCGCTCGCGGACCTCGGCGATGCCGGTGCCGTGCGGCAGGCGCAGGGTGCGCCGGTAGGTGCGGTCGCCCCGCTCGCCGGCCATCTCCTCGATGCCGGTGAGGGCGCGGGCCGCGAGGTGGTCGAAGATCTCGGCCGCCGCGTACGGTCCCCGGTGGGCGAGCCGCAGCGGTACTCCCCCGGCACCGTCGGCGGCGCCGACGGAACCGAAGCGCGAGGAGCGGCCGGGCCGGGCGGTGCGCAGCTCTCCGGGGGTGAGCGCGTAGATCTCCCGGACCGTGTCGTTGAACTGCCGCACGCTGGCGAAACCGGAGGCGAACGCGATCTCGGCGGCCTGCAGGGCCGTGGTCTGCAGCAGGACCCGCGCGGTGTGGGCCCGCTGGGCGCGGGCGAGCGCGATGGGCCCGGCGCCGACCTCGGCGTTCAGCTGGCGCTGCACCTGGCGGGCGCTGTAGCCGAGGCGCGCGGCCAGCCCGGCCACGCCCTCGCGGTCGACGACTCCGTCGCCGATCAGCCGCATCGCCCGGCCCACCAGGTCGGCGCGCGCGTTCCAGTCCGCCGAGCCGGGCACCGCGTCCGGGCGGCAGCGCCGGCAGGCACGGAACCCACCGTTCTGGGCGGCGGCCGCGGTGGGGAAGAACGACACGTTCCGGCGCTTGGGCGTCGTGGCCGGACAGCTCGGGCGGCAGTAGATCCCCGTCGTGGACACGGCGAAGAAGAACTCGCCGTCGAACCGGGCGTCGCGGCTCGTCACCGCCTCGTACCTGCTGTCGTCGCTGGTCATGCCTCAAGGGTGCGGCATCGCGCAGACCGGTGCTGGCGGGAATCGGACATGGCACTCGCCCCCCGACGGATACGCGGTTCAGTTCTCTTGCGTGTCCATGATTGGAATCATTCCAGAAAAGTGGTTCACTGCGTAGGTGATCGAAACCGAGGCCAGGACTCTCCTGCGCGGAGCGTCATTGCGGGTGACCCGCCCCAGGGTCGCCGTACTCTCGGCGGTCCACGAGGCCCCGCACTCCGATGTCAGTACCCTCCTCACCCTGGTACGCACACGCATCGGCGCGGTCTCGACCCAAGCCGTCTACGACGTACTCAAGACGCTCGTCGATGCCGGACTGGCGCGGCGGATCGACCTGCCGAACTCTCCGGCACGGTACGAGGGACAGTCCTGGGACAACCATCAGCACGTCGTCTGCCGCTCGTGCGGCACGATCGCCGACGTCGATGCCCCCCAGGGCTCTCCGCGCCTCGAGGCGCCCCAGGACCACGGGTTCGCCATCGACCACGTGGAGGTCACGTACTGGGGCCTGTGCCCCGGCTGTCGGACCGCGCGTGGCCGGCAGGACCCGGAGTCGGTGCATTGAAGTCTTCACACGGAGGAGCAGGAAAATTTCTGACAACACGAAGCCGCTGACCACTGCCGCCGGCGCACCGGTCGCGAACAACGAGAACGCCGTCACCGCCGGTCCGCGTGGCCCGATGCTGCTCCAGGACGTCTGGTTCCTGGAGAAACTCGCCCACTTCAGCCGTGAGGTCATCCCGGAGCGTCGTATGCACGCCAAGGGATCCGGCGCCTTCGGCACCTTCAAGGTGACGCAGGACATCACCCGTTACTCCAGGGCCGCCCTCTTCTCCGAGGTCGGCAAGGAGACGGAGCTCTTCGCCCGCTTCTCGACCGTCGCCGGTGAGCGCGGCGCGGCCGACGCGGAGCGGGACATCCGTGGTTTCGCCCTTCGCTTCTACACGGAGGAGGGCAACTGGGACGTCGTCGGCAACAACACGCCGGTCTTCTTCCACCGCGACCCCCACCACTTCCCCGACCTGAACCGCGCCGTGAAGCGCGACCCGCGCACCAACCTGCGCTCGGCGGAGAACAACTGGGACTTCTGGACCAACCTTCCCGAGGCCCTGCACCAGGTCACCATCGTGATGTCGGACCGTGGCATCCCCGACGGTTACCGCCACATGCACGGCTTCGGATCCCACACGTACTCGTTCATCAACGAGAGCAACGAGCGCTTCTGGGTGAAGTTCCACTTCCGCACGCAGCAGGGCATCAAGAACCTGACCGACGAGGAGGCCGCCGCGGTCGTCGCCGACGACCGCGAGTCCTCGCAGGCGGACCTCTTCGACGCCATCGAGCGCGGTGACCACCCGAAGTGGACCTTCTACATCCAGGTCATGCCGGAGGCGGACGCCGCGACGTACCGCTACCACCCGTTCGACCTGACCAAGGTCTGGTCCAAGAAGGACTACCCGCTCATCGAGGTCGGCGAGTTCGAGCTCAACCGCAACCCGGAGAACTACTTCGCCGACGTGGAGCAGGCCGCCTTCACCCCGGCCAACCTCGTTCCCGGCGTGGGTGCGTCGCCCGACCGTATGCTGCAGGGCCGGCTGTTCTCGTACGGTGACGCGGCCCGCTACCGCGTCGGGGTCAACCACCACCAGATCCCGGTGAACCAGCCCCGCGGCGCGAAGAACGTCAACACCTACCACCGCGACGGCCAGCTGCGCGTGGACGGCAACCAGGGCGCGGTCCCCGGTTACACCCCGAACAGCTACGGCCGCTGGGCGGAACAGCCGCAGTTCGCCGAGCCGGGTCTGGCGCTCGACGGCGCCGCGGCCGACCGGTTCGACTACCGCGAGGACGACGACAACTACTTCGAGCAGCCGGGCAATCTCTTCCGGGCGATGACCCCGGAGGAGCAGGACGCCCTCTTCGGCAACACCGCGCGGGCCATCGACGGTGCCTCCCAGGCCACCGTCGAGCGTCACATCAGCCACTGCACGCAGGCCGACCCGGCCTACGGCGAGGGTGTGCGCAAGGCCATCGAGGCCCTGAAGGCCTCCAAGCAGGCCTGAACCACCGGCTGTACGTGGGGCCCGGGGCAGCGGTTCGCCGCCCCGGGCCCTCCCCCGTGCGGTGGCTACTTCAGCAGTGCCGTCCGCCCGAACATCTCCGCCGCGGCCCGCGCGCTGGGGGTCCCGGCGTCCAGGTCGGCGCCCGCCGCGACCAGTGCGGCGACGATCGCGTCCTCGCCCTTGAACAGGGCGCCCGCCACCGGTGACTGGTCCCTGGCGTTACGCAGATCGACGTCGGCGCCGCGCCCGACGAGCGCCTCGACCGTCTCCGTGTGCCCGTGGTACGCGGCGAGCATGAGCGCCGTGTTGCCCTCCTGGTCCTGTACGTCCACGGGCAGCCCGTGGTCGAAGAACTCCAGGAGCTCCTCCGTACGGCCCTGCCTGGCCTGATCCATCACGATCGCGACGAGCCGGCCGGTCTGTTCCTCGGAAAGCGGTTCCATGTCCCCATTTTAGGTGCTCCCCGTGGGAGCACGGCGGAAACCACCGGCCGACGCGACATGCGTCACAGTGTCCGCCCTGTCTGAACTTCACGAGAACTCCAGCGAAATGGCACGTGTGTGGATATCGTGCACCGAGCGAGGGCGCATCCGTCAGTCCATGGGATCGGCGGATGCGCCCCGTTTGTGGGGATGCAACTGTGGCTGGGGGGTTCATGGGGCATGTCGAAATACCTGAATCGGATATATCCGGGCCTGTCGGGCTCGCGGGGGCACCACGACCGCGTACCGCCGCTGCCCGGAATCGCACGGTGGCTCCCGAGCAGTTATGGAGAGCCCCGACGACCGTCGAGCGCGATCACGCGGAGAGACCGCGGGCGAAGAAGCCGCCCGGTCCGCGTGTGCCCTTCCTCGTCCTGACCGACCTGCTGGGCCTGGGAGTTCCCGCCTGGCTCGTGCTGCGGGCCGGCGATCAGCCGGGGCCGCTGGCCGCCGCGACGTCGGCCGCGCTCGTGTGGACCGGGGTGCGCGCGGCGCGCGGCCGGTACGAGCGGCGGCCGGAAGCGCCGGGGGCGGCCCGCGCCTCCTCGGGCGACTGGCTGGTGCTCGTCGGGTTGCTGGCGGTGCTGCTGGCCGTGACGGGCGGCGGCCTCGACCCGGCGACCGCCGTCGCGGCGCTGGTGCCCGGTCTGGCCGTGGCCGTCCTCGCCGGGGCCACGGGCGGGTTACGCAGGTCCGCGGGGCGGCGGGGAGCGCGCCGGGTCCTGGTGGTCGGTGAGGCGGCGGGCCTGGACCGGGCGGTGCGTCTGCTCAACTCCCGTGAGGATCACCCGTACACGGCGGTGGCCGTGGTCCCGGTGGGCCCGGCCGCGCCGGACTGCGGGGCGCCGGTGACGGGGCGGCTGACGCCCCGGCCGGCCGACGACGACGTGTCCACGGTGCTGGGGGGCGCCTTCGCCCACGACGCGGATCTGGTGCTCGTCGCGCCCGGTCCCCGGCTCGACGACGACCGGCTGCGCCGGCTGGCGTGGGGGCTGCACGACGGCGGGCTCGCCCTCTGCGTGCTCTCGGACCTGTCGGGGGTCGCCGCGGCCAGGGTGCGGCCCGCCTCCGCCGCCGGACTGACCCTGCTGCATGTCGCGCCACCGCTGCGGCGCGGCCCGCAGGCCGTGCTCAAGACCGTCGTGGACCGGGCGGGCGCCGCGCTCGGACTGCTGGTGCTCGCTCCCCTGTTCCTCGCGGTGGCTCTGGCCGTGCGGCTCTCGTCGCCCGGTCCGGTCTTCCACCGTCAGACGCGTCACGGCCGGCACAACAGGCCGTTCACCATGTGGAAGTTCCGCACGATGGTGGCGGACGCGGAGTCCCGCAGGGAGCAGCTCTCGGCGGCGAACGAGAGCGAGGGCCCGATGTTCAAGATGCGCCGTGACCCCCGGGTGACCCGCATCGGCCACGCCCTGCGCCGTACGTCCGTGGACGAGCTGCCTCAGCTCCTCAACGTGCTGCGGGGTGACATGTCCCTGGTAGGCCCGCGTCCGCCGCTGCCGGAGGAGGTGTCGCGCTACGACGAGCGGGAGCTGCGGCGGCTGGCGGTACGGCCGGGCCTGACCGGTCTGTGGCAGGTCAGCGGGCGGTCGGACCTCTCCTGGCAGGAGACGGTCTCGCTGGACCTCTGGTACGTCGACAACTGGTCGGTGGCCACGGACATGGGGCTCCTGGCCCGTACGGTGCGCGCCGTCACCGACGGCCGCGGGGCGTACTGAGACGTGGTGGGGGGACACGGGGGTACCGGCGTGCACGGGTTCAGGACGTACCGCGGCCGTCCGGCCGAGGCGTCAGCCCCGGGGGGCGTGCCGGCCGAGCCACCACGCGTAGGTGCGGGCGATGCCGTCCCGCAGCGGGATCTGCGGTTTGAAGCCGAGGGAGGAGAGCCGGGAGACGTCGAGGAGCTTGCGCGGGGTGCCGTCGGGCTTCGAGGTGTCCCAGACGATGCTTCCCTGGTACTCCGTCACATCCCGTACGGTCTCGGCGAGTTCGCGGATGGTGAGGTCCTCGCCGCAGCCGACGTTGACCGGCTCGGCACCGTCGTACACCTCCAGCAGCCGCACGCAGGCGGCGGCGAGGTCGTCGACGTGGAGGAACTCGCGGCGGGGGCTGCCGGATCCCCACAGGGTGACCTCGTCCGCGCCGTCCCGCTTCGCCTCGTGGAAGCGGCGGATCAGGGCGGGCAGCACGTGCGAGGTCTCCAGGTCGAAGTTGTCCCCGGGACCGTAGAGATTGGTGGGCATGGCGCTGATGTACGAGGCGCCGTACTGCCGGCGGTAGGACTGGACCTGCACGATGCCGGCGATCTTGGCCAGTGCGTAGGCCTCGTTGGTCGGCTCCAGCGGGCCCGTGAGCAGCGCGTCCTCGGGGATCGGCTGGGGGGCGTGCTTGGGATAGATGCACGACGAGCCGAGGAAGAGCAGCCGCTGGATCCCTGCGGCGTGCGCGCCCGCGATCACGGCGAGCTGGATCCGGAGGTTGTCCTCCAGGAACTGCACCGGACGCGTGCTGTTGGCCATGATCCCGCCCACCTTGGCGGCGGCCAGCACCACGGCGTCCGGGCGGGTGTCACGCAGGAACGCCTCGGTCGGCGCGGCCTCGCGCAGATCGAGTTCGTCCCGGCCGCGGGTGATCACGTCGTGGCCGTCGGCGGTGAGGCGGCGCACCAGCGCCGAACCGACGAGGCCGCGGTGTCCCGCGACGAATATGCGGGCGCCGGGGCGCAGCAGGGGGCGGACGGATTCCCGGGAAGGTCCGGGGAGGTCGGTCGTCATGGCTCGGATTCTGCCAGCAGCCCGGCATCCGGGTGACCCTTTGCCGCATTCCGCTCAGATACAGATATTTCGGTGATCCGAACCGCCCGAAGGGCGGCCACAGAAGGGGGGAGTCATGGCAAAAACCGCACTCATCACCGGCGTGACCGGGCAGGACGGTTCGTACCTGGCGGAGCTGCTGCTCGAGAAGGGGTACACGGTCCACGGCCTGATACGCCGCTCGTCGACCTTCAACACGGAGCGGATCGACCACATCTATCAGGGCCCCGAGGAAGCGAATCGTTCCTTCGTGCTCCATCACGCCGATCTCTCCGACGGGGTCGCGCTGGTGAACCTGCTGCGGGACGTCCGGCCCGACGAGGTCTACAACCTCGGCGCGCAGTCCCACGTCCGGGTCTCCTTCGACGCGCCGCTGTACACCGGTGACGTCACGGGGCTCGGGACGGTCCGGCTGCTGGAGGCGATCCGGGCCAGCCGCATCGAGACCCGGGTCTACCAGGCGTCCTCCTCCGAGATGTTCGGCGCGAGCCCGCCCCCGCAGAACGAGGGGACGCCGTTCCACCCGCGCAGCCCGTACAGCGTGGCCAAGGTGTACTCGTACTGGGCGACGGTCAACTACCGCGAGGCGTACGGGATGTTCGCCACCAACGGGATCCTGTTCAACCACGAGTCCCCGCGCCGCGGCGAGACCTTCGTGACCCGCAAGATCACCCGCGGGGTGGCCAGGATCAAGGCGGGGCTGCAGGACCGGCTGCATCTGGGCAACCTCGACGCCGTACGCGACTGGGGGTACGCCCCCGAGTACGTGGAGGCGATGTGGCGGATGCTCCAGTGCGACACCCCCGACGACTACGTGGTGGCCGGCGAGGGGGTCAGCGTCCGGCAGTTCCTGGAGTACGCCTTCGAGCACGCGGGCCTCGACTGGGCCGAGCATGTGCGCTACGACCCGAAGTACGAGCGTCCCAGCGAGGTCGACGCGCTGATCGGTGACGCGTCCAAGGCGGAGGAACTCCTCGGCTGGAAGCCGGAGGTGAAGTCGCGCGAGCTGGCCAGGATCATGGTGGACGCCGACATCCGGCTGCTGAGGGACCAGCTCACGGGGTCCGCGGTGCGGGTGGACCGATGAGCGGACCGAGAGGCGCCGGACGCCTCGGACTCACCCTCGGGCGCACCCGGGGCGGGGTGTTCGCCGCCGTGCTGGGCCTCGCCGCGGGCACGCTCACGGCGCTCTCCGCCGCCCCGGCCGCCGCGCTCACCCCGCCGGTCGGCTTCACCGCCGACGCCCTGTCCACGTACCAGACCAACGGAATCGTCTGGTCGCTGGCCGAGGCGGACGGGGTGGTCTACGCGGGCGGCACCTTCTCCGGTGTCCGGCCGGCCGGTTCCCCGGCCGGGAGCAACACGACGCCCGCCGTGAACTTCGCCGCGTTCGACGCGGCGACGGGCGCTCCCACCGGCTGCTCGCTCTCCTTCACCCGCACGAGCGGCACGGCCACGGTCCGGGCGCTGGCCGTCTCACCCGACAGGTCCACGCTGTACGCGGGCGGATACTTCAACGCGGTGAACGGCGCGGCCGCCAACGGGCTGGCCGCGATCGACACCGCCACCTGCCGGCCGCGCACGGGCTTCGCGCCGCAGTTCGGGGCGACGGTGCGCGCCCTCGACGTCGCGGCGGACGGCACGGTCTACGCGGGCGGCGACTTCCAGACCGTCGACGGGACGGCCCGGCGCTTCTTCGCCGCCGTCACCGCGGCGGGGGCGCTGACCGGATGGAACCCGAACGCGGACGAGCCCGGCCGCACCCTGCGGGTGACCCCGGACGGGGGCAGCGTCCTCATCGGCGGTGACTTCTTCACCGTCGGTTCCACCGCCTCGCACGCGCTCGCGGTGACCAGCGCCGCCACGGGCGCCGTCACCCGCGCCTACGGCTCCGGCTTCATCCCGTCGTCCGCCGTCATCAAGGACATCGTCACGGACGAGGCGTCCGACGGCTGGTACGCGGCGGGCGAGGGCGCGGGCGGCTCGTCCTTCGACGGCCGGCTCGCCATGGGCCTGGACGACTTCGACCAGCGCTGGCGGGACACCTGCCAGGGTGCGACGCAGGCCCTCCGGGTGTACCAGGGGGTGCTGTACGCGGGCAGCCATGTGCACGACTGCTCGACCATGGGCGGCTTCCCCAACCAGGTCCGCAAGCATCTGACCGCCCAGTCCGTCGACCGTCCGGATCTGCTGGGCTGGCTCCCGGACACCAACGACGGCATCGGTGAGCCGGTCGGTCCGCGGGCACTGACCGTGTCCTCGAAGGGCGGCCGGGACTTCCTCTGGGTGGGCGGTGAGTTCACCACGGTCAACGGGACCGGCCAGCAGGCGCTGACCCGGTTCGCGAACACCCCGGACACCGGGGCGCCCCCCGTGCCGGCGGTGAGCGTGTCCGCGCCGCGGGCCGGTGAGGTCAGGGTCAGCTGGCGCAGCAGCCTGGACCTGGACGACAGTCTGCTGACGTACCGGGTGTACCGCGACGGCGGCTCGACGCCGGTGTACACGACGACGGGTTCCTCGCTGTTCTTCAGCAGGCCGCAGCTGACCTTCACCGACCGGAACGTGGTGGCGGGCCGGTCGTACAGCTACCGGGTCACGGCGAGCGACGGCACGAACACCGGCGCGCTGTCCGCCGCCGTGTCGGTGACCGCCGCGTCGTCGGCGTCCCCGTACCAGGAGAAGGTCCTCGCGGACGGGGCCGGCCTGTACTGGCGCTACGACGAGGCCGGGGGCGCCTTCGCCGCGGACGCGTCGGCGGGCGAGGACGGCGGGGTGTACGTGAACGCGCCGTCCTACCGGTCCACGCCGTCCGCGGTGGCCGGTTCCGCCGCGCTCTCCCTCAACGGCACGGACGAGTACGTCTACAGCGACCGGCTGCACCACCACACCTCGCCCTCGCCGTACTCGGTCGAGACCTGGTTCCGCACCACGTCGACGCGGGGCGGGCGGATCGTCGGCTACGGCAACAACATCGGTACGGCGGCCGGCCACACGAGCAGCATCTCCGACAAGCTGGTCTATCTGACGGACGACGGCCGGCTGGCGTTCGGCGTCCAGAGCGGCAACACCCGGCCCACCATCACCTCGGCCGGCTCCTACAACGACGGCGCCTGGCACCACGCGGTCGCCACACAGGGGCCGGCGGGCATGGTGCTGTACATCGACGGGGCGGCGGTCGGCACGAACGCGGCGACCGGCAACCGCTCGTACGACGGCTACTGGCGGGTGGGCGGCGACGCCATGAACAACGCCTGGCCGAACCGCCCCACGAGCAGCTACTTCGCCGGGCAGGTCGACGAGACCGCGGTCTACCCGTCGGCGCTGACCGCCGCCCAGGTCGCCGCCCACCACGAGCTGGCCGGCACCCCGCCGGGTCCGGACGACAGCACCGTCGCCCTCACCCCGGACGAGGACGCGTACGTCAACGGCGTCGCGGCGAACACGAACTACAACGACAGCCAGCTGGCCTCTCGGGGCACCACGCCCTATCTGAGCTATCTGCGGTTCACCCTGCCGTCCGCCCCGGCGGGCCAGGTGCTCAAGAGCGCGCGGCTCACCTTCCGTACCTCGTCGGACTCGACGGCGGGGACGGCCGAGAGCCACAGCATCGTGCCGGTCACCGGTGCGTGGACCGAATCGGCGGTCACCTACAACACCCGGCCGGCGCTCTCCACGTCCGTGCTGGGGACCATCAGCGGCGCGGCCTCGGTCTCCACCGACTACTCGGCGGAACTGGACGCGTCCGCACTGGGCGGGGCCCTGGGCTCCGTCACCTCACTCGCCCTGACCGGCAGCGGGACGGACAGTCTCCGCATCTGGTCGAGCGAGGCAACCGCGGCCTACCGGCCGCAGCTCGTTCTCACCTTCGGAGTTGAATGATGAACGGAAGCTCGGGGCGGAGACCCGGGGGAAGCGGCCGTGTGCGGGCCGCATCCGCCGCGCTCTGCCTGTTCGCCGGAGCCCTGACCGCGACAGCGGCCGGGGCCTCCCCGGCGGCGGCGCTGACACCGCCGGTGTCCCTCACCGCGGACGACCTGACCACCTGGCAGACCAACGGCATCGTCTGGTCGATGGCCGCGACGGACGGGGTCGTCTACGCCGGCGGCACGTTCTCCACCGTCCGGCCGCCCGGCGCGGCGGCGGGCACCTCGGAGGAGCCCGCGGTCAACTTCGCGGCGTTCGACGCGGCGACGGGAGCGCCGACAGGCTGCGCCCTGTCGTTCACCCTGTCCTCGGGGACCGCCACGGTGCGGGCGCTCGCGCTCTCGCCCGACGGTGGAACCCTGTATGCGGGCGGCCAGTTCGGCGCGGTGAACGGGGTGGGCGTCAGCAACATCGCGGCGATCGACACCGCGACCTGCACGCCCCGGCAGAACTTCAAGATCTCGGTCTCGGCGACCATACGGGCCCTGGACGTCACCGCGGACACGGTCTATCTGGCCGGTGACTTCAACAGTGTGGGCGGGCAGACGAGGAACAAGTTCGCCGCGGTCACCACGGGCGCGGGTCTGCTGCCGTGGACGGCCAACGCCGACGAGGTGGCGCGGGCCGTGCAGGTGACCCCCGACGGGCAGCACGTGGCGCTCGGCGGTGACTTCTTCACCGTCAACGGCACCACCTCGCACGCGCTGGCCGTGGTCGACGCCACCACGGGCGCGCTCACCAAGAGCTACCCGGGCTTCATCCCCAACACCTCGACGGTGCAGGACCTCACCACGGACGCGACCGGGCTGTACACCGCCAACGAGGGTACGGGCGGCGGGGTGTTCGACGGCCGGATCGCCATCGACCTCGACGACTACCAGCAGCGCTGGCGGGACACCTGCCTGGGCGCCACCCAGGCCGTCCTGGTCCATTCGGGCGTGCTGTACAGCGGGAGCCACGCCCACGACTGCGCCAGCATGGGCGAGTTCCCCGACCAGCCGCGCAAGCACCTGCTGGCCCAGTCCGTCGACGACCCGACGCTGCTGCCCTGGTTCCCGGACACCAACGACGGCATCGGTGAGCCGGTCGGGCCCCGGGTGATGGCGCAGACCGACAAGGGCGGCCGCCACTACCTGTGGGTCGGCGGGGAGTTCACCACCGTCAACGGCGCCGGCCAGCAGGGGCTGACGCGCTTCGCGGACGGCCCGGACACCGGGGCTCCCTGGGTGCCCAACGTCAGCCTGTCCACGGTCACGCCGGGGCGGATCGACGTCCAGTGGCAGACCAGCTTCGACACCGACGACGGGGAGCTGACCTACCGGATCTACAAGGACGGCGCGAGCACACCCGTGCACACCGTCACGGGCTACTCGCTCTTCTGGGACCGTCCGCAGCTGAAGTGGACCGACACCGACGTGGCGGTGGGCGAGACCCACTCGTACCGCGTCACGGCGAGCGACGGCACGAACACCAGCGCCAAGTCCCCCGCGCAGTCGGCGACCGTCGCCGCCTCCACCCAGCCCTATCCGGCGCGGGTGCTGTCCGACGGCGCCTCGCTCTACTGGCGCTACGACGAGGGCACCTCGACGTTCGCGGCGGACACCACGGGCGGCCTGAACAACGGCTTCCTGCGCAACGCGCCCGCCTACCGGCAGACCCCGGCGGCGATCGCGGGCAGCTCGACCGCCATCGGCTTCGACGGCTCCAGTGAGTACGCGTACAGCAACAAGCTCCACGCACAGCCGGCCCGCTTCTCCGTGGAGACCTGGATCAGGACCACCACCGTCAAGGGCGGCAAGATCATCGGGTTCGGCAATCTGACCATGCAGAACAGCACCCGGTACGACAAGCAGGTCTACATGGCCAACAACGGGCGGCTGGTCTTCGGGGTCTACAGCGGCGGCTACCGCACCGTCACCACGACCGGGGCCTTCAACGACGGCAACTGGCACCATGTCGTCGCCACCCAGGGCACCGGTGGCATGGCGCTCTACGTCGACGGGCAGCTGCGCGCCTCCAACCTCCTCTACACCGGCAACGAGAACTACCCCGGGTACTGGAGGGTCGGCGGCGACAACCTGGCCAACTGGCCGAACCGGCCCACCAGCAACTTCTTCGCCGGCCAGATCGACGAGACCGCCGTCTACCCGACCGCGCTGAGCGCATCCCAGGTCAGCGCGCACTACGCACTGAGGAACGCTGAATGAGACACCCGTTCCTGGCCGGTGCCGCCGTCGCCCTCGCGACGGCGGTACTGGCCGCCTGCGGTTCGTCCGGCTCGTCCGGCGGGTCCGGTGACGGGGGCAGGGCGGCCGCGGCGGGCAGTACGCCGTCCGCGGCGGCCTCCCCCACGCCGTCCGCGGTCCCGACGACGGCGGCGGGACCGCAAAAGCCCAGCAGCACGCCGAAGGCTCCCGCCGGGGAACTCACCCCGGCCACGGGCACCTTCACGAAGAAGCAGAAGGAGTACCTGACCGACCGCGTGCCGAAGGGGATGGACCCGGCCGCGGTGCTCCAGACCGGCCAGGAGACCTGCGACCGGCTCCGCTACCTGGTCAAGGCCGACCGGGACATCGCCGTCGCCTCGATCGTCTCCGGCGAGGTCACGGACGCGGAGCCGGCCGTGACCCACCTCTGCCCCCAGCACCAGGACCTCGTCGACGAGGCCGCCCTCGGTTACGCCGACGGCACGCACACCGGCAAGGAGCTCAGGGCCGGCCGCTACCGCGCCCCCTCCCCCACCGAGGCCTGCAGCTGGCAGCTGACCGGGGCGAAGGGCAAGGAGCTGGCATCGGGCTCGTCCGGCACCGGTGAGCAGGTTGCCGTCACCGTCCCCGGGTCCGCCCGCACCTTCACCTCCACAGGCTGCTACGCCTGGCTGCCGCAAGGAGACAACGCATGAGCAAGCTGCCGATCGCCGTGGCGATCCCCACGAAGAACGAGGGCCTGAACATCGCCGAGGCGGTGAAGTCGGTCCTGGGCCACTTCGAGGCGGTCGTCGTGGTGGACTCCCACAGCACCGACGGGACGGCGAAGATCGCCGAGGAGTGCGGCGCCGAAGTGGTCACGTACACCTGGGACGGAGGCCATCCCCGTAAGAAGCAGTGGTGCCTGGAGAACGTCCGCACCGATCTGGACTGGATCCTGCTGCTCGACGGTGACGAGCGGCTGAGCCCCGGCCTGCTGGCGGAGCTCCGGAGGATCTTCGCCGACCCGGACAGCCCGAAGCCGGCGGCGTACGACATACCGCTGGGGTACTGGTTCTCGGGGAAGCGGCTGCGGCACGGCTACACGATCCGCAAGCGGTCCCTGACCGACCGGACCAGGTGCCACTACCCGGAGGTCGGCGACCTCGCGGCACCCGGCATCGGGGAGGTCGAGGGCCACTACCAGCCGGTCGCCGCGACGGCCGAGGCGCTGGGCAGCCCCATCGAGCACCAGGACCTGGACCCCGTGACCGCCTGGTTCGAGCGGCACAACCGCTACTCGGACTGGGAGGCGTGGCTGGAGCACCACCCCGACGTCAAGGAGCAGGTGCGGAAGGTGAAGTCCCGTCAGGGGCAGCTCTTCCACAAGGCGCCGTTCAAGCCGCTGGTGTCCTTCGCCTACATGTACGTCTACCGGCGGGGCTTCCTCGACGGGCGCGCCGGCCTGGACTTCGCGCTGGCGATGAGCTTCTACCGCTGGCAGATCGCACTCAAGTCCCGTGAGGGGAAGACGGGTTGAGGTAGGGACGGCTCACACCCTCCGGCTGACCACGTCCTCGTAGGTCTCCCGGAGGGTCCGTGTCACGGCCTCGATGGTGAAGTGCTCGTTGACGAGGTTCCACGCGGCCTTGCCCGCACGGTCGTTGGCCTCGGGCTCCAGCAGTTCCAGGACCGCCTCGGCGACCTTGCGGGCGTTCTCCGCGTCCTCGCCGACACGGCTGTCGATCACCCGTCCCGCCCCTGACTCCGCCACGTCGGGGCCGAGTCCGCAGGTCCGGGTGATGACGGCGGGCGTGCCGACGGACATGGCCTCCAGGACGGAGACGCCGAGCGGCTCCTCGATGGACGGCAGGACGTACACATCGGCCTGCCGCCCGGCGGCGAGCACCTCCTCGTGGCCGAGGGGGCCCACATGGTCCAGGGAGTCCAGGACGCCGAGCCCGCGGGCGAGTGCCAGGGTGCCGGGCAGGGCGCCGGTGTCGGGTCCCGCGAGGACGAAGCGTGCGTCGGGGTGGCGGGCCAGGACGGCCGGCATCGCCGCGACGAAGTCCTCGGGCCGCTTGCGCTCCTGGACGCGCGCCAGGAAGAGCACGGTCGGCGGACGGCCCTCGTCCCGGGCGGGCTTGCGCTCCTGCGGGCGTACGCCGTTGACGAGCCTGACGGTGTTGGTGAGGGCGACCGGTGCGGCGACCGCGTTCACGTCGAGGCGCTCGGCCTCGGTGAGGTGGAGCACGGCGTCGGCGCGGCGCAGCACCGTGCGGACGCCCAGCAGGTCGGTGAGCTGGGCGACCCGTTTCTCGGTCGGGTCGACCATGCCGTGCGTCTGGACGACGAGGGGGGTGCGGGTGGCCAGGGCGAGGAGTGCGGCGGGCAGGGTCACGAGGTCGCGCATCAGATGGACGTGGACGAGGTCGGCTCCGCGCATCATGCGGCGCGCGGTGCGCAGCAGGGCGCCGGAGGTGATGCCGCTGACCTCGAACATCGGGAGCAGGTGCCGCGCCTGGAAGAGGTGTACGGGCACGCCTTCGACCTCGCTCGGCAGAGTGCCGTCGAAGCCGTCGCCCAGCGCCATGATGCGGGCGTCGTCGCCGTCGGCGCGCTGCACCTTGGAGAGGTTCAGCGCGACCCGGGTCGGACCGCCGAACGCGTGGTCCGGGGTGTGCAGCGTGACGATGTGCAGGACCTTCACCAGGGTTCCCCCCAACCTCGGTTATTTGTTCACAGACTAGCCATCACATCACCCCAAGTGGGCGTGTTCGTTAAGGTGTTCGTGGGCCAGGGGGGCTCTCGGGGCCGGTGATCGGGGGGTCGATGACGTCCGTGCACGAGTCGGTGGGGGCCGTCGCCGCCCCGGGGAGTGCTCCGCGCCCGCCGGCCGAGCCGCCCGCGAGGCCGCTGACGTGGGCGATGCTCTCGCGGGCCCTGTCCGTGCCGCTCATCCTGGGCCTGGTCGTCTTCCTGCCCGCGGTGATCGCCGCCCAGCCCGGTTCGGGGGTCAGGGACACCGCCTACTGGCTGCAGCTCGTCCTGACGTGTTACGCGGGCGCCCGGCTCGCCACGATGATCCTCTCCACGCGCCGGCGGCTGCTCCAGGGCGTCTTCTGGATGTTCGTGTACATCGCCATGGGGGTCGCGCCGTTCGCGCAGGTGGTGATCGGGCAGACCCCGACCCCGATGGTGGGACCGCGCTCGGACCTGGTGACGGCGATCGCGATGATCCTGGTGGGGTGCGCGGCCTTCGACCTGGGGGCGCTGCTGGCCTCGCGCCGCCCGCTGCGGCGGCGCGCCCCCTCACGTGCCGCGGGAGGCCCCGCCGTGGCCCACCCGGTCAGGCTGCGGCTGCTGGTGCTGCTCGCGCTGCTGGCGAGCGCGTACTACGTACTGAGGCTCGGGGGGCCGGCCGTCTTCTTCTCCAGTCGGCAGGAGATCAGCGACACGGTGGCGCAGAGCGGGGTGGCCTCGGCGGAGTCGAATGTCGGCTCCGCGTTCCTGAAGGGCTTCGGCACCGTCCCCGCGCTGCTGGCGCTCCTCTTCTTCACCCGGCGTCTGGTGACCTCGCGCCGGGCGCGGCGTTCCCCTTCGACGGTGCTGGTGTGGGTGGTGCTCGCGGCGGTCAACCTGGTCGTGAACAACCCGGTGTCCAACGCGCGTTACTGGTTCCTGACGGTGCTGGTGTCGCTGCTCTTCACCGCGTTCCCGAGCAGCGCGGCGATGTACCGGTCGGTGCTGGCCATGGGTGTGGTAGGCGCCCTGGTGCTGTTCCCGTACGCCGACCGCTTCCGTTACGACGACGAGGGGTACCGGCCCGTGCAGTCGGCCTCCGTCTTCGAGCCGCTGGCCACCAAGGACTACGACCAGACGGTGATGTTCGCCAACACCGTCTCCTGGGTGGACACCCGGGGCCACACCTACGGCCGTCAACTCGCGGGCTCCGCACTCTTCTTCGTACCCAGGGCCGTGTGGAGCGGGAAGCCGGAGGACACCGGGGTCAGGGTCGGCGAGTGGATGGGGATGAACATGACCAACCTGTCCGCTCCGCTGTGGACCGAGTTCTGGGTCGACTTCGGCGCGTCCGGCATGATCGGCGGCCTGGCGCTGATCGGCTACGCGGCGGCCCGTACCGACCGGCGGTACGCCCTGGCGGTCACGCGGGCGGGTCCGGGGCCGGGCAGTGTGCTGGCGATCGCGGCGCCGCTGATCGCCGGCTACACCTTCATCCTGCTGCGGGGTCCGCTGCTCCAGGCCGCGGGGAAGCTGGCGATCGGCGCGCTGTGTCTGGTGCTGGTCACGACGTTCAGGGAGCAGCGGGCAGCGCGTCGGCGCTGACGGTCCCCGCCGGGCTCCGGCGGCGCAGCCGGGCGACCCGGGTCCAGGTGGCGGCGGCCTTGCAGAGCGATCCGAGGCACAGCCCCCAGGCGGCCCCGGGGATGCCGCCGAGGGCGTAACCCCCGGCCATGAGGGCCACGGCGGTGAGCGAGAAGACGACCTGGATGCTGAGGGTCGTACGCGGGTCGAGCATGCGCAGGGCGAGCAGTCCGCAGGTGCCCACGGCCATCGCCGCGTACTGGCTGCCGGTCGCCGGGAGCAGGGCGGCGGCCGTGGGCCAGGTGTCGCCGAGGAGCTGTCGCCCCGCACGCTCCGGCAGCAGGGCCAGGGCGACGGCCCAGAGTGCGGCGGTGGCGGCGAGGACGCCGGCGAGTCCCGCGGTGGCCCGCACGCGGCGCCGCTCGTCGCCGATCCGGCCGAGCAGCGGCGGGCCGAAGGACGTGGCGGAGGTGAAGAGCACGTTGAGCGGCCCGAACAGTGTGGTCGACCCGCGCAGGGCGCCGACGAGGAGCGGGTTGCCGACGGCGCCGAGGCCGAGGACGGAGAGCTGGCTGGTCGCGTTGCCGACGCCGAACTCGACCGTGAAGCGCTGCCCGAGGTGGCCGCGCCGCAGCATCGGGCGCAGCAGCAGCGGCGCCCCGGCGGTCGAGCGGTGCAGCAGCACGGCGGACAGCAGGAGGGCCGGCAGGGCGGACAGCCCCCAGGCCGCGATCAGCCGGGCGGGCGTGGCCCCGTACTCCTGGGCGGCCAGGGCGCCGAGCACGCAGCCCAGCCTCAGCAGGTCGGAGGTCAGGGCGAGATGGGGCTTCTGGAGGGTGGAGAAGGCGTAGCGCAGGGAGTCCTGTCCCAGCACCACCGGCAGGACGAGGCCGAGCGCCAGCAGGGCGCGGGCGGTGTCCCCCGGGACGAACAGGCAGACGGCGGCCAGCAGGACGCCGAGGCCCGCCGAGGCCCCCAGGGTGAACACGACGGCCGAGCGGCAGGCGCCCCGGGTGTCCGCGCCCCCGCCGCGCCGGAGGACCAGCGGCTGCCCGGTGTAGGCGCCGGAGACGCCCAGCAGCACCGTGAAGACGAGGTAGACCGCGGAGAAGCGGGCGAAGTCGGCCACGGTGGAGAGCCGGGCGGCGGCCACCAGCACCAGGATGTTGGTGAGCGCCGCCACGCCCTGGTCCGCGACCGAGCAGAGGATCGCGGTGCGGGCTCTCACCGGCGCGCCCCCGGGAGGGTGAAGGAGCGCAGCCCCATCGTCTCGTCGGGGTTCCCGGTGACCTCCGGCGCGTCGGCGTCGGCGGCCGGGCCACCGGGGCCTCCGGTGCGGTGCCGGGACGACTTGGGCCGGCGGTCCGCGCGGCGCAGCCGGCCCCGGCCGGGGTGGAGCAGGGCGCCGAGCACCGAGCCGCCGGAGGCGCCGATGATCTCGCGGATGCGTTCCAGGTCGCTGCGGTGCACCTCGCGCGGGTCGCAGACCACCATGACGCCCTCGACCCGGTCGACGAGGGCGACCGCGTCGGCGTACGACAGCACCGGCGGGGCGAGGACGAGGACGACGGCGCCGGGGCGGTCGGCCTCGGCGACGATCCGGCCGACGGACGCGGAGGTCAGGGCGCGCGGCACGTTGTCCGCGGTGACCCCGGCCACCAGGGCGAACGCCCCGGAGCCGGGCACGTCCACGTGGGAGCGGCCGCCTGCGGGCCAGCCCCGGTCGCCGTCGTCGGCGGCCCAGCGCGGCGGCCGGACCTCGTGGGCGGACGGCCCCAGGTCGTGGGCGAGGGACGGGGCGCGCAGATCGGCTTCGACGAGCAGGACGTCGCGGCCCATCTCGGCGAAGGCGGCCGCCAGGTTGACCGCGGCGGCCTTCGCGGCCGCGTTGTCGCCGCGCGGGGCGGTGACCAGGAGACGGCGCCGCTCCGCGAACGACGGGTCGTAGGCGAGCCGGAAGGCGACCGCACGGTACTCCTCGGCGAGCCTCGAACCGCTGCGCCCGATCGCGAGCAGGGTGCCCGCGGCCGCGCGTTCCCTGGGCAGCGTGCCGAGCAGCGGGGCCCCGAGCGAGCGGACCAGCTCACGGGGGGAGCGTACGGCGGGGTCGAAGACGAGGCGGACCCAGGACAGCAGCAGTCCGAGGGCGAGTCCGACGACCGCGCCGAGCCCGAGGAGCAGCGGCAGGCCGGCCCCGGCGGGCTCGGTGGGGGCGACGGGCTTCTTGTTGAGGTAGCCGGGGGTGGTGTCGAGCGCCTTGAGCTCGGAGATCTTCCGGCTCAGCTCGGAGATGGAGACGATGATGTTGGCGCGGGCGCTGCTGACGTCGTCCGCCGCGTCGACCCCGGTCCGCTCCTCCAGCAGGTCGCGCTTCTCCTCCAGCGGTTCGAGCTGGGCGCGGTAGCCCTCGGCCATGTTGTCGATGCTTTCCTCGGTACGCGCCTTGCGGTGCGCGAGGTAGGCGTTGGCCAGGGCTTCGGCGCGGGAGCGGGCCTGCTCGGGGGTGGCGCCGGTGTAGGAGAAGCGGAGGGTGAGGGTGTTGGGCGGGTTGGTGACCTGGAGGCCGGCCAGCAGCTTCCGGGCGGTGACGTCGTCGCCCTTCTTCAGCAGGGTCCCGGCGGCCAGGTCGCCCACGGTGTCGCTGACCGCGGTCTGCCGTTCGGAGCCGATGTTGATGCCCTTGTCGGCGGAGGCGCCGGTGGCGAAGGGGTCGGCGGTCGCGGAGCGCACCTGCACCTCACCGGCGGCCGTGTAGGTGTCGTCGCCGCTCAGGGCGAGGAATCCCCCGCCGAGGAGGCCCACGACGACGCCCCCGGCGAGCAGGGCTCGGTAGCGCAGGAGCTGGCGGAACTGGTCCCGCAGCAGCGCCGGTTCGTCCTGGTCGTCCAGGGGACGGATCTGGTGCGTCATCGGCTTGCTCCCCCTTGTGATTCCCCGGTACGCGTGGCGCCGGCCGGTGCTTCCCCGAGTGCCTCGGCAAGCAGGGCGTCGAAGCGGGCGAGCCCCGCCTCCTTGCTCAGGTGCTGTGCGACGTACCGCGGCCCGTGCGCTCCCAGCGCGTCCGCCGCCGCCGGATCGGCCGCCAGCCGGCGTACGGCGGCGAGGAGCGCGGCCGGGTCCTCGGGCGCCACGAGGACGCCCGCGCCCGAACGGCGCACCTCGTCGGCCGTACCGCCCTCGTCGGCCACGGAGGCGACGACCGGGCGTCCGGAGACGAAGTACGAGGTGAGCTTGGACGGCACGCTCATGTCGAGCACGGAGGCCCGTTGGGTCACCGCGAGCACATCGGCGGCGGCGAGCACATCGGTGAAGTCGTCCGCGCCCGCGGGCGGGAGGAAGTCGAGGTTGGGCAGGCCCGCGGCCCGCTCGCGCAGCCCGTCGCGCTGGTTGCCGTCGCCCATCAGGACGACCCGGATGTCCGGGGCCAGCCGCGCCAGGCCGACCAGGACGTCGAGCCCCTGCTTGAGGCCCATGTTCCCGGAGTGCAGCAGTACGGGCGTGTCCTCGGCCCAGCCGAGGCGGGCCCGGGTGGCGGCACGGTCCGCCGAAGGGCTCTGCACATGGGTCCAGTTGGGGACCACCCTGATCCGGCCGGGGTCCACCCCGAGGGCGGTGACCCCCTCCACGAAGCTCTCGTGGATGACACCGACGAGGGCCGCGCCGCGCAGCGCGTAACGCTCGGCCTTCGCGGCTACCTCCGCCGCCCTGTCTCCGCCGCGGATGCCGCTCTGCGCGGCGGCGGCGCCCATCAGGTCCTGGACGACGGGTATGTGGGGGACGCGGTGGCGGCGTGCCAGCCGGGCGGCGAGTACACCGCCCGCGAGGCTCGGCATCTGGGAGACCACCGCGTCAAAGCGGCCGGGCGGCGGGGCGAGTATCCCGTGGAGGAGCACGGACGCCTCGAACGCGCCACGTCTGAGCGCAGTCTGACGGGGCGGCACATAGTGGCGCCGCCGGTGCACCCGCACCCCCTCGCGGCTCTCCTCCCTCCGCCACACGCCCCGGTACCGCTCGTCCACGCGCCAGGCGGGGTAGTGCGGCATGCCGGCCAGCACCTCGGTCCTGGCCCCGGACGCCGCCCAGTGCTCGGCGAGCTGCGTGGCGTACGGGCCGATGCCCGTCAGCTCGGGGGCGTAGTTGGTGGAGACCACGAGAAGTCTGCGGTTTTTGAACGGTCTCAGATGCTCAGCAGCGGACAACGGATGATCGCCTTCCCCCCGGAACAGCCCTTCCTCCGAGCTTATCCGTTCACGGGATGCACAAGTGTTCTTCACAGTAAGGTCGTTGAACCAGTTCCACCGTGGGGGGAGAGAACGGATGGTGCAGCACAGAGTCGGTTACGCGCCGGGGGTGTACGACCTGTTCCACGTCGGCCACCTCAACATCCTGCGGCACGCCCGCAGCCAGTGCGACTACCTGGTGGCCGGAGTCGTCTCCGACGAGATGGCGGAGCTGGCCAAGGGCCACCGGCCGGTGATCCCGCTGCGCGAGCGGCTGGAGATCGTGCGCAGTGTGCGCCATGTGGACGCGGCGTTCGTGGAGACCGTTCCGGACAAGGTCGAGACCTGGCAGCAGGTCCGCTTCGACGTCATCTTCAAGGGCGACGACTGGCGGGGCACGGAGAAGGGCGAACGCCTGGAGCGCGACTTCGCCGAGGTCGGGGTGGAGGTCGTCTACTTTCCGTACACGGTGCACACGTCCAGCACCCAGCTGCGCCGGGCACTGGACGTGCTCGTCAGCCCGCCCGGAGCGCTTTCAGCTCCCTGAACCACTTGGCGAGGAACGCGACGAGGAACAGGGCGTGCACGGCCGCGAGGACGGCGTACCCGGCCCGGAACGCGCCGGGTGCGCCGAGCAGCAGGAAGACCAGGCAGAAGATCCCGTAGTCCGCGGGCAGCAGCGCGACGGCCCGGATCGGGGACACCGGGGCGCCGGGGGCCCCGGGCACCGGCGCGGTGCCGGCCGCCGCCTTGCCGAGCTGTTCCCGCAGCAGCCCCGCGCAGAACGTGAGCACCGCGACGAAGAGGAAACCGAGCGGCAGCAGGAGCCAGGCCTCACCGGGCAGGCCCCCGAAGCGGTGGAACGCGATCAGTACGGCGCTGTGGACCAGGATCATCTTCGCGCAGTCCACGACATGGTCGAGCCACTCGCCGTCCGGCCCGCCCCGCCCGGTCAGCCGCGCGAGCTGCCCGTCGGCCGAGTCGAAGGCGAATCCGACGGCCAGGCCGGCGTGGACGAGGACCCCGAGCCACCAGGACGGTTCCACAAGCGCCACGGCCGCGATGGCCGTGAAGGTGAACGCCGCACTGATCAAAGTGACTTGATTGGGCGTCAATCCGGCGCGGAAGGCGCCCGCGGCGAGCAGCCGCCCGGCCGGGCGGTTCACGTACCGCGAGTAGAGCGAGACACCCTTGGACGACTTCTGTGCGCCGCGCAATTCGCGCAGCACCGTACCCGTGCTTCCCATACGCCCCCCAGCGCCCGGCATTCCCGCCGCATCATCGCAGAAAATGTGTGCGAAGAGTGGAGATACCGAGAGGCGGGCCGGCTACCCCTGGTCGCGCTCGGGCCCGGTGCCCGGTTCCGGCTCGGTGCCGGGTTCCGTCTCCGGCTCCGGCTCGGTGAGCTGCGCGTCCAGGTCGTCGAACAGGAGCTCACCGCGCTCGATCTGCCCCGTCCGGTACGCCGACCGCGCGACCAGGTGGGCCGCCACCGGGCCCGTCATCAGCTGGAAGAAGCCGATGAGGGCCAGCGTCGCCAGGTCCGTGGCGCTGTGCAGCCTCAGCCCGACCCCGGCCAGCACGAGCAGCAGCCCGAGGGTCTGCGGCTTGGTCGCCGCATGGCTGCGGGAGAGGACGTCGGGCAGCTTGAGCATGCCGACGACACCGAGGAGCGAGATCGCCGCGCCGAGGAACACGAGCACCGCCCCGGCCGTGTCCGCGACCTGGAGCCAGACGTTCACCGCTGCCCCTCCTTCCCGCCGGCCCGCTGCCGTGACAGCGGTTTGTCGCGTACGGCGATGAAGCGGGCGATGCCCACGGACCCGGTGAAGCCGAGGAACGCGAGCACCAGCATGATCGGGAAGTAGAACGAGTCCAGGGCGAACGCGGACTTGGCACCCAGGCCCGCGATGACCACCGCCGCGAAGACGTCGAGGGAGATGGCCCGGTCCAGCATGGAGGGCCCGCGGCTGATCCGGAACAGCAGCAGCGCGCCCGCCACGACGACGAACACGACGGCGCAGGTCATCAGCACGCGGTCGACGGTCTCGGGGCCGCTCATGACGTCTCCTCCCCGGTGTCGGAGCCGGCGACCGCAGGCGGGGGCTCGGACACCCGGGCGATCTCGTCGCGGGTGCCGAACGCCCTGACCGTCAGCTTCTCCAGCTTCCAGACGGAGCGCCGGGCCGCCTCCAGCTCGGCCGGGTCGTCCGCGTCCAGCACGTGCAGGAAGAGCGTGGCCGTGGCCCTGCGCACCTCGACGACGGAGCCGCCCGGCGTGTTCGACACGGAGACGGCCGTCGCCGCGAGCATCAGGTCGCTGCGGCACCGCAGTGGTACACCGATGACGGCGGGCCGGTGCGGGCGGCCGGCGAAGATCTGCCGGGTGACCTTCACCCCCGAGGTGTACATGTCGTAGAGCAGATAGCCGGCGAGCAGCAGGATGCCCCAGGGGTGCAGCCGGAGCCCCAGGTCGACCTGGGGCAGCGGGAACGCCAGGCAGACGGCCACCGCCACGACCGCGCCGGTGACGACGTTGGCCCAGGTCAGGGTGGACCACAGCAGGACCCAGATCAGCGTGAGCCAGGCGATCAGCGGAAGGTCGAGCACCCGCCGCCGGCGCCCCGCGAACTCGACGCTGAACGGGGGCAGATCGGGGTTGTGGTACGACAGGGTGATCAGGCGCCTCACCGGCCGAGCACCTCCTCCACATAGGGACTGCGGGCGATGAGTTCGGCGGCCGAGCGGTCGGTGAAGGCCGCCAGCGGGCCGGCCAGGACGGTGAAGGCGAGGCCGAGGAGGACGGCCCCCGCGGTGGCCGCCGTCATGGCCGTGGGCGGGCGGACCGTGGTGGTGACGGCCCGCCCCTGCAGGGTGGCGGCCAGGGTCTGACCGGCCGGTGCGGGCCCGATCCCTTCGTCGCCCGTGCCGGGGATGCGGTCCGGGCCGGTGTCGGGATCGTCGTCGTCGGTGTCGTCGGCGGCCTCCAGGACGGTGCCGTAGGCGGCCTGTCCCGGTGGCTCGGTGCGCCAGAACGCCAGATTCCAGATCTTGGCCATCACGTACAGGGTGAGCAGGCTCGTCACGGTCGCGCCGGTGACGAGGATCCAGGCCCACACACTGCCGTCGGCCACCCCGGCCCGCATGAGTCCGAGCTTCCCGATGAAGCCGGAGAGCGGGGGGATCCCGGCGAAGTTCATCGCCGGCACGAAGAAGAGGACCGCGAGCAGCGGAGCCGATCTGGCCAGTCCGCCGAGTCGGGTGAGCTCGTTGGTGCCGCCCCGGCGTTCGATGAGTCCGGCCACGAGGAAGAGGGAGGTCTGGACGGTGATGTGGTGGGCGACGTAGAAGATCGCGCCGCCGTACGCCTCGCGGGTGGCGAGGCCGATCCCGAAGACCATGTAGCCGATGTGGCTGATCAGGGTGAAGGAGAACAGCCGCTTCAGGTCGGTCTGGGCGACCGCCCCGAGGATGCCCACGATCATCGAGGCCAGGGCGACGGCCATGAGCAGGTCGCCGAGCCGGTTGCCGGGGAAGAGCAGGGTCTCGGTCCGCAGCATGCAGTAGATGCCGACCTTCGTCAGCAGGCCGGCGAAGACTGCGGTGACGGGCGCGGGCGCGGTCGGGTAGGAGTCGGGGAGCCAGGCGGCAAGGGGGAAGACGGCGGCCTTGATGGCGAAGACGGTGAGCAGCATTGCCTGGACCAGGGTCTGCACACCGAGGGGGAGTTCGGGCAGCCGGACCGCCAGCTGGGCCAGGTTGGCGGTGCCGGTGGCGGCGTACGTCATGGCGATGGCCGTGAGGAACAGCATCGAGGAGAACAGCGAGATGATCACGTAGGTGGAGCCGGCCCGGATCCGGGGGCCGGTGCCGCCGAGCGTGAGCAGGACGAAGCTGGCGAGCAGCATGATCTCGAAGCCGACGTAGAGGTTGACGAGGTCGCCCGCGATGAAGGTGAGGGAGACCCCGGCGACCAGGATGAGGTAGGCGGGGTGGAAGACGGCGACGGGCGTCTCCTTGTCCCGGTCCGCCATGCCCTGGCCGAGCGAGTAGACCAGGACGGCGAGGGTGACCGCGGAGGAGACGGTCAGCATCAGCCCGGACAGCCGGTCGGCGACCAGGGTGATGCCGAGCGGCGGGGCGAAGTCGCCGAGGTGGACGGAGAGGGGGCCCTGCCGGTCGGCGGCGATCATCAGCGCCACCGAGAGCCCGAGGACGGCGGTGAGCACGGCGACGCTGATGAAGCGCTGGAAGCGCGCGAGCCTGGTGCCGAAGGCGAGGCTCACCCCGGTGGCGCAGAGCGGCAGCAGGACCGGCAGCGGGACGAGTGCGTTCATCCGGTGGCTCCTCGGTCGTCGTCCTTGTCCTTCACGTAGTCCTCCGGATCGGCTCCCAGCACGTCGTGCCACAGGTCCCCGCCCGCGTCCCGGCCACGTGCCTGGAGGGCGCGGTCGGCGCGGAGTCTGGCCCGCAGCCTGCGGTGTTCCTCGCGGTAGTGCGCGCGTTCCTCCCGGGTACGGCTGGGTCCCGACCGGTACTCCTCACGGAGTTCGGCCCGCTCCCCCAGCACCTCGGCGCGCAGGAAGATGCGCCGGTCCTCCAGGTCGTCGTGGACCTCGTCCGTGCCGGTCAGCTGGTAGCTGCGGTAGGCCATGGCGAGCAGGAAGGCCGTGGTCCCGAGGGTGATGACGATGGCGGTGAGGGCGATGGCCTGGGGCAGCGGGTCGGTGACCCGGCGCAGCGGCACGCCGTAGAGCAGGGGCGCCGCGCCCGCCGAGCCGGTCGACGAGAGGACCAGCAGGTTGATGCCGTTGCTCGCGATCACCGCGCCGAGCAGGATGCGGGTGAGCGGCCGGGTGAGCATGAGGGTGCCGCCGACCGCGCAGAGGACGACGGCTGTGGCGAGGAGCGCGGCACTCATGATCATCGCTGCGGCTCCCCGTTCCCGGTGTCCGCCGCGGGGGTCAGTGCGCCCGCCGCCCGTTCGATCTGCCGGTCGACCTTGGCGCCCAGCGCCCGCACGATGTCCAGGACCACGCCGAGGACCAGCAGATAGACACCGAAGTCGAAGAGGACCGAGGTGCTCAGGTGGAAGTCGCCGAACAGCGGCAGATGCCCGTGGTAGGTCCAGGCGTGCAGCACGGTCCCCTCGGCGAGGCCGCCCAGGGCGACCCCGGTGGACACGAACAGTCCGAGCCCGGTGAAGAGTCCGGGCTGCAGCGGCGCGGCCTCCGCGAGTTCGAATCTGCCGCCCGCCAGATAGCGGGTGATGAGACCGAGCCCCGCCACGAGTCCGGCGACGAAGCCGCCGCCCGGCATGTTCTCCGCGCAGAACAGCAGGTACAGGGAGAGCACCAGGATGGGGTGGAAGAGCAGCCGGCCCACCACCTCGAAGACGATGGACCGGTGCTCGGGCGCGAGGGTGGATCCGGCTGCCAGCCAGCTGCGTTCGGGTGCGGTGTCGTCGCCCCGCGGGAGGCCGGTCAGCTGTCGGCCGGACATCGCCCAGGCGGTCTCCCCCTGAAGCTCCTCCCTGCTCATGGACGCTTCGCCGCGGCGGTGCAGATAGATGAGGCTGGTCACGCCGATCGCCGCCGCGGCGAGTACGGCGGACTCCCCCATCGTGTCCCAGGCCCGCAGGTCGACCAGGATGGTGGCCACCACGTCCTTGAGCCCGTGATGGGCGACCTCCTCGACCATGGCCGCGCCCGCGGGCTCGGCGACCCGCGCGGCACCCGACACCCAGACGGCCAGGCCGACCGTCGCCGCCGCGCCCAGGGCCACCGGGATCCGCATCGCCCGCCGCCAGGTGCCGATCGACTCCTCGAAACGCACCGGCAGCCGGCGCAGGACCAGCACGAACACGATCATCGAGACGGTCTCGACGCAGAACTGGGTGAGCGCCAGGTCGGGCGCGCCCTGGACGACGAAGAGCAGCGCCGCCCCGTAACCGGTCAGTCCCGCCAGGACGACGGCCTTCATCCGGCGGCTGACGGTCAGACAGGAGAGGGCGGCGGCGCAGGTCAGCACGGCCACCGCACCCTGGAGCGGGGTGTCCCACACGCGGGGTGCGACCGCTCCCTCCCAGGGGCGGTCGGCGACCAGGACCGCCAGCTGGCCGGAGAGCATCACCATCAGGGTGATCGCCAGGTAGCCGGAGAGGGAGCCGCGCTGGACGAAGCCGGTGATCTGGAGGGCGACGCGTTCCAGGCCGAGCAGGAGGTGCCCGAAGACGCTGTCCGCGGTCGGCCAGGCGACGCGCCGGGAGATGCGGGTGACCGTCGCGCGCCCCGCGAAGAGCACGGCGCCGCCCGCCCAGGTGAGGGCGGACAGCAGCAGGACCGTCCCGAAGCCGTGCCAGAGCGCGAGGTGGTACGGGTGCGCGGGGGCGGGGAAGGTGTCGGCGTACGCCGCGAACAGACGGTCGGTCCATCCGACACCGGGGCCGAGCACCAGCCCGGCGACGGCGAGCACGGCGGGCGGCGCCAGGAGGGCGGCGCCGACGTGGTGGGCGGGGGTGTCGGCGACACCCGGCTTACGGGCGAACGCCCCCCAGACGAAGCGCAGGGTGTATGCGACGGTCAGCACCGAGCCGGCGACGGCGACGGCCAGCAGCCAGCGGTCGGCGGTGTCGCCGTGCAGCAGCGCGTCGAAGGCGGCTTCCTTGGCGGCGAATCCGAGGAGGGGCGGCAGGGCGGCCATGGAGGCGGCGGCGAGCACCGCGACGGCGCAGACGTACGGCATGGTGCGGGCGAGGCCGGAGAGCCTGCGCAGGTCACGGGTGCCCGTGGCGTGGTCCACGATGCCGATGACGAGGAACAGCGCGGCCTTGAACAGGGCGTGACCCAGGATCAGCGCGGCGGCGGCGAGTGCGGCGTTCCGGTTCCCCGCCCCAGCGAGCACGGTGAGGAAGCCGAGCTGGCTGACGGTTCCGTAGGCGAGGACGAGCTTCAGGTCGTGGAGGCGCAGGGCGCGCCAGCCGCCCAGGAGCATCGTCGCTCCCCCGAGCACCAGGACGACGGGCCGCCAGACGGGGACGTCGGCGAAGGCGGGGGCGAGCCGTGCCACCAGGTAGACACCGGCCTTGACCATGGCCGCGGCGTGCAGGTAGGCGCTGACGGGAGTGGGCGCGGCCATGGCGTTCGGCAGCCAGAGGCTGAACGGCCAGATCGCCGACTTCGACAGGGCGCCGCACAGCACGAGGACGACGGCCACGGACACGGCGACGGTCGGCTCCGGCGGGTCGGCGACGATCGCGGAGATCCGGTAGGTGCCCGCCGCCTCGCCGAGGATCAGGAAGCCGACCAGCATGGCGAGGCCGCCCATGGTGGTGACCGTCAGCGCCTGGAGGGCGGAGCGCCGGTTCTGTTTGCGTTCGCTGGTGTGACCGATCAGCAGGTACGAGAAGACGGTGGTCAGTTCCCAGAACACGTAGAGGGTGATGAGGTCGTCCGCGAGGACGAGGGCGAGCATGGCGCCGGCGAAGGCCAGCAGGTTTCCGGCGAAGGAGGCCAGCTGGGGCGAGTCGTCGGTGAAGTACGACGCGCAGTAGAGCAGGACGAGAGTGCCGACCCCGGCCGCGAGCAGCACCATCAGCTCGGCCAGCGCGTCCAGGCGCAGGGCGACCGACACGTCGTACGTGCTGATCCACTCCCACGACCAGGAGACCGCCCGGCCCGCTTCGGTGCCGCCCCATTCGGTGGCGGCCCACACCGTGGCGGCCGCAGGAGGCAGTGCGAGCACGACGAATGCGTACCGGCCGAGCCGTCGCACGAGCGGCGCCGAGCACGCCGCCAGTACGAAATGGCTGAGGATGAGTGCGATCACGACAGGTGGTCCGGAACAAAGGGCACCGAATACAGATATATCCCCTGGCCCGGTTCACCCGTCCGGCGCGCCGCGCGGCGCCCGGCCCGCTGCTTACGGTCGGCGTCGGCGGTGGTCGGTCCTCGTCCCGCTGTGCTCACAGGACGGCGCCTGCCCTGTTCGTCCACGGTCACACGGCATGACGTGCGGCCGTTCCGGCACGGCCGCCCCCGCTCCCCTCCCCGGCCGGAGCACCCGGTCGGCGTCCAGGGCCAGATGCGCGGGTTCGTCGGGGACCTCGTCGGGCATCCCCCGCACCCGCCCGGTGATGCGCAGATGACCGGGCGCGTCGTCACACACCGTGAGGCCGTCGCCCTCGGGCGACCTGTTCACGGTGTGCGGGAACGCTCCGCCGGCCACGCCCGTCGCCTCCCTGTGTGCCGCCGAACGTATACGTGCACCTTCAGCCTCGCTCCGGAGCTCCCGTGCCGCTACCTGGGCACGACGGGCATCTCCGACACTTCGACGGGATGAGGTGTGCATGGCGTGCGCATCGCGTGTTGCACATGTGAGGCCACTTTTTCTTCTCTTTTGCACTGTGGCTAATATCCATGTGTCCAAGTTCTCAACGTATTTGACCAGTCACCGGCTGGCATCATCGTCAAGGAGCATCCCCTGCGCACGCGCGCGTCACGGCGGACCGACTCGGCACCCATGTCGTTGCGGACGGCCCTTCTCGTACTGGCGATCGTCCCCGGAGTCGCACTGGCAGCCCTGTGGGCCGTGACCAGTGGTCAGACCTTCCTGGACTTCCAACGCCAGGCAGCCCAGGGACTCTTGGCCGAGAAGGCAGGCCAACCGTCCAACATCGTGTACTACAACCTGCAGGAGGAGCGCCGGCTCAGCGCGGAGGCGCTGGCCCGCCCCGGTGACTCCCGTACGGCGCTGAAGCAGCAGCGCACGCTCACCGACGAGGCGGTCACGGCCTTCGAGACCCTCTCGGACGTGGACGCGGACGAGGCACCCGAAGAGGTGCTGGACGCGGTCGGCAGGGCCCGGGCGGCCATCGACCAGCTGCCGGCCCAGCGCGCCCTCGTCGACGAGGGCGACAGCGACCGGCAGAAGGTCGTCTACGGCTACTACACCGACCTGATCGCCGTGGACCTGGAGCTGTTCTCGGCCCTCAGCCATGTGGACAACGGCGAGGTGACCACCCTGAGCCAGCCGCTCGTGGACCTGTTCTGGACCAAGGAGATGATCTCCCGCTCGGACGCGATCCTGGCCCGTGGCTGGCCCTCCGGCGAACTCGGCACGGAAGACCTCCAGGAGCTCCGGAGCGCCGTCTCCGGTCAGTCGTTCCAGGCCGGGACGAAGGTGGTCCCCTATCTCCCCGACGACGACCTGGACCGGTGGCAGGAGCTGACCGCGAGCTCCGCCTGGAAGGCCAAGACGAAGGTCGAGGAGCAGATCCTGCGTCCCGCTCCGGCCGACCGGACCGGCTCCGTCGCGCTGAAGGCCGACGAGAAGACCTGGCGCAAGGCCATGGACGGTGTGACCCCGCAGCTCGTCGAGCTGCTGGAGAAGCGCACCGACGCGGTCATGGTGACCGGCAAGGACACGGTCATGTCCCTGCTCCTCAAGATGGTCCTCACCTCGGTGATCGGCCTGCTCGCGGTCGTCGCCGTCGTCTGGACCACCTGGCGCCTCACCCGTAACCTGCGGCGGCGCATCTCCGGTCTCCAGGAACGGGCCGAGGAGCTGGAGAAGGCCCTGCCGGACGTCGTCGAACGGCTGGCCGAGGGGGAGAAGATCGATGTCGAGGCCGAGGCCCGCGCGATCGACGAACCGGGTGAGGGCGGCGACGAGCTCACCCGGCTCGGCGGCGCGCTCAACCAGGCCCGCACCAGCGCCCTGCAGGCCGCCGTCCGGCAGGCGGACCAGCACCGCGGATTCGAGCGGCTGCTCCAGCGCATCGCGCGCCGTACCCAGCAGCTGATCGGCCAGCAGCTCAAGAAGCTGGACGAGCTGGAGCGCAAGCACGAGGACCCCGAGGTGCTCGACGGCCTCTTCGACCTCGACCACCTGACGGCCCGTCTGCGCCGGTACGAGGAGAACCTCGTGATCCTCGCGGGCGGCTCGCCGCACCGGCGCTGGCGCAAGCCCGTACCGCTGCTGGACGTCATGCGTTCCGCCCAGGGCGAGGTGCAGGACTACCGCCGGGTGGTGCTGGACCTCGACGGTGCCCCGTGGCTGGCGGAGCGGGCCGTCGGCCCGGTCTCCCACGTCCTCGCGGAGCTGATCGAGAACGCGCTGACCTTCTCCCGGCCGCCGAGCCCCGTCGAGGTCCGCGCGGCGAAGGTGAGCCGGGGCCTGGCCATCGAGGTCGAGGACCGCGGTCTGGGCATGGACGAGGACCAGCTCGACGAGGCCAACGAACTGATGAGCCGTCCGCCCCGGATGGACGTGCTCGCCCACGCGGAGGACATCCGGCTCGGCCTCTACGTGATCGCCCGCCTCGCGGACCAGCACGGGCTGAGGGTCGAGTTCCGGCCCTCCGCCTTCGGTGGCACCCGCGTGGTCGTCCTGGTCCCGGACGAGCTGACCGTCCCCGAGCCCGGCACCGGCCCCGTCGGCGTACCCTCCGCCGCCCCGGTGCCGGAGACGGCCGCCGTGCCCGCGGCTCCGGGCGCGCTGCCGACCCGGGTGCAGGGGCGGGCCATGGCCGGGGTCACGGCCCTGTCCGGCCGCACCGCCAGGTCACGGCCCGCCGGGGAGGAACCGCCCGCCCCGGAGCAGCCGTACGCCGGAGCCGGGGAACCCTTCCCGGTGCCCGGACAGCCCTTCCCGCCGGACGGGCAGCACTTCCCGCCGGACGGACAGCCCCACACCCCGGGCGACGCCCCGTATCCCGGCGCGGACCAGCCGTACACCACCGGCGACGCGTCGTACCGGGATCCCGGACAGCCGTACGCCGACGAGCCGTACGCCGGGGGCTCGTACCCCGAGCCCGGACAGCCGCCGTACGCCGGGGCCGACGGCCCGTACACCGGCGCCGAACAGCCCTACCCGGGCCAGGAGCAGCCGTACATGACGGCCGCCGGCCAGTACCCCGTACCCGGTCATGCGTACGCGGATCCGGCCGAGGACCCGTATCCGGTGCCCGAGCCGTCCTACCCGCAGCAGTATCCGGCCGGGGACGGCGCCGCCGGCCCGCACGCCCACGGCGGGCCCGTACGCCCCGGGCCGCAGGCCCTTCCGGCCCAGGCCCTCCCCGCCGCCCCGGCCGGGCAGCCGGCCGCGGTGCCGGCGGGCGGGGAGCCCCCGCTCCCCCGCCGCGTCCGCCAGGCCAGCCTGGTGGACGAGCTCCGGGTGGACCCTGCCGCCCGGACGGCCACGCCCAAGCCCCCGAGCTGGGACGAGAACCCGCTGCTCCGCCCCGTCCCCCGGCGGGCGGGTGCCGCGATCGGGGCATTCCAGCGGCGCTCGCGCGCGGCACGTGCGGCGGAGGAGCCGCCGGGCCCCGCCCCCGCCGCACCCTCCCCTACGAGAGAAGAACGGTCATGACACGCACAACGGCCACCCTCCAGGATCTGGACTGGCTGCTCGACGGTCTGGTGGACTCGGTCGCCGAGACACTGAACGCCGTGCTGCTGTCCGACGACGGACTGGTGGTGAGCCACTCCCGCACCATCGAGCGCGCGGACGCCGAGCGCCTGGCCGCGATATGCACGGGCCAGCAGAGTCTCGCCCGTGGGGTCGGCCAGCTGTTCGACGGCGGTTCGGTCCACCAGGTGATCGTCGAGCTGGCGGACCTCTGGCTCTTCATCATCGCCGCGGGCCAGGGCACCCACCTCGCCGTCGTCGCCTCCCAGGAGGTGGACGCCGAGGTGATGTCGCTGGCGATGCACAACCTGGTGCAGCAGGTCGGCCAGAAGCTCACCGCACCGGTCCGCGGCGACTTCGACGCCTTCGGCACCGGCGACGGGCAGCGGGTGTGACCTCCTACCGGTACGAGGAGGACGAGGAGGAGACCGAGGACGGCGCGGGCACCATGGTGCGCCCCTACACGATCACCCGTGGCCGGACCGCCCCCGAACGGGACGACTTCAGCCTCATCACCGTGCTCACGACCGCGGAACAGGCGGTGGACCAGCACGGGACCCCCCTGCGAGCGGGCCGGCTCCAGCCCGAGCACCGCATGATCCTGGAGCGCTGCCGCCGGCCGGCGGCGGTCGCCGAGGTCTCCGCCGGGCTCGATCTGCCGGTCTCGGTGACCAAGATCCTGCTGGCCGATCTGGTCGCCCAGGGCCTGCTGCTGGCCCGCGCCCCCCTGATGGTGGCGCGGGCGTCCGGCGGGGCCGACATGGGCCTGCTCGCCGCCGTACGAGACGGACTCCGGAGACTCTGAACCGATATGACAACCAGTCCGACGGCGCCCTCCGCCGTCAAGATCCTCATAGCCGGTGGCTTCGGCGTCGGAAAGACCACCCTGGTGGGCGCCGTCAGCGAGGTGACGCCCCTGCGCACCGAGGAGTACCTCACCCAGGCGAGCGTCGGCGTCGACAGCCTCGCCGGTGTGGACCGGAAGAACACCACCACCGTGGCCCTGGACTTCGGCCGCATCACGGTCAGCCCGGAGCTGGTGGTCTACCTCTTCGGCACACCCGGCCAGGAACGCTTCTGGTTCATGTGGAACGACCTGGTCAACGGCGCGCTCGGCGGCGTCGTGATCGCCGACACCCGCCGGCTCGAGACGAGTTTCGCCTCGATCGACTTCTTCGAGAGCAGGGACATCCCCTTCGTGGTGGCGATCAACTGCTTCCACGGGCACAACACCCGTACCACCGAGGAGATCAGGGCCGCCCTGGACCTGGATCCGCACGTCCCGCTGCTGGTCGGGGACGTCCGGGAGCGGTCCTTCGGCCGCGATGTGCTGCTCGCCCTGGTCGACCACCTGATGAGCCTGCCCGCGGCCGTCGGCTGACGGCCGCCCTTTTCCCCTCCTGCCTTCCCCCTGGAGAGATCCGATATGACAACACCCCTGCGTGTACTGGTACATGGCGGCGGCATCGGCGGGCTCACCCTCGCCGTCGCGCTCGCCCGGAGCGGGCACACGGTCGAGGTCGTCGAGCTCCGTGACGAGCTGGACGCACTCGGCGTCGGCATCATCCAGCCGTCGAACGCCCTGCACGTCATGCGTGAGATCGGTGTGCTCGACGCGTGCACCGCGGCCGGCTACCCGTGGGAGGTGCTGACCATATGTGACCCGACCGGCGCCACGCTCGCCAAGATCCCGCAGCCCCAGCTGGACGGCGCGCCCTCCGCCAACGGCATCCCGCGCCCCGAGCTGGCCAGGATCCTCGCCGAGGCGGTCACCGCCGCCGGCGTCCCGATCCGCTTCGGTACCACGATCAGCGACCTGAGCGACGACGGCTCGGGGGTGGACGTGACCCTGTCCGACGGTTCGTCGGCCCGCTGGGACCTGGTCGTCGGTTTCGACGGCATCGGCTCGCCGCTGCGCACGCTCCTCCACGGTGACCGGTTCACCCCCGAGTACACCGGCTTCGCGAACTGGCGGGTCACCGTGCCCCGGCTGCCCGAGGTCCAGGGCGTCGTGATCAGCGTGGGCAGGTCGTCCACCAAGGCGCTGCTCACCCCGATCACCGAGGACTCGATGTATCTGGCCGCGGTCACCGCCGAGGAGCCGGGCTTCCGCGCGGACCCCGCGACGGCGCACGAGCAGCTGAGGGAGCGCCTCGCCGCGTTCGGCGGCCCCGTCGCCCAGGCACTGGCCGGCGTCACCGGTCCGGAGGGGATCGTGTACTCGCGCATCTCCCAGATCACGGTGGACGAGCCCTGGCACGTCGGCCGGGTCGTCCTCGCCGGTGACGCCGCGCACGCGAGCACCCCGAACCTCGCGCAGGGTGCGGCGATGGCGGTCGAGGACGCGCTGGTCCTGGCCCGGTCGCTGGACGCGGAGGACGAGGTCGCGGCGGCGCTCACCGCGTGGGAGGACCGCCGTCGTCCCCGTGCGATGTTCGTGCAGAACCTCTCGCGCGCGCTCCTGAAGGAGGAGACGGGCGGCGCGACGACGCCGGAGGAGGACGAGCTCCTGAAGATCGGCATGCCGGGCGCCGCCCATGTGCTGGTCAAGCCGTACTGACCGGCGTCGCGAAGTGACGGGGGCGGTGCGGCGGGCCGCACCGCCCCTGGTTCCTTCTCAGTCCAGCACGGCGATGCCGTCGATCTCGACCATCGCCTGCTCGTCCCAGAGCCGGGCCGCTCCGATGACGGCCATCGCCGGGTACTCACGCCCCGCCAGCCGCCGCCAGATCCGGCCCAGTTCGGGTGCGTGGGCGCGGTAGTCCGCCACATCGGTGGCGTAGACGGTGACCCTGGCCAGGGCGGACGGGGCGCCGCCCGCCGCGCGCAGGGCGGTGAGCAGATTCCCCAGGGCCGTCTCGAATTGTTCCGGCAGGGTGGCGCCGACGACCTTCCCGTCGCCGTCGAGCGCCGTCTGGCCGGCCAGGAAGACCAGCCGGCCTCCGGTGGCGGTGACGGCGTGCGAGAAGCCGGTGGGCGGGGCGAGTTCGGCGGGGTTGATCCGGGTGATCGGATTCATGCGGGCGTCTCCTGGGTGGCGTACAGCTCCTTGGCGATGATGGTGCGCTGTACCTCGGTGGCGCCCTCGTAGATCCGGGGCGCGCGGACCTCCCGGTAGAGGTGTTCGAGCAGATGGCCCCGGCGCAGCGCGCGGGCGCCGTGCAGCTGGACGGCCGCGTCGACGACGTACTGCGCGGTCTCGGTGGCGTACAGCTTGGCCATGGCGGCGCGCCGGGGCACGCCCGGCTCGCCCGCGTCGTGGGCGGCGGCCGCCGCGTAGACGAGGAGGCGGGCGGCCTCGGTGCGGGTGGCCATCTCGGCGACCTGGTGCGACACCGCCTGCAGGTCCTTGAGCGGGGCCCCGAAGGCGGTGCGGTCCGCCGTGTGCTCCAGGGTGGCGTCGAGCGCGGCGCGCGCCATGCCCACGGCGAACGCGCCGACGCTGGGCCGGAAGAGGTTGAGGGTGTCCATGGCGACCCGGAACCCGCGGCCGGGCTCGCCGAGCACATCGTCGGCGGTCACCGGTACGCCGTCGAAGTCCAGCGCCCCGATGGGGTGCGGGGAGAGCATGTCCAGGGGCGTCCCGGTGAGCCCGGGGCGGTCGGCGGGGACGAGGAACGCGGTGACGCCACGGGCTCCGGCGCCCTCGCCCGTCCGGGCGAAGACGGTGTAGAAGTCGGCCTCGGGGGCGTTGGAGATCCAGCACTTCTCGCCGGTGAGCCGCCAGCCGGCCCCGTCCGGGGCGGGCCGTGCGGCGAGGGCGAGGGCCGCCGCGTCGGATCCGGCGCCCGGCTCGCTGAGCGCGAAGGCGGCGACGGCGCGGCCGGCGCGCACCTCGGGGAGCCATCGTGCGCGCTGGGCCTCGGTGCCCGCGCTGCGGACCGGACCGGCTCCGAGGCCCTGGAGTGCGAGCGCGGTCTCCGCCTCGGTGCAGCCGCGCGCCAGCGACTCGCGCAGCAGACAGAGGTCGAGCGCGCCCGAGCCGAGGAGCCGGTCGAGGAGCCCCAGCCCGCCGAGGGCCGCGACGAGCGGGCGGTTGACGTGGCCGGGCTCGCCCTTCTCCGCGAGGGGGCGCAGCTCGTCGCGGGCGAGGGTGTACAGCTCGTCGCACCAGGCGGTTCGACCGGGATCGAGGGAGAATGCCGTCATACCGGCGCCTCTCTTGTCACGACTTATCGCGGACCGTTGACTACCGTCACCCAAACGATACGCTCCAAGGGCGACCAGGGTCTTCCGTTCGGAGCACGCGAGCCCCGCCTGATCCGGACGAGAGGCCCTGGGGTCCTTCGTCTGGATCAGGCTGGATCAGGGAGCGATGCTTCATGAAGCCGTCAGGTACCGCGAGCGCGCACACCGACACCTTCGCGCGCGACCACCTCCCACCCGCCGAGGACTGGCCGGAGCTGGTCTTCGACCTCCCCGAACTGGCCTACCCGGACCGGCTGAACTGCGGGTACGAGCTGCTCGACCGCACCGCCGCCCGCTTCGGCCCCGGCCGCCCCGCCTTCCGTACCGCCGACGGATCCGTCTGGAGCTACGGCGAGCTGCGGGACCGGGTGGACCGGATCGCGCAGGTCCTGACGCACGATCTGGGCGTCGTCCCCGGCAACCGGGTGCTGCTGCGCGGTCCCACCACGCCCTGGCTCGCGGCCTGCTGGCTCGCCGTGATGAAGGCCGGCGCGGTCGCCGTGACGGTGCTGGACCGGCAGCGCGCCCCGGAGCTCGCCACCATCTGTTCCCTCGCCCGCGTCGGCCACGCCCTGTGCGACGTCAGATCGGTCGACGACCTGGCCGCGGCACAGGTGCCCGGACTGAGCGTCACGGCGTACGGGGGCGACTCCCCCGACGATCTGACCGCGCTCGCGGCGGCCCGGCCGGGGCCCTTCCGGGCGGTGGACACCGCCGCCGACGACATCGCGCTCATCGCCTTCACCTCGGGCACCACCGGACGCCCCAAGGGCTGTATGCACGGCCACCGCGATGTACTGGCCGTGGCCGACACGTTCGCCCGCCACGTCCTGCGGCCGGGCCCCGACGACGTGTTCACCGGCAGCCCTCCGCTCGGCTTCACCTTCGGACTCGGCGGGCTGGTCATCTTCCCCCTGCGGGCCGGTGCCTCCGCCCTGCTGCTCGAACAGGCGGGCCCCAAGCAGCTGCTGCCGGCACTCGCCGCCCACCGCGTCTCCGTCCTGTTCACCGCGCCGACCGCGTACCGCGTGATGCTCGACGCGCTCGACGGCCACGACCTGTCCGCGCTGCGCCGCTGCGTCTCGGCCGGGGAGAACCTCCCCGCCGCGACCTGGCGGTCCTGGTACGAGCGGACGGGGCTGCGCATCATCAACGGCATCGGGGCCACCGAGCTGCTGCACATCTTCATCTCCGCCGCCGACGGGGCGATCCGTCCCGGCACCACCGGTGTTCCCGTGCCCGGCTGGCAGGCGCGCGTGGTGGACGAGGACGGCGAGGAGCTGCCCGACGGCGAACCCGGTCTGCTGGCCGTGCGCGGGCCTGTCGGCTGCCGGTATCTCGCCGACGAACGCCAGCGGGTGTACGTACGCCACGGCTGGAACATCACCGGCGACACGTACATCCGTGAACCCGACGGCTACTTCCGCTACGTCGCCCGCGCCGACGACATGATCATCTCCGCCGGGTACAACATCGCCGGCCCCGAGGTCGAGGAGGCGCTCCTGCGCCACCCCGACGTCGCCGAGGCGGCGGTGGTGGGCCGGGCGGACGAACTGCGCGGGCAGATCGTGGCCGCGTACGTCGTGCCACGCGAGGGTGCGCCGCTGTCGGACGACGCTCTGCGGACGCACATGAAGGCCGAGCTGGCACCGCACAAGTGCCCGCGCGCCTTCGTGTTCCTGCCCGAGCTCCCGAGGACCGCGACGGGAAAGCTCCAGCGCTTCCTGCTGCGTGACACCGCCCCTCTAGAGTGATCACGTGGCCGAGCACACTCCCCGTTCCCTGATCGTCAGCCTCTACGGCGCCTACGGCCGTCGCCCCGGCAACGCGCCGCTGGCCGTGTCCGAGCTGATCCGGCTGCTGCACGCGGTCGGTGTCGACGCCCCGTCGGTGCGCTCCTCCGTCTCCCGCCTCAAGCGCCGCGGGCTGCTCACCCCCGCCCGTACCGCGGACGGGGCCGCCGGATACGCCCTGTCGGCGGACGCCCGCCAGCTGCTGGACGACGGCGACCGGCGGATCTACCGGGGCCCCGCGCCCCTGCCCGGGGACGGCTGGGTGCTCGCCGTCTTCTCCGTACCGGAGGCCGAGCGCCACAAGCGCCACCTGCTGCGCTCCCGTCTCGGCCGGCTCGGCTTCGGCACGGCGGCGCCCGGGGTGTGGATCGCACCCGCCGGGCTGTACGAGGAGACGCGGCACACGCTGGAGCGCCTCGGACTCGCCCCGTACGTCGACCTGTTCCGCGGGGAGCACCTCGGGTTCGCCGCCACGGGGGAGGCGGTGGCGCGCTGGTGGGACCTGGACGCGATCGCCCGGCTCCACCTCGATTTCCTGGAGCAGCAGGAACCGGTCCTGCGGTCCTGGGAGGCACGCGAGGGCGCGCCCGGTCCGGAGGAGGCCTACCGGGACTACCTCCGCGCGCTGGACTCCTGGCGGCAGCTCCCGTACGCGGACCCGGGGCTGCCCGGGGAGCTGCTGCCGAAGGACTGGCCGGGCGGGCGCTCGGCGGAGGTGTTCGGGCTGCTGCACGGCCGACTGCGGGACGCGGGAGCCCTGTTCGTCGGGGAGGGCTCCTGATCCTCCTGCCGAAATCGGGATGACCCGGGGCCGTGCGACCCGACAGGATGAAGCATGACCTGGACCTTCACCGATGACGTCGGGCGCTTCCTGGACGCGGCGGGAGCGTCCCTGGCCGCCCGGCCCGCCGAGAACACCCTGCTGCTGACCGTGACCGCCACCCTGCGGGAGAGCGGGCCGCACGCCTACGGTGCGGAGCCGCCGGTGCTGGGCTGGTGGCGTGGGGCGGACGGCGAGGTGGCCGGTGCGCTGGTGCGGACACCGCCCTTCGTGCCGATCCTGGGCACGGTGGATCCGGAGGCGCTCGGCCCGCTGGTGGACGCGCTGGCGCTGCCCGGTGTCAACGCGGACCGCGACACCGCCCGGGCCCTGGCGGCCCGCTGGCCGCGCCACCGGGTCGACGAGGAGCACCGGCTGTACCGGCTGGGCACGTTGGTGCCGCCCTCCCCCGCTCCTGCGGGTGTGCCCCGGACCGCGACCGCCGCCGACCGGGAGCTGCTGGTCGGCTGGATCCGCGCGTTCGGCGGGGAGACCGGCCAGTCGGGCGACCGGGCTGAGCGGATCGTCGACGAGCGTACGGCGCACGGCGGGTTCACGCTCTGGGAGGCGGACGGAGTTCCCGTGTCGATGGCGGGCGTCTCGCGCAGGATCGCGGGGACGGTACGGGTGTCGGCCGTCTACACCCCGCCGGAGCACCGGGCCCGGGGTTACGCGGCGGCGGTGACGGCGGAGGTCAGCCGGGTGGCACGGGAGGAGGGTGCCCGGGAGGTGCTGCTCTTCACCGACCTCGCGAACCCGACGAGCAACGGCGTGTACCGGCGCGTCGGTTACGAGGCCGTCTCCGACCGTCTGCTGATCACCGCGGAGCCCGGGTGACGGCCGGGGGCGGGGGGACACCGGACGGGCAGGTGTGGCTGATCGCCGCGAACGTCGTGCGGTGGCGGCGCTACGGGGAGGGCGGCCAGGAGCTGCGTCCCGGTACCAAGTCCTACCGGGGCGGCTCCAAGGTGTACGTGGTGGAGACCTACGCGGGGACGGGCCATGAGCAGCTGACCACGATCGGGCGCGGACGCCACACCGGCACGTACATCACGATCGACATACCGACGCGCAATCTGCACACCTTCCGGGCCGTGCCGGTCCACAGCCCGACCGTGCTGCGGCTGTGCGAGGAGGCGGGCACGGGCGGCCGCCGGCCGGGCCGCCAGGACGCGGAGGAGCTCGCCGCGCTCCTCGGCCGGCTGTCCGTCGAGTACCGCACCTCGCACTGGGCCATGCCGCATCCCTGCCCGTGCCGCTGCCACGAGTGTCTGACGCTCAGTCGAGCGTGAGCCGGGGCCTGGGGCCGTCGGTGCGGCCCGTCGGCGGGGTCCGGCTGCCCGCGCCGTACGGGAGCGGCCAGGAGACGCCCGGCCCCGTGTAGCCCTGCTCGGCCGCCGCGTGCAGGGTCCAGTGCGGGTCGTACAGATGGGGGCGGGCCAGGGCGCAGAGAACGGCCCGGCCGGCGAGCAGCAGCGAGTTGACGTCGTCCCAGGAGGAGATGGCGCCCACCGCGATGACGGGCACGTCCAGGGCGTTGCGGATCCGGTCGGCGTACGGGGTCTGGTAGGAGCGGCCGTACTCGGGGCGTTCCTCCGGGACGACCTGGCCGGTGGAGACGTCGATTGCGTCCGCGCCGTGGGCGGCGAAGGCGCGGGCGGTCGCCACGGCGTCCTCGTCGCTCGTACCGCCCTGGGCCCAGTCCGTGGCGGAGATGCGTACGGTCATCGGCCGGTCGTCGGGCCAGACGGCGCGGACCGCGTCGAAGACCTCCAGGGGGAAGCGGAGCCGGTTCTCCAGGGGGCCGCCGTAGGCGTCGGTGCGGAGGTTGGTCAGCGGGGAAAGAAAGCCGGAGAGCAGATAGCCGTGGGCGCAGTGCAGTTCGAGGAGGTCGAATCCGCAGCGGGCTGCCCGCCGGGCCGCCTCGGTGAACCGGTCCCTGACCGTGTCCATCCCGGCGCGGTCCAGCGCCTGCGGGATCTGGTTGACGCCTTGCGCGTACGGGAGGGGTGAGGCGGCGCTGACCGGCCAGTTGCCCTCCTCCAGCGGCTGGTCGATCCCCTCCCACATCAGCCGGGTGGAGCCCTTGCGGCCGGAGTGGCCCAGCTGGACGCCGATCGCGGCGCCGGGGGCGGCGTCGTGGACGAAGCGCGTGATCCGGCTCCAGGCGTCGGCCTGGCCGTCGGTCCACAGGCCGGCGCAGCCGGGCGTGATGCGGCCCTCGGGGCTGACGCAGACCATCTCGGTCATGACGAGACCGGCGCCGCCGAGCGCACGGGCGCCGAGGTGCACGAGGTGGAAGTCGCCGGGTGTCCCGTCGACGGCGGAGTACATGTCCATGGGCGAGACGACGACGCGGTTACGGAGTTCGAGGCCGCGCAGCCGCAGCGGGGTGAACATCGGCGGGGTGCCCGGCGGGCAGCCGAACTCCGCCTCGACCGCGTCCGTGAAGCCGGGGTCGCGCAGCCGCAGGTTGTCGTGGGTGACGCGGCGGCTGCGGGTGAGGAGGTTGAAGGCGAACCGCAGGGGCGGCTGGTCCACGTACTGCGGGAGTTCCTCGAACCAGCGCAGGCTGGCCGCGGCGGCGCGCTGGGTGGACAGGACGACGGGGCGGCGCTCGGCCTCGTACGCGGCGAGGGCGGTGGGCAGGTCCGGCTGTTCCTCGACGCAGGCGGCGAGGGCGAGGGCGTCCTCGACGGCGAGCTTGGTTCCGGAGCCGATGGAGAAGTGGGCGGTGTGGGCGGCGTCCCCGATGAGGACCGTGTTGCCGTGCGACCAGTGCGCGTTGCTGACGGTGGCGAAGGTGAGCCAGGCGGACCTGTTGGAGCGCAGCGGCCGGCCGCCGAGGGCCTCGGCGAAGACCTTGGCGCAGTGTTCGGCCGACCGGGCGGTGTCACAGGTGTCGAGGCCGGCGGCCCGCCAGACCTCTTCGCGCATCTCGACGATGACGGTGGAGGCATCGGCGGAGTAGGGATAGGCGTGCAGCTGCATCACGCCGTACTCGGTCTCGGCGATCTCGAAGCGGAAGGCGTCGAACGCGAAGTCGGCGGCGAGCCAGATGTAGCGGTTGCGGTGGCCGGTGACCGTGGGGCGGAAGTGACGGGCATGGGCCTCGCGGGTGGCGCTGTGCACCCCGTCGGCGGCGATGACCAGGTCGTGGTGTGCGGCCAGCTCGGCGGCGGGCGGCGCCCCGGTCCGGAAGCGGAGCCGTACGCCGAGGGACGCGCAGCGCTCGTGCAGGATCCGCAGCAGCGTACGGCGGCCCAGCGCGGCGAAGCCGTGGCCGTCGGAGGTCAGGGTGGTGCCCCGGTGCACGACGTCGATGGTGTCCCAGCGGACGAACGCGTCACTCAGTGCGCGGTACACGACGGGGTCGGCGTGCTCGATGCCGCCGAGCGTCTCGTCGGAGAGGACCACACCGAAGCCGAAGGTGTCGTCGGGGGCGTTGCGCTCCCACACGGTGATCTCGCGGCCCGGGTCCAGCCGCTTCAGGAGGGCGGCGGCGTAGAGCCCGCCGGGTCCGCCGCCGATGACCGCGATGCGCTCCGTGCCGGTGGGGGGCATCGCGCTACCTGCCCCGCCACTTCGGGGGCCGCTTCTCGGTGAAGGCGGCGTGGAACTCGGCGTAGTCCTCGCCGTGCATCAGGAGGGCCTGGGTGGCGGCGTCCATCTCCACCGAGGCGGCGAGCGGCATGTCGAGCTCGGCGGTGAGCAGCGCCTTCGTCTGGGCGAGGGCCAGGGCGGGGCCGTCGGCGAGTCTCCTGGCCAGAGCGGCGGCGCGGGTGCCGGTCTCTCCCTCGCCGGTCAGCTCGCTGATCAGCCCGATGCGCTCGGCCTCGGGGGCGCGGACGGGTTCGCCGAGCATGAGGATCCGGGTGGCGTGGCCGAGGCCGACGACGCGGGGCAGGAGGTAGGCGGCGCCCATGTCGCCGCCGGACAGGCCGACGGCGGTGAAGAGGAAGGCGAAGCGGGCGGACGGGGCGGCGACCCGGAAGTCGGCGGCCAGGGCGAGGACCGCGCCCGCGCCCGCGGCCACTCCGTGGACGGCGGCGACGACGGGGAAGGGGCACTCCCGCAGGGCGCGGACGACCTGGCCGGTCATCCGGTTGAAGTCCAGGAGCTGGGCGGTGTCCATGGCGAGGGTGGCGCCGATGATCTCGTCGACATCACCTCCCGAGCAGAAACCGCGCCCCTCGCCGGCGAGCACGAGGGCCCGCACGGAGCGTTCGCGGGAGAGCTCGGCGAGGAGGTCGCGCAGGTCGGCGTAGGCGCCGAAGGTGAGCGCGTTGAGCTTCTCGGGGCGGGCGAGCGTCACGGTCGCCACGCCGTCGTCCGTCGTCAGGCGCAGATGCTTCCAGCGCTCCGTGCGCGGGGCGGAGCCGGTGAACGGGCTCATGGGAGGGTCCCCTCCAGCCGTCGGGCCGATGCTGATGCGCTTCGAAGCTATCACTCATCTGTGACTTCCGTCATGAGTACGCGATAGTCGCCACTGTGGCGAACGTCCCTTTTGCACCGGTCGGCCGCCTCTATGTCTGCGGCGTCGTGCTTCGTATGGTGGGACCCAGGAAGTCCTGGTACAGACCCCGTACCCTCCGGTGCCGGAGGACGCCGTCCCGGAGACAGCAGCCCCGGAACGGAGGTCCCGCCGGATGTCCCGCTCCCGAACGGAAACCCCCGACGTGCCTCCCGACGTCCCCGCGCCGCCCCCGGCCCGCTCCTGGCGCATCGCCCTGCCGCACTCCACGGCCGCCGTGCCGATCGCCCGCGCCCTCATCCGTACGGCGCTGGCGGACCTCGACGCGCCCGCGGACAGCGACACCGCCGAGCTGCTGACCGCCGAGCTGGTCGCCAACGCCGTGGAGCACACCGACGGCTCGGGGCCCATCGAGCTGGTGGTCGAGCTCCTGGCGTCCGGCTGCCAGGTGGAGGTCCACGACCACGACCCGGGGCCGCCCGGCGACCTCTCCCGTCTGCTGCCCGGCAGTACACCGGACCCGTGGCAGGAGCACGGCCGGGGGCTGATCCTGATCCGCGCCCTCAGCTCCGCCTGCGGTCACCGCCCCACCGAGCACGGCAAGGCGGTCTGGTTCACCCTGCCGCCGGGCCCGAGGCCGCCCGGTCCTGCGGCTCCCCGGGACTGACGAGCCGGGAGCGGCTGCGGCTGTATCCCGCGTACACCAGGGCTCCCACCGCCAGGAAGACCATGAACTGCAGCCAGGTCGTCCAGCCCGTCCCGTACATCAGGTACAGACAGAAGCCGACGCCCAGGATCGGGCTGACGGGGTAGAGCGGCACCCGGAAGGAACGCTTCAGCTCGGGGTTGCGGCGGCGCAGCGTGATGACCGCGATGTTGACCACCGCCATGGTGGCGAGCGTGCCGATGGTCGTCAGGTTCACGACGACGTCGAGGGACGAGAACGCGGCGGGGACGGCGAAGACGACCGCCACGATCCAGGTGTTGGCGACCGGCGTACGGGTCTTGGGCGACACCCGCTCGAAGACCCGGGGGATCAGTCCGTCGCGGGACATCGACATCAGGATCCGCGTCTGGCCGTACATCACCGCGAGGACGACGGAGGCGATGGCGACGACCGCGCCGAAGGCGATGATCCCTCCGCCGACACTCGACTCGGTGACCTTGTCCACGACCAGCGAGAGCGCGGCCGGCTTGTCGCCCACGGCGTCCGCGCCCAGCGCGCCGATGGCGCCGAGGGCGACCGCGCAGTAGAGCAGGGTGACCAGGCCGATGCAGATCATGATCGCGATCGGAATGTTCCGGCGGGGGTTCCTGACCTCTTCCCCGGCGGTGGTGATGGCGTCGAAGCCGATGTACGAGAAGAACGCCACCGATGCCCCGGCGGTGATCCCGGCCATGCCCTGGGGGGCGAACGGCGAGAGGTGCCCGTCCTGGAACGCGGTGAACGCGATCGCGCAGAACGCGATGAGGATGCCGATCTTCAGCACCGCCATCGCCGCGGTGGCGCCCGCGCTCTCCCTGATGCCGCGCACCAGCAGGGTGGCCGCCATCATGACCACGACGACCGCCGGCAGGTTGACCACGCCGCCGTCGCCGGGACCGGAGGAGAGCGCCGCCGGGAGGTTCCAGCCGATGAGGCTGTCCAGCAGCTCGTTGACGTACTGGCTCCAGCCGACCGCCACGGCGGAGACCGAGACGCCGTACTCCAGCAGCAGGCACCAGCCGACGAGGAACGCGACCCGTTCCCCGAGCGTGGCGTAGGCGAAGGAGTAGGAGCTGCCGGAGACCGGGATGGCGCCACCGAGCTCGGCGAAGGAGAAGGCGGTGAAGATGCAGGTGACGGCGGCCAGGACGAACGAGACCACCACGGCGGGGCCCGCCTCGGCGACGCTGTCGGACAGCCCGACGAAGATCCCGGTGCCGACGATCGCCCCGACGCCGAAGCACACGAGCTGGAACAGCCCCATGGTGCGGCGCAGGCCGTGGCCCTCCAGGTCGGCTCCGGACTCGGCGAGCAGCAGATCGGGGCTCTTGATGCGGGCCCCGGTCCGGCGCGGGGGGCTCTGCGGGGTGGGGGAAGCGGGACTCATGGGGGGACGGGTCTCTTCTCTGGCGGTGCGGGGGACCGAGCCTGTGGGGTGGGCTCGCACCTGGCGGTGCGCTCCGGGCCGGGCGTACGAAGGCCTCGCGCGTGAGGGCATCGCGCTCCGGGCCGGGCACATGAAAAGGGGCTCGGGCGTGCGAGCCCGAACCCCACCAAGTAGCACCATCGTAGCCACTTGCACGCATGTTCACCCAATCGGGTGCATGTTCATGCGGGCTGCGCGCCGTCTGCCAGCGTCGCGACCAGCACTGCCTTGATCGTGTGCATCCGGTTCTCGGCCTCGTCGAAGACGACCGAGTGCGCGGACTCGAAGACCTCGTCGGTGACCTCCAGCTCGGTCAGGCCGTGGCGCTCGTTCACCTCCCGGGCCACCTTCGTACCGAGGTCGTGGTAGGCGGGGAGGCAGTGCATGAACTTCACGTCGTCGTTGCCCGTGGCGCGCAGGACGTCCATGGTCACGGAGTACGGCGCGAGGGCGGAGATGCGCTCGTCCCAGACCTCCTTGGGCTCCCCCATGGAGACCCAGACGTCGGTGACGACGAAGTCGGCGCCCCGGACACCTTCCGTGACCTCCTCGGTGAGGGTGATCCGCGCACCGCTGGACTCCGCGAGCTCGTGGGCCCGGTCCACGACCTCCTGCACCGGCCAGTAGGCGGTGGGCGCGACGATCCGGACGTCCATACCGAGCAGGGCTCCGGTGATCAGGTAGGAGTTGCCCATGTTGAATCGGGCGTCGCCCAGGTAGGCGAAGGTGATCTCCTCCAGGGGCTTCGCGCTGTGCTCGGTCATCGTGAGGACGTCGGCGAGCATCTGGGTGGGGTGCCAGTCATCGGTGAGCCCGTTGAAGACGGGAACGCCGCCGTACGCCGCGAGCTCCTCGACGGCCTGCTGGCTGTCACCCCGGTACTCGATGCCGTCGAACATCCGGCCGAGCACCCGGGCGGTGTCCCTCACCGACTCCTTGTGCCCCATCTGGGAGCCGGAGGGGTCGAGGTACGTCGTGGACGCACCCTGGTCGGCGGCGGCCACCTCGAACGCGCAGCGGGTGCGCGTCGAGGTCTTCTCGAAGATCAGCGCGATGTTCTTCCCGCACAGCCGCCGCACCTCACCGCCCGCCTTCTTGGCGGCCTTCAGCTCGGCGGACAGAGCGATCAGGCCGCGGAACTCCTCGGCCGTGAAGTCCAGCTCCTTGAGGAAATGGCGGCCTGTGAGGTCTATGGCCATGGTGACTGCTCCTGGGTCGGGCTGAGGGCGTACGGACGCTTATCCTGGAAGTCTATACGAGGCACCGTATTGCTATACAGGAGCCGTCCGGGCCCGTCTCACACGGGGTCACGCACCACGGGGCAGCTCATGCAGCGGGGACCGCCCCGGCCCCGGCCGAGCTCACTGCCCCGGATCTCGATGACCTCGATGCCCTCCTTGCGCAGATAGGTGTTGGTGGTGGCGTTGCGCTCGTACGCGACGACGACCCCGGGCTCCACGGCCAGCACGTTGCAGCCGTCGTCCCACTGCTCCCGCTCGGCGGCGTGCACGTCCTGGGTGGCGGTGAGGACCCGGATCGTGTCGAGGCCGAGCGCGGCGGAGATCGCCCGGTGCATGTGCTCGGGCGGGTGGTCGGTGACCCTCAGCTCACGCGGGCCGAGGCCGGGCTCGATCGTGTAGGAGCGCAGCATGCCGAGTCCGGCGTACTTGGTGAACGTGTCCCCGTCGACCATCGTCATCACCGTGTCCAGGTGCATGAACGCGCGGCGCTTGGGCATGTCGAGCGCCACGATCGTCCGGGCGGACCCGGCGTCGAAGAGCCCCCTGGCCAGCATCTCCACGGCCTGGGGGGTGGTGCGTTCACTCATCCCGATCAGGACGGCGCCCCGGCCGATGACGAGGACGTCGCCGCCCTCGATGGTGGACGGATAGTCGTCCTGGCCCTCCGACCAGTGGTGGAAGACACCCGCCTCGGGGCCGGTGAAGAGGGGGTGGTGCCGGTAGATCGCCTCGAAGTGCACGGTCTCGCGCTGTCTCGCCGGCCAGCGCATCGCGTTGATGGACACCCCGTCGTAGATCCAGGCGGAGGTGTCGCGGGTGAAGATGTGGTTGGGCAGGGGGCTGAGCAGGAAGTCGTCCAGGTCCATGACGTGGAAGCGGACCGAGGTCGGCTCGCTGTGCCGTTCCAGGAACTCCCGCTTCGTCATCCCCCCGACCAGGGCCTCGGCCAGCTCGGCGGCGGGCAGCTCCTCGAAGGCGGCGCGCAGATGCTCGGTGGCGAGCGGGCCGTACTCCTTCTCCGCGAAGACCCGGTCGAGGACGAGCCGCCTCGCCACCGGGATGTCGAGGGACTCCCGCAGCAGGTCGCCGAAGAGGTGCACCTCCACGCCCCGGTCACGCAGCACGTCGGCGAAGCCGTCGTGCTCCTCCCTGGCACGGCGCACCCACAGCACGTCGTCGAAGAGGAGCGCGTCCTTGTTGCTGGGGGTGAGCCGCTTCAGCTCCAGATCGGGGCGGTGCAGGATGACGCGGCGCAGCCGCCCGGCCTCGGAATCGACATGGAATCCCATGCCCTCATCCTCACCGCGCGGGGCGCCGTTCACCCTGCGAACCGCCACCCGATTCCGGCCGGACCGGGCGACAGACCTACAGCCGCGGGTCGACGGGCTCCGACTCCAGGGCCAGGACCGCGAAGACCGCCTCGTGGATCCGCCACAGCGGCTCCCCGTCGGCGAGCCGGTCGAGCGCCTCCAGACCGAGGGCGTACTCCCGCAGGGCCAGCGAGCGCTTGTGGCCGAGGAACCGGGAGCGCAGCCGCTCCAGATTCTCCGGCCGCGTGTACTCGGGGCCGTAGATGATCCGCAGGTACTCCCGGCCGCGCACCTTGATGCCCGGCTGGACGAGCCTGTCCTTCCCGTCCCGGACGAGGGCGCCCAGCGGCTTGACCACCATGCCCTCGCCGCCGCGGCCGGTCATCTCCAGCCACCAGTCGATGCCCGAGCGCACGGAGGCCTCGTCACCCGTGTCGACGACGAGGCGCCGGGTGACCTGGAGCAGACCGGTCGGGTCGTGCTCGACGAGCCGGTCCAGCCACGCCAGCTGCTCGTCGTGGGGCACGGAGGCGAGCGAGCGGCCCTGCACCGCGAGGATCTGGAACGGCGCGAGCCGGACGCCGTCCAGCCCTTCGGTGCTCCAGCAGTAGCGGCGGTAGGCCTCCGTGAAGGCGGCGGCGTCCTCGGCGCGCTCCCGCTGGCGGCGGGCCAGGGCTCCGACGTCGACGCCGCGGGCGGCCGCCGCGGTCAGGGCCTGGTCCGCCACGGGCAGGACCGCGCCTGCGGCCGCGCCCACCGCGGCGTACTGCGAGCGCAGCAGCCCCGCCGCCTTGAGGGACCAGGGCATCAACTCGGCGTCGAGCACCACCCAGTCGGTGTTCCACTCCTCCCAGAGTCCGGCGGCGGTGACGGCGGCGCGCAGCCGCCCGAGGACGACCTCGGTGAGCGCCGTGTCGTCCAGGAACGGCCGTCCGGTGCGGGTGTGCAGGGCACCGGTGGGGCCGCCGGCGCCGAAACGCTCGCGGGCGGCGTCGGCGTCGCGGCAGACCAGCGCCACGGCGCGCGAACCCATGTGCTTCTCCTCGCAGACGACCTTGGTGACGCCGTCCGCGCGGTACTGCGCGAACGCCTCGGCCGGATGCTCCAGGAAGCCCTCCTCGTGGGAGGTCGCGGTCGGCGCCATGGTCGGCGGAAGGTACGTCAGCAGCCTGGGGTCGACGGCGAAGCGGCTCATGACTTCGAGCGCCGCCGCCGCGTTCTCCTCGCGCACCGCGACCCTGCCCATGTGCCGGGTCTCCACGATGCGGCGGCCCTGCACGTCGGCGAGGTCCAGCGGCCGCCCCTCCCGGCCCCCGGGGGCCTCGGTGGTCAGCGGCTTCACCGGCTCGTACCAGACGCGCTCGGCCGGTACGTCGACGATCTCCCGCTCCGGCCAGCGCAGTGCGGTCATCTTTCCGCCGAAGACCGCCCCGGTGTCCAGGCAGAGGGTGTTGTTGACCCAGGAGGCGTTGGGCACCGGGGTGTGGCCGTAGACCACGGCGGCGCTGCCCCGGTAGTCCTCGGCCCAGGGGTAGCGCACGGGCAGGCCGAACTCGTCCGTCTCGCCCGTCGTCTCCCCGTACAGCGCGTGCGAACGCACCCGCCCCGACGTGCGCCCGTGGTACTTCTCGGGCAGCCCCGCGTGGCAGACGACCAGCTTGCCGTCGTCCAGGACGTAGTGGCTGACCAGTCCGTCGATGAACTCCGCGACCTGCTTGCGGAACTCGGGGTGCTCGGTGTCCTCCCGCTCCAGCTGCTCGACGGTCTCGGCGAGGCCGTGGCTGTGCTGGACCTTGCGCCCCTTGAGGTAACGGCCGAGCTTGTTCTCGTGGTTGCCCGGCACGCACAGCGCGTCGCCCGACGCCACCATCGACATGACGCGGCGCAGCACGCCGGGGCTGTCGGGGCCCCGGTCGACGAGGTCGCCCACGAACACGGCGGTACGACCCTCGGGGTGCGTGCCGTCCTTGTATCCCAGCTTGCCGAGCAGGGTGTCCAGCTCGGAGCTGCAGCCGTGGATGTCGCCGATGATGTCGAAGGGGCCTGTGAGGTGCCGGAGGTCGTTGTAGCGGCGCTCCAGGACGACTTCGGCGGTGTCGGCCTCCTCCTCGGTGCGCAGGATGTGGACCTTGCGGAAGCCTTCGCGCTCCAGGCCGCGCAGCGAGCGGCGCAGCTCGCGGCGGTGGCGCTGCACGACATGGCGGGGCATGGAGGCACGGTCGGGCCGGGTGGCGTTGCGGGCCTGGCAGAGTTCCTCGGGCAGGTCCAGCACGATGGCGATGGGCAGCACGTCGTACTGCCGGGCCAGCTGGACGAGCTGCTTACGGCTCTCCGGCTGCACGTTGGTGGCGTCGACGACGGTGAGCCGGCCCGCGGCGAGGCGCTTGCCCGCGATGTAGTGGAGGACGTCGAAGGCGTCGCGGCTGGCGCTCTGGTCGTTCTCGTCGTCGGCGACGAGCCCCCGGCAGAAGTCCGAGGAGACGATCTCGGTCGGCTTGAAGTGCTTGCGGGCGAAGGTGGACTTGCCCGACCCGGTGGCGCCGATGAGGACGACGAGGGACAGGTCGGTCACCGGCAGCGTGCGAGAGGTACTGGTCATGCGGCCTTCGCCTCCTTCGTCGTCCTGCGGGCGGCCGCCTCGTGGGCGGTCGTGCCCTGGTCGGTCGTGTCCTGGGTGGTCGTGTCGTGGGCGGTCGTGCCCTGGGCCGTGGTCATCGTGAACACGGCCATCTGTGTGGGAGGGCCCACCTCGGGGTCGTCCGGGCCCACGGCCACGAACGTCACCGTGTAGCCGTGGCGCCCGGCCACCTGCTCCGCCCAGTCCCGGAACTCCTCCCTGGTCCACTCGAAGCGGTGGTCGCCATGGCGCACGTGCCCGGCGGGAAGCGTCTCCCAGCGAACGTTGTACTCGACGTTGGGCGTCGTCACCAGCACGGTCCGCGGTCGCGCGGAGCCGAACACCGCGTACTCCAGGGCGGGGAGCCGAGGCAGGTCGAGGTGCTCGATCACCTCGCTCAGCACCGCGGCGTCGTACCCCTTCAGCTGCTTGTCGGTGTAGGTGAGCGCGCCCTGCCGGAGGGTGACCCGCCCGGCCTGCCGCTCGCCCATGCGGTCCAGCTTCAGCCGGCGCGCGGCGACGGTCAGGGCGCGCATCGACACGTCGACCCCGACGATCTCGGTGAAGCGCACGTCCTTGAGCAGCGCCTGCACCAGCTGGCCCTGCCCGCAGCCCAGGTCGAGCACCCGGGCCGCCCCGGCGGCGCGCAGCGCCTCCAGGATCGCCGTACGGCGCTGCTCGGCGAGCGGCACCGGCTTCTCCTCCGTGTCGGTGGTCTCGTCGACCGCGTTGTCGACGCTCTCCACCTCCAGGTCGTCCGACTCCGCGAGCCGAACCAGCTCGAGCCGCTCCATCGCCTGCCGGGTGAGCCCCCAGCGCCGGGAGAGATAGCGGCTGGTGATCAGCTTCTGCTCGGGGTGGCCGGCCAGCCAGCCCTCGCCGGCCCGGAGCAGCTTGTCCACCTCGTCGGGTGCGACCCAGTAGTGCTTGGCGTCGTCGAGCACCGGGAGCAGCACGTACAGCTGGCGGAGGGCGTCCGCGAGCCGCAACTCCCCCTCCAGCACCAGCCGTACGTAGCGCGAGTCGCCCCACTCCGGGAACTGCTCGTCCAGCGGTACGGCCACGGCGTCCACCCGTGTCCAGCCGAGCGGCGCGAAGAGCTTGTGCACCAGCTCCGGGCCGCCGCGTGCGGGCAGGGCGGGCACCTCGATCCGCAACGGCAGCGGTTCCTCGGCCCGTTCGGGCATCGCCCGGCACACCCCGTTCAGCGCGGACTTGAACACCGTCGTCATCGCGACCGAGAGCAACGAGGACGCCGCGTACGGCCGGTCGTTGACGTACTGCGCGAGCGCCGCGTCGGGGGCTCCGCCCCGGCCCTTGCCCTTGCCGCGCCTCACCAGCGCCACCGGATCCACCTCGAGGAGCAGGGCCGCCGTACAGCGTTCCGCTGACGCCTCGGGGTAGAAGACCTGCGCGGTCCCGTGCGAGGTGGAGAACGTCTGCGCCTTGTCGGGATGCTTGTGCAGCAGATAACCGAGATCGGTGGCGGGACGCTCAGGGGTGCCGGTCGTGCTGATAGTCAGGAACACGTGTCCGAGTATGGTCCGGTGATCTGTCTCCCACCAGGCAATTTCACACCTCCGACGACGCCAGTCGGTCCGCCAGCGCCGCGATCTCGGACGGGCCGACCCGGCAGCACCCGCCGACCAGCCGCGCGCCCGCCCGCTGCCAGTCCCGCACCCTGCCCGGTTCGAACGTGCCTCTCCCGGTCCAGCCCCGGCCGTCGGCGTCCCACTCCTCCCCGCTGTTCGGATAGACGACCACCGGTTTGCCCGTGGCGGCCGCCGCCTCGACCGCACGGTCGGCGTCGGCGGGGTCGCAGCAGTTGACCCCGACGGCCACCACCTGGTCCACGCCGGAGACCAGCGCGAACGCCTCCTCCAGAGGCTGTCCGGCCCTGGTCAGGTCCCCCGCCACGCTGTAGGAGAGCCAGACCGGCACCCCGAGCCCCTCGACCGCCCGCAGCAGGGCCTCGGCCTCATCGATGTCCGGCACCGTCTCCAGCGCCATCACATCGGGACCCGCCTCGGCCAGGGTCTCTGCCCGGGGCCGGTGGAAGCGCTCCAGCTCCCGGACGGTGAGCCCGTACCGGCCGCGGTACTCGCTGCCGTCCGCGAGCATCGCCCCGTACGGTCCGACGGAGGCGGCGACCCAGTGCTCACGGCCCGTCACCACGCCGGCCCGGCGCGCCGACTCCACACTGCCGGCCATCAGCTCCGCCGCCCCGGCCCGGCCGATCCCTCGCCGCGCGAACCCTTCGAAGGTCGCCTGGTAGCTGGCGGTGATGAGCACCTGCGCGCCCGCCCGCGCATAGGCCGTGTGGGCGGCCTCGATCTGCTGGGGCGCGTCGCTCAGCAGCCGGGCCGACCACAGGGCGTCGGACAGATCGCAGCCCTGCGCCTCCAGCTGGTTGGAGAGCCCGCCGTCCAGCAGGACCGTCCCCTCGGCGAGCGCGTCGCCGAGCGTCCGGCCGGGCAGGGTGTCCGGTGTCCGGGCGGAGTCCACAACTGCTCCTCGCTGTCGGCCGGTCCTGTCGGTCCGGCGGTCGTGCGGGTCCCGTCCCTCGGCGGGCCGGGACCCTCCCGTCAGCTGTCGGCTGTCAGCTGGCGGCTGGCGGCTGGCGGCTGGCGGCTGTCAGCCCAGCTGCGACTGGACCTGCGACGAGATCAGTTCCAGATGGTCCAGGTCGTGCAGGTCCAGAACCTGGAGGTAGATCCGCGAGGAGCCGATGGCGGCGAACCGGCCGATCTTCTCGACCACCTCGTCGGGCGAGCCCGCCAGCCCGTTCGCCTTGAGCTCCTCGACGTCCCTTCCGATGACCGCCGCGCGCCGCGCCACCTCCGCGTCGTTCTTCCCGACGCAGACCACCAGGGCGTTGGAGTACACCAGGTCGTCGGGGGCCCGCCCCGCCACCACGGCCGCGTCCTTGACCCGGCCGAACTGCTTCTCGGTGTCCTCGAGGGAGGCGAAGGGGATGTTGAACTCGTCCGCGTACCGCGCGGCCAGCCGCGGGGTACGGACCGCGCCGTGGCCGCCGATCAGGACCGGCACCTTCGCCTGGGCAGGCTTCGGCAGCGCCGGCGAGTCGGTGAGCTGGTAGTACGTACCGTCGTAGCTGAACGTCTTGCCGGTCTCGGTCTCCCACAGGCCGGTGATGATCGCCAGCTGCTCCTCCAGCCGGCCGAACTTCTCCTTCGGGAACGGGATGCCGTACGCCTTGTGCTCCTCCTCGAACCAGCCGGCGCCCAGGCCCAACTCGACCCGGCCGCCGGACATCTGGTCGACCTGGGCGACCTGGATCGCCAGCACTCCGGGCAGGCGGAAGGTGCCCGCGGTCATCAGCGTGCCGAGGCGGATCCGCTTGGTCTCGCGGGCCAGTCCGGCCAGAGTGATCCATGCGTCGGTCGGGCCGGGCAGGCCGTCGCCGGAGCCCATGCGCAGATAGTGGTCCGACCGGTAGAAGGCATCGAAGCCGAGGTCCTCGGTGGCCTTGGCGGCGGTGAGCAGGGTGTCGTAGCTCGCCCCTTGCTGGGGCTCGGTGAAGATTCGAAGATCCATGCCTCCATCCTGCACCTTCGAACCAGCCGCGCCCCCTCCCTCTTCCTTCTTCCCCCGCGACCACCACTTCCCGGCCGCCCGGCCGTCCGGCTCACGGCTGGCCGGCGACGAAGCCGGCCGGCCCGTGGATCACCCCGGAAGGGCCGTCGCGCTCCCGCTCCAGCTGCTGCTCGTGCTCCTGCTCGGCAAGCCGTCTCAGCATGCCGTGAACCCGGTCCACGGACTCGTCGACGGCGTCTATCGCCTCGATGCACTGCCAGTAGAGCCCCTCCTCCTCCGTGCCGCAGGCCACCCCCACCAGCGCGATGCCCGCCTCACCGAGGAGCAGCGCGAGAGCGGCCAACGTTCTCGGCACGTGATCCACTTCGGTGAGCTGCGAGGCCCGCACGCCTCCCGCCGGAACCATCGGGTGGTCGAGCACGGCACTGCCCAGGGCGCAGGTCTCGCTGAGCCCGCGCGCCTCCGTCCGTAACTCCGCCGGTCCGTACCTCGCCAGCTGTCCGCCGACCGCCCGGGCGAGTGCCTGTGCCTGCCAGGCCTCCGCCATGACGGCCGGCACCCCCCGGCTCCCCGCCAGCGCGCTCCGGCCCGCTGCGATCAGTCGCTCCGCCTCCATGCCACTCCCCCGTCGCCGAGACCACTCGTACAGAAGAACCCGCTCATCTCTTCATTACCCACAGTGAGGGTCTCGGCACACGAAAGCCAGAGGAAATCGGAAATCTGTGGACAGGAAGCCGATTGTGGATAAGTCGATCACTCCGAAGAGTGACGTTCGGTCACCTCGGCGCCTTCCGGCACCGGAAAGCGCGCCTCGTTGCGGTCGATCTTGGCGGCCAGCGCCGCCAGGGGGTCGATGCCCAGCACCGCGCAGAACTGCAGCAGATAGGCCAGGACGTCCGCGACCTCGTCCGTCACACGGAACGCCGTACCGGCGTCGTCCATCACTGCCGCCGACTGCTCCGGCGTCAGCCACTGGAAGATCTCCAGGAGTTCGGAGGCCTCCACGCTCAGCGCGGCGCTGAGGTTCTTGGGGGTGTGGTACGGCTCCCAGGCCCGGGCCTCCGCGAAGTCGGTCAGCCGCCGCTGCAGTTGTGCTACATCAAGTTCCGTCACCGCCCCAGGTCTACCACTGTCGCACCGGCCGTCCCCCGGGCGGCTGCGGCGGCCGCCTCACCGACCGTCCCCAGCAGGCGCATGTGCCCGTCCGCGCAGATCGACGCGGCCAGGGCCAGCAGCTCCGCCGTCTGCCGCGCGTCCAGGTCCCGGTCGAGTCCGTCGGCCAGGACGGTGAGGGCCTGCATCGCCGACGGCACCTCCGCAGCCGGATCCACCACCAGGACGTGGGGGCCCGTCAGCAGCACCAGCGCGAAGGCCAGATACCTGAGCTCGCCGTCGCCGAGACGGCCGAGGGGTGTGCTGCGGCCCGGGCCCCGCCCGGCCAGGGCCCGCACGGTCCCGTCCTCCAGGAGCGCGGCGGTCAGCCCCGTCACCTGCCCCGCGCATCCGGCGTCCGCGCAGGCGACCAGCCGGGCGTGCCGCTGCGCGCACTGGCTGTGGGTGCGGTGCAGCACATCGGCGAGGTTGTCGCAGCAGGAGGTCAGCCGTCCCTCCCCGGCCGGCACCGGCGCGCGCATCAGCCGCGGCTGGGGATCGCAGACGAAGGCCGACCGCAGGGCCACCACCACCTGTTCGGCGGCGGCCAGCACCCTGAGCTGCCCGTCCGTCGTCCCCGCGACCCGCAACGGCAGCAGTGCCGTGCCGAGCCGGTCGTCGGGGAAGGGGGCACGCGTCACCGGCACCGCCCCCGCCGTGTACCAGGCGGCCTGGACGAAGGAGCGCCCGGGATCCCGAAGCGCCGTGCTCAGCAGGGTCTCGTCGCCGTCCGTCAGCCGCTCGCCGACGATGCGGAGCGCGGGTTCGGCCTGCACGGCGAGATCCAGTCTCACCGGGCCGGCCGGGCCCTCCACCGTGCAGCCGAGCCTGAATCCGCGCCGCCCCTGCCCGTCGGCGCCGGCCCCGTCGGGCACCCAGGCCGCCGGATCGGGGAAGACGTCCTCCAGCGGATCACCGGCTGCCAGCCGCGCGAGCGCCTCGTACCCGCGCAGGGCGGTCGACTTGCCGCTGCCGCTGCCCCCGGCGAGCAGCGTGAACGGCCCGAGCGGGATGACGGTACGGCGGTGCGAGGCGAAGGAGTCGAGCCGGAGTTCACCGACGAAGGGACGGGCGGGACGGGCGGAACGGTCCGCGCCGGACGGCGCCGGGGCCGTCGTCCCCGTGGAGATCACAGTCATGAACGGACCGTACGCACGCCCCCGAGCGGCGAACCGTTCCGCCCGCACCACCTTCCTACGATTGAGGTACGCCCGCCGCGGTGACCCCCTCGACCTCCATGCCGACCGGCGCGAGCAGGAAGACGTTGCGGTCCACCCGGTGCATCCCGCTGCCGAGTCCGAAGACCACACCGCTGCTGAAGTCCAGGATGCGCTTGGCCACATCGGTCTCGGCGCCGGTCAGGTCCAGCAGGACCGGGATCTGGGCCACCAGATACTCGGCCACCTCACGGGCGTCCGCGAAGACCTGGACCCGCAGGACGACCAGGCGCCGCTGCTCGGCCGCCTCCTGGTCCGGGACCGTCCTGTGGTCGACCCGGGAGGGCCATTCGTTACGGCCCCTCAGGGGTACGACCTGGGCGAGCCCTTCCCACTGTTCGTCGGTGGCGTCGTACCTGTCGTACCTGTCGTACCTGCTCACAGAACCACCCCGTCCGTATGCCGGTTGGCTGTGCGCCGGCTGCGCTCGCTGTTCATCGGGCAATTCTCTCGCCCCTCACCCGTTCGGCGTACCACCGACACGGTTCGGAACGTGATCGGCGGTGTCCGGGGCGCCCGTGCCGCCGGGTTCGGGGAGCGTGTCGAGCGGTGTGAAGCGGACCGGGAGATGGGCCGGGGCACGGTGGAAGGGCCCCGGCCGCCAGACGAGCGCGCCGGGTTCGACGGCCAGTTCCAGGTCGCAGAGCTGACTGGTGAGCTGTTCGATCGCGGTCATCGCCATCAGCAGGGCGGGCTGCTTGGCGGGGCAGCGGTGCGGCCCCGCCGACCAGGCCAGGTGGGCACCGTCGCCGGAGCGCCCCGCGGGGCCCGAACCGGTGGGCGGTGACTGGGTGTTGGCGGCGGCGAAGGAGACCAGCACCAGCTGCCCGGCGCGCAGCGGCACCCCGTGGAACTCGGTGTCGTGGCGCGGGAAGTGCGCGCCCATGTTGGCGATCGGCGGGTCGCGCCAGAGCACGTCGTCGACCGCCTCCCGCGCGGTCATGGCGCCGCCGTGCAGGGAGCCGCCGTACCCGGTGTCACTGAGCATGCGCAGCAGCGCGTTGCCGATGAGATTGGTCGTGGGGTCGTGGCCCGCGCTCATGATGAGCGTGATCTGGCGCACGGCCTCGTTGTCGTCGAGACCGGCCGGATGCTCCAGCAGGTAGGTGGTGAGATCGCGGCCCGGGCGGCGCCGCCGCGCGGAGACGAGAGCGGTGACGACACCCACGAGATCGTCGTACGCCGCTTTCGCGCCCTCCGCGGAGTCCATCATTCCGGCGGTGCCGCGGACCACCCGCTCGGTGTCCTGGGGGTCCACGCCGAAGGCGGCGGTGAAGACGTGCAGGGGGAGCCTGCGGGCGTACTGGGCGATGAGGTCACCTGTGCCGGTGGCCGAGAACGCGGCGATGAGCCGCTGCGCGACCCGGGCGACCTCGGCGCGCAGCAGGTGGGGTTCGATCAGCGCGAGGGTGTCGTTGATGGCGTCGCGGTAGCGGGCGTGGACGGTCCCGTCGGTGAAGAGCGCGGTGGGGCGGTAGCCGAGCACGGGCAGGAGCGGCGAGTCGGCCGGCATGCCCGCCTGCCAGGCTCGCGGGTCCTTGGTGAAGGTCTCGGTGTCCCGCAGCAGGTCGACGGCCGCGTGGTAGTCGGTGACCAGCAGCGCGTCGACGTCCGGCGCGATGCGCACCCTGGCCAGCGGCCCCTGGGCGCGCAGCCTGCGGTAGTGGCCGTGCGGATCGGCGGCGAAGCCGGCCCCGTACAGCGCGAGGGGTCCGAGGAGCGAGGGGGCGGAGCCGGGCGAAGTGCCGGTCACGGGAGGGGTCATGAGGATTCCTGGGGCGCGGGCAGGCGGGTCAGCGCGTGCTCGGCGAGGGCGATCAGGGCGTCGATGCTGCCCCGGCGCTCGCGGGCGTCGCACTGCACCAGCGGGGTGCGGGGGTCGAGGTCGAGGTGCTTGCGCAGGACCTCGTCCGCGTGGGCGGGGGCGTCGGGGAAGCGGTTCACGGCGACGGCGTACGGCAGCCCCTGCTCCTCCACCATGTCCATGACGGCGAAGGAGTCCTCAAGCCGGCGGGTGTCGACGATGACCAGGGCGCCGAGCGCGCCGCGTGCGATGTCCTCCCACAGCGGGAGGAAGCGCTCCTGGCCCGGTGTGCCGAACATGTAGAGCACCAGGTCGTCCTGGACGGTCAGCCGGCCGAAGTCGACGGCGACGGTGGTCGTGGTCTTCTCCGGAAGCCCGGCGGTGTCGTCGAGTCCCGTACTGGACTGCGTCATCGCCTCTTCCGTGTGCAGGGTCGGGATCTCCGACAGCGTGCGGATCAGGGTCGTCTTGCCCACGCCGAAGGGACCCGTGACGACGAGTTTCATCAGGGTCTCGGCGGCGCTCGGCAGATAGCCGATGCCGCCCCGGTCAGTGGAGGGAACGGAGTCCAACGAGCAGCCTCTCGACGAGCGACCGGTCGATCTCACCGGCGCTGGGGATCGGTGGTCGAGCGTGCAGATGTCCTGCGGCCACGAGGTCCGTGGCCAGGAAGACCGTGGCGCTGACCGGCAGTTCCAGATGGGCGGCGCACTCGACGACGGTGAGGGCTCCCGGATCCAGGAGCTCACACAGCCTGCGCTGCTCCGAACCGGTTTCCGGCGGCACGGCCGAGTCCGTACGGAGGAGCACGGCGAGCCGGTCGAGTGCGGGACCGGTGGGTGCGGAGCGGCCACCGGTGACCAGGTAGGCGGGAATCAGGCGGCGGCCCGGTCCGGGGGTCATGGCCGGGTGGCAGCGTCCGGTTGGCGGGTGGGGGCGTGCATGGCCCTGGTGAGCGCGGTGACCTGCACCTGCATCTGGTAGGCGATGTTCCCCAGATGCGCGTCCGGGGCCGCGAACAGGGCCAGAGTGGTGTTCTTGCCCGCCGGTACGACGACGGCGAAACCCAGGTCGGACTCCACGACCGTCTGGGCGAGGCGCGGCGACTCGGCCTCGGTGAACGCGGTGGTGAAGGCGCGGGCAGCGGCGTGCAGGGTGGCCGTCATCGCGGCGACGCGCTCGGCGGACGCACGGTCCAGGCCGGGCGAGGCGCCCTCGACGAGTCCGTCGCCGGTGGCGACCACGGCGTGCTGTACGCCGGGCAGCTCCAGCAGGGGGGTCAGCACCCAGGCGAGATCACCGGCGGTGGGGGTGGTGCTCACGTCTCGTCGTCTCCTTGGTCGTCCGATGGGGATGCCGGGGGCGCCGGCGGGGTCGCGGGCGCCTTCCGGCCGCTGAGGGTGCCCTCCTGGAGCGCGGCCCAGGCGGCACCGGCCTGCTCCGGCGTACGGGGCGCGGGCTCCTCGGCCGCCTGCTGCCGGGCCGCCGACGCCTCCGGGGAGGCCGTCCGGCGGGATCTGCGCCGCCGGGTGGGCAGCCCTGCGGGAGGCGCCGCTTCCTCGGCGGGTTCCGCGGGCGCGGACACGACGGACTCGGCGGGTACGGACGCGACGGGCTCCGGGGGCTCGGCGGACTCCGCCGGCTCGGCGGGCACCGGCCCGGGTGCGGCGGGCTCCGTGGCGAGGACCTCGGGGCCTTCGGCAGCCGCCCCGGCCGGCCGCGCCCGCACCGGCTTCGGGGCGAGCACCGACAGGGTGCGGTCGTCGTCGATCACGGTCAGCAGATGGGCCGGAATACGCAGCATCGCGCGCATCCCCCCGTACGGCGACGACTCGATGTGGCAGCTGAAGCCGTACCGCGCGATGAGCCGCCCCACCACGGCGAACCCGGTCTGCGGCGGGTCCCCCAGCTCGGTGAGCAGCACCTCGGAGGGGCCCGACAGCAGGGCGCGGGCCCGTTCCAGCGCGTCTTCGTCCATGCCGATCCCGGCGTCGTCGACGAGGATCAGGGCGCCGCGCCCCGGGGTCTGCTGGACCGTCACCGGCACCTCGGTGTCCGGGTGCGAGTACGCCGTCGCATTGGCCAGCAGCTCGGCGAGCGCGATCGCGAGGGGTTCGGCGGCGCGGGCGACCAGCGCGAGCCGCTCCTGGCGCAGATGGTTGGCGACCTTGATCCGCTCGTACCCGGGGACCCGTGACTGGGCCCCGAGCACGACCTCGACGAGCGAGGAGTTCTGCCGGGCGAGTCCGGGCCAGGCGTCGCAGAGGACGGCCGTGGCCTGGGTGCGGCGGAGCGCCAGTTCGTTACGGAAGTCGAGCTGCAGGATCCGCGGGTCGTCGTACTCGTGCTGGAGCTCGTGGAGCAGGTGCTGGGACTGGTTGAGCAGCGACTGGATCTTGGCGGAGGTACCGCGCATGGCCGACCGCGCAGCCGCGTCGACGCGTACACGCTCCTCCAGGACCGCCGTGCGCGCGGCCTGTACGGCCTCGGTCAGCAGCCGCGCGGCATCGCCCTCGATACCGGCGGCCTCCCGGAGCCCGGGGACGGCAGCGGTCCGGTGGGAGAGCGCGGTGGCCGCGGCGGGTATCCGCTTCCGGGCCAGCTGACGGATCTCCTCGGTGAGGGCGAGGGTGCGGGCCTCGGCCGCCTTGGCCTGACGTTCGGTCAGTTCTACGCGCGCCGAGGCGCCGTAGGCTTCGCGTCTGGCCTGATACGTGCGAGTGGCCGACCATATCGCCACCGTCACGGCGATCAGTGCCACGATCCATGCCACCACGGCGTCACCGCGTCTCTGTTGTCGGGGACGGTCGACAGCCCGCGCGTCGGCGGGGTGTCCGGGCGGCGTGCCGGCGGGCCGTCACGCCGGCTCCCCGGCGGAGCCCGCGTCGGTCCCGTGAGCGACGGCGGCCACGTCGGCCATCACCTGGAGGACGCCGGGGAGCTCGGATCCGTCCAGGTGGCGGTACTCGCTCCCGATGGTCACCACGAGCCGCTCGGGCAGACCGAGCGCCGGGTAGCGGCCCTCCGCGATGACCCGGCGGGCCGCCTCGACCGCGGGCACGCCCGCCGCGTGGAGGGCGTGAGCCCGGTCGCGTACGTACGCGAGATAGGCCATGTGCTCCCGCACTCCGGCGGGGTCGAGCACCGGGCCGTGCCCCGGCACGATCACCTCGGCGCCGGTGGCCAGGACTCGTTCACAGGCGTCGATCACGTTGTCCAGGGGTCCCGCCCAGTGCACCGGGTGGTCACCGGGCTGCTGCGGGGTGGAGGAGAAGATGACGTCTCCGCTGAACACCGTGCGCTGCGCGGGCAGATGGACGATCAGGTCACCCGCCGTGTGCGCGGGCGGCAGGGAGGACACCTGGACGGTGTACTCCCCCAGGGTCAGTTCGAGCTCTCCGGTGAAGTAGGTCGTCGGCCGAACCGCTTCGGTGCCCGACCAGTCGAAGACTCCGAAGTGACGGCCGAGGTACGCGCCGAGGGGTGTGGAGGGATCACTTCCGGCCACCAGGGCGTGCTGCTGCTGCGGGGTGGGGTCGTAGTGGATGTGCTCCCGGGCCTCGCGGGTCGCGATGATCTCCGCGTCCGGCAGCACCCCGGCACCCCAGAAGTGGTCCCCGTTGGCATGGGTGACGATCACACGGTCGACGCTCACCCCGTCGGGCAGCCGCTTCTGGCTCTCCACCAGGAACTGACCGGCCAGAACCGTGTCGTACGGGGTGTCGATCCACAACGCACCGCGCGGCGACACGAGGAGACCGCAGTTGGCCAGCCCCCAGCCCCGCTTCGGCGGCAGCCAGGCGTACAGCCCGCTGCCGAGGTCAACGACGTCCCCACCCGTGATCGACATGGGCTGATTATGCCGACCACGATCCGGCCGCGCGTTCGAACTCGGCCAACATGCAGTCCTGATGGCTTGAAATCACCCCTTGACCTGGCCGCCCGCCGTCGGCCGGTGACCGTCCGGGGTTGCCGCGGATCGGCCGCATGAGCGATTTTCCGCCTGATGTACGGGATGTCGTCCGCCGGGTCCGCGCCGCGCGACGGATACCCACCCAGCCGCGGCAGAACCGGATCGGGTCGGCTACCCACCGAGCATGGCTGAAAACCGACGCCGCATGGATGACGGGCACGTAAACACTTTGCTTGTTCTTGCTCGATTGACCCGGCTAACATGCAGAATTGAACACGCGGGCGTCGGTTCCATCCAGCCCCGCCCCACCAGATGCGAGCAGCAGCGGAAGCGGAGTGCGGACATGTCGCATGTCGAGACCGAGACAGCCGGCCAGCCGGAGTGCTGGCGCCGCGCCGAGGAAGTGGCTGCCGACCGGAGGACGGCCCTGCCCGCCGCCGGTGAGCGCATCGCCGTCGTCGGCTGCGGAACGTCGTACTACATGGCACAGGCGTACGCCTCGCTCCGCGAGGACTCCGGCCAGGGCGAGTCGGACGCGTACGCCGCCTCGGAGTTCCCCGTCGGGCGCGCGTACGACCGGGTCGTCGCGCTGACGCGGTCGGGCACGACGACGGAGGTGCTCGGCCTGCTGTCCGGGCTGCGGGGCTCCACCCGGACCGTCGCCGTGACCGCAGACCCGCGGACCCCGGTGATGGCCGCGGCCGACGACGTGGTCGTCCTCGACTTCGCCGACGAACGGTCAGTGGTCCAGACGAGGTTCGCGACCACCGCGCTGACCCTGTTCCGCGCCCATCTCGGGCTGCACACCGAGGACGTCGTCCGGGACGCGGAGACCGCACTGGCGGAGCCGCTGCCGGAGGGGCTCCTGGACTGCACCCAGTTCAGCTTCCTGGGGCGCGGCTGGACGGTCGGGCTCGCCAACGAGGCGGCGCTGAAGATGAAGGAGGCGTCCCTGTCCTGGACGGAGTCCTATCCGGCGATGGAGTACCGCCACGGCCCCATCAGCATCGCCACGGCCGGAACGGCGACCTGGATGTTCGGCACCGCTCCGGAAGGGCTGCGGGAGCAGGTGCAGGCGACCGGGGCGCGCTGGGTGGAGAGCGGACTGGACCCGCTGGCCGACCTGGTGCGGGTCCAGCGGCTGGCGATCGCCCGCGCGGCGGCCCGTGGCCTCGATCCCGACCAGCCGCGCCATCTGACGCGGTCGGTGGTGCTCGGTACGGCCGCCGGGGCCTGACGCCGTCACGGCATGCCGCGCACCGGGCCGGCGGACGGCCCGGTGCGCGGCGGCGACCGTGAGGTCAGGCCTCTTCGAAGTGGGCGTCCAGCGCCTCGTCGAGCTCCGCGGTCCACGTCTTGAGGTCGCTGCGGGCCCCTGCCTCGACCTCGGCGTTGAACCACCGGCGGCTCGACAGGTGGACGGTCACGGTGAACCGGCGGCCGAAGCGGCCGGTCCTGACCTCGACCGCGCCGATCTCGGACCAGTCGAACTCGGCCTCCTGGTCGTCGAGCGTGAAGCGGACGCCCTCGGCGTCCACCCTGATGGACCCGCGCCGGTCGCTGACCTCGAAGACGGGGCCGTCCTCGGCGTCGGCGCTCCCGCCCACGGCTCCGGGGGCCGCTCCGTCGTCCGGGGCCGTGTCGTCGCCCCCGGCCGCCGTGGAACCGTCCACGGGCCCCTCGGCCGCCTCCTCGGCGGGCGCGTCCGTGACGTCGGCCTCCGGGACCGCATCGGCCACCTCGGGCTCCTGTGGCTCCAGGGACCCCTGGGGCGCCGCCTCCTCCGCCTCCGTCCGCGCGGGGGCAGGGGCCGTCAGGCCGGGGATGTACGCCGGGTCTGTCCCCGCGGCGAACTCGGGCTTGGTGTTCGAATCTATGCGCTGCTCCACGGCGGGCAGTATGGACGACGAACCTGTACGAGACCAGTCAACCGGTCTCCGCCCCGCCTGTCGGCGGCCGTGACAGCGCGGTCCGGGGCCTCCGGACACGGGTGGCTCCGGACATGGGGACCCAGGACACGGGTGGCTCCGGAAAACGGACGACGGGTGGTGCGGGTTCCGCCGAACCCGCACCACCCGTCACTTCTGTCCCTCTGTCACACACACCCGTGTGTCAGTGGTCCCGCCTCGGCAGGACTCAGTAGGCGCCGAAGACATTGTCGATGGAGCCGTACTTGTCCGCGGCGTAGTTGCACGCGGCCGTGATGTTGGCGACCGGGTCGTAGCTGTCCATCGACGTACCGGGCACGTGGTAGGCCTGGAAGGTCGGGTCGATGACCTGCAGGAGGCCCTTCGACGGGACGCCGTTGATCGCGTTGATGTCCCAGTTGTTGATGGCCTGCGGGTCACCCGCGGACTCGCGGATGATGTTGCGGTGGATGCCCTCGTAGCTGCCGGGGATGCCGTGCTCGGCCATGACGGCGAGCGACTCCTTGATCCAGCCGTCGAGGTCGTTCGTGTACGAGACCGGCTCGGCCGCGGGAGCGGCTTCGGCGGCGGGCGCACCCTCAGCGGCGACGGTGGTGCTCGTGCGCTCCGAGCGGTCGGCGCGGTCGGCGCTCTGCTCGGCACGGTCGGAGGAGGCCTTGGATTCGGCCTTGTCCGCGGACTTGTTCTCGGCCTTGCCGCCAAGGGTCAGCTTGAGACCGGGGTGAATCAGGTCGGGGTTTCCACCGACGACCTTCTCGTTGCCCTCGTACAGCGCCTTCCAGCCACCGCTCACGGAATGCTCCCGCGCGATCTTCGCGAGGGTGTCACCCACGACCACGGAATACGTGGCGGACTTCGACTTCTGCGCGGCAATTCCCTTGCCGGGCACGGCAGTCGACGTTGCGGCCTTTTCGACGGCGACCGGCTGGGCCGGGGCGGCGAAGGCACTGGTGGCGCCGATCACGGGGAGGGCCAGGGCGGCTCCGCCCGTGCTCACGGCGATGATGCCGCGGGTCAGCGAACTGGTCCTGAAACGACGGTGCTTACCATTCTCGGGCATGCTGAATTCCTCTCCGTCGCCTGCGAAGTGAGCTGTCGGGTTCGGGCTGGAGATGCCCGGCCGCATGCGAATGCGACTTCACCCCGAGCCGCTCCGGAAACCGGATCGGCGCTTACTTGGGTCCCCCGCTCCTGCCGTACGAGAACTGGTCGGTGAGGTCACCGGACGGCGGCAGGATTCGGCGTTCCGCCCGGAGTGATGGTGACCGTAGGCGAGAAATAGGGAAAGGAACAAGCCTGGTTCGTTGATCACAATTCATTCGCAAGATCAATTCTTTGGAATTCATGTAATCCACCCCACATCGCGCCCGCCACTCCTCTTGGCACAGAAGGGAACCGACTGCCGCACCCCCGCGTCTGGGGCGCATAAGGTGACGCTGGTCACGGAGTCCGATTCGGGCGATTTGCTCCCGAGCGAAGGCCCCAGGTCACATGAAATGGCCTTTTATGGATTACGGGATTAATTTAATAAAAGCACCGCAAACCGGGCATACGACTCACAGATCATGCCGCCTGGCATACCGAGGGCATCCGCGTGGAACCGATCCGCCCATGACTGAAAGCCCTCACGCCTCGGCCCCCCGGATCACCGTCCTGCCCGTTCAGCCCGGGGACCCGCCCTTCCGCATCGTGGAGATCGACGGAGCGGTGATCGGAGGCGCGACCGACATGACGGACGTCCTGATCGCCGCCGCGGCGGCCGGCATTCGGGTCCACGACCTCGACGACCCGGCCGTCATCCGATGGGTGGGAGGCGGCAAGCTCACCTGGAGGCCGCGCTGAGCGGACCAGGAGGACATCAGGACGGTCGCCGCCCCGCACGGCGGCGACCAGGGCGGCCGCCGTGCGTTCCGCGTCCGGCCGGGGATCGGCCTCATCCCGGAGTGGAACGCCGCCACCCCTCCAGGGGTTCGCACATGCGAGGAATTCTGCGAGTAAACCTTGCATATGCAAGAGCAGCCTCTAGCATGGGACGCATGCAGACCTACACCATCGGGCAGGCCGCGCGCCTCCTCGGAGTCAGCCCTGACACCGCCCGGCGCTGGGCGGACGCCGGCCGGGTCGCGACCCATCGCGACGAGGGCGGACGCCGCCTCATCGACGGCCGCGATCTGGCGGCGTTCTCGATCGAGGTGGGCCAGAGCGGGCCCGGCGACGAGGAGGTCTCCTACACCTCGGCGCGCAACGCCTTCCCGGGCATCGTCACCGCGGTGAAGCTCGGTGACGTAGCGGCCCAGGTCGACATCCAGGCCGGCCCGCACCGCCTCGTCTCGCTCCTGACCCGGGAAGCCGTGGAGGAGCTGGGGCTGGAGGTCGGCATGCAGGCCACGGCCCGCGTGAAGTCGACCAGCGTGCACATCGACCGCGCCTGACGCGGCACCCACCGCCGGGCATCCGGGCGCGCCGTGCCGGGGCTGCCGTGCGGGCGGTGCCGGGGCTGCCGGGCGCGCCTCGTTCCGGCTGCCTGGCGGGTCGTCACTCCATCAGTCCGGCGGCGAGGGTCGCCCCCAGCTCCCAGCACGCCTCGGTATCCGCCTTGCCCGGCTCACCGGTGACGGTCACGGCGTCGGCCGCACGGCGCCATCCGAGGCCCGTCGTGATCGTCTCGATGCCCCGTACGGCGCCGGTGACGTCGTTGCCGCCGTGCACGTAGTAGCCGAAGGGCCGGCCCTTCGTCCCGTCCAGGCACGGGTAGTAGACCTGGTCGAAGAAGTGCTTCAGGGCGCCGGACATGTATCCGAGGTTCGCCGGTGTGCCGAGCAGATAGCCGTCGGCCGCCAGTACGTCGGACGCCGTGGCGGAGAGGGCTGCCCGCCGCACGACCCGTACGCCTTCGATGTCCTCCGTCGTCGCGCCGGAGAGCACCGCTTCGAACAGCGCCTGGCAGTTGGGCGAGGGCGTGTGATGCACGATCAGCAGAGTGGCCACGCCACCGAACCTACCCGCTCACCGGAGCCCTCGCCCTGCCGGGGAACCCGGGCTCCCCGGCAGGCGCGCAGGCTCACTCGACGGCCCGGAAACCGCGCAGACGGAGGCTGTTGCCGACGACGAAGACCGACGAGAAGGCCATCGCCGCTCCCGCGATCATGGGGTTGAGCAGGCCTGCCGCGGCGAGCGGGAGGGCCGCCACGTTGTAGGCGAAGGCCCAGAAGAGGTTCGAGCGGATCGTGCCCAGCGTCCTGCGGGAGAGGCGGATCGCGTCGGCGGCCACCCTCAGGTCCCCCCGTACGAGCGTCAGGTCACCGGCCTCGATCGCGGCGTCCGTGCCCGTCCCCATGGACAGTCCCAGGTCGGCCTGGGCGAGCGCCGCGGCGTCGTTGACCCCGTCGCCGACCATGGCGACGGTGCGCCCCTCCGCCTGGAGCTTCCTGACGACCTCGGCCTTGTCCTGCGGCATGACCTCGGCGATGACCTGGTCGATGCCGACCTCGGCCGCGACGGACTCGGCGACCGCCTTGTTGTCGCCGGTCAGCAGGACGGGCGTCAGTCCGAGGGCACGCAGCCGCCGGACCGCTTCGGCGCTGGTCTCCTTGACCGCGTCGGCGACCTCCAGGACCGCGCGTGCCTCGCCGTCCCAGGCGACCGCGATCACGGTGCGCCCGCTCCTCTCGGCCAGGTCCTTCGCCTCCCTGAGCTCGTCGGGGAGCCCGATGGCCCACTCGGCCAGCAGCTTCTCGCGGCCGACGAGCACCGCGTGGCCCTCGACGATGCCCTGGACACCGAGCCCGGGGACGTTGGCGAAGTCCTCGGGCGCGGGCAGCGCGCCCACCTTCGCGGCGGCCCCCTCGGCCACGGCCCGGGCGATCGGGTGTTCGGAGGAGTGCTCCAACGCGCCTGCCAGCCTCAGCACTTCGGCCTCATCCGTGGTCCCGGAGGCGTGGACCTTCAGCAGGGTCATCCGGCCCGTGGTGACGGTGCCCGTCTTGTCGAGGAGGATCGTGTCGGCCCTGCGGGTGTTCTCCAGGACCTCAGGACCCTTGATCAGGATGCCGAGCTGGGCCCCGCGTCCGGTGCCGACCAGCAGGGCGGTGGGCGTGGCCAGCCCCAGCGCGCAGGGGCAGGCGATGATCAGTACGGCGACGGCGGCGGTGAAGGCCGCGGTGAGTCCGGCGCCCGAACCGAGCCAGAAGCCGAGTGTGGCGAGCGCCAGGCCGATGACGACCGGGACGAACACCGCGGAGATCCTGTCGGCCAGGCGCTGGACGGCGGCCTTGCCGCTCTGGGCCTCTTCCACGAGCGCGGCCATCCGGGCCAGCTGGGTGTCGGCGCCGACCCTGGTGGCCTCGACGACCAGGCGGCCGCCGGCGTTGAGGGTCGCCCCGGTGACGGAGTCCCCGGCGGAGACCTCGACGGGCACGGACTCGCCGGTGAGCATCGAGACGTCGACGGCGGAGGAGCCCTCGATCACGGTCCCGTCCGTGGCGATCTTCTCGCCGGGGCGGACCAGGAAGCGGTCCCCCACGCGCAGACCTGACGTGGGCAGGGTGACCTCACGGCCCTCGCGCACCACGGTGACCTCCTTGGCGCCCAGCTCCATGAGCGCCTTGAGGGCCGCGCCGGCCTTGCGCTTGGAACGGACCTCGAAGTACCGGCCGGCCAGGATGAAGGCCGTGACTCCGGCGGCGGCCTCCAGGTAGATGTTCCCCGCCCCGTCGCCCCGGCTGATCGTGAACTCGAAGGGATGCGTCATGCCCGGCATCCCCGCCGTCCCGAAGAAGAGCGCCCACAGCGACCAGAGGAACGCGGCGGACGTGCCGACCGAGATCAGGGTGTCCATCGTGGCCGCGCCGTGCCGGGCGTTGGTCCAGGCGGCACGGTGGAACGGCCAGGCCGCGTACGTGACGACCGGGGCGGCCAGCGTGAGGGAGAGCCACTGCCAGTACTCGAACTGGAGGGCCGGGATCATCGCCATCGCGACGACCGGCGCGGCGAGCAGGGCCGCGGTGACGAGGCGCTGGCGCAGGGACCGCAGCTCGCCGTCGGCACGCTCGTCCTCACCCTCGCTCCGGCCGCCGTCGGGCGTCCCGGTCCCGGCGGGCTCCGGCAGGGGCGGGGCGGGCGGCCGGGCCGTGTAGCCAGTGGCCTCGACCGTGGCGATCAGGTCGTCGACCGAGATGTCCTCAGCGAAAGCGACCCTGGCCTTCTCCGTGGCGTAGTTGACGGTGGCCTCGACCCCCTCCATGCGGTTGAGCTTCTTCTCGATCCGCGCCGCGCACGACGCGCAGGTCATGCCGCCGATGGCGAGCTCGACCCGGGCGGCGCCGGGGGTGGTTGGCGTCATTGCCTGCTCCTCGTCCGAACGGGACCCAGTATACCCCTCACGGGTATCTATCTCTTGATCCAGGTATACCCCCCACCCGTATACATTTCAAGCCTCCACCCTCTCCCTTGCATATACCCCCGCAGGGTATACGTTGGAAGGTGTCGGACCGTCGCGAGCCTCCCCGCAGGAATCAACAGGAGCAGTCATGAACCCCGCCGCGAAGATCACCGCGTTCACCGCCGCACTCGCGGCGTCCTTCGGCGCCGCCTACGGCATCGGAGCCATCGCCGACCCCGGGACCGGGAGCACGGAGCGCTCGGGGCACACGGAGAGTTCCGCGCCGCACGCCGAGGACGGCCGCACCGCATCTCCGGCCGGGGGGCTCCAGATCTCCGAGGACGGCTACACCCTCGACCTCAGGACCCCGCGCGTGAAGGCGGAGCAGCGGAGCGAACTGCGCTTCGCCGTCCTCGACCGGGCGGGCCGGCCGGTCACCGCCTTCCAGCGCGAGCACGACAAGGAGCTGCATCTGATCCTCGCCTCACACGACCTGGCCACCTACCGCCATCTGCATCCCGTCCGGGCGGCCGACGGCACGTGGAGCGTCCCCGTCGAGCTGCCCGCGGCGGGTGACTACCGGGTCTTCGCCGATTTCACGCCCGCCGGCAGGAACGCGCCGGACCTGACCCTGGGCGCCGATCTGGCCGTGTCGGGGCCGTACAAGGCCGCGGAGCTCCCGAAGCCGGCCCGGACGGCCGAGGTCGACGGGTACACGGTCACCCTGAACGGCACGCTGCGTCCCGACGTGCCGGAGCGCCTCATGTTCACCGTGCGGAAGGACGGCCGGCCCGTCACCGACCTGCAGCCCTATCTGGGCGCGTACGGACACCTCGTGGCCCTGCGCGCCGGCGACCTCGCCTATCTGCACGTACACCCCGACGGGGCACCGGGCGACGGCTCCACGGAGCCCGGGCCGGGCGTCTCGTTCACCGCGACGGCGCCCAGCCCCGCCTCCTACCGGCTGTTCCTGGACTTCAAGCACAACGGCACCGTCCGCACGGCGGCCTTCACCGTCCCGTCCGGGGCGGCTGCGGACGCGCCCGGCACGACATCACCGTCGGACGGACACGAGGACGGGGGCCACGGGCACTGACGCGGCCCGGCCCGGTTCGGGGCCCTCGCGCCGGTCCCCTCGGCGACCTCGCGCAGGCCGGCGTACGACAGCTCCGCGACCGCACGGCGGCGGAGCACCTGGGCGGCTACAGCGAAGTGAGCCGGGCGAGTGTCTGTTCCAGTTCCACGCGGAGCGTGCGGGCGGCCGCGTCCCCGTCCCCCCGCGCGACGGCTTCCACCAGGGACGCGTGGCCTTCGTCGCCGTGGTTCGGGTCCCCGGAGCGCAGGTCGAGCAGTTCGAGCATGTCGATCAGTCCCGTGCGCAGCGTGGGGACGAACTCGGTGAACAGGGCCGAGAGCACGGGGTTGTGTGCGGCCGCGACCACGGCGGTGTGCAGGGCGATGTCCGCGTCGACGAACGTGGCGTCGCCCGCGTCAGCGGCGGCGCGGCGTCCGGCCAGCGCCGCGGTGAGGGCGGCGAGGTCGTCGTCCGTCCGGCGCCGCGCGGCCAGTCGCGCGGCCTCGACCTCGATGCTGATGCGGACCTCGTAGACGTCGGTGACGGCCGCGCGGCGCAGCCGCGTCGCCCAGTCCTCCTCGGGCTCGGCCGCGATGACGAAGACGCCCGCCCCCTGCCTCGCCTGCACCAGCCCCGCCCCGGCGAGTGCCCGCAGCGCCTCGCGGACCGTGGAGCGCCCGACGCCGAGGGACGCGGCCAGCGTCGTCTCGCCGGGGAGCTTCGTCCCCACGGGCCAGGATCCTCCGGTGATCTGCTCGCGCAGCTGCTCGGTGGCCTGCTCGACCAGGGGCGAGGGTCTCAGGGGTCCCAGCGGCATACAAGTCACTTCCCGAGTCACTTCGCGATTCACCCCTCAGGTTGTCTGAGGAGTTGGTTCGGGGCTACTGTACCCGGCATGCCGCTGTACGAGCTCCTTCTCCTCGTCCGCCGCTGCGGGGCCTGACACGACTGACCGGCCCCCCGCAGCGGGGGTCGGGCTGTGCCGGTCATTCCACGGCCGAAGAAAGCAGTTCTCCCGCGATGACCGACTCCTCCGCCCCACCGGTTCCCTCCGGGGCCACCGCGTTCCCCACCCTCCGCACCCCCTCCGGCGCCCTCCCGGCGGACGCACCGGCCTGGAACCCCCAGCGCCCGGGCTCCATGCCCCACCACCGCTACCGCCCCGCCCACGACCGGGTGGCGCTGCCCCTGGCGGACCGCACCTGGCCCGCGCGCCGGCTGGAACGGGCCCCGCTGTGGGTCCCCGTCGACCTGCGGGACGGCAACCAGGCGCTGGCCGAGCCCATGGACACCGAGCGCAAGCGCCGCTTCTTCGACCTGCTGGTCGCCATGGGCTACAAGGAGATCGAGGTCGGCTACCCGTCCGCCAGCCGGACGGACTTCGACTTCGTACGCCACCTCGCGGAGAGCGGCGCGGTGCCCGACGACGTGACGGTCTCCGTGTTCACACCGGCCCGCAAGGACCTGATCGACCGGACCGTCGACTCCGTCGAGGGGCTCCCCCGCACCCTGGTCCACCTCTACACGGCCACCGCGCCCGTGTGGCGGGACGTCGTCCTGGGACGGTCCCGCGCCGAGGTCCACGCGCTGATCAGGGAGGCCGCCAGGCATCTGATGCGGCGTGCCGGGGAACGGCCGGGTGCGGACATCCGGTTCGAGTTCTCCCCCGAGGTCTTCAACCTCACCGAGCCGGACTTCGTCCTGGAGATCTGCGACGGCCTCACCGAGCTGTGGGAGGCGAGCCCGGACCGGCCGGTGATCCACAACCTGCCGGCCACGGTGGAGATCGCGACCCCCACCGTGTACGCCGACCAGATCGAGTACATGCACCGCCATCTGGCGCGCCGCGACTCCGTGATCCTCTCCGTGCACCCGCACAACGACCGGGGCACGGGCGTGGCCTGCGCCGAACTCGCCGTGATGGCGGGCGCCCAGCGGGTGGAGGGCTGCCTGTTCGGCAACGGCGAGCGCACGGGCAACGTCGACCTGGTGACGCTGGCCCTCAACCTGTACGCGCAGGGCGTCGACCCGATGATCGACTTCTCGGACATCGACGCGGTCCGCGACGTGGTGGAGCACTGCAACCGGCTGCCGGTCCACCCCCGGCACCCGTACGGCGGCGAGCTCGTACACACCGCGTTCTCCGGCACCCACCAGGACGCCATCGCCAAGGGCATGGCCCACCACGCGAAGCGGGCCGCCGAGTCCGGGACGAGCGCCGAGGAGGCCCCCTGGGAGGTGCCGTACCTGCCCATCGACCCGGGTGACATCGGCCGTACGTACGAAGAGGTCATCCGCATCAACTCCCAGTCGGGGAAGGGCGGCATCGCCCATCTGCTCCGCACCCACCACGGGCTGGACCTGCCGCAGGCGATGCGCCCGGACTTCTCTCGCACCGTGCAGCACGTCACGGACAGCACCGGGCGGGAGCTCTCGCACGAGGAGCTGTGGGACCTCTTCCGGGCCACGTACATCACCCCCGCCCATCACGGCACGCTCACGCTGGAGTCCTGGTCCACCTCGGAGACCGCGCCCGGTGAGCACGAGTTCACCTGTGAGCTGCGCGCCGGCGGGCAGGTCCGCTCCCGCCGGGGCACCGGGAACGGCCCGCTGTCCGCGCTGGCGGACGCCCTGCGTTCTGCCGGGGTCACGGTCGATGTCCTGGGCCACGCCGAACACTCCACCACCACCGGGACCGGCAGCCCCGCCGTCGCCTACGCCGAGTGCCGTGCGGATGGGGTCACCCGCTGGGGTGCCGGCTGGGACACCTCGGTCCTGGCCGCCTCCGTCCACGCCGTCATGGCCGCCGTCAACCGTGCAGGAGCACAGACCCGATGACAGAAACACCCCCGGTACTCCGTGTCCACGACGTGGACCTGGTGCGCGACGGGAACCACATCCTGAGCGAGGTGTCGCTGACCGTGCGGGCCGGCGAGCACTGGGCCCTGCTCGGTGCGAACGGCGCCGGGAAGAGCACGCTGCTCAGCCTCCTCGGAGCGCTCTCGCACCCCACCCGCGGCACGGTCGAGGTACTCGGACACGAGCTGGGCCGGGTCGATCTGCGCCACCTGCGCACGTACGTCGGCCATGTCGACCCGCGCCATGCGCTGCGCTCACCGCTGAAGGTCCGGGACGTCGTCCTGACGGGCCTGACGAACAGCATCGAGCCCGTGCCGCGCTGGAGGCCGACGCCGGATCAGGTGGCCCTGGCCGACAGCCTCACCGGCCTGCTGGGCCTCGCGGAACGGCGTGAGGCACGGTGGCCGACGCTGTCCCAGGGCGAGCGGGGGCGGGCCCTGATCGCACGGGCCCTCATGCCGCGGCCGCGGCTGCTGCTCCTGGACGAACCGGCGACGGGTCTGGACGTCGCGGGCCGCGAGCAGCTGATCGAGCGGATCGACACCCTTCAGCAGAGCTCGCCGGAGCTGGCGTCGGTCCTGGTCACGCACCATCTGGAGGAGCTGCCTCCGGGCACGACCCATGTGATGCTGCTGCGTGACGGGCGGTGCCTGGCATCGGGGCCCGCCGACGAGGTGCTGACCAGCGATCAGGTCAGCAAGTGCTTCGACCACCCGGTCCACCTCAGCCGCTTCGAGGGCCGGTGGAGCGTACGGACGAGCCGTCGGCCCCGCTGAGCCGGGAACGCCTCGCTCCGGACGGCTCAGTCTGCCGGAACCGCGGGTCAGCCTCCGCGGACCGGGCGGGCTGAGCCGCGGCGCCCCGGACCGGCACCCGGAACGATGTGACGGCGTGTCCGACGAAGCGCCGGATGCCCGGCGTCGTCCGCTCCTTCGGCCAGACCAGCCGCAGGGGCACCGCGGGCCCGTCCTCCAGGCGGAGGCTGACGGTCCCCTCGGGCGCACCGGCGCCGTCCGACGGCTGGGCGGCGAGCGCGACCGCCTGCCCGAGCCGGACGACCGCCAGCATCTGCAGGCCGTCGCTCACCTGGGGGCCCGGCGTCCCCGGCAGCCCGTCCGGCCAGAGGCCCGGGTCGTCGAGCTGGGCACCCGGGCCCACCCAGCGGAGCAGCGGTTCACCGGCGAGGTCGTCGACCTTCAGGGTCTCCCTGCCGGCCAGCCGGTGCCGGGCGCTCACCAGCACGCAGACGGGTTCGTGGCGCAGCACCACGCTGTTCAGTCCGTGGTCGCGCAGGGGTGCACGCCAGAGGGCGAGGTCGGCCTGCCCCGACCGCAGCCGGCCGAGCTGGTCGTCGATCGTGCCGACGGCCATCCGGGCCGGGTGCGCGGGGCCGGCCTCGTTGTACGACCGGATCATGCCGTCCAGGAGGGCCGCGTCGCAGCCGGGCCCGGTCACCGTCACCGAGGCGTGCTGCTCGGCCGCCCGGCGTACCCGCGACGTCACGTTCCCTGCCTGTGCCAGCAGGGACCTGCCCTCTTCGAGCATCGCGTGGCCGGCGGCGGTGAGCGTGACGCCCTTCGGGGTACGCAGCAGCAGAGTGGTGCCCATGGTCCTCTCCAGGGCCAGGACCGCCCGGGAGAGTGCGGGCTGGGTCATCGCCAGCCGTTGCGCGGCGCGGGTGAAATTGCCCTCCTCCGCCACGGCGATGAAGTAGTGGACCTGCCGGATCTCCACATCACCCATGCGGACATCCTCCCACCTGAGGGCATGCCGGAGGGGCATCGGGCCATGCCGGATCGGAACTTCCATGATCGGGTCCCGGCCTGTCTGCTGGGTCCACGGACGGAGGGCGACCGCCCCCGGACGAGGCATCGGAACGGGAGCACGGGATGACTGAGCACACTCCGAAGGCAGTGGTGACGGCCGGCACCGGCGGCATAGGTCTGGAGACGGCCCTCGGGCTGGCGCGTCAGGGGTGGGACGTCACCCTCGTCGCCCGCGACCCGGCCCGGGGGGAGGCGGCGGTGGCCCGTGTCGACGAGGCCGCCGGGCGCCCCGCGGGCCGTTTCGTCCGGGCGGAGTTGTCGTCCCTCGCCGAGACCGGGCGGCTGGGGGAGCGGCTCGCCGCCGAAGGCCCGCTGGACCTGCTGGTGAACAACGTGGGCGGCATGTGGACCGAGCGGTGGGAGGGTCCGGAGGGCATCGAGGCGAGCATCGCCCTCAACCACCTGTCGCCCTACGTCCTGACCGAAGCGCTTCTCGACGCGCTCGCCGCAGCGGCCCCGAGCCGCATCGTGAACGTCACGTCGTCCGCCATCACCGCTGCCCAGGCCGTGTTCGAGGACGCGGAACCGCCGGGTCCCCACTACGGTCTGGCCGCCACGGGACGGGCCAAGCTGGCCCATCTCGCGCACTCGACGGAGCTCGCCGTGCGTCTCGCGCCCAGAGGCATCTCGGTGATCGCCGCCGACCCCGGGGCCGCCGCGACGGGCAACGCGGCGCTCATGACCATCGACATCCTGCCGCCGGCCATGCGGCCCTACTGGGAGCAGATCCAGAAGGGTGTCTCGGCGCCCGTCGCCGCCGCCGCGACGGGCCCCCTGGCGGCAGCTCTCGACCCGGCGCTGGAAGGGCGCACCGGTCTGGTCGTGGGGCCCGACGGGACGGTGGATGACACGCTCCTCGGCTTCGTCACACCCGAGGTCACCGAGGCCGTGCGCCGGTGGACCGCGGAGCTCATGGCGACGGCGGCACAGGCGTCCTGACGGGGCGGCGGACGGGGGCCGGGGCCGGGGGCCGGGGGCTACCGCACCAGGCAGGGCCGCTTGGCGTCGAACGTCCAGCCGGGCACGAGGTACTGCATGGCCTCGGCGTCGTCCCGCGCCCCCAGCGCCTCCTTGCGGTAGAGCTCGTGGGCGGCGAGGAGGCGGTCCATGTCGAGTTCGACGCCCAGCCCGGGGGCGTCGGGCACGGCGATCTCACCGCCGACGATGCGCGGCGGGTCGACGGTGAGCCGCTCCAGGCCCTCCTGCCAGATCCAGTGCGTGTCCAGGGCGTTGTACTCGCCCGGGGCGGCGGCACCGCAGTGCGTGATCATGGCCAGGGAGATGTCGAAGTGGTTGTTGGAGTGGCAGCCCCAGGTCAGGCCCATCGCGTTGCAGAGCTGGGCCACGCGCACGGAGCCCTGCATGGTCCAGAAGTGCGGGTCTGCCAGCGGGATGGACACCGACTGGAGGGCCAGGGCGTGGGTCAGCTGGCGCCAGTCGGTGGCGATCATGTTGGTCGCGGTCGGCAGGCCGGTGGCGCGGCGGAACTCGGCGAGGACCTCGCGTCCCGAGTAGCCGTCCTCCGCCCCGCAGGGGTCCTCGGCGTAGGCGAGCGTGCCCACCAGCGGGGAGCACAGCTCGACCGCCTCGCGCAGGGACCAGGCGCTGTTCGGGTCCAGGGTGATTCGCGCCTCGGGGAAGCGTTCCTTGAGGGCGCGTACGGACCGGACCTCCTCCGCGCCCGCGAGAACCCCGCCCTTGAGCTTGAAGTCCCGGAAGCCGTACAGCTCGTGGGCCGCCTCGGCCTGGCGGACGATCGCCTCGGGGGTGAGGGCCTCCTCGTGCCGGACGCGGTACCAGTCGACGTCGGCGTCCGGTTCCCGGACGTAGTCCAGGTCCGTGCGGTCGGGGTCGCCGACGTGGAAGAGGTAGCCCAGCACCCGTACGGAGTCCCGCTGCTGCCCGTCGCCGAGCAGCGCCGCGACCGGTACGCCGAGGTGCCGGCCCAGCAGGTCGAGCAGCGCCGACTCGACGGCGGTGACGGCGTGCACGGTGGTCCGCAGGTCGAAGGTCTGGGCCCCGCGTCCGCCCGTGTCCCGGCCCGCGAACCGGCTCCCGATCTCGCGCAGGACCCGCTTGTAGTCGCCCAGCTTCGCGCCGACGACCAGCGGCTCGGCGTCGCGCAGGGTCCGGGTGATCTTCTCGCCGCCGGGCACCTCCCCCAGTCCCGTACGGCCTTCGGAGTCCTTGAGGACGACGATGTTGCGGGTGAAGAAGGGGCCGTGCGCGCCGGAGAGGTTCAGCTCCATGCAGTCGCGCCCCGCGACGGGATAGACGGCGAAGTGGGTGATGGTCGGCTGGTTCATGCTGGTCGGGTTCCTTGGGTGCGAGAGGGACGCCGGACGGGGAGCGGGAGGTTCGGACGCCGAGGACGCCGAGGTCCGCCGCGCTGGACCGCCCCCACAGCTCTCATCTTCATACGCAGATGACATACATGTATGAGAACTGAGGTTAGGCGTGTGAACGCGACCCGGTCAATGGCCGCGGCACGGACGGCGCCGGCCGGCGCACACCCCTGCCGCGGCCGGACAGCCGAGGAGTCCCCGTCAGCGGCGGGGTACGTCGAGCGCCTCCAGGAGCCGGTCCACGTCGTCGTCGCACGTGTAGGGCGCGAGACCGACGCGTACGCCGCCCTCCTCGCCCAGTCCGAGCCGGCGGGACGCCTCCAGGGCGTAGAAGGATCCGGCCGGTGCGTCCACGCCGCGCTCGGCCAGCTGCCGGGAGACGTCCTCCGGGGTCCTGTCCACCACGGTGAACAGGGTGGTCGGGGTGCGCCGTTGCGCGCGGGAGTACACCGTGACGCCGTCCAGCGTGGCCAGGCCGTCCTCGATGCGTCCGCGCAGCCGGTCCTCGTGCGAGGCGAGCGCCGTGAAGGCGCGGACCAGCCCTTCCCGACGGCTGCCCGCGCCGGGGACGAGGCCGGCGAGGAAGTCCACGGCCGCCGTCGCGCCCGCCAGCAGTTCGTAGGGCAGCGTGCCCAGTTCGAAGCGCTCGGGCACGGCGTCGCTGGAGGGCAGCAGCTTGTCCGGCCGCAGGCTGTGGAGCAGTTCCCGCCGTCCGGTCAGTACGCCGAGATGCGGTCCGAGGAATTTGTACGGCGAGCAGACCAGGGTGTCCGCGCCGAGTGCGGCCAGGTCGACGGTCGCGTGCGAGGCGTAGTGCACCGCGTCGACGTGGAGGAGCGCGCCGGCTCCGTGCGCCAGCGCCGCGAGGGCCGGGACGTCGGGGCAGGTGCCGATAAGGTTGGAGGCGGCGGTGACGGCGACGAGCCGGGTGCGGTCGGACAGCACGGCCTGGAGGTGCCCGGGTCCGAGCTCACCGGTCGCGGGGTCGAAGTCCGCCCACCGGACCGTCGCGCCCACCGCTTCGGCGGCCTGCACCCATGGCCGTATGTTCGAGTCGTGGTCCAGCCGTGAGACCACCACCTCGTCCCCCGGGCCCCAGCCCTTGGCCAGGGTGCGCGACAGGTCGTAGACGAGTTGTGTGGCGCTGCGCCCGAACACCACCGAACCGGGCTCCGAGCCGAGCAGATCGGCCAGGGCCGACCGCGCCCCGGCCACGATCGCCTCGGCGTTGCGTCCGCCCTCCGTGAGTATGCCGCGGTTGGCCAGTGGACGGGTGAGGGACTCGGTGATCGCGTCGATCACCTGCTGGGGCGTCTGGGTGCCGCCGGGGGCGTCGAAGCGGGCGGTCCCCGCCTTCAGGGCCGGGAAGCAGGCGCGGACCGCCTGCACGTCGAGGGTGGGGAAGCTGTCACTGCTCAAGGGGTACTCCGGGAGGGGAAGGGCGGGCGGGGACCGTGCGGGGCACCGTTCAGAACGGGTAGCGCTCGATGCGTGCCTGGGCGGTGATCCACTGCACCTCGGAGAAGGTGTCCAGACTCGCCTTGCCCCCGAAGCGGCCCCCTGTCCCGGAGGCCTTGGTGCCGCCGAAGGGGGCCACCGCCTCGTCGTCCACGGTCTGGTCGTTGATGTGCACCGCGCCCGATTCGATCCGGTCGGCGAGTTCCCACGCGGCGAAGGCGTCACCCGTGAGGATCGACACGGACAGCCCGTACTCGGAGGAGTTGATGATGTCGATGGCCTCGTCCACGGTCTCGTACGCGACGACGGGAGCGACCGGGCCGAACACCTCCTCGGCGAACGCCGGCGAGTCGAGTGGGACACCCGTCAGGACGGTGGGGCGGTAGAACAGACCGTCGTAGGTGCCGCCCGCCGCGAGCTCGGCGCCCTGCTCGACCGTGCGCGTGACGATCGAGTGGATCCTGTCGCGCTGCCGCTCGTCGATGACCGGGCCGAGCGGGTTGGCCGGGTCGGCGGGGTCGCCGACCGGGATGCCGTTCGCCTTCCCGGCGAGCGCGGCGGCGTACTCGGCGGCCTGGGAGACGTGCACCAGATGACGTCCGGTGGTCATGCAGATCTGGCCCTGGTGCAGGAAGGATCCCCAGGCACCGGCCGAAGCCGCGGCCTCGAGGTCGGCGTCGGGGAGGACCAGGAGGGCGTTGTTGCCGCCCAGTTCCAGATGGACCTTCTTGAGCAGCGGGGCGGCCGCCGTACCGATGGCGCGGCCGGCGGGGGTGGAGCCGGTGAAGGAGATGCACGGCACGTCCGGGTGCGCGACCAGGGCCTCGCCGACGTCGGCGCCGCCCGGCAGGACGTGCAGCAGCCCTTCGGGCAGTCCGGCGTCGGCCAGCAGTTCCGCGAGGGCGAGGCCGCCGGAGACCGGGGTGCGCGGATCGGGCTTGAGGACCACGGCGTTGCCCGCGGCCAGCGCCGGTGCCACGGAACGCAGGGCGAGGATGGCCGGGAAGTTGAACGGGCTGATGACGCCCACGACGCCCAGCGGGACGCGGCGCACGGCGGAGAGCCTGGACTTGGAGCTCCGCAGCAGTTCCCCGTAGGGCTCCGACGTCAGTGCGGCGGCCTCGTTGAGCTCCGAGACGAGCAGACCGACCTCGAACTGCGCCTTGCCCTGCCCGGACCCGGATTCCGGGACGAGCCACCGCACGATGCGGTCCGGGTCGGCGGCGAGCAGGGCGGACGCCCTGACGAAGACCTGGGCCCGCTCGGCGTAGGCGAGCTTCGCCCAGGCGCGCTGCGCCGTCCTCGCCGAGGCGACGGAGGTGTCGAGGTCCCCGGCCGTGGCCGCGCCCACGGTCGCGACGACCTCGCCGGTGGCGGGGGCGGTGACCTCGAAGGTGCCGCCGCCCGCGGCTCGCCAGGAGCCGTCGAAGATCTTCCCGGACCAGATCGGCCCGGACGCCGACGGGGCGGTGTCTGTGCTGGTCATGATGAGTTCCTCTCGCGGGTCGGGGCCGGCCTGCCGGTGGGGAGGCGGACCGGGCGGTCCGCCGATTCCACCACAGGCCCCGTACCCGGCCACCGCCCCGGCGCACGACTCCCGCCGCACGTGAACGGGGGCCGTCGCGTCCGACGGCCCCCGTTCCGGACGGGTCAGGCGGCGAGCCGCGGTCCCGGACGCGTGCCGGGACCGCCCCGCTATCCGGCGTACGTCTCGAACTCGGCCACCTTCGGTGTCCCGGTGGAGCCGGTGATCTCGAAGGTGATCTTCTTCAGCGAGGTCTGGGGCACCGCGATGACGCCCGCCCCGCTGCCGGAGGCCAGCACCGCGCCGGTGTCACCGTTGAGGACCTTCCAGGTACCGATGCCGCCGGTGGAGCCCGACGCCTCGCGGATGTTGACCTTCGAGACGGAGGTGGCGGTCGCCCACTTGACCGAGACGGAACCGGTCGAGCCGGCCGGCGACCACGAGGTGTTCAGGTCACCGTCCCGTACGTTGCCGTAGCTGGTCCCGGCGGCCTTGCTGGAGCCGTCGGCGCCGGCACCGAGGCTGAGGTTGGTCCCGCTGGGCTGGGTGGGGTCGGGCGTGGGGTCCGTCGGGTCCGGGGTCGGGTCCGTCGGGCCGGTGGTCGGGTCCGGCGTCTGCGGCGAGCAGTTGCCGTCCGACACCTTCAGGCCCTTGCCTGCGCCGGCCGTCGCCGTCACGATGCCCGGCACGCAGCTCGCGGCGTCGAGGCTGTACGCGTAGGGGATGCTGACGGTGGTGTTGGACTTCGGGTCGGGACCGGCGGGGTTGTTCTCGCTGCCGGGTGCGGACCAGGTCACGTTGTCGAAGGTGTTGCCGCTGACCTGCCAGTACCCGGCCGCGTCGGTGTAGAACGTGCCCAGGACGTCCTTGGAGTCCTTGAAGTAGTTGTTGTCCACCTTGGCACGCGCGCCCGCCCGGGAGTTGATGCCGGACTCGTTGAGCTTCACGTAGTAGTTGTTGTAGATGTGGGCGATGCCGCCGCGCAGCAGGGGCGCGCGCGAGTCGATGTTCTCGTACAGGTTGTGGTGGTACGTGATGTAGCCGTTCGAGAGCTCGGTCTCGCTGGACCCGACCAGGCCGCCACGGCCGGAGTTGCGCAGGGTGCTGTAGGACAGCGTGACGTACTGGGTGTTGGCCTTCATGTCGAAGAGGCCGTCGTAGCCCTCCGACTCGCCGCCCGACGCCTCGAGGGTGGTGTGGTCGACCCAGACGTTGCGGACGTCGCTCTCCATGCCGATGGCGTCACCGCCGTTGGACGTGGGCGAGCCGGACTTCTTGACGTTCTTGACGGTCACGTTCTGGATGATGATGTTGCTGGACTGGCGGATGTGGATGCCCAGCTGGTCGAAGACGGCTCCGCTGCCGACGCCGACGATCGTGACGTTGCTGATCTGCTTGAGCTCGATCACACCGGCGGCGGTGTTGCAGCTGTCGCCTGACACCTTGGCGGTGTTGCCGTGGTTGATCGTGCCCTCGACCTCGATGGTGATCGGGGTGCTGCTGCTGGCCCGGTTGCACAGGGCCGTGTGGATCGCCGTACCCGTGGTGGCCCGCACCGTCGTCCCGCCGGCACCGCCGGTGGTCCCGCCGTTCTGGGTCGCGTATCCGGTGGCACTCCCGGTCACCGCCGCCGACGCCGCCTCGGGCATCGACAGCACCACGCCGGTCGCGGCCGCCACGGCCAGTGTGGCCAGCCCGGCGTTGAGTCGCAGCGCGACTGGTCGTCTCATCTTCGTGTCCCCATTCGTCTTCACGTGCTGGGTGTCGCCGCGGTCGCAACGGCGGACCGGCGGGGCCGCCGTCACCGGGCGGCCCCCGTCGGCCTCGTAAAAGCCCTGCACCGGACCGGTGGCGGCTCGTGCGCGTCTGTCGCGACGGCCGTCGCGACAGACGCTTCCACCGGACGGAATCAGGAGGGGAAAGCGCTTTCTGTCCGCGACAATAGAGCGCCCACGGTCAAGCTGACAAGGTTCATGACACGTACGGACTCCGGTTTCACCCGTCGGCACTCCGACTGCAACACCCCTGTACGGCAAAGGAGTTCGGCGCCCGGTTCAGGCGTCGAGACCTCCGCGCCTGACCAGCTGGCTCGCGATGACGTTGCGCTGGATCTCGTTGGTGCCCTCGCCGACGATCATCAGCGGGGCGTCACGGAAGTAGCGCTCCACGTCGAATTCGGTCGAGTAGCCGTAACCGCCGTGGATGCGTACGGCGTTGAGGGCGATCTGCATGGCCGTCTCGGAGGCGAACAGCTTCGCCATGCCCGCCTCCATGTCCACGCGCCGCCCGGCGTCCGCCTCGCGGGCCGCGTACAGGGTGAGCTGGCGGGCGGCGGTGAGAGACGTCGCCATGTCGGCGAGGTAGTTGCCGATGGACTGGTGCTTCCAGATCGGCTGCCCGAAGGACTCGCGCTCCTGGGCGTAGGCGAGGGAGTCCTCCAGCGCTGCCCGGCCGACGCCGAGCGCGCGGGCGGCGACCTGGAGACGGCCGGTCTCCAGGCCCTTCATCATCTGGGCGAACCCGTCGCCCTCCGCTCCGCCGAGCACCGCGTCGGCCGGCGCCCGGTAGCCCTCGAAGGAGAGTTCGCAGCTCTCCACGCCCTTGTAGCCCAGCTTGGGGAGATCGCGGGAGACCGTCAGCCCGGGGCCGTGTTCGACGAGCAGGATGGAGATGCCCTTGTGCGCCGGGGACGCCTGCGGGTCCGTCTTGCACAGCAGGGCGATCAGCTGCGAGCGCCGCGAGTTGGTGATCCAGGTCTTCGCGCCGTCGATCACGTAACCCTCGCCGTCCTTGCGGGCGACCGTGCGCATGGCCTGGAGGTCGGAGCCGCCGCCCGGCTCGGTCAGGGCCATGGTGGCCCTGACCTCGCCGGTGGCCATCCTCGGCAGGTACCGCCGCTTCTGCTCCTCGGTGCCGAAGCGGAGCAGCAGCTTGGCGACCACGGTGTGTCCGCCCATGGCACCGGCCAGGCTCATCCAGCCGCGCGCCAGCTCCTCGGTGATGAGGACGTAGCAAGGGGTGGACACGGGGGTGCCGCCGTACTCCTCCGGGACGGCGAGGCCGAAGATGCCGAGCTCCTTCATCTGCTCGATCAGGGCCTCGGGGTAGGTGTCGGTGTGGTCGAGTTCCCGCGCGACGGGCTTGATGTCCTTGTCGACGAAGTCGTGCACCGTGCTGACGATGAACTGCTCGTCCTCGGAGAGGATGTCGAGGGTGCTCATGTGGGGCGGCCTCCTTGCCGCGGGTCCTGCTCGCGTGTCGGGTGGTCAGATGGCGCCGTGGGCGCGCAGGGCGGCGATCCGGTCCGGGGTGTGGCCCAGCTCGGCGAGGATCCGTTCGGTGTGCTCACCGACGGCGGGGACCGCGTCCATGCGCGGGGCGGTGCCGGCCAGGTCGACGGGCGGCAGCAGGGCCGTCATCGTCGCCCCACCGGGTACGGGCACCTCCCGCCAGCGGTCCCGGCCGGCCAGCACGGGGTGTTCCAGGAACTGCTTCACGTCGTTGACGGGGGCGTTGGCGATGCCGATGGTGTCGAGCAGCTCCATCACCTCACCGCTGTCCGACGCGGCGATCCTCCCGGCCAGCAGCGCGTCGACCTCCTCGCGGTGGCGCACCCGGGCGGATCCGGTGGCGTAGCGCGGGTCGCCGGCGAGGCCGGGGTCGCCGAGGAACTTCTCGCAGAGGGCGGCCCATTCGCGTTCGTTCTGCACGGAGAGCAGGACGTCCTTGCCGTCGGCCGCCGTGTAGGTGCCGTACGGCGCGATGGTGGCGTGCCGGGTACCGACGCGCGGCGGCTGCGTCCCGCTGTACGCCGTGTAGTACGCGGGCTGGCTCATCCATTCGGCCAGCGCCTCGAACAGCGAGACCTCCACGGCCCGTACGGAACCGCGCGTCGCCCGGGTGAAGAGCGCGGTGAGGATGCCGCTGTAGGCGTACATGCCCGCGGCGATGTCGGCGACCGACACCCCGACCCGCGCGGCCTCCTCGGCGCTGCCGGTCAGCGAGACCAGGCCGGTCTGGCACTGCACGAGCAGGTCGTAGGCCTTGCGGTCCGCCCAGGGCCCGCTCGATCCGTAGCCGGTGACGGAGCACGGGATGAGTGACGGGAACCGCTTCGCCAGCTCGTCGGCGCCGAGGCCCATGCGGGCTGCGGCGCCGGGTGCCAGGTTCTGCACGAACACATCGGCGCCTGCCAGGAGTTCCTCCAGGACCGCCCGGCCCTCCTCCGACTTCAGGTCCAGGGTCAGCGATTCCTTGGAGCGGTTCAGCCACACGAAGTAACTGGACTGGCCGTGCACCGTGGTGTCGTACGCCCGGGCGAAGTCCCCGTCGCCCGGGCGCTCCACCTTGATCACCCGGGCTCCGAGGTCGGCGAGCTGGCGGGTGGCGAAGGGGGCGGCCACCGCCTGCTCGATGCTCACGACCGTGATGCCGGACAGCGGCAGGTCATCGGCGGGCGGTGCGTTCTCTGCCATGCGTTGTCCTCCGAGGTGTCGGTGACCCGAGCGGGAGTACCATCATGTGCACTCATGTGAGGCCGAGGGAAATAACAATTCGTGATGCTGCCATGCGGGCCGCGGATGCCGGAAGAGGGACGCACCATGGACGTCAAGCAGCTCAAGGCACTCATCACGGTCGCCGAGGTGGGCAGCGTGACCCGCGCCGCCGAGCTGCTCCACCTGGTGCAGCCCGCCGTCACCCGGCAGATCCGCACCCTGGAGGAGGAGCTCGGTGTCGCCCTCTTCCGGCGTACGCGCCAGGGCATGCGGCCCACCGAGGCCGGCGAGATCATGGTCGACCGGGCGCGCCGGGCCCTGAGCGAGCTGGAGCGGGCGCGCGCCGAGGTGCAGCCCAGCCCGGGTGAGGTGACGGGCATCGTCACGGTGGGGCTGCTGGAGAGCACGAGCGATCTGCTCGCCGAGCCGCTGGTGTCGGCCGTCGGCGCGGCCCATCCGGGTGTGGAGCTGCGGCTGATGACGGGGTACTCCGGCCATCTCCAGCGGTGGCTCGACGACGGTGACCTGGACCTCACCCTGCTGTACAACCTGGACAGCTCCCCGTCACTCAACGCCCGCCCCCTGGTGCGCGAGCGCCTGTGGGCGGTTGCCCCGGCGGCTGCCGGACTGCGGGCCGACCGCCCGGTCGCCTTCGCCGACGTGGCGGCGCACCCCCTGGTGATGCCCGCCGCGGGCCATGCCCTGCGCACCCTGATCGACGCGGCGGCGGCCCGGTCCGGGAGCCCGATGGACGTCGCCGTACAGACCAACGCGATGCGTGTGCAGAAGCAGCTCGTGCTGGCGGGGCACGGCTGGACGGTGCTGCCCGGTGTCGGTATCGCCGAGGACGTCGCGGACGGCACGCTGAGCGCCGCGCCTCTGTGCGAACCCGATGTGTGGCGGTCGATCGTCCTCGGCACCCCTCGGTACCGGCGGGTCCCGCCCGCCGTCGAGGTCGTCGCCCGGGAGCTGGTCCTCCGCGTGGAGGCGGCCGTGTCGCAGGGACGGTGGCCATCGGCGCAGCTGCACACGTCCGGCGAACCGGGCACCGGAGCCTGACGGCTGCGCCCCCGGGACGCGCTCGGGGTGCCGGGCCACCGTCATGCGGTCGAGTCATACGGGCATCACGGATTTCTATTGTTCTTCCGCCTCGATCAGCACTCATGATGTGGGGCACGTGAGCCGCCGGGGACGCCGAGCACATGGGGCCGCCCGAGCCGCAGCGTCACCCGGGCGACGAGAGCAACGGAGCTTCCCATGCCGCAGAGCCGCACACCCGCACCGCCCACGCCCGACCGACCGCGCGTCGTAGCGAACGTCGTACGCGGCTGTCTGGGCAACCTCGTCGAGTGGTACGACTGGTTCGCCTACGCCACGTTCAGCATCTACTTCGCTTCGGTGTTCTTCCCCGAGGGAGACCGGACGGCCCAGCTGCTCTCCACCGCGGTCGTCTTCGCGGTCGGCTTCTTCATGCGCCCCCTCGGCGGCTGGCTGCTCGGCGCGTACGCGGACCGGTTCGGCCGGCGCCGCGCGCTGACCCTGTCGGTCACCCTCATGAGCGCCGGGTCCCTGACCATCGCGCTCGCCCCCGGCCACGACGTCATCGGCCTGTGGGCGCCTGCCCTGCTGGTCCTGGCCCGGCTGGCCCAGGGCCTGTCCGTGGGAGGGGAGTTCGGCTCCAGCGCCTCCTACCTCTCGGAGGTCGCTCCGGCGGGACGGCGCGGCTTCTACTCCAGCTTCCAGTACGTCTCGATCGTGATGGGCCAGCTGGCCGCGCTGCTCGTGGCGATCGTCCTGCAGCACCTGCTCACCGAGGAGCAGTTGCACGGCTGGGGGTGGCGCGTCCCCTTCCTGATCGGCGCCGTGGCCGGTCTGGTCGTGATGTACCTGCGCCGCAGCATGGAGGAGTCCGAGCACTTCCGGAAGGAGCAGGCGCGCACCGCCGGCGGGCTTCCCGAGAGCTCCGGAACGCCCGAACGCAAGGGCCTCGTCGCGCTGTTCGCCGAGTACCCGCGCCAGCTCCTCGCGGTCTTCGGCCTCGCCATCGGCGGCACCGTCGCCTTCTACACGTACACCACCTACCTCCAGAAGTACCTGGTGAACACCGCGGGCATCGCCAAGCCGACGGTCACTCTGATCGGCTTCGCCGCGCTGTTCGTCTACATGCTGATGCAGCCCGCCGTGGGCGCCCTGTCCGACCGCATCGGCCGCCGCCCGGTGATGTTCGCGTTCTCCGGCGGCTGCATGCTGCTGACCGTGCCGCTCATGACGCTCCTCGGCCGCACCAGCAGCCCCTGGATCGCCTTCCTCCTGATGACGGTGGCCCTGACCTTCGTCACCGGCTACTCCGCGCTGGCCGCGATCATCAAGGCGGAGATGTTCCCCACCAAGGTCCGCGCGCTCGGCGTGGGGCTGCCACACGCCCTGGTCACGGCCACCTTCGGCGGGCTGACCGAGCCCATCGCGCTCGCCCTGAAGGACGGCGGCCGCGAGACACTCTTCTTCTGGTACGTCACCGGATGCGTCGGCCTGACCTTCCTGGCCACCCTGCTCGTACGGGAACCGTCCCGCACCTCCCATCTCGACACCCCTGAGGCACCGGCCGCCGCTCCGCGGCCGTCGAAGACCGCACCGCTCGCCTGAATCACGAGGTCCGATCCCCCGATGCAGCCCGCACCCCTCGGCTCCTACGTCGAGACCTGGCACCCCGAGCCCGTCACCGCCCACGACCCGATGGACCCCGGCCCCACCGCCGCCGTGTCCGCCCTCCTGGACCTGCCCGGGCCCGCCGCGGGGGCCGGTGACCCGCTGCCGCCGCTGTGGCAGTGGTTCCACTTCCTGCACTGGCCCGCCCAGCACGAGCTCGGACCCGACGGCCATCTGCGCGACGCCCGCTTCCTGCCGCCCCTTCCCGACCGGCAGCGCATGTTCGCCGGCGGACGCAGCCGGATCGTCCACCCCCTGCGCCTGGGCGAACCGGCCGAACGCGTCAGCAGCCTGGGCGCGGTGACGCCGAAGCACGGCCGCAGCGGGGAACTGCTCTTCGTGACCGAGCGTCAGGAGTTCCGCCAGTCCGGCCGCACCTGCCTGGTGGAGGAACAGGACATCGTCTACCGGTCCGGCCGCAGCGCCGGTGCTCCGCACCCGGCCACCGTCGACGACCGCACGGTCCCGGCCGCCGGGGAGCCCTGGCGGCTCCGCGCCCAGCCCGACCCGACGCTGCTGTTCCGGCTGAGCGCGCTCACGGCCAACGCCCACCGCATCCACTACGACGCCCCGTACTGCCGTGATACCGAGGGCTATCCGGGGCTCGTCGTCCACGGCCCGCTGCTCGCCCTCCTCATGCTGGACGTGGTCCGGCGCGAGGCCCCGGAACGCCAGGTGGGCGCGCTCTCCTTCAGGCTGCGGCGTCCGGCGTTCGCGGGAGAGCACCTCCTCGCCGAGGGCAGCCCCTCGGACACGGGTGCGCTGCTGCGCACCGCCACCCACCGCGACACCCGTCACGCCACCGCCGAGGTGACCTTCGCATGAGCGCCTCCCTCGCGGTCGCGGCCGCCCGCACCCTGCTGTTCGTACCGGGCGACCGCCCCGACCGCTTCGACAAGGCCGCGGACTCCGGCGCCGACCTCGTGGTCGTCGACCTGGAGGACGCGGTCGCCGCCGAGGACAAGAACCGGGCCCGCCGGGCCGTCGCCGGCTGGCACGGGCCCCGGGACCGTACGGTCGTACGCGTGAACGCGCCCGGCACGCCGTGGTTCGAGGCAGATCTGGACACGGCGGCCGGGCTCGGCTGCCTGGTGATGGTGCCGAAGGCCGAGGACCCGGCGGTCCTGGCCAGGATCGCCGCCCGCTGCACAACGGTCCCGCTCATCGAGACGGCGCTCGGCGTCGAGCGGGCGTACGAGGTGTGTTCCGTACCGGGTGTCGTGCGCGCCGCGTTCGGCAATGTGGACCTCGCGGCGCAGCTCGGCGTCGCCCCCGACGACACCCTCGCGCTGGCCCACGCCCGCTCCCGCCTCGTCCTGGCCTCGGCGGCCGCCGGGGCCGCCCCGCCGGTGGACGGGGTCACGACCGCGGTGCGGGACACCGGGGCACTGGCCGCGGACACGGCCCACGCCCGCCGGCTCGGCTTCTCGGGCAAGCTCTGCGTCCATCCGGCGCAGATCGCCCCGGTCGCCGCGGGCTTCGCCCCGACGGAGAGCGAACTGCGGTGGGCGCGGGCGGTCCTGGGCGCGGGGGACGCGGTCACGACCGTCGACGGGCACATGGTCGACAAGCCGGTCCTGGACCGCGCCCGCGGGATTCTGGCGCGGTCCACGGAGGTTGCACATCCGCGCGACTGACGATTGACATGTGCAGGACCATTCACGATGCTGTGGGAGCGCTCTTTTCATCGATGTACAAGCCGGTTCGATTCGTCGAGGTACACCTCGGCGTGACGGCCGGCCTGCCCCTCCCCCGGTGCCGCGTCGGCGCCGGGCCCGACCCGTGGAGCGGGATGATGACGTTCTCTCGTCGCTTTGCCGGTGCCGCCGCCTTCGCTCTCTCCGTCGTGCTCGCCGCCGCGATGTCCCTCTCCTCCGCCGAGCCCGCGCGGGCGGAGCAGACCGGTCTGCGCGCCGCCGATCCCAGCGTGCTGCGCGTCGGGAGCACGTACGTCTCGGTGGAGTCGACCGGGGGCGGAATCGCCGTACGGCAGGCTTCGTCGACGGCGGCCCTGGCCTCGGCGCCCGCGCGTCAGGTCTGGTCGGACACCGGGGGCCTCGGCGAGGTCTGGGCCCCGGAGATCGTGCGGGACGGCGGCCGTTACTACATCTACTTCACGGCCGGGCGGGGTGCGGCCCACCGGATGTACGTCATCGACTCCGCCACCGCCGACAGCGGGTACTCCGCCGGGACGAAGCTCGCGCTGGCCGACGACAAGTGGGCCATCGACGGCACGCTGTTCACGTTCGGCGGGCAGCGCTGGTTCGTCTGGTCCGGCTGGGAGGGCGACAGCAACGTCGAGCAGAACCTCTACATCAGCTGGATGAGCAGCCCGAGCACACCCTCCGGCGCCAGGTACGTCATCTCGCAGCCACGGGAGAGCTGGGAGCGCGTGGTCGGCAACCCGTTCATCAACGAGGCGCCCGAGGCGATCAAGGACCCGAACGGCCAGCTGCACATCACCTACTCCGCCAACGGCAGCTGGAGCGACCGGTACTGCCTGGCCGACCTGCGGCTCCGGGCCGGCGGTGACCCCACGTACGTATGGGACTGGTACAAGTCGAACGGCTGCCTGTTCGGCTCCGACCGCGCGACGATGATGCCCGGCTGGGACCCGACCCTGTACGTCGACGGGCCCGGCCACCACAGCTTCGTCCTGCTCGACGGCGACATCGCGACGAGCCCGCCGGCCGGTCCGCGGTTCCCCCTGATGTTCCACGCGGTCGCGAAGGGGACGCCGTACTCCTGGGAGAACCGGCACTGGTACACAGGGACGTTCAGCTGGTGGGGCGACATCACCTACAGCCGTGCGAACGTCCCGGGCGACCCCACCAGCACCGGCTGGAGCCTCAAGTTCTTCGAGTGACACGGACGCGGGGGCGCACGGACGGGTGCGCTGCGGCGCCGTACGGAAATGCGTGGCCCCGTGAGCGAGTTCGGGCTACGCTCCCGCCGATGACTACTCCAGGTGTACGCAGATTGGGGGTCCCGTCCGCGCAAGGTGAGTGCTGATGCTCACCAGGACCGCGTTCGAGGATTCCCGCCTTTCCTTCTGGCTGCGCGTGCGCGAGATCGCCGTGCCGCCCTCCATGATCGAGACCGCGACGGTCCGGCGCACCGCCGGCGACTGGGCGGGGGCGTGCGCCGCCGCCGGATTCGACGTCGACCTCGACCTCCGTACCGCCGGCCGTGTCCACGGCGGCGAACTGGCCGCCCGCCTCCGGGCGGACCTGCGCCGGCTCGCACCGGATCTGCTGCGGTGGCACATGCCCCGCACCGCACCCGACGGTTTCCTGCGGGCCGGTACGTCCGTCACGCTCGTCCGGTACGACGGGCCCGGTCGTACACGTCCGGTGCACCTCGTCGCGCGTACCGCTCCCGCGTGGGCGGACGCCGGACAGCGGATCAGCCTCGCGCTGTGGGACGGCCGCGTGACGCCCGGGTGGGACACCGGGCCGCGCGGTTACCGCGCCCCCGACCGGCGGTTCCGGCTGGATCTGCACCGCCATCTCTGGGACGCGGACCGCAGCGGTGAGCTGCGCGGGCGTTCCGGGGCCGACGGGCCGGGAGGCCTGCTCCCTCCATCGGGGGCTGCCGGCCGGACCGTACCGGCGTGGGCCCCGGGCCTGCCCGGCGCGGAGCGGTTCGCGGTCGGCCGGTGGGCCGCCGAGGCGGCTCTGCTGCTGAGCGCGGACGGCCGTGCCGGGGACGGCCGCGTGGTGGTCAGGCTCGGCGCCCGGCAGCGTCTTCTCCTGGACGTACGGTCCTCCCCGGAGGACCCGGCGGCAGATGGCGGACCGCCCGAGGTGCTGTCCGCCCGGGTCGTACGGGCCGGTGCCTGCGCGGGACTTCCCGTGCTGCCCGACGCCGCCACCTGGGTCCTGCCCGACCTGGAACTGCTGCGGGGCGGCTGGATCGCACCCGGCCGGCTGCATCCGCTGGTCGCGGCGGCCCTGGAGCCCGGCACACCGCCGCCCGACGCCACGGATCCTGGCACGGGCGGCCGTGCCGTGCCGCGCGTCGTGGACTGCCGGGGCGCCCGGCACCGGATCGGTCCGGTCGACGGGGTGCTGGTTCCGCTGGACCACGATCCCGCCGAGATCCGGCGGGAGGAACTGCTCGCCGCGCTCACCGGTACGCCGCTCCCCTGCCTCCAGGTCATCGATCTGGCGCACCGCCGGCCGGACTGGCTCGCCGATGTCCGTGACCGGCTGGCCCACGGGGATGCGGCGGGTGCGCTGGCCCGGGTCGAGAGCGTGCTCGGTGCCGGGGCCCGGCTCCGGGACGGCGATCTGCGCGACGCGCTTCTGGACGCCGCCCGCCGGCGGGTCAGGCACGGCCTGTTCAGGGCGGGCCTGACCCCGCTCGCCCCCGGGGAGCCGCCGCCCGTACGGACGTCCTCCCGGCCCGCCGCCCACCGCTCCCGCCCCCGGCGAGCGGCCTCCACCTGACCTCCGACGGCGGATCCGCAGGACCGCCCCCGCCTTTGCCGTGCCCCCGGGCGCCCTTGACAGCGGGCGCCGACAGCCTTCGACGACCCACAGGTGATGCCTCATGACCACGTACGCCCCGACCCCGTCCGACACTTCTGCCCCGTCCGACCCCTCTGCCCCTGCCGCGCCTTCTCCCGCCCCGGCCTCCCGGCTCGACGTGTCCGGGGCGCTGCTCGGCCTGCTGCGGGACACGACCACCGCGCCACGCACGGATCCGCAGCTGGAGGCGCTGACCCTGGCCGTGGCGGCGGACCTGCCGGTCCTGCTGTGGGGCGAGCCGGGCATCGGCAAGACGGCCGCGCTCACCCAGCTCGCCACCACCCTCGACCTGCCGCTGACCACGGTGATCGCCAGCGTGCACGAGCCGTCGGACTTCTCCGGCCTCCCCGTCATCGGGGAGGATCCGGCGGAGAACGGCATCCCGATGGCACCGCCGGACTGGGCGGTCCGGCTGGTGAGGGCGGGCCGTGGCCTGCTGTTCCTCGACGAACTCTCCACCGCGCCGCCGGCCGTCCAGGCGGCACTGCTGCGGCTCGTGCTCGAACGCCGGGTCGGCGCCCTGCGCCTGCCGCCGGGTGTGCGGATCGTGGCCGCCGCCAACCCCCGGTCCTCCGCCGCCGACGGCTGGGAGCTGAGCCCGCCGCTCGCCAACCGGTTCGTCCATCTGCAGTGGGTCCATGACGCCGATGTCGTGGTGCGTGGCCTCGGTGGGGTCTGGCCGACGGCCGACCTGCCGGTGCTCGACGGCACGAGGCTGCCGGAAGCCGTGGCGTTCGCCCGCCGCGCGGTCTGCGGGCTGCTGGGTGCACGGCCCGCCCTCGTGCACCGGCTGCCGTCGACCGAGGCCCGGCGCGGCGGGGCGTGGCCGTCACCGCGCAGCTGGGACATGGCGCTGTGCCTGACCGCCTTCGCGACGGCCGCCGGCGCCTCGCGCGACGTCCTGTCGATGCTGGTCAGAGGGACGGTGGGGGACGGTCCGGGGCTGGAGTTCCTGGCCTACCTCGACCGGATGGACCTGCCCGATCCGGAGGACCTGCTGGCCGATCCGGGGAGCGCGGAGCTGCCGGACCGGGGCGACCTGCGCCAGGCGACGCTGGACGCGGTGGTCGCCGCGGTCCGCTCGCGCCCCGGGAAGGACCGGTGGGACGCCGCCTGGGCCCTGCTGGCGAGGGCGGCGGATACCGGGGCTCCGGACCTCCTGGTCGTACCGGCGACGACGCTGGCCACGCTCCGCCGTGACGACTGGGAGGTGCCGGCTTCGATCGAGGGGCTCGCGGGGGCGGTGTCCGTATCGCGGCGGGCCGGCCTGGCGGAGGTGCGGGCCCTCGACGTGACACGGGCGGGCCGATGAGGGCGCCCGCCCCCGGACCCGTACTGGACACCGGGAAGCTCTTCGCGGCCCGCCTCCAGGCGGCACGCGTACGCCCGTACCTGGCGACGGCGCTGTTCGCCCTGCGCCCGGTGGAGTCCCGCGGCGTGCCGACCATGGCGGTCGATCCGTACTGGCGGTGCTACGTGTCCCCCGCCTTCGTGGACCGTACGCCCGTGGAGGAGCTGGCCGGTGTCTGGGTGCACGAGGTGTCGCACCTGCTCCGCGACCACCACGGGCGCGGTGACCGCTACGCGCACCGGCACGGGCTGACCGGACCTGCGGAGCGGCTGCGGATGAACATCGCGGCCGACTGCGAGATCAACGACGACATCTTCGGTGAGGGTCTGGTGGGGCCCGAGGGAGCCGTCCGCCCGGAATCCCTGGGGCTGAAGGACGGCGAGCTGATGGAGGACTACCTCCGGCAGTTCCGCCTCGGGCCGCACACCGCGCACCTGGCGTGGCTGGAGTGCGGCAGCGGTGCGGACGGCCTGCCCCGCCCGTGGGACCTGGGCCCGGGCGGGGCGCACGGGCTCAGCACGCAGGAGCGGGACGCGGTCCGCTTCCGGGTGGCGCAGGGCATCGTCGGGCGTCCGGGGAACGCGCCCGCCGGATGGCGGCGGTGGGCGGAGGAGGCGTTCCACCCGCCGCAGCCCTGGCGGGAGTTGCTCGGTGCGGCCGTACGGGCGGCGGCCTCCGCGCCGGGCACGGGCGAGGACTACGTGTACGGCAGGCCGGCGCGCCGCTCGGCCGCGGTCCCGGGCGCCGTCCTGCCGAGCCTGCGGCGCAGGCCGACGCGGGTGGTCGTGGTGATCGACACCTCGGGCTCGGTCAGCGACGCCGAACTGGGCAGCGCGCTGCTGGAGGTGGCGGCGATCTCACGGGCCGTCGGCGGCCGCCGCGACCTCGTGGGCGTGCTGCCGTGCGACGCGGCGGCCGGCCGGGTCCGCCCCCTGTGCGGCGGCACGGAGGGCGTCGAACTGCTGGGCGGCGGCGGAACGGATCTGCGTACGGGCTTCTCCCGCGCCCTGGAATCCCGCCCCCGCCCGGACGTCGTGGTGATGCTGACCGACGGCCAGACCCCGTGGCCGTCCCGGCGCCCGCCGTGCCGGACGGTGGTGGGCCTGTTCGGCCGCCACCACCGGCGTTCGTCCTACGACGAGTCCGATGCCGAGTACACCCCGGACGGCCCACCCGCATGGGCGCGGGTGGTGACCATCGGGTGAGGGCTCCCCGGCGCGCGGCCCGTACCGCGGAACCTCGTACCGGCCGGGGTTCAGACGGCCGGGGTGCGGAAGTAGTGCCCCTTGCCGAGATCGTCGATGAGCCCCGGCTGCGTGGGCTGCCACCCCGTCAGTTCACGGGTCGCCGCGCTGGAGGCGGGCTGGTCGGCGGCGAGCACCATGGCCAGCCAGCCGAAGTGCTCGCCCGCGTCCTCCGGCGGTACGGAGGCGACCGGCACGTCCAGGTGGCGGCCGATGACCTCGGCGATGTCGCGGAGGGCCACTCCCTCGTCGGCGACGGCGTGCAGTGTCGTCCCCGCCGGGGCGGTCTCCAGCGCGACGCGGAACATGTGCGCGGAGTCCAGACGGTGGACGGCGGGCCAGCGGTTGGTGCCGTCGCCGTAGTAGCCCGCGACGCCCTTGTCGCGGGCGGTCCGGACCAGGGCCGCGACGAAGCCCTCGTCCCCCTCTCCGTGGTTCGTCCGCGGCAGGCGCACGACGGACGGGCGGACACCGCGGGAGGCGAGTGAGAGCGTCCACTCGGCGGTGGCCGTCCGGGCCGCCGGTCCGGCGAGCACCGGATCACCGGCGGCGCCCGGGGCGGTCTCGTGCCCGTCGAGCTCGGTCGCCGCCCGGCCGGGCACCACGGGCGTCCCCGAGGCGAGGACGAACGGCTTGTCCGAACCGGTCAGCGCCTCCCCCATCGCCTCGACCGCGCGGCGGTCCGCATCGGCGGCGCCCTTGAAATCCCCTCCCTCGAAGGCGAGCTCATGGTTGAACGCGAGATGGATCACGCCGTCCGCCGAGGCGGAAGCGCTGCGCAGGACGTCGAGATCGTCGAGACTGCCGCGGACCACCGTGACCCCGGCCGCGGTCAGGGCGTCGGCGGAGGCGTCCGAACGGGCGAGCCCGACGACCTGGTGGCCTGCTCCGACGAGGTCGGGGACGACGGCGGAGCCGATCCAGCCGGACGCGCCGGTGACGAAAACACGCATGTGAAACGACCTCCTTGTACCGCCGGGGCGGCACGCGGGAACACCAATGTCAGGTACTGACATCAGAATAACAGGCGATGTCAGTACCTGCCATCACACGCGGCGGCGTGTCAGGAGCGCAGGAGCGCGGCCATGGCCGCGCGCGCCGCGCGGCCTTCCGGGATCGGCAGCAAGGGATAGACGTGCACCATGCCCCGGGCCTCGTGGAAATCGACCTCGACACCGGCCTCGCGGGCCCTGCTGACCAGCAGGCGGACATCGGGGTACGTGATGTCGACCGTGCCGCTGAACACCGCGAGCGGGCCGAGGCCCGCGAGATCCGTGAGCAGGGGGCTGACGCGCATGTCGTCCAGGGGCAGGTCAGCCCGCCACAGGTCGATGGCTTCCCGGAGTCCGGGCCGGGCCAGCCAGGGGTCCCGGGGCTCCACGTCGTCGATCTCCGGGTTGCCGAGGCGGAGATCGAGGGCGGGCGAGATCAGGACGGTGCGGCGCAGGACGATGCCTTCCCGGCGCAGCAGCAGCCCGGCGGACAGGGCGATCTGCCCACCCGCGGAGTCCCCGATCACCGACACCTGTTCCGCACCGTGTTCGACGGCAAGGCCGCGCAGGAGCTCGGCGGCCCTGGGGACGACCGTGGCGGCCGTCCCCTGTGGTGCCAGGGGATATATGGGGACGACGATCCGGGTTCCCCCGGCCGCGGCGAGGCGGGCGATGAGCCTCCAGTGGTGGCCGGTGATCTCGTTGATCCAGGCGCCGCCGTGCAGATAGACGGCGTGGCGGTCCGGCCGGCCGCCCTTGCCCACCACGTCGTAGACCGGCCAGCCGCCGTCGTCGCGCACACTGATGTGCACGTCTCGCGACAGGCGCCGCGGGGGGCCGTACGCCTTCGGGCGCAGGCGGTCCCCGGCGACCTGGTCCAGGGTCGCCTGCGGGTTCGCATAGCGCCGTTTACGCCCCAGGACCGCGAGCACCGGAGGCATCAGACGGCTGGCGAGACTGGCCACGGGTATCTCCTCGCATCGGACCCGAGAGTGAGCCCGGGTCCGCTCGGCAGGCAGCAACCCCTCGATGATGCGGTCGAGTTGACACCCTGTCGACCGGCCGGTGCGCCCGCAGCGGCCCGGTACCGCGCTACGGGGCCACCGTCGCTCCCTCCGCCGCACGTTCTCCAGGTTCTTCAGGCGATAACTGGCGGTCGACGGCGTGATGAACACGGCGGAGGCGCCGAGGGAGAGGCTGTGCGCCTCCGCGATGGCACGGAAGAGCCGCAGATCAGAAAGTTCGTAACGCACGGCTTCTCCGTCCGGGGAGCCGCCGGCGCCGGACGCCAGGCGCACTCCATGTGATCCACACCTCATGTACGGCGCCCCACGCTACGACGCGTGCAGAGAGCAAGGAACTGTGAGTGCTGAGGGTCACAGGCCGACCCCCGTCCCCCTCCTGCTCCGGCAGGACCGCGGCGCCCGGCTCAGCCACGCGGCGTCGACCCTTGCCCGAACGGTTGACAGTCACGCTGTAGCAAATACGCTACGGGGCATGGAGCAACTCCCACACCTCACGTCTTCCGCATCCCTGGGCGACCAGGCGTACCAGGCCATTCGCGAGGCGATCCTGGCGGGCGTGCTGGAGCGCGGGCAGAAGGTGACCGAGCGAGGGCTGGCCGACTCCCTGAGCATCAGCCCCACCCCGGTACGCGAGGCGCTGCGCCGCCTGGAGCAGGACCGGCTGGTGAAGCGGGCCGGCCCGCGTTCCGTGCACATCGCGAAGTTCGAGGAGGAGGAACTGCGGGAGTTCACCATGATCCAGGACGTGCTCCGCGCACTGGCCGCCCGGCTGGCCGCGGAGAAGTCGACCGCCGCCCAGCGGCGGGAGATGCGCGACGTCCTGGACACGGCCGATGCCCTGCGCGGCAGGGCGGCCGCGGCGGGGGCGGGAAGCGAGGAGGAACAGGACCTGGTCACGGAGATCCTGGACTGCATGCGCCGGTTCCACGCCCTGGTGGACCGGGCCGGCGCGAACCCCACCCTGATGCAGATGCTTCACATGGTGGACGCGTTCGGGATCGACGAACGGCGCAGCACCGTCCTCAGCGACCTCCACGCCGACCGGGGCGCGGTCGACGAGCGCTATCGGCAGCACCGGTCCATCTACGACGCCATCGCCGCGGGCGACGGCGATCTCGCGGCGGAACGCATGGCCGCCCACAGCCGTACCGCGAACTCACCCCTCATCGCGGAACGGTACGCAGACTGAGGAGGCAGGCGGGCGCCTGCCCTGCCTGACACCCAGGATGCTATAGCAAATCGCAAGAGTCTCTCCGGGGTCGACTTCACAGCGGCCCCCTGCAGTCAGGCAGCTCACCCCGGTGGGGCGCCGGAGAATCACCGGACATACACCCGCTCGACAGTCGCACGGGACGCGGCCGTACGAGCATTTCGTCAACCATTGATGCTATGGCATATGGCAAAGGAGCCGCCATGCCCGCCAACCTCGCCCCCGGGTCGAAGAAGAGCCGTGACACCGGGGCCGATCCACATCCCGCCGGCCGTCCGGTGCACCGCACCACCGTCCTCTGGGTCGCGCTCGCCGTCTTCGCCCAGGAGTCGGTGTGGAACTTCTACGACGCACAGGTCCCGGGTGAACTGCGCCAGTACCTGACTTCGGCGGGCCTCGTCGGGCTGATCATGGGCCTGGACAACATGCTCGGAGTGCTGATCCAGCCGTGGATGGGCTTCGTCTCCGACCGGCGCGCCCGCGACGGCAGGGGGCGCTGGGCGATCATCCTCATCGGGGCCGCCCTGGCGTCCGTGCCCTTCGCCCTGATCCCATGGACGAAGAGCCTCCCGGCGCTCATGGTGTGCGTCATCGCCTTCGCCGCGACCGCGAACGCGTTCAAGGGCGTGACCGAGACGCTGGTCTCCGATTACGTCACGCCCGCTCACCGGAGCAGGGCCCAAGGGTTCGTGAAGGCCGGGGTCGGCCTCACGATCGTCGTCTCCTCGCTGATCAGCCTGCTGGTCATCGACCGCAGCATCAGCCTCGCCTTCGCCATTCCGCCCGCGCTCATGCTGCTGCTGATCTCCACGTCCTGGCTCTTCCTGGGACGCAGGCCCACCGTCCACGCGGCGCACGCCGAACCACCGGTGACGGGTCGGGGGACAGCACCACAGGAGGGAGCGGCGGAGCTGACCTCCCCCTGGGCCGTCGTCAGGAACCTCGTACGCGAGCCGTCCCGTGCCCGGCTCCTCCTCATGCTCGGCATCTTCTGCTTCGCCGGCATGTGGTCCGCCCTGCGCTCGCAGATGACGCCCTACGGCATGGAGACGCTCGGCCTCTCGCGGGGCGCCGCCGGCGGACTGGCCCTGCCGGGCGCCGTCGCCTTCCTGGTGTGCGTGGTCCCGCTCGCCTACGTCTCGTCCAGACTGGGTCAGGTGCGGGCCATCCGGTACGGCGTCGGGGTCTTCATCGTCGGCCTGCTCATCGGCTTCGCCTCCCCCACGGTGCCGGGCACCGTCATCGCCATGGTCGTCACCTCGGCGGGCTATGCGGCCTTCGCCGTCAACGCCCTCGTCGCCCTCTGGAACCTGGCCCCGAGCCGTCATGTGCTGGGCACCTACACCGGCCTGTACACCGTCGCCTCCTCCACCGGCGCGGCGCTGGGACCCGCCCTGCTCGGCTTCACCGTCGACCTCACGGGCTGGCGCTACATGCTCCTGAACGGCGCCCTCTTCGCCGTCGTCACCTTCGCCGTCTTCACCCGCCTGGCCCGGCGCACCCCCGCGCCACCGGCCTGACCTGCACCTCCCGTAAGTCCTCCACCCCCTCCCGTAAGCCCCCCGAAGGAGACACAGACACTGATGGAACTCCGCATCCTCGCTCCCACCGGTGCACTCGGCGCCGGCTTCGACGCCGGCGCGTTCGCACAGGGCGTGGCCGCCCGGCCCCATGTCATCGCCTGCGACGCGGGCTCCACCGACTCCGGACCGGCCGCACTCGGCTCCGGCGTCCCCAAGCTGTCCGACCAGGCCGTCGCCCGGGACCTGCGCCTGCTCCTGAAGGCCCGTGACGAACTCGGCGTCCCCCTGATCATCGGCTCCTGCGGCACCAGCGGCCGCGACACCGGCGTGGACGGGGTCGCCGCGCTCGTACGGGCCCTCGCCTCCGAGGAGGACCTCCACTTCACCCTCGGCCTGATCTACTCCGACCAGTCCGGCGACCGCCTGCGCTCCCTCTTCGACGCCGGCCGCATCAAGCCGCTGCCCCACGCACCCGCCATCGAGCGGGAGTTGTTCGACCGCAGCCACACCGTCGCCATGATGGGGGTCGAGCCCATCCAGGACGCCCTGCGCTCCGGGTGCGACGTCGTCCTGACCGGACGGGCCAGCGACACCGCCCTGTTCGCCGCGCTGCCCCGGATGCGCGGCGCCGACCCCGGCCTGACCTGGCACATGGCCAAGACCATCGAGTGCGGCGCGGCCTGCGCCGTCCCGCCGTCCGCCAACGGGCTCCTGGTCCACCTGCGCGACGACCACTTCGACGTCACCACACTCGCCGAGGGCAGCCGGCTCACCCCCCGCTCGGTGGCCGCGCACACCCTGTACGAGAACGCCGACCCGTTCCACGTCGTCGAACCCTCAGGCGTGCTCGACACCTCCCGTGCGACGTACGAGGCCGTCGACGAGCGCACCGTGCGGGTACGCGGAGCAGAGTTCCGCCCCGCCGAGGGCTACACCAACAAGCTGGAGGGCGCCGAACTCGTCGGCTACCAGACCGTCGTCATCGGCGGCGTCCGCGACCAGGTCGTCATCCGGCGGCTCCCCGAACTCCTGCCGTTCGCCAGGAAGTACTTCACGGACAAGATCCTCGACGTGTTCGGCGGCGCCGTCGACCCCGACACCGTCGACATCGACTACCGCCTCTACGGCGACGGAGCCGTCCTGGCCACGGCGGAACCCGAACCGCTGCACCCCCGCGAACTCGGCGTCCTGATCACCGTCACCGCACCGGACCAGCCCACCGCGCACGCCGTCGCCACGTTCGTCGCCCACGCCAGCAGCCATCTGCCCATACCCGAGTACGACGGCCTGGTCTCCACCCTCGCGTACCCCTACTCCCCTCCCGAGACGGACCGCGGGGCCCTGTACCGCTTCACGCTCAACCATGTCGCCACCGGGGTCACCCCCACCGAACTGTTCCGCACCACCACCGAGGAGCTGTAGACCCCATGGCCACCCTGCTCGACCACTGCTCCCTGGTGCGCTCCAAGAACGCCGGGCCCTTCACCCTCACCTTCGACTTCATGTGCCACGACCGGGCCGCCTTCGACGCGCTCGTCGCCTCGGGCTTCCTCGACAAGGGCCTCTTCGCCGAGCTGTACGGGGCCGACCCCGAGGACATCCTCGTCGTCAACCACCCCCTCGCACTGGCGGTCAAGGTCTCCCTGCCCCGGCCCACCGTCCAGGGCGAGCTGCGCGACAGCGACTGCTACGCCGGACAGCAGTACGCGCCCCTGATGGACCTCACCTTCGACACGGAGCCCCGCCCATGACCACGGAACGCCCGCTCACACCGGCCGACTTCCCCCCGGGCCACCCCGCCTGGTCCCTCCTCACCGGCCCCACCCCGCTGTTCGCCCTCGCCCAGGACCCGCGCTTCTCCTACTGCCTCTACGTCCCCCGGGAGTACCGCGCGAACGGACCCGCGTACCCGCTGGTCGTCGCCGTACACGGAACCCGCCGACGGGCCGAGACGCTCCGCGACGCCTTCGCCCGCTTCGCCGAGGAACACGGCTGCATCGTCCTGGCGCCGCTCTTCCCGGCGGGGATCACCGGCCCCAACGACCTGGACAGCTACAAGCTCCTGTCACCGGTGATCCGGGCCGACACGCTGCTGCTGCACATGGTCGACGAGGCCGCTGCCCGCTGGAACGTGGCGAAGGACCGCTTCCATCTGCACGGCTTCTCCGGCGGCGGCCAGTTCGCCCACCGCTTCGCCTACCTGCACCCCGGCCGGCTGGCATCCCTGTCGGTCGGGGCGCCCGGCCGCGTCACCTTGCTCGACGCCACCCTGCCCTGGTGGCACGGCACCGCCGACATGGCGGAGAAGTTCGGCGCCGAGGCCGACCCGGCCGCGCTACGGCACCTGCCCGTGCAGCTGGTCATCGGTGAGGGCGACACGAGCACCACGGACCTCTCCCCGGACGGCCCGGACCCCGCCGGCGCCCACCGCACCGATCGCCTCGCCGCCCTGCGGGACAACTGGCACGCCCACGGCATCAGCACCCGCCTGGACACCGTGCCGGACGTCGCCCACGACCACTTCGGTGTCCTGCCCACCGTCCAGCGCTTCCTCGCGGAGCAGCTCAGGACGTAGCGGGCTCCGGCCGAGGGGCGGGACGCGGAAGCCCGCGGCCGGAAGGTGCTCATCGCTGCGCGGTCTCGTTCAGCCAGAGGGCCGCGGTGACACCGCGCGGATAGTAGCGGCTGGCCATGACGTCGCCGGCGAGCATCTGATCGCTCCAGGCCGATGCCGCGTTCCCCGTCCGCAACAGCCATGACATGTGGGCATCGTCGGCCTGCGTGTCCTGGCTGGCCGGCCGGCCCAGGATGTGACGGGCGACGAACTGGCAGAGGTAGATCTTGCTCAGCCAGGAGTTGTCGCTGCTCGCGGAGAGCTTCCAGCCCCCGTCCGCGAACAGGCACGTTCCGGGGGTGAGTACCGCGTCGAGGTGAACGCGCAAGGCCGAAATGAGCTCGCCGTAGGGGCCGTCCGTGGCGAGGACATCGGTGAGGCCGGCCGCCCACAGGTGAGCGAGGCCTTCGATCACCGGAATGGTGACGCTGCGCGACCCGTCATCGAGCAGGGCCGGAACGACTCCTCGGCCGTCCCGGTGCGCCAGCACGGTCCCGGCGCAGCGACGTGCCTGTTCCTCGGCGAGTCTCCCTGGCACGCCCTGCAGCGTGCGTGCCAGCCACACGTACGCCGCGAACGTCTTGACCGCCAGATAGGCGCTGCGCCGCGCCTGCCCGAGGGATGCGTCCAGACTGTCGTACGTGGTGATCTCACCGCTGCTGCCGCACCGGACTCCGTCCAGGCTCATCACTCCGTCCCGCAGCGCAGGATCCGGATGATCTCGGTTCACCAGACTCTCGAGACATCTCCGGAGGAGGGACAGCTTGCCGCTGAGCCAGCCGCTGTCGCCCGAGGCATTGACGTAGACGGCGGCGCACAGGACCCAGTTGACGAGCTGTTCGTGGGACATGTGGGAGAACAGGCCGTCGGTGCCGGAGCGCTCGTAGGAGGAGTGGCCCGGTGGTGAGAACGCGTTGGCGAAGCCCATGTCGTGGGTGAAGGCGATGCCCCCGGGGTGCTCGACCGCTTCGCCCGGCAGCCGCGCCCGGTCGTCGTAGGCGTACCGCTCCGCGAACTGGTCGAGCACGTTGCGGATGGTCCACGGGTTCTGCTGTGCCTCGAAGAAGACCTGGTCGGCGGTGAGGTCGAAGGTGTTCATCATGCGGTACTCGCCCTCGTTGACCACCCAGTGAGCTGCGCCGTTCTCGTCCAGGGCCTGGGTCGAGGCGAAGTATCCACGCGTGGCGTGGGCCAGCATGAAGCGTTGCGAGGCGCTCAGGTGCGGCGCGTCGAACCGGGCGGCGTCGCGTTCGCACCGCGCCGTGAGGGCGGCGAAGTTGCGGGTCGCGTGGTCGGCGACGTCTTCGATCGTCGGGAACCAGCGTGTGTAGAGGTACGACATCGGTCGCCCCGTGGTGGCGAGGCCCGCGCGGTGGAAGCACACCGCCACCCGGATCGTGCGCCGGGTGCCGGCCGGGACGTCGGCGACGAGGGCGGCCGCCGGGCCCAGGCCGAAGCCCCAGTTCTCACCCTCGGGGGAATTGACGATGTCCTCGAGGTCGAAGCCGATGGCGGAGCAGACGCCGTCGTCGCCGGTGGTCAGTGCGGTGCAAGCGCCCTGACCCACCCCTGCGGTCAGAGTCCCGGTCCGTTCGAAGTGGCGCATGCCTCGGGTGCGGTCGCTTCCCTGGTAGCCGAAGAACGCGCGGCGCGCACGGGTGCCGCCGGTGTTGTCGAGGGTGAGCTCGGTGAAGACCGCCGGCAGGAACGCCGTGGCGAGTTGTTCGTCGGTGGCCGTGTCCGGGTCGGGAAGGGGGCCTGTGGGCGACCACACGGTGAAGGTGAGGTCCCCGGCGGTCCAGGTGTCGCGGCCTGCCGTCATGTCGCGTGACAGCGCCTCGTCGGGGAACGCCACGAGCGGACGGTCACCGACAGCTCCCGTCCGTACGGCCTCGGAGTCGAAGCGCAGCCGATCGTCGGGGGCGGGCGAGAAGAAGGGAAGCGCCTCGAACCGTTCTCCGTCCGCGGACTCGGCGCCGATCCACACGTTGTCCTGGGACGGCCCTGTGTGTCGACCGTGATGCCGTGCGGGCTGTTGAACCGGCCGGGCAGGGGTGCGGGCGCGACGGTCGCGCCCTGCGCGTCGGTGGTGTTGGGCCATGCCTGCCGGAGGGGCGCCACGTCGTCGAGGCCGACGCGCTCGATCAGCTTTCCCTCGCGGTCCAGATGGGCGAACGACGCCTCCAGCTCCCCCACCAGCAGAGAGCCCCGGTGAAGGGCCACACTGCTCGGTTTGCGCAGCCCCTCGGCGATCGTGCCGATGAGAGCACCATCCGGATCCACCGCGACCAGACGGTTGTTCTCCCGGTCGGCCACGATGATCCGGACCTCGGCCTCGCTGTCGTCCAGCGCCATGGCGTGCGGGCAGTGGAAGGCACCGTCCCGGCTCGCGGCCACCGGGCCGAGGTAGTCGCCCCCGGCCCCGTAACGGTGGATCAGACTCTGCCCGTATCCGTCCGACACCCACACCTCCCCCGTTACGGCGACCGGCAGGACAGCTGTCGGCGGGGGAGAACGTCACCAGCCTGCCGTCGGGAAGGGTGGTGATGTCGCTGTGCGCCCAGTGCGGGCCGCTCATGTCACTCCTCGGTGCAGGGTTACGGAATGGGGGGCGCGGCAGGTTCGAGGGCCGCGCGGGCTGCGGGTCCGGCCTGTTCACCGATCCACAAGGGCGCGTGCTGCAGGGCGAGGTCCACCTCTCGCCAGCAGGGTCCGGACACCGACGCTCCGGTGGCGTAGTGCGTCCACTGCCCCGGCGGGAACCAGACGTGCCTGCGTCCGCCGGGCGCGTACAACGGTGCGACGAGCAGGTCGGGGCCCAGCAGGTACTGGAGGTCCGCGGCGTGGGCGTCGGGCCGCCCCGGATGGTCCAGGAACATGGACCGCATCAGGGGCAGACCGGTGCGCACGCTGTGCGCCGCCTGTTCCCGCAGATACGGGAGGAGGCGTTCGCGCACGCGGGCCGCCGAGAGCACGGCGTCGAAGGCGTCCTGCGGGAAGTCCCAGGGAAGCCGGGAGGTCATCCCGTGGAAGCGGGCCATCGGTGAGAGAAGGCCGAACTGGGCCCACCGGACATAGAGTTCGGGGGTCGGCGTGCCATGGAATCCGCCGATGTCGTGGCTCCAGAAGGGCTGTCCGGTCAGGCCGAGCGAGAGCCCGCCGCGCAGCACCGAGGCGAGGTCCTCCCAGGTGGAGTTGGGGTCGCCGGCCCACTGCACGGCGTGCCGCTGTCCGCCGGTCCAGGAGGAACGGCCCCAGACCATGCCGGTGCCGCCGGTGACCTCGCGCAGCACCTCGGACACCAGGTCGTTGTAGAGCAACGGGTAGAGGTTGTGGAGCCGTTCGCCCGACATGCCGTTGTGGGCGACGGCGTCGCGCGGGACGCCTTCCCCGAAGTCGGTCTTCATCGCGTCGGCTCCCGCGGCGAGCGCCTCGCGCAGCAGTTCCCGGTACCAGGAGACGGCGCCCGGATGGGTGAAGTCGACCATGGCGACGTCGGGGTGGAAGCCGCTCCAGGCGTCACTGATCCAGGGTGTGCCGTCCGCCGTGCGCAGGAAGTAGCCCGAGCGCTCCGCCTCGGCGAATCTCGGGCTCCCCGTACCGATGTAGGGGTTCATCCAGAGACAGGTGCGGAAGCCCTGGTCCCGCAGGCCGGTGATCAGGCCCTTGGGGTCGGGGAACGCCCGCTCGTCCCAGCGCAGGTCGGACCAGCTGCCGTGCTCCTGCCAGTGGCAGTCGATGTGGATCACCGAGCACGGCAGTCCGTGCTCCCTGACCTCCGCGGCCCGCCGGGTGACGCCGGCGGCGTCCTCGGCGGCGAATCCGGAGGAGACCCACGGCCCGAAGGCCCAGTCGGGCGGGAGCAGGGCCGGTCCCGTGAGTGCGCGGTGCGCGCCCAGGCAGGTCCGGGGGTCGCCCGCGATGAGGTAGTAGTCGAGCTGTTCGTCGGCGACGCTCATGGACCAGGCGGCGGTGTTGCTGTGGGCGAGGTCGAACAGCGCGTGGCCGGTGGTGTCGACCAGGACGGCGTAACCACGGCTGGAGAGGAGCCAGGGGCTGGCCTTGTAGGCCCGGCTGCCGGAGGTTCCCATGGCGTCCTGGATCCAGCAGCTCACCTGGCGGCCACGGAGATCGGGTCCGGTGAACTGCTCGCCGAAACCGTAGAACCGTTCGTCGGGCGCCGCGGTCCAGGTGTCGTGATGGACGAGCGAGCCGTCCGTCAGCTCGGTGACCCCGAGCGGGAGCACCGTCAGGACGTCGTCCGGCTGCCGGTCGTCCCCGTTCTGCCGCAGTACGTCCCCCGAGGGGCCGGGGGTCAGCCGGAACGACATGTGGAACGGGTCGAGGTCCACCCGCAGGGCGGCGCTCGGGGTGATCAGCTCGACGTGGGTGTCGTGGAGTACGACGCGTCCGGATCCACGGCCGGGGTCGGCGACACTCACCCGCGGGCTCCGCGCGACACCGGCCATCCGCAAGGTGACCCGCACCGAACCGGCCGCGGCCGCGGCCAGCCGCAGGGTGCCCTCGCGCCCCTGCTCGGTGTGGACCCGCAGGGTCAGGGAGTCGCCACCGGTCCCGGCCGCCTCGGCCCGGACGACCGGGTCGAGGGCGCCTGCGGCCTCCATGGAGGGAGGCGGAGCGATGAAGGGGTTCACGGCGCGTGGGTGCAGGGAGGTCATGTGTTCCTCGGGGTGCGTCGGGGATTGCGGTGGAACGCCCACGTGGGCGCCGCGCGGCGGGCCGGTCAGCCCTTGACGGCGCCGGTGAGTACGCCCTTGGAGAAGTGGCGCTGGATGAAGGGGTAGACGCACAGGATGGGGATGACCGCGAGTACGACGACCGCCATCTGCACCGCCTGCTGCGGCGGCGGCACGTCGCCCGCGCCCTGGTCCATGCCGGCCAGCGGCGCGCCCTGCAGCACATAGGTGCGCAGGACCAGCTGGAGGGGCCACTTGGTGGAGTCGGAGAGGTAGAGGGTGGCGCTGAAGAAGGAGTTCCAGTAGGCGACGGCGTAGAAGAGGCCGACGACGGCGACGACGGCCTTGGACAGCGGGAGGACCATGGTGCGCAGGATGCGCCACTCGCCCGCGCCGTCGATCCGTGCGCTGTCCAGGAGTTCCTGCGGGATGCCCTGGAAGAACCCTCGGACGATGACCACGTTGAACGCGCTGATCGCGGTGGGCAGGATCAGGGACGCGTAGTTGTCCAGCAGGCCCAGCTGCTTGACGACGAGGTAGCTGGGGATGATGCCGGGGGTGAAGAGGAAGGTGAGCAGGACGATCAGGAGCAGCGGCCTGTGGAAGACCGTTCCCGACCGGCTGAGTCCGTAGGCGGTCAGCACGGTGACGGTGAGGCTGATCGCGGTGCCGACGAGGGTGACGCCGGCGCTGACGAGTACGGCTCGGGTGACGATGCCGCCCGACAGTACGGATGTGTAGGCCTCGAAGGTGGGGTGGGACGGCCACAGGACGAAGCCGCCGCCTCCGCTGATCTCGGCCTGGCCGGCGAGGCTGGTGGAGATCACGATGAGGAAGGGGAAGGTCACCGCCAGGACGATCGCGGTCAGCACGAGGCCCTTGGCCGTGTTGCCCAGCCGGGTGGGCGGCTCCATCCAGGCGGGACGGATTGCTGAGCTCATTTCGAGTACACCCCTTGCTCTCCCAGCGCCCGTGCGGCGCGGTTGGCGGCCAGGACGAGGACCAGGCCCACCACGCCCTTGAAGAGACCGGCGGCGGCCGCCACACTCCAGTCCCCGTTGGCCACGCCGTGGAAGTACACGTAGGTGTCGAGCACTTCACCGGCCTCCGGTCCCACCGCGTCGCGTTGGAGGAGGATCTGCTCGAATCCCACGGACAGGCTCTCGCCGAGGCGCAGGATGAGGAGCAGGACGATCATGGGGCGGATGCCGGGCAGCGTGATGTGCCACAGCCGGCGCCACCGGCCCGCGCCGTCGACGACGGAGGACTCGTAGAGCTGGTCGTCGATGGTGCTCAGTGCGGCGAGGAAGATAATCGTCCCCCAGCCGGCGTCCTTCCAGATCGTCTGGGTGGTCACCAGGAAGGTGAAGGTGTCGGGGTTGGTCATGATGTCGACGGCGTGCCAGCCGTGGTCGCGCAGTGTCTGATTGATGACACCGGCACCACCGAGGACCTGCTGGAACAGGGCGACGATGATCACCCAGGACACGAAGTGCGGGAAGTAGACGACCGTCTGCACGAGGCGTTTGATCCGGGTGCCGACGATGCTGTTCAGCAGCAGGGCCAGGGCGATGGGCAGCGGGAAGAACAGCACGAGCTGGAGCCCGGTGATCTCCAGCGTGTTGCGCATGGACTGCCAGAAGGCGGGGTCCGCGAACAGCGTGCCGAAGTTGTCGAACCCCACGAACTCGCTGTCCTGGATCCCCACGTACGGCAGGTAGTTCTGGAAGGCGATCACATTGCCGAGCAACGGCACGTAGTTGAAGAGCACGAAGAGCAGCAGCCCCGGGACGACCATCAGCAGCAGTGACCGGTCGCGGCGCATGCGCCGCAGGAGGCCGGTGGGCTTCAGCTGCTGCGGTGGTTTCCCCGCGCGCGGGGGTTTCCGTTCCGCGCTCTTCGGCGGGTCGCTGGTTCGCGCGGTTATCGCCACGGCACTTCTCCCTGAGATCGGTCCCGGTCAAAGGACCGGTGGGAAGACATGCGGTCCGGGCCGGGGCAGTCGTACGAGCCGGAGCCGGCCGGCCACTCGGCCGGTGGTGACCACCTGCCTGGCCGGGACCTTAAAAGGTTTACAGGAACGTCGTCAATACTTTCGCCAGCATTTACAGCGGGCCATGCACGGCGGGATCACCGCCCTTGCGGACATCATCCCAGGTCACGGGAGTCGACGGGGGATCCGGCAGGGCGTCCGAGTCAATCACCATGCCGAATCGGGCCGTTGCGGCCGTCCAGTGCCGCGACACGGGCGAACGAGGCGCCTACCTCGACGAATACGGTAAGGCCACCCGGTGGACGGAGCCGTACGCGACCTTGAGTTCGTACCAAAACCTTGCGTCTGGCGCGCACGCTATGCACACTACCGAGAAAACGTTTCCAGCCTGTTGCTCGCAACATTGGCGTGACAGACCGCCGCAGGCGGGACGTCGACGACGCGCTGATCCGCCCGGGCGGACGAGCACTCGGCCGCTCCCCTCCTCCGACCTCAGGACGTCCCTCATGGCTCCTCGTGTCCCATCCCCACTCGACCGCCGCACGTTCCTGCGCGGAGCGGTCCTCACCGTCGCCGCGGCGTCGGTGGGCGCCCCGCTGCTCACCGCGTGCGGAGGAGGTGCCCGGTCCGCGGGCGCCTCCGGCCCGAAGGCGGCCCTGCCCGCGTACGTTCCCGCCCTGAAGGCGAAGCCCGACCTGGTGGGGACCGCGGACGGCGTCCAGGACGGCTTCACCCGGCCCCTCACCTCGTCCTACCGGTCCGTGACCGGCAAGGTCGGCACCGGCAGCGCCGTGACGGCGATGATGCTCACCTACACACCGCCCCCGCCGGCGGCCGCCAAGAACGTCTACCTGCAGGAGGTGAACAAGCAGGCGAACACGAACCTCAAGGTCCAGGTCACCCCGGCCGCCGACTACCCGTCGAAGTTCGGCGCCGTGACGGCCGGCGACGCGCTGCCCGATCTCGTACAGATGCCGCTGTTCATGAATCTGCCGCACCTGGACGAACTCCTGGACTCGCGCTTCGCGGACCTCTCCGACCACCTGTCGGGCGACAAGGTCAAGGCGTACCCGAACCTGGCGGGCATACCGACCTACGCGTGGAAGGCCGCGCGGATCCGCGGCCGCATCTACGGCATCCCGCTGCCCCGGCCGCTGGTCTCCGCGCCGATGCTGGTGCGCCAGGACCTCCTCGCCAAGGAGGGGCTGCAGCACCCCGGCACCGCGGACGAGTTCGTCGAGTTCTGCAAGGCGCTCACCGACGCCAAGGCGGGGCGCTGGGCCCTCGGCTCCGACTCCACGTACATGTTCAACGTCAACTGGTTCGGCCAGATGCACGGTGCGCCGATGCACTGGGGGCTGGGGCAGGACGGTTCCCTCGTGAAGGACTGGGAGACCGACGAATTCGCCCAGGCGGTGGAGTTCGCCCGCAAGCTCAGGTCCGCCGGGTACTTCCACCCGGACGCCGGCGCCGTCAGCGTCGTACAGGTCAAGGAGCAGTTCGCCCAGGGCAAGGTCTTCATGTGCCTGGACAGCCCGATGGGCTGGCCGGCGTACTACGAGGTCTACGGCAAGTCGATCCCGGGCCTGGACGTCGACGCCCTGGTCCCGTTCGCGCCCGGTGGCGGCCCCGCGAAGCAGTACCTGGACACCGGGATCTACTCGATCACCGCGCTGAAGAAGGCGGACAAGGACCGCGTCGAGGAACTGCTGCGGGTCATGAACTTCCTCGCCGCCCCCTACGGCAGCCAGGAGTACGCGCTTCTCAACAACGGCGTCAAGGGCACCGACCACACCGTCGACTCCAAGGGCACCGTCACGATGACGGACCGCGGGACGTCCGAGAAGAACGTGGCTCTCTACTACCTCACGGTCGGCGCCCCCGTGCTGACCAGCCCCAACTACCCGCACTACGTCGAGCAGGCGTACGCCTGGCAGAAGAAGGTCGTCCCCGGCGGTGTCTCCGACCCGACCAACGGGCTGTACTCCGAGACGGCCTCCCGGGTCAACAGCCAGCTGACCAAGGCCATGAACGACAGCCTGCTCGGCATCATCTCCGGGCGCCGCCCCCTCTCCGACCTCAAGTCCGCGGTCACCACCTGGCGCAACGGCGGCGGCGACACGATGCGCGCCGAGTACGAGAAGGCTCTTGAGGAGGACACCAAGTGAGCGATCGGGACACGGCATCACCCCGCTACCCGGAACAGGTCTCCCTGTTCGACCCCCTCGCCGCCCGGCTGCCCAGGCCCAACCCGTACGACGTGCGGATGATGCTCGACCGGGCACCGGCCGACTGGCAGCCGTTCGCCGCGATCGACGACCGCGCGGCCTGGGAGACGGTCGGCCGGAACATCGGCGCCGGCCGCGAACGGCTGGTCGGGGACGGCCGGCTGCTCGCGGACCGCGGGCTCCTCCCCATGCCGGTCCGGGCCTGGCGCGCCATGATGCTCGACGGCGAGCCCGCCCCCTACGTCGACCTGTGGATGGAGCGGCGCACCGATCTGGCGAAGCTGCTGATGGCGCACCTCCTGGAGCCCGCGGAGTCCACCCTCGACGCGATCATCGACCTGGTGTGGGCCACGTGCGAGGAGACCAGCTGGGCCAATCCGCAGTACGACCCCCTCGTCGAATTCCCCGACGCCGACGATCACATCGTCGATCTCTGGTCGAGCATCACGGCGGTCGGCCTCGCCGAACTGTGCTCGGTCCTCCGGCCCGTGCTCCCGGCGGCGGTACTGACGAGGGTGGAGCGGGAGATCGACCGCCGGGTCATCACGCCCTACCTCGCCACCGACACCTGGTGGTGGATGTACGAGGGTGCGAAGCGGGCGAGCAACTGGGACGCGGTCTGCAACTGGGGCGTGGTGGGAGCGGCGCTCTACGTCGAGCGTGACCACGCCCGGCTGTCGTCGATCCTGTGCAAGTCCGCCCGCTCGCTGGAGGACTACCTGGAGAACTTCGACCCCGACGGCGGCACCAGCGAGGGCACCGGCTACTGGAACTTCGGCTTCGGTTCGTACTGCCAGCTCGCCGATCTCGTGGAGCGCCGCACCGGGGGCGCGCTGAACTGGTTCGACGCGCCGATCGTGCGACGCGTGGCCGAGTTCCCGCTGCGGTCGCGCCTCACGGTGGATTCCTGGCCCACGTTCTCCGACGCCACGCCCGATCCGCACTTCAACACCACGCTCCTCCTCGGCCTCGGCCGCCGCCTGGGCATCGAGGACCTGGTCACGCTGGCGTCCACACGGGCGGGCAGCGACCGCTGGATGATCGGGAACTCCCCCGTGACCCAGGCGCTGCGCACCACCTGTGCCGGGTCGCTCGCGAAGGACGGCCCGATGCCTCCGATGCAGGGGACCTCCCAGTACTTCCGCGGCGTGCAGTGGCTGCTCTCGCAGGCCGACCCCGACGACGAGGACACCCTCGCCCTCGCGGTCAAGGGCGGCCACAACCTCGAACTGCACAACCAGAACGACCTCGGCTCCCTCATCGTCAGGGCGGGCGGCGAGGACCTGGTCGTCGATCCCGGCCGGGGCCGCTACGTCCGCGACTACTTCAGCCCCGACCACCGGTACGAGTTCTTCGTCAACCGGTCCTTGGGACACCCCGTGCCCCTCCCCGGCGGGGTCGAACAGCGCGAGGGCCATGAGTACCGCGCCACCGTGACGACGCTGGAGCAGACGGCGCAGACGGACCGGATCGTCCTCGACCTCACCGCCGCCTATCCCGAGGAAGCCGCGCTGCGCCGGCTGGAGCGGACCGCGGAACTCCACCGTGACCAGGCGCGCGTCGTCCTGACCGACCACTTCTCCTTCAGCGCGCCGCGGCGGGCCGAATCGGCGATCGTGACGCACGCCCAGGTCGTCCGCGAGGACGGAAGGCTGCTTCTGCGCGGGGAGAAGGCGACGCTGGCCGTCAGCTTCGACCCGCGGTGGGTGGTCGAGGTGCACGCCGAGGACGCCCTGGATCTCTTCGACGGCCCCAGGGACGCCACCCGGGTGGCGTTCCGCACACCGGACGACGTGTCCGAGACGGCCCTCACCCTGGTGATGACCCGGCTCGACGAGGACGTCCCGCGCACACAGCACCCCCGGCCGCCGCTGCCGGCGTCCCGCTGAACCCTGAAAGGCAAACTGTGTCAGACCCCGTAATCATGGTGGCCATGCCCGACGAGCTGATTTCCCGGCTCTTCGGGGGACCGGCCTGGGACACGCTCTGCTCCCTGGGGCGCGTCCTCGTCTCACCCACCCCCGACGACCATCTCAGCCCGCAGGCACGAGGCATGCTCGGCCAGGCGGAGGTACTCGTCACCGGGTGGGGATCCGGCATGGTGGACGCGTCCGTGCTGGACGCCGCCCCCCGCCTCAAAGCCGTGGTGCACACCGCGGGTTCGGTGAAGGCCTTCGCCTCCCCGGACTGCTACGACCGGGGAGTCGCCATCTCCTCCCAGGCGGCCGCCCTCGCGGACCCGGTCGCCGAGTACACCCTCGCGATGGTCCTGCTCGCGGCCAAGGGGGCCTACCGCGCGCAGCGGATCTACCGTGCCCGGCGCGCGACGTTCGACACACAGACCGAACTCGCCTCGTACGGCATCAACGGCACACGCGTCGGCATCATCGGGGCCTCGGTCATCGGCCGGAAGGTCATCGAGCTGTTGCGCCCGTTCCGTCTGGAGCTGGTCCTGTCCGACCCGACCATCGACGACGCCACGGCACGGGAGCTCGGGGTCGAACCGGTCGGGCTGGACGAGCTCATGGCGACCTGCCCGGTGGTCTCCCTGCACGCTCCGATCCTGCCCACCACCATCGGCATGATCACCGCGGACCGTCTGCGCTCCCTTCCCGACGGCGCCACCTTCATCAACACGGCCCGTGGGGTGCTCGTCGACCAGGACGCGCTGATCGCCGAGCTGGAGACCGGGCGGATCGACGCCATCGTCGATGTCACCCACCCCGAGGTCAACGACGTCGCGTCGCCCCTCTGGGATCTGCCGAACCTCGTCCTGACCCCGCACATCGCGGGACCGACGGGCACGGAGCTCGGACTCCTCGCCTCGTCGGCCCTGGAGGAGATCGCCCGCGTGCTCAGCGGCAGGACACTGCACGGGGCCGTCGAGCCCTCCCGCTACCACGCCGTGGCATGAGGACGGGGCAGGCGACGATGGCGAACACCCGCACGCCGGGACGCCGTTGGACCGTGGGCGCCTCGACGCTCGGCGCGCCCGGTGAGGAGCTGTCCACGGTGCTGCGCTGGCTCTCGGAGGCCGGCGCGCGGACCATGGAACTGCGTGTGGCCGAAGACCAGCCGGTGCACGTGGACAGCGGTCCGCAGGAACGCGCCCGGGTCAGGCGGCAGATCGCCGCATCCGGGGTCGAGTTGCTCTCGTGCTCCTCGTACGTCCGGCTCGGCGCCGGGTCGGACGACCGCGAGGTGACCGGCGATCTGGAACGCCACCTGGAGCTGGCGGCGGATCTCGGGGCCCGCTTCCTGCGGGTGTTCCCGGGGGCGGCCACGCTGCCGGGACCCGGCGACCGCCCGCCTCTCCTGGAGGACGGCAGGGAGGAGACGGACGACCGCATCGTGCGCCGACTGGCCTCCGTCGTGGCCACGGCCGCGGACCTGGGGGTGCGGCCGGTGCTGGAGACCCACGGTTCCCATCCGCGCGGGCAGGACGTGGCCCGCGTGCTGGACGCGCTCGACGCCCGGGCACCCGGGCACGGGGTGGGAGCGATCTGGGACGTGGAGCACCCCTTCCGCACCGGCGAGGCGCCGGCCCGCACCTGGCAGGAGATCGGGCGGCGTGTCCTGCACGGCCGTGGCTTCGTACAGGTCAAGGACGTCGGCTCCGTGCTGGACCCGACCCCGGTGCCGGTGGGCCGGGGGATCGTGCCCCTCGCGACGATCCTCGGTGTGCTGGAGGCGGGTGGTTACGCGGGCCCGCTCTCCCTGGAGTGGGAGCGCGCATGGCACCCCGAGGTGGCGCCCCTTCCGGTGGCCCTCGCCTCACTGAACCGCTGGCTGACCAAGTCCCTCTGAACGCCGCGACGGCCCGGCAGCCCGGCTGCCGGGTCGTCGGGTCGTCGCGGTGAGGACGAAAGGGGGCCTCGGCCCGCACGGCCGGACGCCCCCCAGGGGCTCTCAGGGGCCGGTGCGGGCCCGGTTGCGGACCGAGTCGCGGGTGACGATGTGCGTGCCCAGGACGACGTGCTGACGGTCGCGGGCGTCGCCGTTACGGTGCAGGGCCATCCGCACCGCGGTACGGCCCAGCTCCTCGTGCGGCAGGTGCACCGAGGTCAGTCCGGGATGCAGGTCGGAGGCCACGGGCAGGTCGTCGTAGCCGACGATCGAGATGTCCTCGGGCACGCGCAGACCGGCCGCGCGCATGACCTTCATCGCGCTGGCCGCCATGTCGTCCGTGCCCGCGTACACCGCGGTGAAGTCGACACCCGAGTCCAGCGCCTGCCGCATCGCCTCCGTGCCGCCGCGGCGGGTGAACTCCGTGCGGAAGACGAGCCGGTCGTCGTAGGGGATGCCGTGATCGGCGAGGGCCTGCCGGTATCCCTTCAGGCGGTTCTCCGCGACGGTGCTGTGCGGGATTCCGGACAGGTGCAGGATGCGCTCGTGGCCCGCGGACAGCAGATGGCGCGTGACCGCGTACGAACCGCCTTCGTTGTCGTACTCCACCACGGAGGCGGGGACCCGCTCGCCCAGCGACGGCCGGCCGCAGAGCACGAGACGGCCGCCGGAGGCGTCCAGCGCGTGCGCCGCGGCGATCATCCGCTCCTCGTACTCGGGCCCTTGGACCGCGCCGCCGACCACGATGATCGCCTCGGCGCCCTGCTCTCGCATCATGGACACCATGGCCATCTCGCGTTCGAAGTCACCGCCGGTGGAACAGATCAGGCACATACGCCCCTCGGCGGCGGCCTGCTGCTCCACCCCGTGGCACACCTGGGCGAAGAACGACGCCGTGAACTCGGGGACCACGATCGCCACCGAGCCGGGGCCGGAACCCACCAGCGCGCGGGCGTGGGCGTTCACCACGTACTCGAGGTCCTTGGCCGCGGCCACCACCCGCTTGAAGGTGTCCGAGCCCGCCGCGGCCTTGCCGGACAGCACACGCGACACCGTGGCGATGGACACATCGGCCCGTGCGGCGACATCTCGGATGGTCGCCCGCCTGCCGAGCCCCTCGGCCGACTTCTCACCCTGACGCACAACCCGCTCCTACCCGCTGACCTTGCTCGATGAAACATTTACAGACTACGTCTTCACGTAGTTTTGACCGGCGGCCATCCACTGTCAACGAGGAACAGCGCCTCCAGACAGCCTCCAGACGGACCTTAAAAGGTTTTCTGGAACATGGTCAACATCATGACGTAACTGCACGTCACCCCTGGAGGGCGGCCCTCGGTACGCGGCCACACACCCGCCGGACACCGAATAGTTGGCGGACTCCGCGACGCAGAAAGTCTGTAAAGTTTACGAGAACGGTTTCTTGTGATCACATCGACGATCTGTCACAGTCGTGTCGCACCCGAACCGCCGCCCCCGCCCCCAGCACGCCTCGGAGGCTCGCCGGTCCCCCCATCGCGCCGATGCGACCGGACGGCAGGGCGAAGCGCCCCCACTGTTCTCGACGTGTGCCCCGGTGCGACTGCCGAACAGCCGTACCGGGGAGCGAAAGGTACTCAGATGAGCCGCACCAGAAACCGCCTCGCAGGCAGCGCCCTCGCACTCGGCACCCTGTCGCTCCCCATGCTCCTGGCCGGCGCCACCCCGGCGCAGGCGGCCACCACCACGTACTACGTGAGTCCTTCGGGATCCGACACGAATCCCGGCACCTCGGACGGCGCGCCGCTCAAGACCCTCCAGAAGGCGGCCGACCTCACCGAGCCCGGCGACACCGTGTCCATCATGAAGGGCACCTACACCGAGTCGGCCGAGGGACGGGACGTCCTCACCATCAGGCGCTCCGGGAGCGCGGGACTGCCGATCACCTTCAAGGCGTATCCCGGTCACCATCCGGTCATCCACCCGGTCACCGGCTGGAACGGGATCAACATCTCCGGCGCCTCCTACATCAGCATCAGGGGCCTGGAGGTGGCGGGAGACATCCCCGGGCTCACGCTCGCCGACGCGGAAGCCCACGCCGTGCCGGGCAAGCCGAAGTTCAACACCAACTGCATCGCGGCGTACAAGAACACGACGACCGGCCTCACGTCGCACCACATCGACATCATCGGCAACGATGTGCACGACTGTCCCGGCGGGGGCATCTCCGCCATCGATGCCGACCACGTCACGATCGACGGCAACAGCGTGCACCGGACCTCCTGGTACAACGTGTACGCCACCAGCGGCATCTCGATCCTGCGCGCGCTCGACAGCGACAAGGGCGATCCCGGCACGTACAAGATCCGCATCACCAACAACGTGGTCAACGACAACGAGACCAAGATCAAGTGGCATGACTGCGACTGCTACTCCGACGGGAACGGCATCATCGTCGACACCCTGAAGGGCAAGCCGGCCGGCGAAGGGTCCGACTACGACGGGCGGGTCCTGGTGGCGAACAACCTGTCCTTCGACAACGGCGGTTCCGGTATCCACTCGTTCAAGTCGCAGCACGTGGACATCGTGGGCAACACCGCGTACTACAACTCCCGTTCGTCGCGGCAGACCGGGTACGCCAACGTCTACGCGCTCCAGAGCACGGACGTGCGCCTCCTCGACAACATCTCCTACGCCCGCGCGGGCAAGCCGACCAACCTGACCGCGGGCAACAAGGACGTCACCTACGACTCCAACATCTACTTCAACGGGGCCGCGCCCGAGACCACCGGGCCGCACGACCTCGTGGCGGACCCGAAGCTGGTGAGCCCCGGCACCGACCCCGCAACCGCCGACTTCCGGCTGCGGGCGGACTCCCCCGCCGTCGACAGCGGCGTCGCGTTCCCCGCGGTCGACAAGGACCTCGACGGCAACAGCCGTCCCGCCGGGAGCGGTTACGACCGCGGGGCCTACGAACGTACGGCGCAGGGGGCCGGCCTGGAGCCTCAGGGCAGCCGCGACGCGCAGGTGGAGGCCGCCGCGGCCGACACGTCCGCGGACACCGCGCTGGCCTCGACCGGCTCTTCGACGGCCCCGGCCGTCTGGGGTGCGGTCGTCCTGGCCGCCGGCGCCGGAATCCTGGTGCTCGCACGCCGCGGGCGCGCCCACCGGCGCGGCTGACCGGCGCGGCGGAGCCGCCCACGTCCGTACCCACACGTCTGTACCCAGAGGTCCGTACCCACACGTCCGTACCCCAACCAGGGAGGGAACCACCGTGCAGCAGCCATCGCGGGCCCGCCGCCGAGCGCGGGGAGCGGGGCGCGGGCCGGGGCACCAGGCGGCCGGGGCTCTTCCCGGTGATCCGCCGGGCCCGAAACCCAGGGCCTACGGCGCGTGGGCGGCCTGGGGCACCGGGGTGGCCGTCTACGTCTTCGCGGTGGCGCAGCGCACCAGCCTGGGAGCGGCGGGGCTCGACGCGGCCGAGCGCTTCGGAATCAGCGCCTCGGCCCTGTCCGCCTTTCCCGTCTTCCAGGTCCTCGTCTACGCCGTGGCGCAGATCCCCGTCGGACTGGCCATCGACCGCCGGGGACCCCGACGCGTCCTCGCGACGGGGCTGGTGCTGCTGATCGCCGGACAGTTCGGCTTCGCCTTCGCGACGAACTATCCGTCGGCTCTCGTCTCGCGCACGGCGCTCGGCTGCGGCGACGCCATGATCTTCGTGAGCGTGCTCCGTGTCGTCACCAACTGGTTCCCCTCCCGCAGGGCTCCCTTCATCGCTCAACTCACCGGTCTGGTGGGGACCCTGGGGAACCTGTTCGCCGTCACCGCGCTCACCTCCATGCTGCCGGTGCTCGGGTGGACGGTCACGTTCGCCGTCACCGGCGCGCCCGGATGTGCGGTGCTGGCGGTGGTCCTCCTGTTCCTCCGCGAGTCCCCGGACGCCCCGTCGCCGCTGTCCGGCATGCGGTGGCCCCGGCTGCGTCCCAGGCGCCCGCACGGTCCGTCCGTACGGGGGCGGAAGCAGGAGGCCGGCCCCGGGGCAGGGGCGCTGACCCTGGCGGCACAGGTCAGGGGGGCCTGGCAGGAACCCGGCACCCGGCTCGGCATGTGGGTGCACTTCACCACGTCGTGCTGGGCCTCCCCGTTCCTCCTGCTCTGGGGGCTGCCCTATCTCGTCGACGGCCAGGGGCTGAGCCGCTCGGAGGCGGGGTCGCTCCTGGGGATCGTCGTCGTCATCGGCATGGGGTACTCGCTGCTGTTCGGCCAGTTGCTGTCGCGTCGCCCTCAGGCCCGGACCCCGCTGATGCTGACCGTGGTCCTCACCACCTGCGTGCTGTGGGGGGCGGTCCTGGGCACCCCGCCGGGACACACTCCCCCGTGGCTGCTGGTGACCCTGGCCGTCGTGCTCGGCGCCAACGGCCCCGCCTCGCTCGTGGGCCTCGAGTACGCCCGCCCCGTGAATCCGCCGGCCCGGGCCGCCACCGCGGCCGGAATGGTCATCATGGGCGGCTTCACCGCCACCATCCTCGCGCTCCTGGCCATGGGAGCGGTGCTCGACGCCCTCACGCCGCCAGGTTCCGGCGGCTACTCCCCGACGGCCTTCCGCATCGCGTTCCTGGTCCCGTACGCGACGACAGCCCTCGGGCTCGTCCAGATCCTGCGGCTGCGCGGAAAGGCAGCAGCCCTCGAACAACCGTATCGAACTCGTTCTGGAGAACCTCATGCATGACACGCACCACGCCGGCCCCCGGTTCGGGGTCAACTACGTCCCGAGCCACAACTGGTGGTACTGCTGGACCGACTGGGACGCCGACTCCGTCCTGTCGGACCTGCGTGCCATCGCCGCGCTCGGCATGGATCACATCCGAATCCAGCTGATCTGGCCGGTGTTCCAGCCCAACCCAACCATGGTCAGCCCCATGGCGCTGCGGCGCCTGCGGGAGCTGCTCGACCTCGCCGACCGGCCGGACACCGGACTCGACGTGAGCGTGAGCGTCCTCGACGGCTGGCTCAGCGGCTTCGCGTTCAGGCCGGCCTGGCTCAAGGACCGGAGCATGATCGCGAACGAGGACGTGGTCCAGGCGGAGCTGCGCCTCCTCGACGCGCTCGGTGCCGCGGTCGGCACGCACCCGCGTCTCCTCGGGTTCGACCTGGGCAACGAGATCTCCGTCATCAACGACGAGATACCGCCCGAGGTGGGGGACCGCTGGGCCGCCCGCCTTCTGGACCACTGCGAGCACCTCGCACCCGGTCGCTTCCACGTCAACGGGGTCGACCACCTTCCGTGGCTGGAGGGCAAGGCGTTCTCGCGGCAGGGGCTGGCGACCACCGGCAGCGCGAGCGTGCTCCACACCTACCCGTACTGGACGGGAGTCCTCGAGAAGCACGGCCCCGACGGCACGGGCACGCTCCACCTCGGCGAGTTCATGGCCGAGCTGGCCGAGGCGTTCGCCGTGCGGCCCGGCCGGCCCAAGTGGCTCCAGGAGTTCGGCGCGTCACCGGCCGAACGTGCCAGGGAGACGATCCCCGACTGGGCCGAGACCTTCGTGCGCAACACCGTTTCCTCGTCCGGCGTCTGGGGCTGCACCTGGTGGGGCAGCCACGACATCGACCGGCGGTTCTCCGAGTTCGACGAGTACGAGTACGAACTGGGCCTCCTCACCGTGGACAACCAGGTCAAGCCGGCCGGCCGCAGGATCGCGGACCTCATCTCCGAATTCCGCAGCAATCCCCCGGCACCGCTCCCCCGCACCACCGCTCTGGTCGTCCAGGACATCGGGAAGGCGGGACTCGACGTCGCCGAGGCGTTCTTCGCACTGATCGACGAGGGAATCCGCCCTGCCGTCGTCACGGCCGAGCGGGCCGGGGACGACGCCTACCTCGCGTCGCGCAACATCACCGAACTGCGGTGACCGCCCGCCCCGCTGCCAACTGATCGGCCACCGGGCCGCGTTGACAGCGGGGACGGTCAGGCTGAAATGATTGCCGCGAAGGTAATCAGACCTGACCTTTCGGCGCGTGCCCTCGACGCCGCAGGCGCCCGCCTGGTCATGTGCGGACGGCCCGTACGACGACACCCTCGTCCTGTGGGGCGGCTCCACCAGGGCGGGGGGCACGGCGCTGATGCACCGCGCACTGCGTGCCGGCCTGCGTCACTCGGCGAACTTCGCCGGAAACGACCTGGCGGCGGCAGGCGCACTGCCCGTCCTGCGGAAAGCAGGCATCCGGGTACCCGAAGACGTTTCCATAGCCAGTTACGACGGCTTGTCCCTCGCCGTCGATCTCCATCCTGCACTGACCTCCGTCCACCTCCCTCATGAGGAGATCGGCCGCACCGCCGTGCGCGTCGCCCCCCCCCACCCACCGGGACGGTTCGGCCCATGACCGTCGGCACGTGACGCTCGGGACGCACATCGTCCTGCGGGCCTCGACCCCCGTAGAAGGCGCCGAAGGCGCAGGTCCACGGCTTCCCGGCCGTCGCACCCCGGCCGGACGCCCCACCGGGCATGCCGGGCCGCCCGTCACGCGACCGGCGCCCCCACGGCGTCTCCATGACGCGCAGGGGCGCCGACGGCACCAACTCCCCCTCCACCAGAGCCGGGAAGCCTGCGCCGCGCAGCCGGGACAGCCGGGCTCCGCCTCGCTCCAGGCACATCGACGGCACATCGGTGTTGCCGCCGTCCCAGGCATTGACGTCGTTTACGTAAAGGTTTTAATCTCTTGTTCAGACGGGCTCCCGGCATGTCGCGGCTCCGCCTCCCGTCGACCCGAGCGCACCCCCGGCCCCCTGCGCACCGGTCGGGGCACATCAGCGTCGTACGCCCGTCACGCACAGGGAGGGGCGGCAGCGGCACGAGCCCTCCCACGCCAGTAGACGAGGGGGACCGCGCGATCCTCCACCGACACGGTCGAGCAGTGGAAGCACCGCCCGCGACCAGACCCGCACGGAACTCCAGGAGGCACCCATCCATGGCTGACCACGCACCCACCGAAGCGGCTCCACCACCGGAGGCCACGGCACGGCCGGACAGCGTCACCGCTTGGGACGCCAAGGCGGCCCGGCTGCCCCGGCGTTCCGCCGCCGAGGTCCGGGACATGCTCGCATCGGCCCCGTCCGAGTGGTTCCTCTTCCCCCGCGCCGAGGACCGCCTCTCCTGGGACACGGTGGCCGAGCGGCTGGGCCCGGTGGCCACCCAGCTCGTCGAGGCCGCGCAGCAGGCCGCCGAACGCCCCGTCCCGCACCTGACCTCCTCCCTGTGGCGCGCGTTCCTGCGCACCGGGGAGCGGCTGCCCTACGAGAACCCGTGGTACGAGCGTCGCGACATGCTCAGCGATCTCCTGGTGGGCTACTGCCTTCACCCCACCGACCAGGTGCTCGACGCGTTGATCGACGTCGTCTGGCTGATCTGCGAGGAGACCTCGTGGTGCTTCCCCGCCCACGATCCCACCGAGTTCCCCGACCCGGGCACCCCGGTCGTCGACCTCTTCTCGGCGCTCACGGCGGTCGGGCTGGCCGAGACCCTCGCCGTGCTCGGCGACGCCTTGCCCGGCCCCGTGGCCGACCGGATCCGGACCGAGGCCGACCGGCGCGTCATCACTCCCTACCTGGAGAGTGACGCATGGCGCTGGCTGTACGGCACCGCCGACACCGGGGTGAGCAACTGGACGGCGGTCTGCGGGCTGGGTGCCGTGGGGGCCGCCTGCTACCTGGAGCAGGACACCGGCCGGCTCGCCCGCCTCCTCGGCAAGGCGGCCCGCTCGGTGGAGGACTACCTGGGCACCTTCGACCCCGACGGGGGCACCAGCGAAGGGATCGGCTACTGGGTCTTCGGCTTCGGCTCGTTCTGCCAACTGGCCGACATCGTCGAGCGTCGGACGGGAGGCGGGTGGAACTGGTTCGACGCCCCCGTCGTCGCCGACATCGCGCGTTTCCCTCTGCGGTCCCGGCTGACCACCACCTCCTGGGTAACCTTCTCCGACGTCGACAGCCGGACCGACTTCCCCGGCTGGCTCCTGCACGACCTGGGGACCCGCTTCGGCGAAGCGGGCCTGAACGATCTCGGGTCCGGGCCGTCCGCCACCTGGACGTGGAAGCGCACCAACTCGGCGGTCACCACCGCCCTGCGGTCCGTGCTCGGCGAAGGACGCCGGGCGGAGGACCGCCCGTACCCGCCCGCCGGACGGTCGGACTGGTTCCGCGGCATCCAATGGCTCATCACACGGGCCGACCCGGACGACCCCGATGCCCTCGCCGCGGCCGTCAAGGGGGGACGCAACGACGAGATGCACAACCAGAACGACCTCGGCTCCCTCATCGTGCGCCTCGGCGGCGAGGACCTCGTCGTCGACCCCGGCGCGGGGCTGTACACGCGTGACTACTTCAACGAGCACCGCTACGAGCAGTTCGTGAACTCCTCGCGGGGCCACTCCGTGCCACGCCCGGCGGACGTCGAACAGGAGGCGGGTCACACCCACACCGCCGGAGTTCTCGCCGTCCGGCAGGGCGAGGAGAGCGACGAAGTCACCTACGACCTCACCACGGCCTACCCCACGGACGCCGGCCTGAAGGCCCTGCACCGCACCCTGAGGCTGCAGCGCGGGCCCGAGCCCTTCCTCCGCCTCACCGACTCCTTCGCCTTCGACTCCCCGCGCACGGCCGAGACGGCCTTCACCACCTACGCCACGGTGGAGGTCACCCCCGACCAGATCCTGCTGCGCGGTGACCGGGCCGTACTGGGCATCGAGCTTCCGCACGGTCCGGATGTCGAAGTGCTGTTCCGCGAAGAGGAGTTCACGCCACGGTTCGGCGAGCCGCTCCTCGCCCGCCGCGTGGTCGTCCGCACGCGCGAGCCCCTCCGGGAATGCGCCCTCGGCTTCACGCTGCGCCGTGGGCCGGCCTGACGCCTGGGTTCTGTCCTGTCCGGAGTTCCATCCGCCCGTCACCGACGCACGTGTCACTCCTGCCTGCCCTCCCAAGGGCGGGTCACCTCCCGCACATCCCCTGCGAAAGGAACGTCCCATGCGTACGAAACGAGCCCTTGTCGCCGCGATCACCCTCGCGACCGCCGCGCTGACGCTCAGCGCCGGCCCCTCGCAGGCCGCCGACGCGCAGCACTACTTCGTCAGCGCCAACGGATCGGACGGCAACTCCGGGACCGACGCCCGGCACCCGTTCCGCACCATCCAGGCGGCCGCCGACCGGACGCTGCCGGGCGACACCGTGTACATCATGGACGGCACGTACTCCGAGAGCGTCCCCAAGTCCGACGTCGTGGTCATCACCCGGTCCGGCGCCCCGGGCGCCCCCATCACGTACCGCAACTACCCCGGTGCGCGCCCGGTGATCCACCCCATCACCGGCTGGGAGGGCATCCTCGTCTCGAACGCCTCCCACCTCACGTTCAGTGGTCTCACGATCCAGGGGAACAACAAGAACCTCAACCTCGCCGACGCCGAGAAGAACGCGAGCCGTGACGAGCCGACGTACAACACGAACTGCCTCTTCGTGAGAGGGACCGACGGGGCCCACCCGAGCCACATCACCGTCCGTGACAACGATGTCAGCGACTGCGCGGGAGGAGGGATCGCCTTCAAGAACAACGGTGACCACATCACCATCGACCGCAACAGGGTGCACGGCAACGCCTGGTACTCCGTCTACGCCAACAGCGGCATCACGGCCCTGACCCCGACCGACACCGACCCCTCGGACACGGGCTACAAGATCAGGATCACCAACAACGTGGCCTACGACAACGAGGCCAAGGTGAAGTGGGCTGCCTGCGACTGCTATTCGGACGGCAACGGGATCATCATCGACTCCACCCTGCACGAGGACGACGACCTGCCCGCCTACACCGGCCGCACCCTCATCGCCAACAACGTGGCTTACAACAACGGGGGTTCGGGCATCCACGCCTTCAGCAGCTCCCACGTGGACATCGTGAACAACACCGCGTACCTCAACTCGCGTAGCCCGCACCTCAACTACGCGAACATCTACGCGGCCTACAGCGACGACGTCCGGCTGCTGAACAACGTCTCCTACGCACGTGAGGGCAAGGCCACCAACAGCACCAACCGCAACACCGCCAGCGTCGTCTACGACTACAACGTGTACTTCAACGGCACGACCCCCGCGGTCCAGGGGCCGCACGACGTGATCGCCGATCCGCAGTTCAGCAAGGCCACCGTCGACCCGAGGACCGCCGACTTCCGGCCCCGGGCGGGCTCCCCGGCCATCGACACGGGAGTGGCCTTCGACGCCGTCCCGCGCGATGTACGCGGGTTCCCCCGGCCGCTCGGCGGTGGCACCGACCGGGGCGCCTACGAGATCCTGCCCTTCGGTACGGCCTCGGAGTAGCCCGTACCGGGGTGGGAGCGGGCTCCTGAGCGGGGGGCCCGCTCCCACCGGCCGGAGAACCTCTCGTCCCCCGTCAGGAGCCGCCGTATGACGTCCACGATCCCCACGCGGCTGTCGGGGCACGGGTTCCGGAAGCCCGGGGAAGTCGTCGCCCTGCGCCAGGAGCTCGTCCAGGCCTACCGGCCCCACTGGCACGACTTCCACGAGATGGCCGTCGTCACGGCGGGCAGCGGCATCCATCAGGTCGACGGGCGGACCCTTCCGCTGGCCCGGGGTGATGTCCTGGTGGTGTCCCCCAGCTCCCTCCACGCGGTGGCCCCCACACCGGGAGAGTGTCTCGAACTGATCGATGTCACCTTCGACGCGCAGACGATGCCGCAGGACGTCGAGACGATGCTGTCCGCTCTGACGTCGGGGGACCCGGCCGTCGGGCGCATGCCCGATCCCGCGCTCTTCGAGGCCCTCGCCGACGAGACCACCGGGAGCCGGCCGCACCGGCAGGTCATGGCCCGTGCGCTGGTGGCGCAGGTCGTCGTCTCGCTGACGCGCGAGCGCGGTGTGCACGGGAGCGGACAGCCGGCCCCGCCGTGGCTCGCGCAGGTGCTCGATCACATCGAGCGCGGGCACGCGCAGCCCCTGTCCGTCGACGAGCTGGCCGCCGTGGCGCACCTCTCGCCCGCCTATCTGCGGGAGCGGTTCAGGGCGGAGACGGGACGCACCCTCACCGGGCACATCCAGCAGGTGCGCCTGCGGACGGCACGCGCCCTGCTGGCCACGACCGACCTGGACATCAGCCAGGTCCGGCGGGCGAGCGGCTTCGGTGACGCGTCCCATTTCGCGCGGGCCTTCCGTGCCGCGGCCGGGTGCTCACCGACCGACTACCGGGCCGCGGCCTCCTGACGCGCCGGTCGCGAAGGAGCCTCGACGGCGCACATCCGGCCCCCCTTTCACGCATACCGACGGGCCCGCCCGGGTTCCATGCTGTTGCCCTCACCGACGAAGGGAACACGACATGAGCCGCCTCACCGGTATCGAGGTCGAGGGCTACCGCCGCGACGGATACCACCGCTTCACCGAGCAGGTCTTCGCCAAGGACCGCATGGACCGGCTCGGCGAGATCTTCGAGGAGCACGTCTCCGCCGCCGGCACCAGGCGCACCGACGAACTGGACACCCCGCACATCGAGGACGACCGGCTGCTGGAGTTCCTCCTGGCCGAGGAGGTGGCCGACCTCGTCGAGCCCCTGATCGGACCGGACATCGGCCTGTTCTCCAGCCACTTCATCGCCAAGGAGCCCCGGACCGGCCGGCCGACCCCGTGGCACGAGGACTCCGCGTTCTGGCAGTCCCGGTTCAGCGACTTCTCGCGCATCGTGACGGTGTGGCTCGCCCTGGACGACGTGGACCGGGAGAACGGCTGCATGGCGGTGATCCCCGGTACGCACGACAACGGTTTCTCCGCCTACCGGACGCTCGCGGACGGGGACTCCTACACCTTCGAGAAGGAGATCGCGGGGGTGGACGAGAGCAGCGCCGTATACCTCGAACTGAAGCGCGGCCAGGCCTCGTTGCACGACAGCCGCATCATCCACGGGGCGAAGGCCAACACCAGCCCCCGCCGCCGGGCCGGGTACACGATGAGGTACTTCGACACCTCGGCCCGCGTCCTGCGGCAGGAGTTCCCCGTCTGGCTGGTGCGAGGAGTGGACAAGGACGGTGGCAACGGTTTCGTCAACGGCTGAGGCGAGGAGGGCCCGTGCGGATACGGGAGCCCCTTCCACCTGTCCCGCCGATTCCGGGCGCGGTACGGGATGCCGCCGACGGTCCACCGCGAGACCACACGGCTGATCTCCGGCCCGGCCGCGAACGGGGCCTCACCCTGTCCCTCGTGTTCCCGCTCCGTGGTGCGGAGCGGGAACACGAGGTTCCTCAGTGGACCTCGGCGCCCTGACCGGTCCAGACGGCGTACATCTGGGTGTACGTGCCCTCGGCGGCGAGGAGTTGGTCGTGCGCACCGACCTCGACGATGCGGCCCTCGTCGACGACGACGATGCGGTCGGCCTTCATCGCGGTGGAGAGCCGGTGTGCGATCAGGATCGCGGTGCGGCCTTCCAGCAGCACGTCCAGGGCCTGCTCGATCTTGGTCTCGGACTGGAGGTCCAGGTTGGACGTGGCCTCGTCCAGGACCAGCACCCGGGGCTGGGCGAGGAAAGCCCGGGCCAGGGCGACGAGTTGCCGCTCGCCGGAGGAGAGCGACTGGCCACGCTCCTGGACGACGGTGTCGAGACCGTCGGGCAGCCGCTCGACCACGTCGACCAGTCCGACCACCCGCAGCGCCTCCCGGACCCGGTCGTCGGAGGCATCCGGGACGGCGAAGCGGATGTTGTCCCGGAGCGGCCCGGCGAACAGGAAGGGCTCCTGCGGAACGACACCGATCTGTCGGCGGAGGGACTCCATGCGCACGTCCCGGAGGTCGCGTCCGTCGATGAGGATGCGGCCGGACGTCGGGTCGTAGAACCGGGTGACCAGTTTGGCGAGGGTGGACTTGCCGGCACCGGTGGGGCCGACGAACGCCACGGTCTCACCGGCCCGGATGTCCAGCGACACCTCGGAGATCACCGGCCGGCCGGGAGCGTAGCCGAATGTGACGTCCTCGAAGACGATCTCGCCCTCGACCTTCGGCAGGTCGACGGCTCCGGGAGCCTCCTCGACCTCCGGCCGCGTGCTCAGGAGCTCCCTGAGCTTCACGATGGACGACTGACCCTGCTGGTACGTGTTGTAGAGCTGGACCAGTTGCTGGATGGGCTGGAAGAAGGCGCCCAGGGAGAGCAGGAACGCCACCAGCTCGCCGATGGTCAGCTCGCCGTCGGCGACCATGCCGGCGCCGATGGCCAGCAGTGCGAGCTGCCCCGCGACACCGATGACCTGGGTACTCGGCGTGTAGATCGAGTTGATCCGTCCGGTGCGGACGTTGGCGTCGTAGTAGGTGCCCGTGACCTGCCGGTGGTTCTCGGTGTTGTTCCGCTGCCGGTTGTGCGCCGTGACGATGCGCACTCCCTGCAGGCTCTCGGAGAGATCGGAGATGACGGCAGCGATGGTGTCCCGCACCCGCACGTAGCCCTTGCCGGACGCCCGGTGGAACCAGATGGACAGCACGGTCAGGACGGGCACGACCAGGACGACGGTGATCAGCGCCAGCGGCACGTCGAAGGTGAACAGCACCGCCGTGACGACGACCATGGTCAGGCCCTGGACGGCGAACTGTGCCAGCCCGTCCTGCAGCAACGCCTGGAGGTTCTCGATGTCGCTGGTCATCCGGGTCATGATCACGCCGGACTTCTCGCCGGTGTAGAAGTTCAGCGAGAGCCGCTGCAGGTGGGTGAAGACCCGTACCCGCAGGTCGTTCATCACCCACGCGGCGATCCGTCCGGTCACCTTGACCCGCGCGGCCTGCGCGGCACCGGTGACCACCAGGCTGACCAGGTACGCGATCGCGACCAGCACCAGTGTGCCGGAGTCGTTCGCCGTGATGCCGTCGTCGATGCCGACCTGGGTCAGCTTCGGACCGGCCTGGAGCATCAGCGCCTCCAGGGCCACGAACACCCCGGCCAGCAGCACGATCGGCCAGTACGGGCGGATCAGCCGCCGCAGACTCAGCTCGGCGGCTCCGGGATCGGGGTCGCCATGCTGGAAGACGGCCTCGGGTTCGGGGTGTTCCGGCTCGGTCTTCAGCAGCGTGTCGACGCTCGCCTGCATCTCCGGCGGCACTCCGGCGAAGGGCAGGCCCGGCGCGGTGGCCCTGCCGCCTCCGTTGAACGCGGCGCCGCCTCCTGTGGGAGAAGTCATCAGCCCACACTCCCCAGTTCCTCGATGCTCTCGTCCGCCTGCGCCAGCACTTCCGCGTACAGCGGGGTGCTCGCGAGCAGCTCCTTGTGTGTGCCGTCCGCGACGATCCGGCCGTCGTCCAGCAGCACCACGCGGTCGGCCAGGCTGATCGTGGACAGCCGGTGCGCGACGATCAGCGTCGTCCGGCCGGCGAACAGGGACCGCAGCCCGGCGTGGATCTCCTGCTCCACCTGGACGTCGATGGCGCTGGTGGCGTCGTCGAGCACCAGGACCGGCGGATTCACCAGCAGCGTCCGCGCGATGGCGATGCGCTGCCGCTGCCCGCCGGACAGCGTGTAACCGCGTTCGCCGATGACGGTGTCGTAGCCCTCGGACAGCTCGGTGATGAACGCGTGGGCCCCGGCCAGCCGTGCCACCCGCTCGACGTCGGTGATGTCCGCGTCCGGCCGCCCGTAGGCGATGTTGTCGCGGACCGACGCCGAGAACAGGAACGGCTCGTCCAGAACGACACCGACGGCGTCCCGCAGGCTGCGCAGGGTCAGATCCCGCACATCGTGCCCGTCCACGCTGACGGAGCCGGAGCGTACGTCGTAGAAACGTGGCAGCAGTCTGGCGGCGGTGGACTTCCCGGTGCCGGTCCGGCCGACCAGCGCCACGGTCTCGCCGGGGCGGAGCCGCAGCGAGAACCCACTCAGCACGTCGCGGCCGTCGCCGTAGCCGAAGGTGACATCGTCGAACCGGACGTCACCGCGCGGCCCGGTGATCTCCCGCGCGTCGGGGGCGTCCACGATCTCCGGCTTCTCGTCCAGCACCTCGTACAGCCGCTTGGCCGCAGCCGACGACCGCTGGCCCAGCATGATCAGGTTGCCGATCACCTGGAACGGAACCTGGAGCATGAGGAGATAGGCGTTGAAGGCCAGGATCGCGCCGACGCCCAGTTCGCCGTGCATGACGAGGTATCCGCCGTACAACAGCACGATCGCCATGCCTGCGCGGGGCAGGTTCTGCACCAGAGGCGTCCATCGCGCGCGCAGGTCGGCGTCCTTCACGTTGGCCCAGGCGACGCTCGTCGCGGCCTTCTGCAGCGAGGCGAGCTGGCTCCGCTCGGCCGCGAACGACTTGACCACACGCACGCCGTTGACGTTCTCGTCCACCACGGTCGCGACATCGGCCAGCCGGGCCTGGATCAGCCAGGACACCGGGAACAGCGACCGCTGCATGCGCCGGCTGGCCACGAACATCAGCGGCATCGGCAGCATGGCCAGGACGGCCAGCGGCACGTCGATCGCCAGCATGTACGCGAACGACACCAGCGAGATACCGGACTGCACCAGCAGGTACGGCGCGAACCCCAGATACATCTGCACCGCACGGATGTCGGAGTTGGCACGGGAGATGAGCTGCCCGCTCTGCATCCGGTCGTAGAACGGGAACGACATGGCGGTCAGGTGCTCGTACACGATGTTGCGCAGGTCGTACTCGATCCTGGCCGCGGCGCGGAAGAGCAGCTGCTTGGACAGGTAGCCGACGACCAGCATGATCACCGTCATCCCGACCAGCCACCACATGTAGTGCGACAGCGGCACCCTGGCCGACACGATCGAGTTGTCCACCGCGTCCTGGATCAGCCTCGGCACCTGTACGGCCACCAGCATGCTGGCCCCGGACATCACCAGGGCCGCACCGAACATCCACCGGTGCGCCCGGACCAGCGGCCACGCTCGCCGTAACCAGGACCTGCTCGGGTCGGGGTCGATCGCCGCGCTGGGCGGCGGATACGTCTTGTTCACCTGGATTCCCCTCTGTGCACGCCCTCGCGGGCGACCCACTCATCCTGCTCTGAGCAGCATCAACTGCACGTGGAACAAGGCGTGTTCGACTGTCCACGTGTGGGTCCCACGGATTCAGGATAGCAAAAAGAAGGTACAACGTACGCAGTTTGTTTTTTTCGTTGACCCATGCGAACCTCGGTCGCCGGACGGGCGCCTGCACGGTGGACGCACGCTTCACCCGCACCATCAACGACGCGGAGGTCGGATCATTGGTTACCGTTGTCTTCGGCGCACGTGGAAACGTCGGCCGCAATGTCGCCGCCGGCCTGCTGGCCGCCGGCGAGAAGGTCAGGGGCACCAGCAGAACCCCGGAAGCGGGCGGTTTCCCGTCCACGCTGGAGGTCGTCCAAGCCGACCTGGAGCGCCCCGAGACCCTGCCCATGGTGCTGGCCGGTGCGGACAAAGTGTTCCTGTACGCAAAACCTGAGGAGATCGACGCCTTCGTGGCGGCGGCGCGGTCCGCCGGCGTCCGGCAGGTGGTCCTGCTGTCGTCGGTGTCGGTCGTGATGGCCACCTCCGAACAGAACCCGATCGCCCGGATGCACCGGACGGTCGAGCTGGCCATCGAGCGGTCAGGGCTGGACTGGACGTTCGTCAGGCCGGGCATGTTCGCCACCAACGCCCGTTGGTGGTGGGGCGATTCGATCCGCGGGGAGGGTGTCGTGCGCCTTCCGTACCCGGAAGCACAGAACGCACCCGTCCATGAGAAGGACATGGCGGCGCTCGCCGTGACCGCTCTGACCGAGCCCGGCCACTCGCACCAGGCGTACACCGTCCACGGTTCCGAGTCGCTGACGCTGCGGCGCCAGGTGGAGCACATCGGCGAGGCCCTCGGGCGCCCGATCCGGGTGGAGAAGGTCTCCGTCGAAGAGGCGCGCGAGGAATTCGCCGAGAAGGCGCCGCCGAATGTGGCCGATGCGCTCCTGCGCATGTGGGCCGCCTCCGACGGCGTTCCGGCCCCGGTCTCGGTCGTCGTCGACAGGATCACCGGCAAGTCCGCGCACACGTTCGCGCAGTGGGCGGCCGACCACGCCGACGACTTCCGCTGAGCCGCCCTCCTCCCGCTACGACTCCGGCCAGGGCAGGTCGGTCTCGACCGGGACGGTGTAGTCGACGCCGGGGACGCCGAAGCCGTACAGGGCCCGGCACCGCGCCCGGAACCACGCGGTGTCGGCCAGCTCGGTGACGGTCCCGGAGGTGACCGACCTCCAGCGTTCGGCCACCTCCGCCTGGACCGGATCGGACAGCTCCCAGCCGTCGAGGCGGATACGGCCGGAGTCGTCCACGTCGGGCTGGCGGGCGGTGAGCTGCCGCCACAGGTCGAGCGACTGCGCCACGGGGGACGGGAAACGGTCACCGAGAACGCCACGGAGCAGACTCACGTAGAGCGGGACACCGGGGATGGCGGTCAGCGCCTCGGAGACCAGGGCGCCGTTCACCGAGGTGAAGGCGCGTCCGTCCACCGCGGCCAGCCGCCCGTTCAGGGCGCGCGCGGTGGACTCCAGGTCGGCCTTGGCGGCGCCGATCGTACCCCCGCGGTAGATCGCCGAGGTCAGCGGCGAGCCGATGTAGGTGAGGGCGACCGTGCGGAAGCCGCTCCGCAGCAGCCCGCGCTCGGCCAGGGCCGTGATCCAGCGGGACCAGTCCTCGCCGCCCATGACCCCCACGGTCGCGGCGGCCTCGGCCTCGGTCGCCGGGGCGACGGTGACCTCCCGCACCTGCGCGGCTCCGTCGTCGGCGAACTCCAGGTTCCGGGTGGTGTGCGGCGCGCCGAGCGGCTTGAGCACCGAATGGTAGGTCGTGCCGGTCCGCGGGTCGGTGCGCCGGGGCGCGGCGACGCTGTAGATCAGGTAGTCCACGCCGCCGAACCGCTCGGCCAGCAGATCCAGCGTCTCGGTCTTCGTGCTGTCGGCGAAGGCGTCGGCGTTACGGAACGCGAAGTCCGCCCCGAGCTCGCGCGCGATCGCGTCGGTGGCGACCGTGCGGTACCACCCGGCGCCGGCGCTGCGATGCCCGGCCGGCCGTTCGAGGCCGATCCCCACACCGTCGATGCCGTACCGCACCAGCCCGGCGATCGTGCTCGCCAGGCCGTAGCCCGAGCTCGACCCGATGACCAGGGCCGTCGGCCGCCGCGCCGGTGGCTGCTCCGGGACCGGCACCTCGGCCCGCATCAGCTCCACGCTGCGGAAGCATCCGGCCGGATGCGCGTCGAGCAGAAGATAGCCGCGTCCTGTCGGATCCACGACACGCTCAGACCGTGTCATCGGTGGGTGCATCATCGGCTCCTCCGCCGGATCGGTTGTCGCGCAGTGCCTGCTTGAGGTGCTGGACCAGGTCGTCCGGTGTCGACCGGTGGAACATCGACGCGGTGTCCAGACGCACGCCGGTCGCCGCGTCGAGGCGGTTCCGCAGGGTCAGGATGGAGAGCGAGTCGAAGCCGAAGTCGAGCAGGACCTGGTTCGGCCGCACCATGTCGGCCGACTCCAGCCCGAGCACCGCCAGGATCTGCGCGGAGACCAAGCCGGACAGCGTCCGGTCCTGTTCGGCCTCCGCCATCGACGCGAGCCGCTGCCGCACCGAGGTGGCCGAGACCGCGCCCCCGCTCGCCGTGCGTTTGCCGGTGCTCCTGACCAGCGACCTGAACAGCGGCGGCGGCGCCTCCCCGGCCTCGGCCTGCCTGGTCAGCTCGGCCAGATCCAGCCTGGCCGGAATCCATACGGGTCCGTCCGAGCGGCAGGAGGTGTCGAACAGCGCGACGGTCTCCCGTGCCCCCAGCACGCCCACGCCCGCGCTTCCGCCACGAGACGGCGCGTCGTCCGCCGCCCAGGGCCCCCAGGCCAGCGACACGGCGGGAGCGCCGCGAGCCCGGCGGCGTCGGGCCAGCGCGTCCAGCGCGGCCGCCGATGCGGCGGTTCCGGCCGTGCCGCCCGTGCCGAAGGTCCCGGCGAACGACGAGCAGAGGACGAGGGCGGCCTCCCCGATCTCCTGGTCGAGTACCTCAGCCGCACCGACCGTCGAGCCCACCGCCTCGGCGAGCGGGTCCGGGGCCTGGGACGGTGGCGCGGACAGGTTGCCGTCGTGCGGCGGAACCTGCGGTATGTGCACGGCCATGGTCAGCCGGTGCACGGCGGGCAGACCGCCGATCAGCTCCCGCAGCGCCGTGCGGTCGGCCGGATCGCACGCCGCGGTCGTGACGGCGGCGCCCAACGCGGTGAGTTCCGCGGCCCGCTCGGGGGCTTCGGCACCGATGAACAGCAGATGCCGTACACCGTGCACGGCGACGAGGTGCCGCGCCAGTAGCTCGCCCATGGGTGTGGAACCGCCGGTGATCAGCACGGTGCCCTCGTCGCCGGCGAACCGCTCCGTCGCGCCCGCCGGTGCGCCCGGGGCGAGCCGGGGCACCCTGATCCGCCCCTCCCGCAGGGCCATCTGCGGCTCGTCGGACATGACGGCCCTCGGCAGCGCACGCCAGGACGCCTCGTCGGCGTCCACGTCGGCGAGGACGAATCGTCCGGGGTTCTCCGTCTGCGCGGACCGGACGAGCCCCCACACCGCGGCGCCCGCGAGGTCGGCGCCGGCGGGGTCGTAGGCGGGCACGGCTCCGGTGGTCAGGAACACCACGGTCGCCGTGGCGAGCCTCTCGTCCGACAGCACCGCGTTCAGCCGGCCCAGTGTCTCCCGCACGGTGGCGGCGACCGCCGCGCCCGCCACCACGGGGAGCAGCAGGTGGTCCGGCGCGTCCCTGTCGTCTTCGGCCAAGGCGTCGAGCCCCGGGTATGCCCGGGCGTCCACGCCTGCGGCCGTCAGCCCCGCCGCGGTGTGGAGCGGATCCGCTCCCACGACGGCCCAGCTCGCCTTCCGGGGCGACGACTTCGCGAGGTGGTCGACCCATGCCTCCCGGTGGAGCACACCGAGTTGTACGACGCCGGCGGCCCCCAGCTCCGCGGGATCGACGGGCGTGGTACCGACGGTGAACTCGGCGACCGGATCGCCCACGGTGTCGGCCAGCATCACCGCCACCGAGCCCGCGCGGTCCGGGCCGATCCGTACCCGCAAGGCGGACGCGCCGACCGCGTGCACGGCGACTCCGCGCCACGACGTCGCCAGCCGGGGGCCCTCGATGAGCGCGGCGTGGAGTGCGGCGTCGAGCAGGGCGGGGTGGATGGTGTAGGTGTCGGGCTCGGTGGGGAGGGCGATCTCGGCGTACACGTGGTCGTTGTGGCGCCACATCCGGTGCAGCCCCTGGAACTCGGCGCCGTAGTCGTAACCCTGGTCGGCCAGGGCTTCGTAGGAGACGTCCACGGGCTGTGCCCCGGCGGGGGGCCAGGCCGTGAGATCCCAGTCGGGGGACGGCGTCCCGGCTTCCAGGACACCCGTCGCGTGACACGTCCACGACGTGGCCGTGCCCGTGTCGGGACGGGCGTCGATCCGCACCGTACGCTCGCTCCCACCGGCGCCCGGCTCGCTCACCTCCACCCGCAGCCGTACGGCGCCGTGCTCGGGCAGGACGAGCGGGGTCTGCACGGTCAGCTCACGGATGCTTCCGGCGCCGACCCGGTCGGCGGCGTGCACCGCCAGTTCGGCGAAGGCGGCGCCGGGGAACACCAGGATGCCGGCCACCTGGTGGGCGGCCAGCCAGGGATGGGTGACCAGGGACACCCGGCCGGTGAAGACCGTGCCGGCCGCGCCCTCGACGACTGCGCCGAGCAGCGGATGACCGGACGCCGTCAGCCCGACCGCACCGACATCACGACGGCTGGTGTCCGGGGCCAGCCAGTACCGCGTCCGCTCGAACGGATAGGAGGGCAGGGTGACATGTCCGCCGTGACCACTGTCCGCCGGGTTCCAGCGGTCGATGGCCCCCGCGGTGAAGGCTTCCCCGGCCGACCGCAGGAAGCTGTCCACGCCACCGTGGTGGCGGCGCAGCGTCCCGAGACCGCGGGCGGGCACGTCCGTACTGTCGATGGTCTCCTGCACACCGGCGAGCAGGACGGGGTGCGGGCTGCATTCGATGAAGGTGTCGAAGCCGTCCGTCAGCAGCAGTCGGGTGGTGGCTTCGAATTCGACGGTGTTACGGAGGTTGCGGAACCAGTAGTCCGCGTCGAGTGTGCCGGTATCGACCGGCCCACCCGT
>NZ_JBIWKD010000015.1:0-211704 GCF_044765485.1 Streptomyces sp. NPDC102451 | reverse complement strand
GCGTGCCTTCATCGAGGTGTGGGAAGTCGATGCCCGGACTTCGGAGCCGCTCATGGCGATGCTCCGCGGCGCGATCGTCAACGAGCAGGCGAACAAGCAGCTGCGCGAGTTCCTCCAGGAGCGGTTGCTCGTCGACGCTATCGCGTCACGCGCAGTCGACGGCGCGGGCCGCGGCGTCCAGCGCCTCCTGCGGGTGGGAGCGCTGGATCTGTTCGGAATAGGGGGCCGCTGCTTCGAGCAGGAGTCGGTGGATCTCGGTGATCGTGTGGGCCCCGCGGTCCATGGTCCTGTTCCTCCCGGCGCGCAGCAGCGCGGGGAAGGGGCTGTTGCTGTCGGCGAAGGACTCCAGCAGGGCGTGCGCGTAGGCGTCCAGGACGCCGGAGAGTGAGGGCTCGGCCATGCGCAGCCGCTCGGCCATGTACTCCTCGCGGCGTTCCAGCATCCGCTCGGTCAGGGCAGTGATCAGCTGTTCTTTGTCTTCGAAGCGGCGGTAGATCGTGCCCACGGAGACCCCGGCGCGCTCTGCGACGCCGGTCATCGTCATTTCCTCCAGGCCGGTCGAGGCAGCGATCTCCTCGGCGGCCCGCAGGACGCGGGCCAGGGTCGCGGCGCTGCGTGCCTGCTGGGGTTGCCGGTAACTCAGCGGGCGGACGGGCTCCTCAGTCATGTCCAGCATCGTACTGGCGGACGTTCGGCAGGTTCCTTTGACAAGTGGTCCACACCCTCACTACGTGAATGCGAATTCGCATTCACGTACTACTCGGAGGTTCGGCCCATGACCGACAACCAGATTTCCCCGCCGGTGACGGTAACCCTCGAATCCGGCCCCGCCGGAGGGAGCATCGACGACTTCGAGCTGTTCTACGCCCGCCGCGCCCTGGACCGCTTCCGCACGCGACTGGGCCGCCAGGGCCTCCTCGACCTCCTCGCCGCGGACATCGAGGAAGGCAACGCCTTCCTGCGCGAGAGCGCCCGCACCTCCGACGGCCGATTCAAGGGGGGCACAACCGTGCTCGCGACGAAGGGCCTCACCTCGGGTGCGTTCCTGGCCTGGATGGACAAGGCGTTCGCCGGCGACGAGCAGGCGCTTCTCGCGTCGCACCCCGAGCACTACGTAATGGGCACCGACGAGATCGGCGCGCGCGTGGTGGAGAACATCGGCCCCCACGTCTCCTCCTTCTACATGGGCGGCTGGGGATCGGACGCAGTGGCCTGGGCCGCGGACGCGGACGAGCTTCTCCCCGAGTCCGATTTTCCTCGCAAGATGTCCTCGAACCTGTTCCTGGCGGACGGCACGGTGGTCGGGCGGGCGCTGATCCAGTTCGGTGACACCACTGACGGCTTCACGGCGAACCTGACCGTCTACTTCCCCGTCTCCTGCCCGGACGAGGTCCTGGACCACCATCTGCGGCACTACGCCGTCGAGTTCAGGAACTGGATCGTCGCCGTCGCGGCTGCCCAGGCCTGACGCTCCGGCCCGGCAGCTGGTCGTGAGTCGCGAGGCTGCCGACCTCATGAGCGGGTGCCGGGCCCGGCAGGTGTCGGCGTCGATGACGACCTGGCGGTTGGTGGAGTACCTGTAGTTCTTCGACCGCTCGGCGATGGTGGGGACGAGGGTGCCGTCCACGATGAGCACGGTGTCCTTGGCGAACCGCTTGCGGGGCTGAAACGCGCGCCGACGATCACGGAGCACACTCTCTGACACCAGCCCCAGCAGTCCCTGGGCCTGACGCTCACCGGAGGCCCCACACCACGGCCGCACGTAACTCCAGGCGAAGGGGCCTTCTCTCTTCCCCGGAAGGCTCGCCTCCAGCGCCGCTTCACGGCACCGGACTACCAGACCCCGTCGATGACCTCTTCGAACGCAAGGTTCCACTGCGAGTCTTCATCTGCAAAGGGGAGCGCATCAGGCAGGCCAACTGTACTCAGCAGAAGCGCGGCGCGGTCGTTGACGCGGTTGTGCGGGACGTCGTAGCGGGGGAAGTGGACGACGCCCGTCAGCCCGAAAACGGTGCGTACCTCGTCCGCGGTGATGGCGAAGTTCACGCTGAGGCCTTTGCGTTCCGGGAGGGCACCTGATGATCCATGTTAGCGGCTATGACGCGACTTGAGTTCGTCCATGTACTTCTGGCGTTCGAGGTCACGTTTGTGCCGTGGTACGGACTGGTCTCAATTGTTGGCATGGTGAAGGGTCTTGGTCTCCTTGAAGTAGTTGCCCAGCCAGGCTTCGCATCTGGGGCGTTTCTGGCAGGGTTCTCGCTCAGTGAAGACTTCCTTGAGTCCTGGCTGTTTCTCGTTATACAAAATGGGATATCCGATGGACCGTATGGTCGGCAGGATCTTCGGTTCGGCCGGGCAGGCCTTGCTGCCCGGGGTGCCTACCGCCGCGCACGGGGGCAGTTCGACCAGGCGCAGACGCGAGCCGTAGGAGCCGCCGTATCCCTCGGCGAAGGAGGAGGAGTCCACCTGGAGGCGCACCGGAGCGGAGCGCTTCGTGTCGTCTGCGCGTTCCACCTTGAGGACGGCGCTCGCACCCAGTCGCTTGGCGTCGGCCGCGCCCAGCACCTCTACGGTGATCTTGTCTGGAGTGGTATTTGTCTTCTTGCCCTTGGCCACAGCCTTCCACTCACCCAGCGTGTCCACGTCGGTCACCGACGTTCCACATGCCTATGTTTCCGACTGTGGTGTCGTAGCCGAGCGTGAAGCCGGGCACTCCGGTGCCGTCCTGGCTGACCACCGTCATGTCACGACTCAGATCGGTGGGCCGTACCCAGGCGCTGACCCGCTCACCACAGTCAGCCGATGCACCAGGCCGCAATTCGAGATGCATTGACGCACCGTCAGCTAAGTCAGCATTGGGTCAGCATCAGGTCTACCAAAGCTGCTCAAGCACGACCGCACCTTGGAATCCCGGGCACGCGAGAAGGAAGCCTCCCCCGCGAGGAAGAATTATTCCACTTCTACCTACGGGCGCAGCTGCCGCATCCAGGAGCACATCAGTCCCTCATTCAAATCATTGCAGGTCAACGCACCCTTCCCCGCGGCTTCAGCGTCACCGGAGGCAGTGCCGGAGCGGCGAGCCGGTCGCCGTCGTAGCCCTTCACCTCGCCGAAACGGGGGCCTTCCAGCCAGTCCAGACGGGCTGCCTCGATCTCCTCGTGCGACCGCCCGATGAAGTTCCACCACATGACGATCTCCTCCTCGAACGGCTCCCCGCCGAGAAGCATCAGCCCCGCGTCGGAGTCGGCACGCAGCGGCAGTTCGGTGCGGCCGCAGCCGAGGTAGAGCATCGAGCCGGGGAGGACCGGGACGCCGTCGACCTGGGCCTCGCCGGACATCGACAGCACGGCGTACTCGAAGTCGGGGTCCAGCGGGAGCCGGGCTTCGGCTCCCGCGGTCAGGGCCAGGTCGGCTCCGACGATCGGGGTGTAGGACGTGCCGGGCGACGTGGCTCCGTCGAGCTCCCCCAGGATCACGGTGGCGGTGAATCCCGGCGCCGTGACGGTGGGCAGGCCGGTGTGGTGCTGGAAGTGCGGCTCGACATGACGGTGGGCGTCGGGCAGGGCCACCCAGAGCTGCGCCCCGTGCAGAAACCTGGCGTGCGGTACGGGGCTCTCCTCGGAGTGGCTGATGGCCCTGCCGGAAGTCATCAGCCCCAGCTCGCGCGGCCGGATCTGCTGGAGACTGCCCAGGCTGTCGCGGTGCAGGACCTCCCCGTCGTGCAGCCAGCTGACCGTCTGCAGACCCATGTGAGGGTGCGGTGGCACCTGCATGCCGGGCTCGTCGGCGATGTCGTCGGGGCCGTAGTGATCCACGAAGGCCCAGGCGCCGACCATACGGCGACCCAGGTTGGGCAGCAGTCTGCGTACCTCGGTGGATTCGCCGAGCTGGACGCGGCGCGGGGTGAGGAGTTCACGTACCGGTTCGGCGACGACGAAGCCGCGTCCTCCGCAGACGGAGACAGCGGCTTGGCGATCGAGATTGCTCATGGCGCACAACCTATTCCCGTACGGTCATGGAGCGCCGGTCCCCACGCCGAAATTTTGGTGGAATGTTCAACCATACCGATGCGTTGACCCCTCTGTAACCGTTCCGGACGAGGAGGAGAAGTGGACGACACCTACTACGAGTTCGGCACGCCGGCCGACCGGTGGGACCGGGCGCAGCTGTTCTTCGAGGCCAAGGAGTACCTGACGGCGGCGCGGATCCTCGGCGGGCTGGTGCAGGAGGTGCCGGAGCAGGTGGCGCCGCGGCTGCTGCTGGCGCGCGCCTACTACCACTCGGCCAGGCTCGCCAAGGCCGAGGCGGAGCTGCGCGAGGTACTGGAGCGCAGTCCTGTCGAGGACTACGCGCGGCTGATGCTCGGGCGCACTCTCGAGCGCCAGGGCAGGCATGCCGAGGCGGCCACGCATCTGCGGATGGCTCACGCGATGACCGGGGACCTCGGACCCGGGCTTCCGGAGCACCAGCAGGAGCAGCAGAACCAGGGATGACGCACGGGCCGGAGAGCGGGCGCCGGGAGACGGAAGCCTCGGCACCGCTCCCGGCCCGGCCCTCGGCCGGCGGGTTCACCGTTCCGCGTTCGACACCCGGTCCAGCCATTCGGTCATCAGCGCCGACTCGGCCGTGCTGAGCCCGGATCCGTGCGACCGGCGCAGGAGGGCTCCCAGGCGGGAGGCGACGGAGGGGACCTCGGCGTCCACCGTCTCGACCGCGCTCGCGTCCGGGATGAAGACGGCGGCGTGCACGGCGTCCCGCAGTCGCGCCGACACCCCGGCGTCCGAGAAGGTCGTGGGCCGGGAAACCAGCATCAGCGCGATGCCCGTCGTGGCCGACATGATCATCTGGGCGGCCAACTCGGGTGCCACACGCAGCTTCCCCTGCTCGGCCGCCCGTTCCAGGTCCCGCGTCAGGATGCGGTGCGACTCGAGGGCGGCCGCCGGTGGCGTCCGCATCGCCGGGGAGTTCATCAGCCGGTACAGATTCGGGTTCCGGAGAGCGAACTCGACGTGACTGTCCCAGCCGTTACGGAGATCCTCGACGGGATCGGAGGTCTCGCCCCGCTCGCGCTTCGTCGCCAGGTAGGCATCGAAACCATGATCGACGACGGCCGACAGCAGGCCTTCCTTGTCACCGAAATGCCTGTAGAGGGCCGGCGCCCCGACCTGCGCGGCCTCGCACACGGCCCGCGTGGAGATGTCCCCGTCGGGGGACTCCGCGACCAGCCGGGCCGCGACTTCGAGGATGCGCGCTCGTGTACTCATCGGAGGGACGCTATCAAGCGGTGCGCGGGGTGAACCCAACGGTGGGAGCTGGGGCCACCCACCGCTCCAGGCCTGCCCTGCGGCACGTGCGCCCCCGGGCCCGCGAGAGCCTTGCGCATGGTCTCGACCCTCTCCCGCCCGGCGGATCGGGCGCAGCAGACAGTGGGCCCGGTCAGATGATTCCGCCGTTGGCGCGCAGCACCTGGCCGTTGACCCAGCGGGCGGGACCGGCGAGGAAGGCGACGACTTCCGCGATGTCCTCCGGGGCGCCGAGCCGCTCGAGGGGAGGCTGCGCGGCCATCCTCGCGATGGTCTCCTCGTCCTTCCCGTCCAGGAACAGAGCGGTGGCGGTCGGCCCGGGGGCAACGGCGTTGACCGTGATGTCCCGGCCGCGCAACTCACGGGCGAGGATCAGCGTCATCGCCTCCACGGCCCCCTTGGTGGCGGCGTAGGCGGTGTATCCGGGTATGGCCAGTGCCAGCACCGAGCTCGAGAAGTTGATGATCGCCCCGCCGGACCGCAGACGGCGCGCCGCCTGCTGGTCGATGACGAAGGTGCCGCGGATGTTGGTCCGGTACATCCGGTCGAGCGCGTCGAGGTCGAGGTCGACCAGCGGCGAGAGCGCCATGACGCCCGCAGCGTGAACGACCACGTCCACTCCCCCGAAGGCCTCCTCCGCGGCGTCGAAGAGGGCGGCGACCGCCACCTCGTCGGCGACGTCCGCCTGGTGCGCGACGGCCTCGCCGCCTGCGGCAACCACGGCCGCGACGGCAGCTTCGGCCTCCGCCTCGTTCGCCGCGTAGTTGATGACGACCGCGAACCCGTCGGCCGCCAACCGCTCGGCGCTCTTGCGGCCGATACCTCGCGATCCCCCGGTGACGAGAGCGACCCTGCGTGCGGGGGTGGTGTGCTGCTGCTGCTCGGTCATGACGTTGCTCCTGTGGCAAAGAGGTTGCCGCCGGTTCCACGAACCCCGACAGAATCAACGCTAACACCATTGCGATAGCATCGCTACCTCGAATCGTAACGATGTTAATAGCGTCGCTACCCCGGTCTGGCTGCGGATACTCAGGTGCGCCCGCCCTCGGCCGGGTGATAGTCAGGCCGCCATGGACCTGGACACCCTCATGACCGCCCGGCTCGCACTGCATCCGCTGACCGCCGTGGAAGCGGCGTTGGTGGAGACCGGCGATACGCGCAACCCTCCGGACGGAGCGCGCTGGGCGCCCGGGTACCCCGACGACGGCGACCGGGCAGGCGCCCGCCGCTTCCTCGCGACCTGCGCGAGCGCGGGCAGCACCCAGCCCTTCGGCCCGTACGAGATACGACGCCGGGCGGACGGGATGGCGATCGGCGGCGCGGCCTTCCACGGCCGGCCGGATGCCGCCGGGCAGGTCACCGTCGGCTACGGCCTCATCAGCTCGGCACGCGGCCGTGGCTACGCCTCCGAGGCACTCAGGGCGCTCCTGGCTTTCGCCCGGTCCCAGGGGGTTCTCTCCGTGAAGGGCGACGCCGACCTGGACAACGTCGGATCCCACCGCGTCATGGCATCGGCCGGCATGCGGCTGGTGGCGGTGGACGACCGGCTGAAGCACTACCGCATCGACTGGCGCGGCACCTCACCGGTCGGCGAAGGAACACGGTCCGACGGTACGGCCCGGTGAGACGGACGGCCCGGCGAAACGGTTCGGCCCGGTAAGACGGCCGGGCGGAACACCCAGGGGCGGCGGGGCGGAACACGCGGGGACCGGCGCTCCGCCCGGCCTCACGCGGAAGGGACCTCCGGGAGCACGATCGCGGTCACCACGAAGCCGTCGTCGATCAGCCACTTGCCCTCGTACGACCTCGGCATCCCCGGCGCTGTCAGGGCGAGCGACGCCACGAACGTGCCTTCGGTGGCGGTACCCGGCCTCGTGTGGAACCTGATGTCCGCCTCGTCGAAGTCGAGTTCGATCCGGGTGAGCGGAAACCACGTCTTGAAGACGCTCTCCTTGGCGCTGAACAGCAGCCGGTCCCAGTGGATCGCCGTGCCGCCCTCCCCCAGCGGCAGCCTGTCCCGTTCCGAAGGCACCGAGATCGCCTCCCAGACACCGGGCGGAAGCGGTGCGTTGGGCTCGGCGTCGATACCGACCGCCCGCACCTCGGACGCCCTTGCCAGTGCCGCCGCGCGATAGCCCTCGCAGTGCGTCATGCTGCCGACGGTCCCGTCCGGCCACAGCGGCATGCCCCGATGGCCGGTCAGCACCGGTGCCGGGGGCAGCCCCAGGACGGCCATGGCCCGTCGCGCACAAGCCCGGACGGCAGCGAACTCGTGCCGGCGGCGGTCGACGCTCGCCGCCACCAGCCGCGCCTCCTCCGGGTACAGGCTGCCTGCCGGAGCATCAGCCTCGTGGGTGTCCGCGCACGCGACGTGCGCGGGAAGAAGCCGTTCGATCACGAGGCGTCGCCCTTCGCAGCCGCGGGCCGCTCCTCGTACGGGAGGATCTGCCGCAACAGCCCGCGCGGGTGGCCCCGCTTGCGCCACTCCCTGGGGTAACCGATCGAGACCTCCTCGAACCGTACGCCGTCGTGCCAGGTCGTCCGGGGGATGTGGAGGTGCCCGTAGACGACGGCGGCCACGTTGAAGCGACGGTGCCAGTCGGCGGTGAGTTCCGTGCCGCACCACTGGGCGAACTCCGGGTACCACATCACGGAGGTGGGCTCGCGCAGCAGAGGCCAGTGCCCGGCGATGACGAGCGGAACACCGGGGTCGTGCGCGGCCAGTCGCTGCTCGGTCAGTGCCACTCGTGCCCGGCACCAGTCGTCCCGGGTCGGATAGGGGTCCGGATGCAGCAGGTACTCGTCGGTGCAGACGACGCCCGCCTCGTGGGCACGGGCCAGGGACTCCTCCTTCGTCGCCGTTCCAGGCGCCCTGAAGGAGTAGTCGTACAGGAGGAACACCGGTGCCACCGCCACGGGGCCGTCCGCACCCTGCCACACCGGGTAGGGGTCCTCGGGCGTGGTCACACCGAGTTCACGGCACACCTGGACGAGGTGCTCGTACCGCGCGCGGCCACGCAGTCGTACGGGGTCCCTGTCCACCGTCCACAGTTCGTGGTTGCCGGGAGTCCACACCACATGGGCGAACCGCCCCGCGAGCAGCTCCAGCGTGCTCGCGACCTCTTCCGCCTGCTCGGCGACGTCCCCCGCGACGAGCAGCCAGTCCTCGTCGGTGGACGGTTGCAGCCGGTCGGCGATGGGCCGGTTGTCGGCGATCCCGACGTGGAGATCGCTGACCGCGAGGAGCCGGCCGCCACCTTTCGACGGGTGAGTCACTGGTTCGATGGTGGAACTCATTGTTCGAATTTACCGTCTCCACGGTTCCGCCGGAGCCGCCCCGCTCGACATGCCCGCAGTTCATCCGCCCGACATGATTGACCAGCCGCCACCGGGGAACGCGGCGCCACATGGCTGCCTACGTCTTCCGCGCGACGAAAGGACCGGACATGCCCGTAGCCACATATGGTCTCGTCGCTCTCGACTGCCGCGACCCCGTCTCCCTGGCCGGTTTCTACCAGGGTGTTCTCGGAGGTGAGGTCACGCAGTACGACGAGGACTGGTACGACCTCCGTGTTCCGGGCGGCGCCCGCATCTCGTTCCAGCGGGCGGCGGACCACCGGCCCCCGGAGTGGCCCCGCGGGGACAGGAACTCGCAGCAGGCGCACCTGGACTTCGACGTGACGGATGTCGAGCGTGCGCAGGAGGAGGTGCTGGCGCTCGGTGCGACGCCGCTGGACCTCGACGACCGGGGCGGTGAGCGCAGGTTCCGCGTGTACGCCGACCCGGCCGGGCATCCGTTCTGCCTGTGCTGGCAATGAACCTCTCGGCCCCGACGCACTCGGGCGGCCACCGGCCGGGGAGCGCCACCCGGCGGCCCCGACGGGCCGTGTCGCCTTCGCATGTCACATCCCGGCACGGCGAGAATGAGGAACTATGAACAGAAGTGCCCTCATTGTCATCGACATGCTCAACACATACAGCCATCCGGATGCCGACATCCTCATTCCCTCCGTGCGCGAGGCACTCCCCCACGTCGTGGATCTCATCGAACGGGCCAGGGACGACGCTGTTCCGGTGATCTATGTGAACGACAATTTCGGGGAATGGCGGTCCCACCACGGCGAGATCATCGATACGACGTTGTCGGGGCCGCACAGCGATCTGGTGGAACCCGTACTGCCGGACGACGATTCGCTTTTCGTCGTCAAGGCGAGGCACTCGATCTTCTACGAGACGCCGCTCAGCTACCTCCTCTCGCAGCTGGCTGTGGACCGGGTGGTTCTCTGCGGTCAGGTCACCGAGCAGTGTGTCCTGTATTCCGCCCTCGACGCACATATCCGTCATCTGGACGTGACAGTTCCGGACGACGCCGTGGCCCATATCCACCGGGACCTGGCGCAGGCGTCCCTCCGGATGATGGAGCGCAACATGGGTGCGTCGATCCGAAAAGCCGCGGACGTCGAATTCTGATTCCCGCCGTGTGTGGGTCCCGCCCTTGGCTCTGTACGGGGCATTTCCGCGGCCGCGCCGAATGGACGGGCCTTTCGAGGGGCACAGTGGCGCCGAACCCGCAGTACGAGTCTTCATTTTGAGGAGAGTGTCCCCGCGATGCGTGCTCTGGCTTTCGTCTGCACCCTGAATTCCTCCCCCGCGCCCTCCAGCAGCCATCTGATCGCCGATCAGGTGATGGCCGAGTTCGAGAGCCTCGGGGTAGGCGGCGAGGTGGTCCGTGTGGCCGACCACGACATCCGGCCCGGAGTGGAGCTCGACATGGGCGACGGCGACGCCTGGCCGGCTCTGCGCGAGAAGGTCATGGCGGCGGACATCCTCCTGATCGCCACCCCCATCTGGCTCGGCCACCCGTCCAGCGTCTGCCAGCGCGTCCTGGAGCGCCTGGACGCCGAACTGTCCGAGACCGACGAGCAGGGCCGGCTGCTGACGTACGGAAAGGTCGCCGCCGCGGCCGTGGTGGGGAACGAGGACGGCGCCCACAAGGTGAGCTCCGATCTGTTCCAGGGCCTCAACGACCTGGGGTTCTCCCTGGCTCCGGGAGCCGTCACCTACTGGGTCGGCGAGGCCATGCAGGGCACCGACTACAAGGACCTCGACGGGCCGCCGGAGACGGTCGCGTCGACGACGCGCACCCTCGCCGTCAACGCGGCTCATCTGGCCCGGCTGCTCACCGGCGGCCCGTACCCCGCCTCCTGACAGGGCCTCACCCCGGGCTATCCGGAGTGGACCGGGGTGTTCTGGCAGGCGTGCAGCAGCCATGCTCCGTCGTCACGCTTCGTCATGACGTAGAGCGGGGCGCCCTCCGAATCCCCCTGGGCCGAGTGGTACACCTGCCGGACCTTGACGGCCGCCACGTCGGGCCGCAGGAACCGGGTGTGGACCACGTGGTAGGTGATGTCTCCGTCCCACTCGGCGGCGGGCAGCACGGCTCGGGTGAACTCCGCGATCGCGTCGAAGCCGATCAGGACCTTGCCGTGGCCGGTCGTCCAGAGGGCATCGGGGTGGAAGAGCGCGAGGAAGCCTTCGGCATCCTTGGCGCGCTGGGTGGCCTCGACGGTGGCGACCACCTGTTCGATGGCCTTGATGTCTGTTGCTTCGGTATTCATGCGGCCCACCCTGCAACCTGGACCGCACTTGAGGTCAAGGAGCTGCCGCGCGGTAGGGGCGGAAGAAGGCGCGGAGCTCCTCCGCGTAGATCTCCGGCTCCTCGAACGCCGCGAAGTGCCCGCCGCGTGCAGGCTCGGTCATGCGCACCATGTTCGTCGTGCGCTCCAGCCATGCCCTCGGCGGGCGGACGATGTCACCGGCGAAGATCGAGAAGCCGGACGGCACCTCGACCCGGCGGGCGAGCTGGTTCGGCGGGATGGCGGCGTTCGCGCTGTACATGCGCATGGATGATCCGATCGTGCCGGTCAGCCAGTAGAGCGTGATGTTCGTCAGGATCTCGTCCTTGGTGAAGCTCCGCTCGACATCGCCGCCGCAGTCGCTCCAGGCGCGGAGTTTCTCCACGATCCACGCGGCGAGTCCGGCCGGTGAGTCGTTGAGCCCGACGGCGGCGGTCTGCGGCTTCGTCCGATGGATCGCGGCGTAGGCGCCCTCGGTCCCGCCCCAGGCCGCGACGTCCTCCATCCACGTCCGTTCCTCCGGAGTGAGGTGCGCCGGGTCCCCTGTGAAGACGGGCAGGCCGCCGTCGGTGCGGTGGACGGCCACGACCCGGTCGGGATGGTCGAGGCCGAGATAGCGGCTCACATGGCTGCCGACGTCCCCGCCCGCCGCGCCGAACCGCTCGTAGCCGAGGACGGTCATGAGCTCGGCCCACAGGCCGGCGACGGCGATCGAGTCGAGCGGCCGGCCGACGGGCCGGTCGGAGTAGCCGAAGCCCGGCATGTCGGGGACGACCACGTCGAACGCGTCGGCGGGATCGGCGCCGTGCGCACCGGGGTCGGTGAGGAGCGGGATGACCTTCGAGTAGCGCCAGAAGGAGTCCGGCCAGCCGTGGCTGAGGACCAGCGGCAGGACCGGTCCGGCAGGCGCGGCGGCCTTGGCGTGCACGAAGTGGATCCCGAGGCCGCCCACCGGAACGCGGAAGCGGGGAAGCCGGGCGAGCGCAGCCTCCTGCGCCGGCCAGTCGAAGCTCTCCGCCCAGTAGGCGACGAGATCGCGGAGGTGGTCGAGGTCGGTCCCCAGCGACCATCCGGCGTTCTCGGGAGCGTCCGGCCAGCGTGTCGCGCGCAGTCGCGTGCGCAGGTCTTCGAGGGCGGCGGGGGCTGTCTGCTGGAGGAACGGCTCGGGGCGGGGCTGGGCGTCCGGCATGATCGCATCCTAAAGGGCACCCCCGCGCTGTGGACCGGTAGCCCGACGACGTTCCGGAGCGGCCCGCCGGCCGGCCGGGGTGGCCAGGTGTGTCACACCCCGGGAGTACAGTCGCCCTGCCCCGTCGCCCCCATTCACCAGGTGAGAGATGTCCAGCCACATAGATGAGAGATCCACGCAGGACGGACCCGATGACGCCCTTTACGCGCAGCGCACGCATCGGCTGCGACGGCGGCTGGAGCGTCTGATCGGCATCGCCGCGACCGAGGGCAACAGCCTCGTCCCCCTCCGCAACGGGGACCAGATCTTCGCCTCGATGCTGGGGGCCATCCGCGCCGCCGAGCACACCGTGGACATGATGACCTTCGTCTACTGGCGTGGGGAGATCGCCCGCGAGTTCGCCGAGGCGCTGTCGGAACGGGCTCGCGCCGGGGTGCGGGTGCGGCTTCTGCTGGACGGCTTCGGCTCCCGGCTCATCGAGAAGGACCAGCTGGCCTTGATGGACGAGGCCGGGGTGGAGGTGGCGTGGTTCCGTAAGCCGCTGTATCTCTCGCCGCTCAAGCAGAACCACCGCTGCCACCGCAAGGTCCTCATCACGGATGAGGAGACGGCGTTCACCGGCGGGGTCGGGATCGCCGAGGAGTGGTGCGGTGACGCCCGTGACGAGACCGAGTGGCGGGACACCCATGTGCGGGTGCAGGGCCCGGCCGTGGACGGTCTGGCCGCGGCGTTCGCACAGAACTGGGCGGAGTGCCACGACGAGCTGTTCACCGAACGCGACAGGTTCGTCGACGCCACACAGCACGGGGACGCGATCGTCCAGGTCGTGCGCGGGTCGGCCGGCTACGGCTGGCAGGACATGCAGACCCTGCTCCGTGTCGTCCTGGAGTCCGCGGAGGAGCGGATCCGGCTGACCACGGCGTACTTCGCGCCCGACACGTACTTCATCGGTGTGCTGTGCGCCGCCGCCCGCCGGGGCGTCGCCGTGGAGATACTGCTTCCCGGGCCGCACACGGACAAGCGGGTGTGCCGGCTGGCCGGTCAGCACTACTACGAGGAGCTCACCGCCTGCGGTGTGAAGATCCACCAGTACCAGCCGACGATGCTCCACACCAAGGCGCTGACGGTGGACGGGGTCGCCTCGCTGATCGGTTCGACGAACTTCAACCGCCGCTCCCTCGAACACGACGAGGAGGTGATGCTCGCCGTCCTGGACCGGGAGTTCACCGCCACGCTGGACGGTCACTTCGATGAGGACGTGAAGCGGAGCACGCTGATCGACGGGGCCCGGTGGAAGCGCCGTTCGCCCGCGCAGCGGATGCGTGAGGCCGCCGTCCTGCCGATCCGCCGCTGGCTGTGACGGGTACGGGTGCGTGCGCCACCACGGGGAGTGGTGGATGCGGGTGCCCCTCTTCCGACGGCACAATCACCCGGCCCCGGGGGTGTGCCGGGTCCCGCCGGGGGCATACGGGCTGTCACCTGCCGCTTGTCAGGTGAAGGGAGTGGTCCATGAGCGAGTCTGTCGAGACACGGCCGGAAACGACTGCGGTGATGACGGAGCCCGTGCCCGATCTGCAGCTCCAGCTGCTGATCCAACTGCTGGACAGAGAACTGCGCTCCAGCCTGCCGATCACCCTCACGCTGACCGGTGGCGTGCTCCACGGAGACGTGATCGGCCACGAGGCGTGGAAGGCGGACTGGGCGCGGAGCCTCCGCCAAGTCGAGGGCGAGGGCGCGAACCTGATCGCGGAGTTCCCGGAGACGGTGGACCAGGGGATCAGGGAGCTGAGCACCGGAGAAGGTGCCCCGCAGTTGCCGCGCTGGATTCATCTGAGAGACGCCACTTTGGTCTTCGGAGGTACGGGGTCCCTGCGCCTGCCCCTCTGGCGCGGCCGCCTCGCCGATGTGTCGGGCTGGGCACTGGGAAGACCGCAGTGACAGGACGCGTGCAGGACAGCCGGCGGGACGGCCGTACGCCGTCCCGCCGGCTGCTGTCCGTCGTCGGCCCGCACCCGGTCGTCCGAGGCCTGTCCACCGGCCCCGGTCCTATGCGGGCAGTGTGGTTCCCGGCCGGGAGCCCAGCGCGGCGAGAAGCCAGTCGTGCGCGGACCCGGGCGTCGGCTCGGGCCGGCCGGACAAGGGGCTGACCAGCTCGGCCGTCAGCTCCCAGTACCGGTCGATGCGCGGGTCGGTTGCCAGCTGCCGGGCGAGGGTGCGGCGGAAGTCAGGGGTGTCCGCGGTGTTCCGTGCACTCGCGTACGCGTCCACGAACCCGTCCAGCGCCTCCCCCGGGTACGGCTCCCTGCCCTGCCGCATCTCGGCACCCGCCAGGTCGTACGCCTCGGCCAGCCCCGCGTAGAGCACGGCCGACGCGCGGGCTCCGGCGGCCTTGTGCGCATGGGGCTGGGTCGGCTCGTCTCCGTCGCAGGGGCGGGACACCATGGCGCACAGCCGGGCGAAGGCGAGCACATGGGCCGGTTCGGGGTCCTCCGGTGGCTGCGGGACCGCGGCGTCCAGGAACGCGGAGACGGCCCGGGCGGGCATCCGCGGCGGCAGCCAGCCACGCCAGAACCGGGCCAGGGGCGCCGTGCTCGGCGGCGCGGTCACCGCGCCGATCAGCCGCAGCCGGGCCGCGCGTTCGGCCGCCGGGCACTCCTGCACCGAGCGGAGCGCCGCCTCCCTCCAGCGCAGCGCTCTCAGCTGGGAGCCGAGTGCGCGCAGCTGCCCGGCGACGGCGTCCTCCAGAGCGCTGCCCGCACGGCCCGCCGCGTCCTCCTCGTCCAGGACGCGTCGCACCGCGGGGACCGGCAGGTCCATGGCCCGCAGGGAACGGATCATCCGCAGGCGTTCGAGGGAGTCCGGGCCGTATCTGCGGTGACCGCCGGCGCTGCGGGACGCCTCGGGGAGCAGGCCGCTGTCGGAGTAGAAGCGGACCGTCTTGACGCTGACTCCCGCCCGCTCGGCGAGTTCGCCGATGCCGCACAGCCCGTCGTACGACTGGAACACTTGAACCTCCCTCAGGGGGAGTTCCTACGGTACCCGCGAGAGGGACCGGTGAACGGGCCGGTCCGAGGCGACGGCGTATCGAGGAGAGACCATGACCGCGTTCATCCTGGTGTCCGGGGTGTTCACCGGCCCGCAGGTGTGGGACGACACAGCCGCGCGACTGACATCGGCGGGCGCCGAGGTCCATGCGGTGGCCCTGACCGGACTCGGCGGCGGGACCTGCCCGTCCGCCGGTACGGACATCGATCTGGAGACGCATGTCGCGGACGTCCTCGCGGTGATCGACGCGGTCGCACAGGTGTCCGGCGAGGAGATCGTGCTGGTCGGACACGACTACGGCATCCACCCGGCCCTGGGGGCCGCCGACCGGCGGGCGGGGTCGATCGCCCGGATCGTGTACCTGGACTCGGGACTCCCCCAGGACGGCGTCCCGGCCCTGGCCGCCGTCGCCGACCAGGGTCTGCGGGAGGAGGCGCTGCGGGCCGCCGAGGGAGGAGGAGGGCTGCTGCCGCCTCCGGCGCGCGACGCCTGGCGGCTCTGGGGAAGCACCGCGGACCTCCCCGACGCGGCGCTCGACCGGCTCACCGCCTTCGCGTCGCCGCAGCCGCTGGGCACACTGCTGCAGCCGCTGAGGCTGACCGGTGCGGCGGCCGAGCTGCCCATGGCCGGGGTCCTGTGTACCGGCAACGGTTCGAGCATCGCGGTGCTCCAGGCCCGTGCGGATCTCGGCGAACCCAGCCTGCAGGCGCTGACGGGTCCCCGGGTGGCCTTCTTCGAACTGCCCACGGGCCACTGGCCGATGCTGTCCGGTCCCACGGCGCTGGCGGTGACGCTGCTGAAGGCCGCGGCGGGCGAGGGGCACCGGCTGACTCCGGTGAACACCGAGCGGCCGCCCGCGCACCTTCAGCCGTTCCTGCTGGACGTCCCCGGACCGCCACGGGAGCGGACGGACAACATCGACCTGTACCTGCCGCCCGCCGCCCGGGGCCCCCGCCCGGCCGTGGTGTTCATCCACGGAGGGCCGGTGCCCGCCGGAGCACGCCCCACCCCCCGGGACTGGCCGGCCCTGACGGGATACGCCCGTTACGCCGCCGGCCAGGGGGTCGTGGGGGTCACTCTGGACCACCGTCTGCACGCCGTGACCGATTACGAGCGGGCCGCCGCCGATGTCGCGGACGCGGTGGAACGGGTCAGGTCCGACGTGCGCGTGGACGCGGACCGGGTCGCGCTCTGGTTCTTCTCCGGCAGCGGCCCGCTCACCGCGGACTGGATGGGGAAGCCCCCGCCGTGGCTGCGCTGTCTGGCGGCCGACTACCCCATCATGGCGCCGCTGCCGAACTGGGGGCGGCTCGACAGCCGTTTCCACCCGGCGGACGCGGTGGCGCACGCGGGGTCCCTGCCCCTCGTGCTGGTCAGGGCCGGGCTGGAGACGGCCGAAATCGCAGCCACCGTGGAGGAGTTCCTGACCGCCGCGGACCGGTGCGGGGCGGACGTCGAGGTGATCGACGTGCCGAACGGCCACCACGGTTTCGAGACCGTCGACCGGACCGACGAGTCGCGGGACGCCGTGCACCGCGCGATGGGGACGGTCCTGCGGCACCTGACGGCCTGAGGCACACGGGTCACCCGAAGAGGCTATCTCCGTGGCGGCTCCTGGCTTCGGCGCCCGGAACGTGATCGGGTTGACAACCCGTCAGCCGTTACGGGGCCGAGCCGAGGGACCCGGATGACGAACCGACCGTACCCACCACCGCCGGACGCCGTCGTCGTCGGCGCGGGCCTGGCGGGCCTGGCCTGCGCGCGCGACCTCGGTGAGGCGGGCCTCCGCGTCGAACTGCTGGAGGCCTCCGACGGGGTGGGCGGCCGGATGCGTACGGACCGCAGGGACGGCTTCCTCCTGGACCGCGGCTTCCAGGTCTTCAACACCTCCTACCCGCAGGTCCGCAAGCGCCTCGATCTGCGGGCCCTGCGTCTGCGGCCGTTCACCCCCGGCCTCATCGCCCGGACGTCCGAGGGGCGGGTGCGGCTCACCGACCCCACCCGCCGGCCGGGGGACGCGGCGCAGCTGCTGCCCGGGCGCGTGCTCCCCGCCCGCGACCTCGCCGCCCTCGCGGCGCTGACCGCCCGGGACGTCCTGCTCCCCCCGAGGCGTCTGGGGCACATGCGCGACCGTACGGCGTCCGAGGCGCTCGTCCGCGCCGGGCTGTCACCGCGCGCGATCGAGGACCTCATGCGGCCGTTCCTGTCCGGGGTGTTCCTGGAGGAGGGGCTGGAGACCTCGGCGCGCTTCCTGCACCTGGTGTGGCGGAGCATGGCGCGCGGCACGCTCTGTCTGCCCGTCCACGGCATCGGCGCCGTGCCGGCCCAGCTCGCCGGGCGCCTCCCGGAGGGCGCCCTCCGGCTCGGTTCGGCCGTCGCCGAGGTCACCGACTTCGGGGTGCTCCTGGCGGACGGCGGCGAGCGCCCGGCCGCCTCCGTCGTCGTGGCCACGGACTCCGCCACGGCGGCCCGGCTGCTGCCCGGGCTGCCGGTGCCGGACAGCCGCACGGTGACGACGTATTACCACGCGGCCGGCCGGTCGCCACTGTCCGAGCCGACCCTGGTCGTGGACAGCGGCCTCGCCGTGCTGAACAGCTGTGTCCTCACCGAGGTCGCGCCCTCCTACGCTCCCCCGGGTTCGGCGCTGGTGTCGACCTCCGTCCTCGGCGCGGGCCCGCCCGGCGGGGAGCACACGGTCCGCGCCCGGCTGGCCGAGCTGTACGACACGGACACGAGCACCTGGGACACCGTCGGCACCTACACCGTGGAGGGCGCCCTGCCCGCCATGCGGCCACCCTGGCCGCTGAGCCGTACGACCCGTTTCGCACGGGGCCGGTACGTGTGCGGGGACCATCGGGCCACCGGTTCGGTGCAGGGCGCCCTGGCCTCCGGCGCCAGGGCGGCACGCGAGGTGCTGGCCGACCGGGCCGCGGCCCGGACCCCCAGGACGTGACCGGGGCCGCCCGGGACCGGGTGGACGAGGCCGTCGTCGTGGGCGGCGGGGCCGCCGGACTCTGTCTGGCCCACCGGCTCACCGCAGGCGGTACGGGAGTGACGCTGGTCGAGGCCCCCGACGGGCCGCTGCGCCCGGCGGAGCGCACCTGGTGCTACTGGGAGGCGGGCACCGGTGAGTTCGAGGAGGCCGTCGTCGCCTCCTGGCAGCGGCTGCGGGTGCGCGGGCCGGACGGCGACGTCATCGAGTCGGATCCCGCGCCCCTGCGCTACCGCATGGTGCGCTCCGGCCCGTTCGAACGGCTGGTCCACTCCCGGCTGGCGGCCTCCCCGGCGGCCCGCGTCCTGCGTGCCACCGCCCACGAGGTGCGCGACACCCCGTACGGCGCCGAGGTCCGCTGCACGACGGCCGGCGGGCGGCCGCTCACCCTGCGCGGCAGATACGTCTTCGACTCACGGCCCGTGCGGCGCGCGCCGCCGCACCGCACGCTGCTGTTCCAGCACTTCCGGGGCTGGTTCGTGCGCACCGACGTCCCCCGCTTCGAGCCCGGCGTGGCGGACCTCATGGACTTCCGGGTCCCGCAGCCGGGCCACGGTCTCGCGTTCGGCTACGTGCTGCCGCTGGCACCGGACCGGGCACTGGTGGAGTACACCGAGTTCTCCCGTGCCCCCCTCACGACGGCTGCGTACGAGGCCGCCCTGCGGCAGTACACCGAAGGTGTCCTGCGGCTCGGCCGGTTCGCCGTGGAGTCGGCCGAGCAGGGTGTCATCCCGATGACCGACGCGCGCTTCCCGCGCCGGGCGGGCCGTGCCGTCTTCCGGATCGGGGCCGCCGGGGGCGCCACCCGTCCGGCGACCGGCTACACGTTCGCCGCGGTGCAGCGGCAGAGCCGGGCGATCGCGGACGCCCTGCACCGAGGGTCCCCGGGGGTCCCGCCGCCGCACGGGCGCAGGGCTCTCGCGATGGACGCCGTGCTGCTCCGGGCCCTCGACACGGGGCGCCTGGACGGGCCGCGCTTCTTCACCGACCTCTTCCGCCGCGTCCCCATGGAGCGTCTGCTGCGCTTCCTGGACGGCGGGAGCACGCCGTGGGAGGAGTTCGGGATCGGTCTGCGTACGCCCGTGGGCCCGATGCTCCGCACCGCGGCCGAACTCCCCTTCCTCGCCCGCCGGACCACCGGCCGATCCGAAGAGAGCCCCCGATGACCCTGCTGCGGGACCACGATCTGGCGCACGCCTTCGACCACGCGTCACACACGTACGACCGGCTCACCGCGCTGAACCCGGGCTACCGCTCCGACCTCCTGCGCTCCGCGCACCGGCTCCGGCTGCCCCGCGGCGGAAGGGGGCTACGGGTGCTGGACCTCGGCTGCGGAACGGGCGCGTCCACGCGGGCGCTGCTGCGGGCCGCCCCGTACGCCCGGATCACGGCGGTCGACGCGTCCGCCGGCATGCTGGAGCGGGCGCGTGCGAAGCGCTGGCCCCCGAACGTCCGCTTCGTGCACCGCTCGGCGGAGGAGATCCCCACCACCGAGGACGACGGCTCGTACGACGCCGTGTTCGTCGCCTACCTCTTCCGCAACGTCGCCGAACCCGGGGAGGTCCTCGAAGCCGTGCGCACGCTCCTGCGTCCCGGCGGCCGCCTGCTGGTCCACGAGTACAGCCTCAGTGGCTCCCCCGTGCACCGGGCCGTGTGGAACGCGGTGTGCCGGGGTGTCATCGTCCCGGCGGGCACGCTGACCGGCGACCGCGCGCTGTACCACCATCTGTGGCGCAGCGTCCTGGCGTTCGACACGGCCCCCGTCTTCGCGCGACGGATCGCCCGGGCCGGGTTCCCCTTCGTGCGGGCCGTTCCCGTCGGCGGCTGGCAGACGGGGATCGTTCATGTGTTCCTCGCCCGGAGCGCCGTGGAACCCGTAAGGCCCGATGCGTCATGAGGGCTCCAGGACGACGCACTGACGCGGCCCGGCACGGACGCGACCGGCGGGCCGAGGTGCTCCTGCCGGAGCCGGGGCGCGCGCGCTTCACCGGCGACGCGCCCTCGGCCGCGGTGATCGGCGGCGGAATCGCCGGGCTCGCGGCGGCGACCGCGCTCGCCGAACGCGGTGTCCGCGTGACGCTGTACGAACAAGGGGAGAGCCTCGGCGGGCGCCTCGCCGGCTGGCCCGTCCAGCTCGCCGACGGGTCCTCCGCGACGATGAGCCGGGGCTTCCACGCGTTCTTCCGGCAGTACTACAACCTGCGTGGACTGCTGCGCCGTACGGACCCCCGGCTCTCGATGCTCACCCCGCTGCCGGACTATCCGCTCCGGCACCGGAACGGCATGACGGACGGTTTCGCCCGGGTGCCGAGGACCCCGCCGTGGAGCGCGCTCGGGTTCGTGGCGCTCAGCCCGGCGTTCGGCCCGCGCGACCTCGCCGCGATGAACCCCCGCGAGGCCCTGCCGCTGCTCGACGTACGGGTCCCCGAGGTGTACGAGCGGTTCGACGGGGTCGGCGCCGAGGAGTTCCTGCACCGGATCGGCTTCCCCGAGGCGGCCCGTCACCTGGCCTTCGAGGTGTTCTCGCGGAGTTTCTTCGCAGACCCGCGTGAACTCTCCGCCGCCGAACTGCTGCTGATGTTCCACATCTACTTCCTGGGGTCGTCCGAAGGGCTCCTCTTCGACGTGCCGCGCGAGCCGTTCCCCCAGGCGCTCTGGGAGCCGCTGGGCTCCTATCTGCGGGGGCTCGGCGCCGAGGTGCGCACCGGCACCCCGGTCCATCGTGTCCGCCCGGCCGCCGGCGGGGACCTGGCCGTGGAGACCGACGGAGCGGCCGGCCTCCACCAGGCCGTGGTCCTCGCCCTCGACACCCACGGTCTGCGTCATGTCATGCGCTCTTCCGAGGAGTTGGGGGACGCGTCCTGGCGCGCGGGCATCGCGGCCCTGCGCACGGCGCCCCCGTTCCTCGTCTCCCGGCTGTGGCTCGACCGCCCCGTGCGTGCGGACCGCGCCGGGTTCCTCGGCACCAGTGGTTACGACGGCCTCGACAACGTCAGCGTCCTCGACCGCTGGGAGGGCGAGTCGGCCCGCTGGGGCGCACGGACGGGCGGGTCCGTGGTCGAACTCCACGCCTACGCCGTCGACGAGGGAGCCGAACCGAAGGAGGTCCAGCGCCGGATGCTCGGCCTGCTGCACGAGGTCTATCCGGAGACGGCCGATGCCCGGGTCGTCGACGCGCGCCACGAGTGGCGCGCCGACTGCCCCGTGTTCTCCGTGGGCGGCTACCACCGCCGGCCCTCCGTGCGCACGCCTCACCCCCGGGTCGTGCTGGCGGGCGACCTGGTCCGTACGGGCCTCCCCGTCGCCCTGATGGAGCGGGCCGCGACCTCGGGGTTCCTCGCCGCCAACGCGCTCCTCGCCGGCTGGGGCGTCCGGGGGCAGGTGCTCTGGACCGTCCCGCGTGCCGGACGCTCCCGGGCCCTGCGCGCCCTCGCGGGCCTGGCCGCGCGGCGCTGACGCTCAGCCGGGGAAGCGCCCGGTGCTCCGCAGTGTCCAGCGGCGCTCGGCGTACGCCAGGTCGTCACGCCAGAGCCTGCCCGCCGTCCGGCGCATCAGGGGGCGCAGGGCCGGGGCCGCGATGCGGGCCAGGGCGAAGCCCCGCCGGTCCGAGGAAGCGACGACGGCCTCGACGACGGCGGTGCGGGGGTCCGCGGCGCCGGGCGCGGTCAGCGGGGTGGCATGGGTCTCCACCACCGATCCGGCACCCTCGCCGTCGGTGATGTGCATGACGACGGTGCGCGGTCCGGGCGCGGTGAACACCGCCCGCACCGGCACCACCAGCCGGCCGGCCACCTTGAAGGAGACGTCGACGGTGAACGCGTCGTCCCCGCCGTCCTCCGGGGTGCCGGCCACCTTCAGGCCGACGAACGCGTACGGGTGGAACCAGGAACCGTGCCAGGGGTCGAGCCGGTTGGCGACGACGTCCTCGGGTTCGCACCGGCCCACGGCCGTGAACACCGCGTCCACGGCGTCCGCCGGTACCGGCCTCACCGGGACGGCCGGGCGCTCCGTCGGGCTGCCCTCGCCCCCGGCCCGGTCCAGCCTCACCCAGGCCAGCACCCCGTCGTCGTGCACCGGGTACGGTTCCCACCCGGCGAACGGCCCGCCGTCCAGGGCCAGACCGTGCCAGTGGCACAGGAGCGTCCCGCACACCACGCGGCTGTCGCGGAGCGGGGCTCCCAGGTGGGGGCACGCCCCCGGGCCGGCGCGCAGGGCGCCGTCCTCGGACCGCCACAGGACGACTTCCACCCCGGCGACCGTCCGGCCGTACGGGCGGTCCCGTGACCCGATGTCCCGGGAGGCCCCGACGACGTACCAGTTGCCGGACGGCCGGGCGACGGCCCGCTTCAGCGCTTCGGCGATCACGGTGGGCTTCGCATCGCGCCAGGTCGGGGCCTGCCGCTCCCAGCGGGGGGCGCGCCGCACCCGCAGCGGCGACGTCCACGTCCTCGTTCCGCGCGGGGTGTTCATCGCAGGGAGCCCTCCGCCCCGGAGACCGCGCCCGGAGCGGTGACGGGCGGCCGGGTCCGCATCCGGGCACCCAGGATCCGTACGAACCCGTTCGCGGCGGTGGCGGCGCGGCGCCGGCGCGGCACCACGACGCGACGGTGCAGCACCCGGTAGTCGTCGGCGGCGACCGCGTCCAGGATCCCCCGGTACAGGACGAAGGCCGTACGGATGCAGGGCCGCACCCGCGGCTCCAGCATGGCGATGCCCGGTTCCGCCTCCCGGTACACGGCCCGGATCACGGTGTCGGCTTCCGCGAAGGCGGCCCGGAGGCGCGGGTCGTGCCGTCCGGTGCGGCGGCTCCACTCCAGCAGGGGGCGGTCCACGGCGTGGGCGGCGAGCAGGTCCGCCGGCAGGTAGACACGGCCGCGGTCCAGGTCCTCGCCCACGTCCCGCAGGAAGTTGGTCAGCTGGAAGGCCACGCCGAGCGCGGCAGCGTGCGGAGCCGCCTCCTCACGGGCCACGACCGTCCCGAGCACGGGCAGCATCTGAAGGCCGATCACCGCTGCGGAACCGTGCATGTAGGCACGCAGGTCGGCGTACGTACGATAGTCGGTGACCGTCAGATCGCTGCGCATGGACGCCAGGAAGTCGGCGAACAGGCCGTGGTCGATGGCGTAACGCCCGGCCGTGTGGGCCACGGCCCTGACCACGGGCTCGTCCCCGCCTCCCGTGCGCAGGCCGTGGGCCAGGTCGCTCTCCAGCAGACGCAGCAGACGGTCACGTTCGGCGGGAGGCTGTCTGCGGTCCAGGTCGTCCACGATGTCGTCGGCCCACCGGGCGAAGCCGTACAGCGCGTGGACGGCGCAGCGGCGTTCGACCGGCAGCAGGCGCGTGGCGAGGAAGTACGTCCGGCCGTGCTGGGCGTTGAGCCGCCGGCACCGGGCGTAGGCGGCGCGGAGGGCGGGCCCGGTGATCCCGGCGGCGTCCAGTTCACGACGGCTCATCGGCTCTGCCCTTCGAGGACGGGGGTACGGCGGCGCGCACCCGTCGCGCGGGGAAGGCCCGTGATGCGAGCCGCGGCGAGCTTTCCGCTCACGAGTACGGTCGGCACGCCCACCCCTGGTGTGGTCCCGCACCCGGCGAGGACGACGTTGTCGTAGCCGCGTACGAGGTTGCGCGGCCGGAAGGGACCGGTCTGCGCGAAGGTGTGGGACACGGAGAACGGGGTGCCCGCAGCATGGCCCTGGGCCGTCCAGTCCACCGGGGTGACCAGCAGCTCCCGGTCCATGGACGCCGCGAAGCCGTCGAGCCCCCGGCGCTCCAGCTCGGCCAGCAGGCCGTCCCGGTAGCGCGGACCCAGGCCGCGCCAGGTGCCCGCCGACGGGCCGGTCGTGGTGTTGGGGCACGGGGCCAGGACGTAGTGCAGGTGTCTGCCCTCCGGCGCCAGGGAAGGGTCGTGCGTCGTCGGCCGGGTGATGAGCAGCGACGGGTCGCTCATCACCCGTCCGGTCCGGGTGAGTTCGTCGAAGGTGCGCTCCCAGGCGGCACCGAACGACAGGGTGTGGTGGGCCAGTTCGGGCCAGGTACGGTCCGTGCCGGCGTGCAGGACCACGGCCGACGGGGCGTGACGCAGCGGCACGGCACGTCGGGGGGCCCGGCCCAGCAGCCGGTGCGCGACGGGGAGGTCCGGTGTCAGGACGACCGCGTCGCAGGCGATCCGCTCACCGGACGCCAGCCGGACGGCGCGCACCCGTCCGGACGTGCGCTCCAGGGCGGTCACCTCGGCCGACCAGCGGAACTCTCCTCCGGCGTCGGCCGCCGCGTCCGCCATCGCCCGGGGCAGGGCGTACATGCCGCCCTTCGGGAACCAGACGCCCGCGACCGTGTCCATGTAGGCGATGACGGCGTAGGCGGCGAGGGCACGGGCCGGGGCGACGCCCGCGTACAGCGACTGGAAGGAGAACACCCGGCGCAGGCGTGGGTCGGAGAGGAATCTGCCGATCTGCGGGTCGAGCCGGCCGAAGCCGCCCAGGGCCGCCAGCCGGGCGAGGTCAGGGTGCAGGAGCTGGAGGGGCGAGTCGAAGTTGGTGTCGATGAAGCGGTGCATCTGCGCCCGGTACATCCGCTCCAGCCAGCGCCGCAGCCGGCGGTACCCCTCGGCCTCCGCGGCTCCGGCGAACCGGCGGACCTCGGCCTCCATCGCGTCGCCGTCCGTGTGGACGTCCAGTCGGGTGCCGTCCGCGAAGCGGGCCCGGTAGGCCGGGTGCAGCGGGATCAGCTCCACCCGCCGGTGGAGACTGTCCCCGACAGCGGCGAAGGCCTCGTCGGCCAGGTGGGGCATGGTCAGCACCGTGGGTCCGGTGTCGACCCGGTAGCCGCCGAGTTCCAGCCGGCCCGCACGGCCGCCGGGCACGGCGTCGCGCTCGACGACGGTCACCCGCCGTCCCGCGCCGAGCAGGTGGAGGGCCGCGGCGAGGCCGGACAGTCCGGCGCCGACCACCACCACGTGGTCCGTGGGCCCGGTCACGGTCCTCATGCGCCCTCCCCGTCACGGGCGGTGCCCACGGCTCTGGCCACCAGTGCGGCGAACTCCCGCCGGGCACGGTCGTCCGCGCCGGTGGCCTCGAAGTGGCGCAGGCTGGACGCCGTGAGCCCGGTGATCTCCTCCTCCACCGCCGCCCGCGCACCCGTACGTTCCAGAGCGGCGCGCATCCCCTCGACCGTGCCTCCACCTTCGGGGCCGAGTACCGCCAGGGCCTCGGTGTCGCCCGACTCGACGGCGAGCCGGAGAGCGGCCGCGAGGAGACCGGTGAGCTTGCGTGAGCGCAGGTCCTCGTCCGCGGGTTTCCCCGTGACGGCCGGGTCCCCGAACGCGCCCAGCAGATCGTCACGCAGTTGGAAGGCGAGGCCCGCGCACCGTCCGGCGGACCGCAGCCCGTCCATGACGCCGGCGTCGGCCCCCGCCAGGCATGCGCCGAGGGCGAGCGGCCGCGCCACGGTGTAGAACGCGCTCTTGAGGGTCGCGATGGTCCGGGCCTGGGCGGGGTCGGAGGAACCGGTCGCCTGGGCCCGCATGTCCAGGTACTGCCCCGCGACCATCTCGCCCCGCATCGCCTGCCACTCCTGGTGCAGCTGCTCGCCGTACGGGGAGGTGAGTGCGGTCTCGGTGAGCAGGTCGTCGGCCCACGCCAGCGCGAGGTCTCCGGCGAGCACAGCGGCGGTGGCCGAGTAGGACGCGGCGGAGCCACGCATGCGGCCCGCCCGGTGCATGCGTGCGAAGTCCGCGTGCACCGAGGGGGCGCCCCGGCGTACCGGCGATTCGTCCATGACGTCGTCGTGCACCAGTGCGCAGGCCTGCAACAGTTCCAGGGCGGCACCGACGCGCAGGGGCGTCCCTGGGTCGCCGGTACCTCCGGCGGCCAGCCATCCGCACCGGACGAAGGCCGTCCGTAGCCGTTTGCCGCCGTGCAGGACGAACCCGGCCACCCGGGACGCCACCTCCTCGGCGAACACGGCGTCCACGCGCCGGGCCTCCCCCACCCGGGCGTGCAGATGCTCCGCGAGGACCGCGTCGACGGCCGCGGCCGCCTCGGCCGCCGTGCACGGGACACCGCCGGGGCCCGTGCCTCGGTCGATCCCTGCCCGCGTCGCCCGTGGACCGAGCATGGACAGCCCCTTTCGCTCGGTTGTCCGCTTCCGCGTCCACCGGTGCTTCCGGCCGCGAGGACCGCGGATGCACTTATGCCTGCCCGTCGCCCGGCCCTCTCGGAGCGGAGTTCACCCGGACGGCGGGCGGAACGGTGCGGCGACTCCGGCGGGGGGCGAGGAAGCCGGTCCCCCGCGGTCGGCGATTCGCGCCCGGACCCACTCCCCGTACAAACGCACATGCCAACGGCTGCTATCACGATTGCGCCTCATGCAAAGCGACAAGGGACTTTTCCCTCGCAACTGCGGCAGTATGATCAGCGTATGCACGCCGACCGGACCGGGGCGCCTCCGCGCGTGCGAGTCGGTCGAGGAACTGGTCCGCCTGGACCGCAGGTGATTGTGTCCGTCAGGACAAGAGGGAGCAGACCCGTGATGACCCGTACCGCGCGCCGGACCCGCCGGACCCTTCAGGCGGCCGGTGCAGGCGCCGCCGCCCTGCTGGCGCTGAGTGCCTGTTCGTCGTCCGACGACGACTCGTCGACGTCGGGCTCCTCCGCGTCCGCCTCCTCGTCGGACGAGCTGTCCGGGACGGTGACCGTGTTCGCCGCGGCCTCTCTCAAGGAGAGCTTCACGGCCCTGGGCAAGGAGTTCGAGAAGGCCCACCCCGGCACGAAGGTCACGTTCAGTTTCGGTGGCAGCGACTCCCTCGCCGCGAGCATCACCGGCGGTGCACCGGCCGATGTGTTCGCCTCGGCCAGCCCGAAGACGATGAAGATCGTCACGGACGCGGGGGACGCCTCCGGCACACCGGCCACCTTCGTCCGCAACCAGCTGGAGATCGCCACCCTGCCGGGCAACCCCGACAAGATCTCCTCCCTGAAGGACCTCACCGACTCCGGCCTCAAGGTGGTCCTCTGCGACAAGGAGGTGCCCTGCGGCGCCGCCGCCCAGAAGGCCCTCGACGCCAGCAAGCTCAAGCTCACCCCCGTCTCCTACGAGCAGGACGTGAAGTCCGCCCTGACCAAGGTCGAGCTGAAGGAAGCCGACGCGGCCGTCGTCTACAAGACGGACGTGCACGCGGCAGGTGACAAGGTGGAGGGCGTGGACTTCCCCGAATCGGCCGACGCGATCAACGACTACCCGATCGCCCAGCTCAAGGACACGCAGAACGCCGACGCCGCCAAGGCGTTCATCGCCCTGGTGCAGTCCTCCGAAGGCCAGAAGGTCCTGACCGAGGCCGGGTTCCTCAAGCCGTGACCGAGCTCCACAAGCCCGATGCCGCGGCCGGCGCCCTCCGGGGCGGGCCGCGGCGTCGGCGTATCCGGGGCGGCCGGGGTGTTCCGCTGCCGCTCCTGGTGCCCGCGCTGCTCGGCCTGGCGTTCCTGATCGTGCCGCTGGTCGCGCTGCTCGTACGGGCCCCGTGGCGCAGCCTGCCCGAGCTGCTGACCAGCGCCGAGGTCTGGCAGGCGCTCCAGCTGTCCCTCGTGTGCGCCACGGCCGCGACGGCTGTCAGCCTGGTCATCGGGGTGCCGCTGGCCTGGCTGCTGGCCCGCGTCGAGTTCCGCGGGCGCGGTCTCGTACGGGCGCTGGTCACCCTGCCGCTCGTCCTTCCCCCCGTGGTCGGCGGTGTGGCCCTGCTGATGGCGCTCGGCCGCAACGGGATCGTCGGGAGATCGCTGGACGACTGGTTCGGGATCACGCTGCCGTTCACCACGGCGGGGGTCGTGATCGCGGAGGCGTTCGTCGCGATGCCGTTCCTCGTCATCAGCGTCGAGGGGACCCTGCGCGCCGCCGACCCGCGCTTCGAGGAGGCCGCCGCCACACTCGGCGCCTCACGCTTCACCGCGTTCCGCCGGGTCACCCTGCCGCTGATCGCACCGGGCATCGCCGCGGGCGCCGTGCTGGCCTGGGCCCGCGCCCTGGGCGAGTTCGGTGCGACGATCACCTTCGCCGGCAACTTCCCCGGCCGCACCCAGACCATGCCGCTCGCCGTGTATCTCGCCCTGCAGAGTGACCCGGAAGCGGCCATCGCCCTCAGCCTGGTCCTGCTCACCGTGTCCGTCGCGGTGCTGGCCGGTCTGCGCGACCGTTGGATGACAGCCGGATGACCGAGACCTCCGATTCCACCCGCGACGTCCGCGCCGACGCGTCCGGAGAGGGCCTCGACGCCCATCTCGTCGTGGAACGCGGCTCCTTCCGTCTCGATGTGGCGCTGGCCGTCGCGCCCGGCGAGGTCGTCGCCCTCCTCGGCCCGAACGGCGCCGGCAAGACCACCGCCCTGCGCGCCCTCGCCGGTCTGACACCCCTCACCGGAGGCCATCTGCGGCTGGACGGGCAGGCGTTGGAGCGTACGGCTCCGGAGTCCCGTCCCGTCGGCGTCGTCTTCCAGGACTACCTCCTCTTCCCCCACCTCACCGCGCTGGACAACGTGGCCTTCGGGCCGCGCTGCCACGGCGTGGCCAAGGCGGAGGCCCGGGCCCAGGCGGCCGAGTGGCTCGGCAGGCTGGGCCTCGCGGACCACGCCGGCGCCAAGCCACGCAAGCTGTCCGGCGGCCAGGCCCAGCGGGTCGCCCTGGCCCGCGCGCTGGCCACCCGGCCGCGCCTGCTGCTCCTGGACGAGCCACTGGCGGCGCTGGACGCCCGCACCCGCCTGGAGGTCCGGTCACAACTGCGGCGGCACCTGGCCGAGTTCGAAGCCGTCGCCGTCCTGGTCACCCACGACCCGCTGGACGCCATGGTGCTGGCCGACCGCCTGGTCGTGGTCGAGGACGGCCGGGTCGTCCAGGAGGGCGCACCGTCCCACATCGCCCGCCATCCCCGTACGGACTACATCGCCCAGCTGGTCGGCCTGAACCTCTTCCGGGGGACGGCCGACGGCCACACCGTCCGCCTCGACGCAGGCCCTCCGGTCACCACCACGGAGGACCTGTCCGGCCCGGTCTTCGTCGCCTTCCCGCCGAACGCGGTCACCCTCCACCGCGAGCGGCCCGCCGGCGCCAGCGCCCGTAACCTCTGGCACTGCGAGATCGCGGGCCTGGAGACCCACGGCGACCAGATCCGCGCCGACCTCACCGGCGAACTGCCCCTCGCCGCGGACCTGACCACGGTCGCCGCCGCCGAACTCGACCTACGCCCGGGCGCGGCGGTCTGGGCCACGGTGAAGGCGACACAGACCCACGCCTACCCGGTCTGAGACCCGTTCCCGCGACTGCGGACCGTCATGCCCGATCCGGGTGGGCCGGCCGGAGCTCGAACCAGTCGAAGGCCGGCGCACCCCCGGTCGCGTACATGCCGACGACCCGGCCGGTGAATCCGCCCGCGACCTCGGTGGTGAGGTACCGGCCGTCGAGTTCGGCGAGGATCTCGAAGTGCCCGTCGTCGGTCTCGTACCCCAGGCGGAGGGTGTCGGGACCGCCGACGCGCAGGCCGGAAGCCGCCGCGGTGGCGGGGTCCGCGGGGCGTACGGTGACGGTGGGCGGCAGGACATCGGTGGTGGTCACGTCGATGCGCAGCGTCAAAGGCCCGGTGGGCACGTCCCGTTCGGCCACCGTCTGACGCAGGGGGCCGATGCGGGCGACCGCACGCACCCTGCCGTCCTCCGTCTCCACCTGGTAGTGGTGCGCCTCGTCGAGCCGTACGGCGAGGCCGCCCCGGCCTCCTTCACCGGCGTCGACCCGGGTCCGCGCCACGCAGTCGGGGTCGCGCTGGCGCCGCCCGACGAACAGCGCGCCGGGCTGCTCCATGCCGTCCGCCCGGGCGTGCAGCACCAGATGGCCGGGCCGCTCGTCGAGGCGCGCGGCATCCGGATCGCGGCGCCTCAGCGACACCCAGCAGGGTGCGAGCGCGGGGGCCTCGAAGTCGTCGCGGTGCGGCTCGGCGGGCCAGGGGTGCGGAGTCAACTCGGGTCCTGGGGAACGGAGTTCCAGCGGTCCCGGCAGGGGCCACTCGTCCTCCCAGCGCACCGGAACCAGGAACGTCTCCCGGCCCATTCCGTGGAACCCGGGCGTGTCGCCGCGGGGCCGGGTGCCCAGCAACACCATCCACCAGGTGCCGTCGTGCGCCTGCACCAGATCGCCGTGGCCGGTGTTCTGCACGGGGTGGCCGGTGCTGCGGTGGGACAGCACGGGGTTGTCCGGGTGCGGTTCGAAGGGGCCCGGCAGCGTGCGCGCCCTGGCCACCGACATGGCGTGCCCGCGTTCGGTCCCGCCCTCGGAGAGCAGCAGGTACCACCAGTCGCCGATCCTGTAGAGGTGCGGCCCCTCGGGGTACTGGAGCCCGCTGCCCGACCACATCTCCACCGGCTCACCGAGCAGTTCGCCCGTCTTCGGCTCGATGCGCACCCCGCGGATCCCGTCGTGGGAGAACACGCACCAGCAGTTCCCCTCGTCGTCCCAGGCCAGATCGGGATCGATGCCCGGTATACCGACCGGCACCGGCTCCGACCAGGGGCCGGCGGGGCCCTCGGCGGTCACCAGGACGGTGCCCTCGCCGGCCACCACGGTCGTGATCATCCAGAAGAGACCGTCATGGTGCCGCAGCGTCGGGGCGTACACCCCGCAGGATGCGGGAGCCGCGTCAGGGAGCGACAGCTGCGAGGGGCGGTCGAGGGCGTGCCCGATCAGCCGCCAGTGCACGAGGTCCCGGCTGTGCCACAGCGGCACCCCGGGTACGTACTCGAAACTGGACGTCGCCACGTAGTAGTCCTCGCCCACGCGGCAGATGCTCGGATCCGGGCTGAAGCCGGGGATCACGGGATTGTCGAAGAACACCACGGTCGGTCCCTAGGGTCGGGCCTGGGCCGAGACCCACGGCCATGATCGTTGAAGCGCTTCGACGGTGTCAGCCCGAAGGGAGGGTGTCAATGGAAAATTCCGGCCCGGTCTGCCCAGCATTGGCTTGTCGAATCGCTTCGACACCTTCCGGGCTCCGGCTGGTCGGCCGTACGGTGGCGCGCCGACGGCCGTGGGCGCCCTGTTCAGGTGCGCGAGCGTCGGGGTGGGTCCAGACTGCGACCATGGATGGAGCAGCCGTCGGACCGTCGCCCGGGACGTCCTCCGCGCAGTGGAACCGGATCCTGGGGTTCCCGCCCGATGCCCGCCTGCTGATCGTCAACTGCGACGACTTCGGCATGGACCCGGCCGTCAACGCCGCGGTGATCGAGTCGGTAGAGGAGGGGATCGCCTCGTCGTGCAGCCTCATGACGGTGTGTCCGGCGGCGCCGGAGGCCATGAGGCTCCTCCGGCGAAGGCCGGGAATCTGGCCGCCGAGTACGGCCTCGCCGTCCGCATCTGGCTGGAGCCGGGGCGGCGCGCGATGCGCCTGCGTGGGCTGCCCGTCGTCGACCACGAGTTCCTGGACAGCTTCTCCCTGGCGACCGAGGACAAGGCGGCCCTGTACGGCCGGCTGCTCCACGACCTGCCGGCCGGGCTCAGCGAATGGGCCGTCCATCCCAGCCTCGGCAACCGGGAGGCGCAGGCCTTCGACCGGCGGGTGCGGCGTACGGACCACGCGTTCCTGACGTCACCCGAGGCCCGGGAGGCTGTGGCGCGGGAGGGCGTCACGGTCATCGACTACCGGGATCTCCAGCCCGCCTGGGCCGCGCGCACGGGCGCTGCGTGAGTCCGCGGCCCGCCATCCGCATGCTGGACCTGGCTCACCGCGCCCTCGGAGGGCCCCGTAGGCTTGTGGGTGCAGCTGGTTCGCCCCGTCCGCCAGGCGGGATGCGTCGTAAGAGGGAACCTGGTGGAATTCCGGGACTGCCCCGCAGCGGTGAGCGGGAACGACCGCCGTCATGAGCACTGGGTCCGACGAACCGGACCTGGGAAGCGACGGCCACTAGGTGTCCTCGACGAGGACGTGCCCGCGAGTCCGAAGACCTGCCATCTGCCCGCGCGCGGCCCAACCGTGCGCGGACATCCCGGTGACCTCGTGGGCGGGTCGGCGTACATACCTGGCGGATCATCGCGTCGTCCGACGCCTTTGCCGTCCGGTACGTCACCCCTTCGCGTCCTCGTCCCGCCGCCGGGATCTCAGGGATTCATCTCGCGAAGGAGATCTCCGTGACCACCGAGCACGCGACCGCGACTGCGCGGTCCACTGTCCACGGCTACCCCCGGCAGGGACAGAACCGGGAACTGAAGAAGGCCGTCGAGGGCTACTGGAAGGGGCGGGTCACCGCCGACGCCCTCCGCGCCACGGCCGCAGATCTGCGCCGTACGAACTGGCAGCAGCTCGTCGATGCCGGCGTCGACGAGGTCCCGACCGGGGACTTCTCGTACTACGACCATGTGCTGGACACCACCGTCATGGTCGGAGCCGTCCCCGAGCGCCACCGGGCGGCGGTCGCCGCCGATCCGCTGGACGGCTACTTCGCGATGGCGCGCGGCACGCAGGACGTCGCCCCGCTGGAGATGACCAAGTGGTTCGACACCAACTACCACTACCTGGTTCCCGAGCTGGGCCCGGACACCGTCTTCACCGCGGACTCCGCCAAGCAGGCCGCCGAGCTCAAGGAGGCCGTCGCGCTGGGGGCGGCCGCCCGGCCCGTCCTGGTCGGACCGGTCACGTATCTGCTCCTGGCCAAGCCCGCCCCCGGTGTGGCCGCGGACTTCGACCCGCTCACCCTCCTGGACCGCCTGCTGCCGGTGTACGCCGAGGTCCTCGCCGACCTGCGCGCGGCCGGAGCCGAGTGGGTGCAGCTCGACGAACCCGCACTCGTCCAGGACCGCACCCAGGCCGAACTGGATGCCGCCGAGCGCGCGTACCACCGCCTCGGCTCGCTGACCGACCGGCCCAAGCTGCTCGTCGCCTCCTACTTCGGCCGGCTCGGCGAGGCTCTTCCCGTCCTGGCGAAGGCGCCGGTGGACGGGCTCGCGCTGGACTTCACCGAGGCCGCAGCCGGGAATCTGGACGCCCTGGCCGCTGTCGGCGGGCTCCCCGGGAAGCGGCTGGTCGCCGGTGTGGTCAACGGGCGCAACATCTGGATCAACGACCTGGAGAAGTCGCTCTCCACGCTCGGCACCCTGCTCGGGCTCGCCGGACGGATCGATGTGGCAGCCTCCTGCTCCCTGCTGCACGTCCCCCTGGACACCGCAGCCGAACGGGACATCGAGCCGCAGGTCCTGCGCTGGCTGTCCTTCGCCCGGCAGAAGACCGCCGAGATCGTCACCCTCGCCAGGGGCCTCACGCAGGGCACCGGTGCCATCGCCGCCGAACTCGCCGCCAACCGGGCCGACCTGGCCTCCCGTGCGCACTCCCCCGTCACCCGGGACCCCGCCGTCCGCGCCCGGGCCGCCGCGGTGACCGAGGCCGACGCCCGCCGCTCCCAGCCGTACGGGGAGCGGGCCGCCGCCCAGCGCGCGCACCTCGGGCTGCCCCTGCTGCCGACGACCACCATCGGCTCGTTCCCGCAGACCGCCGAACTGCGCACCGCCCGCGCGGACCTGCGGACCGGACGCATCGACGCGGCCGGGTACGAGGAGCGCGTCAAGGCCGAGATCCAGGAGGTGATCTCCTTCCAGGAGAAGACCGGCCTGGACGTCCTGGTGCACGGTGAGGCCGAACGCAACGACATGGTCCAGTACTTCGCGGAGCAGCTGACGGGATACCTCGCCACGCAGCACGGCTGGGTCCAGTCCTACGGCACGCGCTACGTCCGGCCGCCGGTGCTGGCCGGCGACATCTCCCGCCCCCAGCCGATGACGGTGGGCTGGACGACGTACGCCCAGTCCCTCACCGACCGGCCGGTCAAGGGCATGCTCACCGGGCCGGTCACCATGCTCGCCTGGTCGTTCGTCCGCGACGACCAGCCCCTCGGCGACACCGCCCAGCAGGTCGCCCTCGCTCTGCGTGACGAGGTGACCGACCTGGAGGCCGCGGGCACTTCGGTCATCCAGGTGGACGAGCCGGCGCTGCGGGAGACGCTGCCGCTGCGCGCCGCCGACCACGGGGCCTATCTGGCCTGGGCGACGGAGTCGTTCCGGCTCACCACCAGCGAGGTGCGGCCGGACACACAGATCCACACCCACATGTGCTACGCCGAGTTCGGCGACATCGTCCAGGCCATCGACGATCTCGACGCCGACGTGATCAGCCTGGAGGCGGCCCGCTCGCACATGCAGGTCGCCCACGAGCTGGCGGAGCACGGATACCCGCGCGAGGCGGGGCCCGGTGTGTACGACATCCACTCGCCCCGTGTGCCGAGCGCCGTGGAGGCGGCCGAGCTGCTCCGCACCGGGCTGAAGGCGATCCCGGCCGAGCGGCTGTGGGTCAACCCTGACTGCGGACTCAAGACCCGCGGCTGGCCGGAGACCCGTACGTCGCTGGAGAACCTCGTGGCGGCGGCCCGCACAGTCCGCGGGGAGCTGTCGGCGTCCTGACGACCCGGTCCGGCCGGGGCTGACCCACGCCCCGGCCGGACCGGTCGCGCACCTCACGCAGATGGATGGGTATTCCGTCGTTTCAACCTGTTTGCGCCGTTTGATGGCGGGTACGCCGCAGAGAGGGCGGAATACAGCGCTCCGCTGCGTGCTGCGAGCCGCCGCCCGTGCACCGGCCCCACACCGACGACAAGGAGTCATCCGTGCCCCCGGTACCCGCCATCACGCTCAACAACGGTGTGGAGATCCCCCAGCTCGGCTTCGGGACCTTCCAGATCCCGCCCGAGGACACCCGCGAGACCACTCTGGCCGCTCTCGAGACCGGTTACCGGCACATCGACACGGCACAGATGTACGGCAACGAGGAGGAGGTAGGCCAGGCGGTCAGGGAGTCCGGTCTCGACCGTGCCGATGTCTTCGTCACCAGCAAGCTGGACAACGGCGCCCACGCGTACGACGACGCCCTCAAGGCCTTCGGGCGCACCATGGACAAGGTGGGGCTGGACTATCTGGACCTCTTCCTCATCCACTGGCCGCTGCCCGACAAGGGTGACTTCGTGGAGACCTGGAAGGCGCTGGAGGAGATCTACCGTTCGGGTCGCGTCAAGGCCATCGGTGTCTCGAACTTCCAGCCGCACCACCTGCGCCGACTGCTGGACGGCAGCACGGTGGTGCCGGCCGTCAACCAGGTCGAGGTCCATCCATACCTCACCCAGGACGCCGTCAGGTCCTTCGGTGCCGAGCACGGCATCGCCACCGAGGCCTGGTCGCCGATCGCCCAGGGCAAGGTGCTCGACGACCCGACGCTGACGCGTATCGCCGAGCGGGTGGGCAGGTCGACGGCGCAGGTCACGCTGCGCTGGCATCTGCAGCGCGGGGACATCGTGTTCCCCAAGTCGGTGACGCTGCGGCGCATCCAGCAGAACTTCGACCTCTTCGGCTTCGAACTCACCGAGGGGGACATCGGCGAGATCAACGCCCTGAACCGTGACGAGCGCACCGGGTTCGACCCGGACCGGTTCAACGGCTGAGCGGCTCCGCCCTCACGGCGCACGGCCCGCCCCTCGGCGAGGGGCGGGCCGTGCGTGCGGTCGGAGGCCGTTCAGCGCGTCACTTCAGGGCGGGCGGTGCGGCGTCCGCCGAGGTGCCCCACTCCGAGGGCTCCGTACCGACCTCGAAGGACAGGTTGCGGGTGCCGCGGATGTCCTCGGTGGTCAGATAGGTCTTCCCGTACGCGGCCCCGTCGGCCCGGGCCGACTGGATGTAGCGCGCCGAGTCGGAGGTGCCGGGAGCACTGACGGTCAGGCTGCCCTTGGGGTAGTAGCGCCGGTCGAGGGTCAGGTCGACGCGTTCGAACACGGGGGTCGACAGGCTCCAGGTGTCGGTGCCCGGCTGGACCGGGAAGATCCCGATCGAGGACAGGACGTTCCAGGCGGACATCGTCCCGAGGTCGTCGTTGCCGGTCATACCGGTCGGGGTGTCCGTGAAGAGTGTGAGCGCGGCGTGCACCACGTCGGTGGTCTTCCAGGGCTGTCCGGTGGAGAGGTAGGTGTAGGGAGCGATCAGGTCGGGCTCGTTCTGCGGGTTGTACTTGTCCGCGTTGTAGTAGTCGTACGGCCCGTTCACCCACACCTCGCGGGCGGTCTTCGCCGGGTCCTGGAGCAGCTGCTCGTACGCGAAGAACGAGTCGAGCCGTTCGTTCGCGGCCTCGGTGCCGCCGATCAGGGAGACCATGCCGGGCAGGTCCTGCGGGACGAGCCACTGGTACTGCCAGGACGTGCCCTCGTGGAAGCCCTCGCTCTGAGCCGGGTCGACGGGGCCGGTGAAGGCACCGCTCGCGTCCCGTGCGCGGAAGAAGCCGGTCGAACTGTCGAAGATCTTCCGGTAGTTCTGCGCCCGCGCCGTGTACCGCGCGGCGTCGTCCCGGTGCCCCAGCTCCTTCGCCATCTGCCCGAGCATCGCATCGGACAGCGCGTACTCCAGGGTCGCGGAGGCGCCGTGGTCGTAGTCGGAGTCACCCGGCTTCACATGCGCGCGGTCCTTGATGTACGGCGCGAAGCCGTCGTCGAGGTACTCCTTGTTGGCCTCGCGGCCCACGGGGGCGGAGTCGGCGGGGGGCACGCCGTCGGCGTTCTTCTTCAGCGCGCGGTACGCCTTCTCCTCGTACCCCTTGAGGAGGCCCTGCTGGTAGGCGTTGGTGAGGAACGGCGTGACCGGGTCACCGGTCATGATGTTCGTCTCGACCGTGCCGTAGCCCCACTTGGGCAGCCAGCCGCTGTCCTCGTCGATCTTGATGACGGAGATGGCCATGTCGCGGGACTCGTGCGGTGCGAGCAGCGAGAGGAGCTGGGCCTGGGTGCGGTAGGTGTCCCAGAGCGACCAGTTCTGGTAGTAGGTGAATCCCTTGGCGCGGTGGATCTTCTGGTCCCAGCCCGTGTAGCGGCCGTCGACGTCGCTGCCGATGTTCGGCGCGAGGAACGAGCGGTAGAGGGACGAGTAGAAGGTCCGGCGCAGCGTCTCGCTGCCGCCCTTGGCGCGGACGTCGTCGAGACGGTCCTCCCAGGCGGCCTGCGCGGCACGCGCGACACGGTCGTACGAACGGCCGCCTTCTGCACGGAGGTTGAGGGCGGCTCCCTTGGCGTCCACGTAAGAGATCGCGGTGGTCGCCTCGACGGTGCGGTCCTTGGTGGTGTCGAAGCGCAGGAAGGCGCCGTTGCGCTCGGCGGCCGCGGCCGAGGACTTCGAGCCCTCGGTGACCTTGTCGCCCTTCCAGGTGCCGGAGGTGGTGAAGGGCCGGTCGAAGCGGGTGATCGTGTACACCGTGTACGGCTTGGTGTCCTGGCAGAAGCCGCTGCCGGTGATGGCCGTACGTACGGTGCGGTTGTCGAGGATCTCGACCTCGGTGTTCAGGGTCTTGTGCAGCGACTGTCCCGCGTTGACGAGGACGTTGGCCTTGTCGGTGGCGGGGAAGGTGTAGCGCTGCACCCCGGTGCGCGCTGTGGCGCTCAGCTCGGCCCTGATGCCCGTCTTGAGGCCCACCTCGTAGGTGCCGGGGGCGGCCTTCTCGTCGTCGTGGCTGAACTCCGCCGCGTAGGCGGCGTTGTCCGTCGACGTGATGTCGCCGGTGGTGGGAAGCACCGGGAGGTCACCGCCGAGGCCGCAGCCCACGCCGGAGATGTGGACGGTGGAGAAGCCCCTGATGTGGGTCTCCGAGTAGTCGTAGCCTGTGTTGTGCCCGGTGTCGGGCGAGAACTGCACCATGCCGAACGGCACTGCGGCACCCGGGTAGGTGTTGCCCTCGTTCTCGGTCCCGATGAACGGGTTGACGAGATCGGTGAGCCGGCCGCGCTCGGCGTGCCCTCCCCCGTCCGCAGCGGCGGGTGCGGCGACGGCGCCGCCGAGGAGGGCGGCCGTGGCGGCCGCCGCCCCCGCACCGCGAATCCAGTGGGTCCATCTCATGGAATGAGCGCCTCTCGGCTTAGACAACGTTGTCATACGCACTGCGCGATCATTCTTGGTCCGCGTACGTGTACTCGTCAAGAGTCGCGGCGGTCCGCATCGGTGGCTGCCTTGCTCCTCGGCACGCGCTCCGCGTGCGGGACGGGGCTTCCGGCGCGAAGGTCGAGTGAGGAAGCAGTGCCTGCCGGGCGGCAGCCTGCCCGTTTCATCCCGGAGGCGATGCCGTGAGCCCGAACCGCGACGCGACAGGGCTGACGTCGCACGCGCCGCAGAGCGAGAGCGACCTGCTCCCGCGGTGGACCCGGTTCGCGCCCTTGGTACTGGTGGTGCTCGGGCTGGCGGTCGACCTGCCCACGCCGGGAGCGTACAGCGGGGACGTGTTCCTGATCCTCAGCTCCATGATCGCGGCCTGCGTGTACTCGCTGCGGGCCGTGGTCTGGGTGGCCGCCCTCAACAGTGTGGCGGGCCTGGTCTTCCTCCTCGTGAGACATCTGCCCTCGGACGGCGAGCACGCGGTGGTCGACTACGTCGCCCTCGTGATCCTCGCGTGGGCGACAGTGCCCCTGTGCAGGCTGCGGCTGTTCCTGCGGGACGAGCTCCTGGGGGCCCAACGGGTGGCGGAGAGCGCCCAGCGTGCCGTTCTCCCGCCCGTACGGGCCTGGTGGGGGAACACCTGGGTCGCGGTCCGCTACGAAGCCGCGTCCGCGGCGGCCTCGGTCGGGGGTGACCTGTACGCGGCGGAGCACACCTCGTTCGGCGTACGCCTGCTCATCGGTGATGTGCGCGGCAAGGGGCTGAACTCCATTCCCAGCGTGGCCGCCCTGGTGGGCAGCTTCCACGAGGCCGCCCACCACACCCCGACCCTGCCCGAGCTGGCCCGCCATCTCGACGAGGCGGTGACCCGTCACATCAGGGAGGCCGCCGCGGTCGGCGGTGGGGGCGGCGTGAGCAGTGAGCACTTCATCACCGCCGCCATCGCGCAAATCCCTGACGACGGTGCGGAGGTACGTCTCATCAGCCGCGGACACTGCCCGGCCTTCCTGGTGAACGAGACCGCCCTGGGCGTCTGGGAGCCCGAGCATCCGGGACTGCCCCTGGGGCTCGGTGAATTCGACACGGGCCCGTGGGCCGACGAGTCGCGTCCCTTCGGCCCGGGGAGTCTGCTCCTGCTGTGCACGGACGGGCTCCTGGAGGCCCGTGACGCCGGCGGACGTTTCTACACACCGGACGAGGACCTGCGGGGGGCGTGGCGTCACGGGCCGCCGGCCGTCGTGGACAAGCTCGCCCAAGCGGTCCACGCCCATACGGACGGTGTCCTGACCGACGATCTGGCCCTGGTCGCCGTCACCCGCGCGGAGCATGCCCCGCCATGGGGCGGAGCGGAACCGGCGCCGCCGTGAGGTGCCGAGAGCCCGGCCGGCAGGCGTTCCGGCCGGCCTTCCGTCAGCGCAGCGTCGCGTAGACGACGAGGTTGTCCACGGGGTGGCCGTCGGCGTCGAAGGCCCCGTCGCACGTGATCAGCCGGAGCACGCGCTCGTCGGTGGCTCCGTAGACCTTCTCGGTGGGGAAGGCGTTCTTACGGACGGTCTCCTTGCCGGTGACCGTGAAGTGGGCCGCCTTCCCTCCCCCGGCGGAGACGGCGATGTCGGCTCCCTCGGCGATGGTGTGCAGGTCGTGGAAGACGGCCTTGCCGAACCGGGTGTCGTTGTGGCCGATGAGCACGGCGGCACCGGGCTCGCCCGGTACGGCTCCGCCCGCGTACCAGCCGGCCGTCATGCCCTCGTCGGCAGGCGGGACCTCCACCGTGCCGTCCTCGTTGAGTCCCAGCCGCAGCAGCGAGCTGTCTATCCCGAGCGACGGGACGGTCAGCCGCGTCGGTGCGGGCGCCTTGGGGACTTCCGGGGAGGGGGACGTGTCCGAGGCCGTCCCGGCCGCGGCCGTCGGCGCGGGCGCGTCGGCCGCGCCGCAACCGGTGACGGTGGCGAGCAGCAGGCAGGCCGCCGCCGCGGACACGGCTGTCCGCCAGGACGAGTTCGATGTAAGGGGCATGAGCACTCCGGTGCGGGGTCGAACGAATGCGGGAGGGGGAACGGCGGGTGGCGCCGCACCCCGGGCGGGGTGCGGCGCCACCGTGCGGGATCAGCCGTTGCGCTGTGCGGCGGACCGGCGGCGCAGCACGAGGACGCCGCCGCCCGCGAGCAGGGCCGCGCCGGCCGCGGAGCCGTACAGCGCGGTGGCGCCGGAGCCCTCGGCCGGACGCTCGCCGGCGTCGACACCGCCCCGCGGCACCGTGCCGGCCGGCACTGACTCGGCGGGGACCGGGGTCGCCACCTCGGTGGGCTCGGCGGGTGCCGGGGTGGGGGTGGCGCTCTCGGCGGGCTGCGCGGTTCCGGGCGCGGGGGTGGGGCTCTCGGTGCGCTCGGCGGGTACCGGTGTGGGCGAGTCGTCGGCGGCGGCCACGGAGGACGGCAGCAGGACCGCGCCGAGGCCGACGGCGGCGAGGACCGCGGTGCGCAGGGTGTGACGAAGGGACATGAAGAACTCCGATTCCGGCCCGGCGTTGGTGGTGCCCCCCGCGCGGATGCGCGTCGGGCGCCGGGCATGTCCTCAGACTGGAGCGAAGTTGTGAGGAAGCTGTCAGACCGCCGTGTTCATCGGATCAGGGCCCGCCGCCGGCAGGCGCAGGGTGAACACCGACCCCCGACCCACCGTGCTGACGACACCGGTCGTCCCGCCGTGGGCCTCGACGAGCTTGCGGACGATCGCCAGCCCCAGGCCGCTGCCCCCTGTGCGGCGGCTGCGTGACTTCTCCGCGCGCCAGAACCGGTCGAAGACGTACGGCAGGTCCTCGGGGGCTATTCCGCTTCCGGTGTCGGCGACCTCCAGCACCAGCTCGCCGTCCGCTCCCCCGGAGCCGGCCGCGTAGGCCCGCAGCGTCACCCGCCCGCCTTTCGGGGTGTGGCGTACGGCGTTGGAGACGAGGTTGCCGATCGCCTGCCGCAACCGGACGGGGTCTGCGGTGAGTTCGGGGGCGGGCTCGTCCCTGTCCGCGACGGTCACGGTGAGGCCGACCCCGGCGGCGTCGGCCTGCGCCTGATGGGCCGCCACGGCATGGGCGAGCAGTTCCTCGATCCGTACGGGCTCGGGGTGCAGACGCAGGGCGCCGGCATCGGCCGCCGACAGGTCCTGGAGGTCGTCGATGATGTGCTGCAACTGCACCGCCTCCTCCAGGAGCGAGGAGACGAACACCGCGTCCACATCGGCGATGCCGTCCTGGGCGCCCTCCAGCCACCCCCGGATGTTGGACAGCGGGGTGCGCAGCTCGTGCGCGACATCGCTGACCATCACCTTGCGCTGCTCCTCCAGCCGGGCGCGGTGCACCGACATGTCGTTGAAGGCGGCGGCCAGTCGGCCGATCTCGTTGTCCGCGGCGACCACCACATGGGACGGTTCCTCACCGTCCCGCATGCGCTGGGCCGCTCCCGTGAGGGCGTGCAGCGGGCGCACGAGCCGGGCTCCGGCGAGGATCGAGGCGCCGACGGTGAGGGCCAGGACGAGCGCCGCGACCCCGATGATCTTCGCCGTGTTGGCGGAGGAGAGCGCGAAGCCGGGCACCGCGCCGCCGCGCGGGTCGCTGATGAACAGCAGCGCGGGTGAGGCGACGTACGAACTGAGCTGTTCCTGGCGGGCGATGCCGACGCAGGAGGCGATGTCCCGGTCGTTCTCGCTGTCGAGCGGCTCGGGGGTCGCGAGCTCCGTGGGCAGGGCCTCCCGCGGGACGCTGATGCTGGGCACCGGCGTCGGCACGGGCGCGGCGGTCGCGGCGCCGGGCAGCTCGCCGGTCCTCCACGAGAGGTCGAGATCGAGCCGTACGGCCTCACGGCCCTGCCGGTCCAGGCACGCGTTGACGAGGTCGTTGAGGGCGGTGAGCGCCTTCGTCTCCGTCCCGGTGGGGCTGTCCAGGGCATCCGTCGAGCACTCGCTGCCGCGCATACGGTCGGGATCGTTGCCCACGACCTGGATACGGGGGCGCCCGCTCGGCCCCTCGACGACGTCCGAGGCGATCCCCGACCTGCTGAGGCACCGCACCGTCTCGTCCGCGCTGCGCCTCAGCGACGTACGTTCGGCCGCGGGCAGCCTGAACGGGCCGACGGCCCGCGGGTCGACCCGGTCGTTGCCTGAGCGCTGCTCCCCGTCCGTGCCAGGCGCCGCGACCGTCACGGATCCTGCCCCCGCCTCCGTCTCGGTGGTGGCGTCCACCGAAAGGGGGTCCACGACCGCCGACGCCTGGGGCGGCAGAGCGGGCGGGGGCGGGGAGGAGGACACGGAGTCCGCGAGGATCTGGCGGCTCTGGGTCGTCAGCGTGATCCTCCGGTCGGAGACGTCGGCGAGCTCGCGCACCGTGGCGTCCACCCCGTCCCAGGAGGGGTGTTCGGCCGCGTAGGCGAGCAGGGCGTCGAGGACGCGGGTGTCGGCGGCAAGGTTGCGGCCCTGCTCCTGCTCGATCGCGCCGGAGGTGGTCTGTACGGCCAGCCACGCGGTCGCGGCGACCGAACAGGCGGCGACGAGCGCCGACGCCGCCAGCAGCCGGCCGAGGAGGCTCTTGCGCAGCGGGAGCCTCAGGCGAGGCCCGCCGCGCTCAGCGCGCCGAGGCACGCGGGGCGCCCTTCAGCGGGTCCATGAGTTTGTAGCCGACTCCGAAGACGGTGAGCAGCCGGACCGGGCGCCGGGGTGCGCGCTCGATCTTCTTGCGGAGGTTCATGATGTGCACATCGACGGTGCGGCTGCTGATGTACCGGTCGAACCCGTGGAGTTCGGCGAGCAGCTGCTCCCGGGTGAAGACCCGTTCGGGCTCGGCGGCCATCGCGGAGAGGAGCCGGAACTCCCCCGGTGTGCACTCGACTCCGACGCCGTCGACCGCCACCTCGTGGCGCACGGGATCCACGGCGAGCGATCCCACCCGCAGTATGTGGCCGTCCTCGCGTCCTGTGTCCCGCCGGGTGCGCCGCAGGAGCGTGCGCACCCGTGCCATGAGCTCGCGCGGACTGTAGGGCTTGGTCATGTAGTCGTCCGCCCCCAGGTCAAGACCGAGCAGCAGATCGTCCTCGGTCGCCCGTGCGGTCAGCATGAGGACCGCCAACTCCCGTTCCTCGGCGCGCAGTATGCGGACCACGTCGAGCCCGTCCGCCCGCGGCATCATCACGTCGAGCACGAGCAGGTCCGGCGTACCCTGCCGTGCCTGTTCGAGCGCGGAGAGGCCGTCGGACACCACCGTGACCGCGTGGCCTTCGCGTTCGAGGTAACGGCGGACCAGCTCGGCCTGTTTCGCGTCGTCTTCAGCGACTATGACGTTTGCGCACACGCGGACGATCGTAGAGGAGGCGGGTCAGGGGCCCGCACACGCGAGGCGGCGGTCAGCAGACGCCGTCGCCCGGCTTGGGGTTGCCCAGGCCGAACAGGGGGCGCAGCTTGAGCCCGATCCAGGTGCCCAGCAGTGCGACCGCTCCCCACAGCCAGCCGCTGAGGCTGCCGGAGGCGACGCCCGCCAGGTAGGCGCCGATGTTGCAGCCCCCGGCCAGTCGTGCGCCTATGCCCATCAGCACCCCGCCGAGCACCGACGCGACGGCCGTGCGCCACGGGATGCCACGGTGCAGGGCCCAGGTGCCACCGAGTGCGGCGGCCACCGCGGCGCCGATCATGATGCCGATGTCGGTGAGGCTGGTCTTGTCGGCCAGGACGGGGCCCGCCAGCATCTCCTTGTTGCCGGCCTGCTGCCACCAGGTCCAGTTCTCCGGGTGGCCGCCGAGGGCACCCACCAGCTCCGAGCCCCAGAGGCTGAACGCGCTGGTGACGCCCCAGGCGCCGCCGGACACCAGCAGCACGCCGGCGCCGAGCACGGCCAGCACCAGGGCACCGGCGGCCAGCGGCCAGGAGCCGCGGAAGGCCCGTACGAGCGCGGTGCGCGCCGAGGGCACGACACCGAGGGGCGGCGGGTTGCGCCGGGCCTGGACGCGCCGAGTGACCACGACCACGAGCAGCAGTGCGGCGATCGTCACCGCCCACGATCCGAACCAGCCGATGTGGTCGGAGAGGACGACCGGTTCCCAGGCGGGAAGGTCCTTCCACAGGTCGAACTGCCAGGCGGCGAGCGTGGCACCCCCGATGAAGCCGCCGAGGGTCAGGAGTATGGAGCTCTGCCCCGAGCCGACGGCGAACAGGGTGCCCGACGCGCAGGCGCCGCCGAGTTGCATCCCGATGGCGAAGAGCAGCGAGCCGACGACCAGACCGGTCCCGATCGGCCCTGCGGACGGTGCGGGCTGCGAGCCGAACAGGCCGGTGCTCGTACCGATGACCAGGGCGAACAGCGTGGCGGTCGTCCCGAGCAGCAGTGCGTGCGCCCGCAGCCCGGCTCCGTTGCCGACGGCGATGAGCTGCCGCCAGGCGGAGGTGAAGCCGAACCGGGAGTGGAAGAGCGCGACGCCCAGGCCGAGCCCCAGCAGGAGCAGCACGCCCGGCTTGGCGCCGTGCGTGAACCAGACGTACGCGGTGAGCGCCACGGCGAGCAGCCCTGACACGACGAGCGGGGCCCTGCGCACCGGCGGCAGGGGCGGCGCCTCCGGTCGCGGCACCGAGGTGGGCGAGGGGGCGAACAGTTCGGGCAGTGCGCGCGGCGGCGCGGCCGGCCCGGCGGGAGGCGCGGTGGTCACGAAGGGTCTCCGGAATGGTGCTCGGCGGACAGCGGTCTCGGCTGTCGGCGGCACGGCAGGCGGCCGCCGACGGGATTCAGCCGCTACAGAGGCCGTCGTCGACGCACCAGGCCGAGTGCGCGAAGAGCGCGAGGCACAGGGGCAGGGCCGATACAGACATGCGTACGAATATACGGACGGCTCTCCTCCGGATGCATGGCCGTCTCGCCATGCGGAAGGCCGGGACCACCGTCGCCCGGGGCAGCCCGCTCGCGGCCTGCCGTGACGCTCGCACCGCATGGACGCGGGAGCGCGGAGCGCCCGGGAGGCCCGCCACTGGAGGTGCGCGGTTCCCTTGCGCGGACAGCGGGCCTCCCGGCCGCACAGTGCCTCTGCCCCGCACGGGGCGAGGTCCGCTCCCCCATGACCGCTTTTTCACACAAGGGGCACACAAAAGGCGCGACGCGCGTACGGCGTTGTCCTCGTGGCCCGATCGGACCAATCCGCGGCGCGTACAGGTCCGAATTCCTCGGGGAAGTCCGGCGGGGAGGCCTCGCCGGTGCGGGGCCGGCAGGCCCGTACAGAGGGAGAGACGCACATGGGCACAGGCGGCGCGACAGTGAGCGACGTACGCGACGCACCGGAGGCCGGAGCTGTCGCACCGCACGCCCGGCCGGTGTTCGTCGACACCACCGGGAGGCGCAGCCGAACGTGGCGCCGCGCGGGGGCCGTTACGGCGCTGTGCTGCGTCTGCTATGCCACGACGGTGGCTGCCGCGCTGGTCGGAGGCGATTCCAGCGCGCCCTTTCTGCAACTGCCCAGGGCGATGGGGCTGGAGCGCGGGACGGGAGAGCCGTCGGCTCCCGCCCAGGACGAGGACCGTTCGGCCTCGGCCACCGGAACCGAACCTGTGCTCGACATACCCGGCCCGTTGACACTCGGTCCGTTGACGCCCGGTCCGGCACAACCGTCGGCTGCCGCCCGGGCCCCCGTTCCGCTGCCCGTCGAGTTGTCCCCCGGCCTCACGCACCCGCCCACCGCCTCTCCCTCCGCGTCCCGGACCACCGGTCCCGCCCCCGAGCCGACCACGCAGAACGGCGAAGAAGGTGCAGACGGCGGGGAATCGGCGCCCGGGCCCGTGACCGAGCCCTCCGCACCCGTCGAGGAACCGGAACCGGAGGCCAAGGAAACCACCGCGCCCGGCGGGCCGCTCGGCGACCTGCTGGGAGGAGTGCTCGGAGGTCTTCTGGGAGGGGCCTGACGGCCTGGGCCGTGCACAGGGGACAGGCCCGAACAGGTCGAGGTGTAGGTCAAAATCGGTGGAACGGCCGGAGCGTGTGTCCGTACCGACGCAGCACTACGACGCCCCGGGCAACCAGATGATCGACATCGAGCAGCCCGTCGTCCGGCGCATCCTGGACGGCCTGCCCGTCGGCACGGCGCTGGACGCGGCCTGCGGCACCGGCCGTCACACCGCCTATCTGCGGGAACTCGGCCACGAGGTGATCGGTGTCGATGCCTCGCCTGACATGCTCGCCCAGGCCCGCAAGCGCCTGCCGGATGTCGACTTCCACGAGGCCGACCTGCACCGGCTGCCGCTTCCCGACCGCTCGGTCGACACCGTGGTCTGCGCGCTCGCCCTGACGCACGTGCCCGATCTGGTCCCCGTATTGGCGGAGTTCGCGCGTGTCCTGCGCCCCGGCGGGAGCCTCGTGGTCTCGGACGCACACCTGCTGGCGTCCTACCTCCGGCCGGCCCTGGCCCGCCGTCCCGGACCGGACGGCCGCCCGTCCCTCCTTGCCGAGTACCACCGCCCGCTCAGCGCCTACCTCGCCGCAGCCCTTCCCCTGGGCTTCCAGGTCCGGCAGTGCGAGGAACCCCGCCGCCCGCCCCGCTCCCTCGCTCCCGACACCGCCCCGGACCCGCTACCGGCCGATATGTCCTGGGAGTTATTGCACTGGTGCCCGGAAGCGTCGGCCGCGGCCCTGGACGATTCCCCGGTCGCGGTCATCTGGCACTTCCAGCTCGACGGCGTACGGAACGGCTGAGCGACCGGAGCAGGTCAGCCGGGACAGCGCCCGGCCTCCGCCGGGTCAGGGCTGAGGGTGGCCGGGCGGCGCCGCCTCCTCGGCGTCGGGGACGGCCAGCAGATGCTCGGCGCCGCCTTCGAGCTGCCGGGCCAGGTCGGCCGAGCGCGGGAGCATCGTCTCCTCATAGCCGCGCACCGCGTCGCCGACGGTGGACGCGCCGACGAGTGCGAGCGCCAGTTCGCAGGCGTCGAGCATGGCGAGGTTGACGCCGACGCCGAGCGGCGGCATGAGGTGCGCGGCGTCCCCAAGGAGCGTCACGCCGGGCGTGCGCTCCCAGGTGTGCGGAACCGGCAGGGCGAACAGCGGGCGGTCGACATAGGGGCCGTCGTTGTCGGTGATCATGCGGAGCATCTGCGGTGACCAGCCCGCGTAGGCCTCCAGCAAAAGTGCGCGGATGTCTTCGGTGTCCCCGGGGCGGAGCCCGTTCGCCGCGATCCAGTCCACCGGGACGCGCTGCATGAGGTAGACGCGCATGTGGCCGCCGCTGTTGCGCTGCGCGAAGAGGCCCTGCTCGCCGTCGGCGGCATGGGCGCTGCCCTTTCCGACCAGTGCGGAGAGCTCGGGGTGCGCGGTCTCCATGTCGTCGAACCATGCCTCCAGGAAGCTGACCCCGGTGTACTGCGGTGCCGCTGCCGACACCGCCGCACGGACCCGGGAGAAGGCTCCGTCCGCACCGATCACGAGGTCCGTCTCCACGGCCGTCCCGTCGGTGAACGTCAGGGTGCGCGGCCCGTCGGCCGGTCCGCTCACCGATGCGAGAGCGCGTCCCCAGCGGACGGTCCCCGGCGCGAGTGAGCCCACCAGGAGATCGCGGAGCTGTCCGCGGTCGATCTCGGGGGCGGCCGTCTCGCCCTCGCCCGGCAGGTGGTGGGCGAGGACGCGCCCCGCCGGGTCCAAGCTGCGCATCTCCTGCCCGTCGAACCGGGCGAGCGAGAAGAACTCCTCCAGCAGGCCCGCCTCGCGGAGCGCGAGCTGGCCGTCCTCCTCGTGGAGGTCGAGGGAGCCTCCCTGGTTCCGGGAGCCGGAATCCGTATCCCGGTCGTACACCGTCACCGCGATGCCGTGCCGCTGGAGGATGCGGGCGCAGGTGAGGCCTCCGGGGCCGGCTCCGATGATGCTGATCCGCGCGTTCGGCGGCGTCGGAGAGTTCATGGTGGATCCCTTCGTCGGTGGGGTCCCGGGCGCCGGGGCACGGCGATGACCGGGTGCCGCGACCAGGACGGGCGGCAACCCCTGCGGAACCACCAAAGCAGAAACGAGTCAATAAGTGCAACCGTTCAAGTTTCTGCTTCATTCCAGTCATGGGGTACGGTGACGTCATGCCCGAATCCCCGACCGTCGGCCGCCGTGAGCGCAAGAAGGCCGCGACGAGACAGGCCATCGCCGACGCCGCCCTGGAGCTCTTCCTCGAACACGGTTTCGAACGCGTGAGCGTCCGCGATGTCGCCGAGAGAGCCGACGTATCGACGACCACCCTCTTCGCGCACTTCCCGAGCAAGGAGGCGCTGGTCTTCGACCGTGACGCGGACGTGGAGGCAGAGCTCGGCGCCGCCGTGCGGGACCGGCCCGAGGGCCGAGGTGTGATCGAGGCGCTCCGCGCCCACGCGCTGGCGTCCTGGGTGCCGCTGGCCGCCGATCCCCGCCGGGACCGGTTCACGGCGCTGGTGAACGGGACGCCCGCACTGCGTGAGTACGGGGAACGCATGTGGATGCGGCACGCGGGCGCGCTCAGCTCCGCGATCGCGGAGGAGCTCGGCCGGGACCAGGACGACCTCGCGTGCGCGGCGCTCGCACGGTTCGTCCTGGAGGTCCCGACCCTGGCCAAGGGCCGGCACGATCCCCGCGCGACGGTGGAGACGGTGTTCGACCTGCTGGTCCACGGCTGGGAGTCACAGCTCGGTCCCGAGGGGGACTGACCCCTCGCACGGAACGGGCCCCGGCAGTCATGACTGCCGGGGCCCGTTCCGTGTGCCCGGCCCCGTACGGGACCGCGGCGGGGGGTGTCTTCGGACGGGAGACCTCAGATGGTCGCGGCGTCGATCACGAACCTGTACCGCACATCGCTGCTCAGCACACGCTCGTACGCCTCGTTGATCTCGGACGCGCCGATCAGCTCGATCTCCGCGCCGAATCCGTGCTCGGCACAGAAGTCCAGCATCTCCTGGGTCTCCTGGATACCGCCGATACCGGAGCCCGAGAGCGACTTCCGGCCACCGATCAGCGAGAAGAGGTTGACGGATATGGGCTCCTCCGGGGCGCCGACGTTCACCAGCGCACCGTCCGTCCTGAGGAGCGAGAGGTACGCACCGAAGTCCAGCGGCGCGGACACGGTGGACAGGATGATGTCGAAGGTGCCGCGCAGTTCCTCGAAGGTCTTCGGGTCGCTGGTGGCGTAGTAGTGGTCGGCGCCGAGCTTCAGCCCGTCGTCCTGCTTGCGCAGGGACTGCGAGAGGACGGTCACCTCCGCACCGAGCGCGTGCGCGATCTTGACGCCCATGTGCCCGAGCCCGCCCATGCCGAGGACGGCGACCTTCTTGCCGGGGCCCGCGTTCCAGTGCTTCAGCGGTGAGTACGTGGTGATGCCGGCGCAGAGCAGCGGCGCCGCCTCGTCCAGCGACAGGCCGTCGGGGATGCGGAGGGTGTAGTTCTCGTCCACGACGATGTGCGTGGAGTAGCCGCCGTAGGTGGGGTCGCCGTTCTTGTCCAGGGCGTTGTACGTGCCGATGTTGCCCTTGGCGCAGTACTGCTCCAGGCCGGCCTTGCAGTTGTCGCACTCACGGCAGGAGTCCACCATGCAGCCGACTCCCACGCGGTCACCCACGGCGAACCTGGTGACACCGGAGCCGGTTTCGGTGACGATGCCGGCGATCTCGTGACCGGGCACCATCGGGAAGATGCCCTCACCCCAGCCGTCGCGGGCCTGGTGGATGTCCGAGTGGCAGATGCCGGCGAACTTGATGTCGATCAGGACGTCGAACTCCCCGACCGCGCGTCGCTCGACGGTGGTGCGCTCGAGCGGAGCCTTTGCGGAAGGGGCGGCGTACGCAGCGACAGTGGTCATGCGGAATTCTCCTAAGGAGTGGATCTGCGCCCGGCAGCTTTCGGTCCGGGCACGCCGACCAGCCTCCCCCATCCCACCGTGTTCACCCAGGCCACGGCTCTGCCTACGTCCAGTGGTCCTACTACTGACGGGGTCAGGATGGTGTGCGTACGACCATGGATACTGGAACCCATGGAGGAGCAGCCCGTACCCGAGCGGCGGCCCGCCGGTGACCCAGGTCCCGGTGGTGGCGCGGGGCACGCCCTCGACCGCCGTGCCGAGCTCAGCGAGTTCCTGCGCAGCCGGCGTGCCCGGCTCAAGCCGGAGGATGTGGGTCTGCCCGACTTCGGTCGGCACCGCCGGGTCCCGGGGCTGCGCCGCGAGGAGCTGGCCCAGCTGGCCGGAGTGTCCGTGGCGTACTACACACGTCTCGAACAGGGCAACGGTCAGAACGTCTCCGGAGAGGTGCTGGGCGCGATCGCGTCCGCGCTGCGGCTGACCAACGCCGAGCAGGCGCACCTCACCCACCTCGCGAGGCCGAAGCAGCACAGGAGGAAGCCGTCGGCGCGGCAGCAGCGGGTGCGCGGGACCCTCGGTCAGCTGCTCGACACGATGGACGGCGTTCCCGCCTACGTCATCGGCCGGCGTTCGGAGATCCTGGCCTGGAACCGGATGGCCGCGGCGGTCTTCGGTGACTGGTCGTTGCTGCCGCCCCAGGAGCGGAACTGGGCGCGGCTGACGTTCCTGAAGCCGGAGTACCGCGAGCTGTTCGTGGAGTGGGACCAGAAGGCGTCGGACATCGTGAGCTACCTGCGGATGGACGCGGGCTGCCACCCCGACGACCCTCGTCTCTCCGCGCTCGTCGGTGAGCTGTCGGTGAAGAGCGAGGAGTTCAGGCGGCTGTGGGCCAGGCACGACGTCAAGGAGAAGAGCCATGGCGTCAAGCGGCTGCACCATCCGCTGGTGGGTGAGCTGACCCTCCGCTTCGAGACGTTCGCTCTGCCCGACGACGCGGAACAGTCGGTGATCGCATACCACCCGGAGCCGGGCTCGGCCTCCGCCGACGCGCTGCGCCTGCTCGCGAGCTGGGGCGCGGACGCCACGCGGGCCGGCACCTCCGTTCCGGAAAGCCCGTAGAGCCAGACCTTTCCCCGAGGTCGATCATCGGCCGTGTACCGCCCGGGACCAGCCTGTACGCTGCGGGGATGCAGTCGTCCGCCTCTTCCTCCTCCGCGTGGTCCGGCCAACCCGCGGCCCCCGAACGGCGTGGGCTCCTGACGGAACGGATCGCGCGGGAACTCGAGCACGACATCCGGTCCGGCGCCATCTCCGTCGGGACCAAGCTCCCTTCGGAGCGTGAGCTCGCGGCCCAGTTCGGCGCCAGCAGGAACGTCGTACGCGAGGTGCTGCGGCGGCTGGAGGCGCAGCACCTGATCGAGGTCGCACCGGGGCGCGGTTCCTTCGTGCGTGAGCAGAGTTCGGGGCAGGCCAGGGGGTACGACGCGTTGTACCGGGCCGGCCGCCCCACCGTCCGGCAGCTGATCGAAGCCCGGCTTCCGCTCGAGGTCGAGACGGTGCGGCTGGCGACCGAGCGCGCGACGGACGAGGACATCGAGGCGTTGAGGTCCGCCCGGGACGCGCTCGAATCGGCGAGCGACGTGGTCGTCAAGGCCAGGGCGGACATGGCCTTTCACGACGCGGTCGCCGAGGCGAGCAAGAACCCGGTTCTGAGGATCATGCTCTCGTCGATCAGCGGGATGATGTTCGAGATGATGCTCCGCTCCAACTCCGACCCGTCGATCGGCGAGCCCGGGGTTCCGCACCACCCCGAGATCTTCGAGGCGATCGAGGCCCGTGACGTGGACCTGGCCGGTGAACGGATGCGGGAGCACCTGATGCTCGGTCTGCGCACGTACGGGAAGGATCTGGACATCCAGGTCGACGTCATGGCGCGTAACCACATCGAGGCCCTGTTGGACGGAACCGGGAACCGGTACGGCGCGGTCCGGTAAGGACCACTGCCCGCACGCACGGTGAATCCGGCCCGTGAAAGGGCTGTTCGGGACGCCTCTCCCCTGCTAACGTCCGTCTCTGGTCGAACTGGTCCTACCAGTTGGGCCAGACGAACGGACGCTCCCCGCAGGCGGCACGCCCCAGGGTGAGCAGGACGCACGACAGCGCAGAGAGACGAGGACGACGATGTCCACGAGCAGCCAGCTCCTCAGCCGGCGCTCCTTCGGCAGGCTGGCGGCGGGAGTCGCGGGAGCCGCCGGGTTGGGGGCGCTCGGCGCGTGTACGACCGGGGGCGGACGGCCCTCCGGCGACACCCCGTTGCGGATCATGGCGATCAACCATGTGTGGTCCCAGGCGATCCGGCGCCGTACAAAGGAGTTCGAGGAGCGCATCGGGCGGCGGGTCTCCATGACCCTGCTCACCGCGGACCAACTGGCGAGCAGCTACAACGTGAAGCTCAACGCCTCGGGCACCGACGTGGACGTCATGATGGTCCGCGCGCTCCAGGAGCAGCTGCTCTTCGCCCACAACGGCTGGCTGGCCGACCTGAGCGACCGCGTCGCCCAGGACGAGGACTTCGCCTGGCAGGACTTCCAGAAGGCCCCGCGCGAGGCCTCCGTGACGGCGGGCCAGGTGCTGAGCGTCCCCGTGGTGACCGAGCGTCCGGCGCTGTACTACCGCAAGGACCTCACGGAGGACCTCGGCGGACCGCCGGGCACCCTGGAGGAGCTGATGGCGGCCGCCCAGGAGCTCACCGACAAGAAGAAGGGCTTCTACGGGTTCGTCGGCCGGGGCCAGCGCAGCGGCGCCGTGTCCCAGTGGTCGAGCTTCCTGTACTCCCACGGCGGGGACTTCGTCGTGCGGGGCAGGTCCGGCATCGGCACTCCGGAGGCGCTCGCCGCGTACGAGTACTACGGCGGGCTCCTGGCGAGGACGGGCCCGCCCGGGGCCACCAACATGAGCCTGGAACAGGCCATGCCGATCTTCGCGCAGGGCAAGGCCGCCTTCTACATCGACGCCGACGCGATCTACAGCAGCTTCCTCGACCCGAAGGTGTCGACCGTCCGCGAGACCGTGGGCTTCGCGCCCTTCCCCGCCGGACCGGCGGGCGCCCGGCCGCACAACATCCCGTCCTGGAGCCTCGGCATCAGCAGGTTCTCCCTGCTGCGTGACGACGCCTGGGAGTTCATCAAGTGGGCCGCGGGTGCGGAGATGACCGCCGCCCTCCAGAAGGACGGCATCCCCGGCGCCCGTAGCTCGGTGTGGTCCGACCCGAAGTCCCTGGCCTCCTTCCCGCCCGATCTCGCCGAGGCCATGCGGCTCAACGCGGAGCGGGGCCTGGGCTACGACCGGCCCCGGGTCCTGCAGGTCGGCCGGGCCCGGGACATCGTCGGGCGGCCCCTGGTCGCGGGCATCCTCGGCAACGACGTACGGCCGGTGGCTCGTGACGCCGACGCGGAGTTCGCCGATTTCCTCGTCCGCGACAACCGCCACAAGGAGTCCTGATGTCCACCACCGAGGTCTCCCCCGCCCGCGCGGCAGCCGCGCCGGGCACGGGACCGGCCCCCGCGCGCCGTCCCCGCACCTTCGAACAGGCCAACCGGCGGCTGAAGTGGACGATGCTCGCCCCGGCGCTGCTGTTCGTGGGCCTGATGATCGTCTTTCCGCTGGTGTACACCGTCAACCTCAGCCTGACCGACGCCTTCGGCGCGGTGAACGCGGACAAGGCCCATGTCGGACTGCAGAACTTCGCCGACGCCCTCGTCGACACCCGCAGGTTCTGGCCCGCCGCCCGGCGCACGCTGGTCTTCACGGTCGGGGCGGTGGTCCTGGAGACGGTGCTCGGGCTCGCCCTCGCGATGCTGATGCGCAAGCCGTTCCGGGGCATGCGGTGGGTGCGTACGGTCCTGATCATCCCGTTGCTGACCACTCCGGTGGCGATCGGCATCCTCTGGCTGCTGATCCTCGACCCCACCAACGGCATAGCCAACCACCTGCTCGCCGGAGTCGGCCTGCCCCGGCAGGAGTTCCTCGGCTCGGTCAGCCAGTCGCTGCCGACCCTGATGCTCATCGACGTATGGCAGTGGACGCCCATGATGACGCTGCTGCTGCTCGCCGGGCTGACCACGCTGCCCGAGGAGCCCGAGGAGGCGGCCCGGGTCGACGGGGCGAACGGCTGGCAGCGGTTCCGGCACATCGTGCTCCCCATGCTCGGACCGACGCTCGCCACCGCCCTGGTGCTGCGCGCCGTGGACGCCCTCAAGACCTTCGACATCCTGTACGCCACCAAGGGTGCGGGCGGCGGCTCGGACTTCGAGGTCGAGACCCTGAACGTCTACGCCTACGGGCTGACCTTCGACTACCAGGAGTACGGCCTGGCCGCCGCCGTCCTGGTCCTGTTCACGCTCTTCATCATCGGCGTCGTGGTGCTGCTGCGCCGCCGGGGCGGAAGGAAGACCACATGAGTGCCACCGTCGCCCCTGTCCCCGTACCCGCGCACCTGCGCCGGCGCGCCGTCCGGTCGTGGCTGCGCGGTATCGCCATCGCGGTCGTGACGCTCGTCTTCGCGCTGCCCCTGGTGTGGATGTTCGCCGCCGCCTTCAAGACCAACGTCCAGGTGACCGACCCGTCCGTGGGGCTGTGGTTCAGCCCCACCCTCGAGAACTTCCGCAGCATCGTCGAGGCCGGGCAGATCGTGCGGTCCATGGGCAACTCCCTGCTGGTCGGGGTGGTCTCGACCGTGCTCTCCGCCGTCATCGCGGTGCCCGCGGCCTGGGCGGTCGGACGGTTCAACATGCACCGCACGGGATCGCTGATCCTGGTCGCGCGCATCGTGCCGGCGATCTCCCTGCTCGTCCCCTGGTACTACCTGTTCGCGCAGATGGGCCTCGTCGGCTCGTACACCGTGCTGATCCTCAGCCAGATGTTCGTCTCGGTCCCGCTCATCATGTGGATCATGATCAGCTTCTTCGCCGGCCTGCCGGTCGAACTGGAGGAGGCCGCGCGCACCGACGGGCTGAGCGCCTTCGGAGCCTTCTGGCGCATCGCCCTGCCCCTGGCGGCCCCCGGGACGGCGACCGCGTCGCTGCTCGCCTTCGTCTTCAGCTGGAACAACTTCATGTTCGCGCTGATCTTCGCCGACGACCGGACCCAGACGGTGCCGGTGACCCTCTTCAACTTCATCTCGTACGCGAGCACCGACTGGGGCGGCCTGATGGCCGCGGCGACGCTCATCACCGTCCCCGTCGTCCTCGCCGCCGTCCTCGGACAGAAGTACCTGGTGGCCGGTCTGACCTCCGGCGCCACCAAGGGCTGAACGACCCTCACCACCGCATTCGGAAGAAAGTACCCCCATGAAAATTGTCGACGCGAAGGTCCTCGTCACCAGCCCCGGCCGGAACTTCGTCACCCTCAAGCTGACGACCGACGAGGGACTCACCGGCCTCGGTGACGCCACGCTCAACGGCCGGGAGCTGGCCGTGGTCAGCTACCTCCAGGACCATGTGGCGCCCCTCCTCATCGGTCTCGACCCGCACCGCGTCGAGGACACCTGGCAGTCGCTGTACCGGGGTGCCTACTGGCGGCGCGGGCCGGTGACGATGGCCGCGATCGCCGCCGTCGACGTCGCGCTGTGGGACATCAAGGCGAAGGCCGCGGACCTGCCGCTCTACCAGCTCCTGGGCGGCGCGAGCCGGGACCGGGTGGGCACCTACGGCCACGCCAACGGCCGGGACATCCCCGAGCTCCTCGACTCGGTCCGCGCCCGCCTCGCCGAGGGCTACCCGGCCGTCCGCGTACAGTCCGGCATCCCCGGGCTGAAGGCGGTCTACGGTGTGTCGAGCACGGACGCGAGCGGCTCCCCGGTGCTGCACCAGCAGGCCCGGCCGCTGGTGGAGGACTGGGACACCGACGCCTATCTGCGTCACATGCCGGACGTACTGGAGGCCGTGCGCGCCGAGTTCGGCCCCGAGCTGCCCCTCCTGCACGACGCGCACCACCGCCTCACGCCCGTGCAGGCCGCCCGTCTGGGCAAGGACCTGGAGCCGTACCGCCTCTTCTGGCTGGAGGACTGCACGCCCGCCGAGAACCAGGAGGCGCTGCGGCTGGTCCGCCGCCACACGACCACACCGCTGGCCATCGGTGAGGTCTTCAACACGGTGTACGACTACCAGGCGCTGATCACCGAGCAGTTGATCGACTACGTACGCTCGGCCGTCACGCACTTCGGAGGCGTCACGCCGCTGCGCAAGCTCTTCGACTTCGCCGCCCAGTACCAGATCAAGAGCGCGATCCACGGGCCGGAGGACATCTCCCCGGTCGGCATGGCGGCCGCCGTGCACCTCGACCTCGCCGTGCACAACTTCGGCATCCAGGAGTATTCGGGCCACACCGCGCTCACCGAGGAGGTGTTCACCCACGCCTACACCTTCGAGAACGGTCATCTGCACCCGGGTGAGGCACCGGGCATCGGGGTCGAGCTGAACGAGGAACTGGCGGCCGCGCACCCCTACGAGGCGGCGTACCTCCCGGTCAACCGGCTGCAGGACGGGACGGTCCACGACTGGTGAGCCCATGTGCAGGGCTGTTCCCGGGCGCCGGGAACAGCCCTGCACATCGCCGTGTCAGCCCGGCAGCTCCGTCGAGGTCGGCCGGCGCGACGCCGCCGTCGCGCCGTCGGGGCCGGTCAGCGGGCGCAGCCGGTAGGTGTAGGAGTAGTCCCGGTCGGCGAACAGCTTGTACTCGTCGTGCGTGGGCGCACCCCAGCTGTCGTCACCGCCCACCCCCATCTGCCGGTGGTTCAGCCGCAGTACGACCTCGTCGCGGGGTGTGAGCTGGTAGTCGTGCCGGATGCCGGCCGACAGGTCCTCCGGGGTGAAGTGCGAGGCGTTGAACTCGATCAGCGGCTCACCGGAGGCGAGCAGCCCCCTGCCGCCGGCGTCCGTCAGCGCCACCCACCGCACGTCCGTCCTGTTGCCGTTCTCCTGCGGGCGGAGGTATGGGGTCCGCTTCGCCGGAACGGTGTGGGAGTGGAGTCCCACGTCGGTGCCGTTGTTCCGGTCCCAGTAGTTCTCGTCCGGACCGCGGCCGTAGTAGTGCACATGGTCCAGCCGGCCGGGCAGCAGGAGCATGGAACCGACCTCCGGGATGTAGGGGAGCCCCGCCGCACCCGGGTGCAGGGTGTGGTCGACCTTGATCTCGCCGTTGCCGAAGACCGTGTACACGGTGGTGTACGTGGACTCCGTCGCGGTGGGCAGGGTGCCGCTGACGGTGATCTCGACGGCCCGGTCGCCCAGCCCGCGCACCTCGACCCCCGTCACCTTCCGGTCGCTGCCCGCGTCGCGCCAGGTGGCGTTGCGGGCCGGCTGGCCGGTGCCGATGTCGTTGTCGGTCGGGGCGCGCCAGAAGTTCGGAGCGGGCCCGGAGACGATCAACTGGACGCCGCCGGCCTCGTACGAGGTGATGACGCCGCTGCTCTTCTCGACGGTGACGGAGAAGTCCTCGCCGGTCACCTTCACGGAGCCGTCGCCGTCCTGGTGGCTCAACGCCCGTACGGAATCCAGCGGCTGGGGTGTCACGGCCGGGCTGTGGGCGTCGACCGCCAGCTGGTGCCTGGCCACCTCGAATCCGGCCTTCGCCCACTTGGTGGGCTCCTTGGTGGTGAACGAAAGCTGGAGGAAGTACTCCGTGCCGGGTGCCGGGTCGGCGGGCAGGGTGAGGGGCACGGTGACGGTCTTGCGGGCCAGGGGGGCGATGTCCAGTTGGGCACGGGTGAGCTTTCCTCGCCGCACCACCTTGCCGTCGGCCACCAGTTCCCAACCACCGTTGAATTCCCGCAGGTTGGTGAACAGGTATTCGTTGGTGACGGTGATCCGCCCGGAGGCCGCGTCGGCGGCGTCGGCCGTCACGTCGATCGCCTGGTGGATCCGCTTGATCTCCGTGGACTTGCCGGTGAGGGCACGGTCGGCGGTGACGACGCCGTCGCCGGAGAAGTTGCCGTCGTTGGGGTTGTCGCCCCAGTCTCCGCCGTAGGCGAGGAACGTCCGCTCCGAGGGCTTGCGTTCCTCGAAGGCGACGGTGGCGGCGTCGAACCAGAAGCGCACGCCGTCGTCGCCGGGGCCCCGGGAGCCGGAGGCGAGCTCGGCCGCGGTCAGGGCGCGGGCGTAGACGCGCGCCCGCCGGATGGTGCCGCTGAACTCCCGGGTCGGGTCCTCCCCGTCGGTGGCGAGCGCGAGCGGCGCGGTGGTGCTGCCGGGCGGCTCGGGGGCGGCCTTGGTCGCCTTGGCCTCACCGTCGACGTAGAGGGTCACGGTGGCGGCATCGGCGTCGAAGACTCCCGCGACGTGGTGCTCGGTGCCGGTCCAGTCCTCCGGCAGCTTCCAGCTCGCGGTGGTCCACCGGCCGCCGGCATGGATGAAGAACTCCAGCGTGCCGTCGGTCTGTTTCAGCGCGTACTGGGTGTCGCCCTTGGCCAGGAACGGCTGGTGGCCGCCGCTCACCTTCTGCGTGATCCAGGCCTCCAGGGTCAGCGAGCCGGTGAGGTCGAGCCCTGTGTCACGGGCGAAGACGGTACCGCCGTACACGCCCTTGTCCCGGTCGAAGGTGCCGCTGGGGGCGAGGATCTCCCCGCTCACCGACCCCGGGCCGACTTCCGTGAACAGCTTGCGCGTCGGCGTGGGCCAGACGAGGGCCTGGTCGGCGAAGTCCCATATCCAGCCGCCCTGCAGGACGTCGTAGCGGCGGATGAGGTCCCAGTACTTCTTGAAGTTGCCGTTCGAGTTGCCCATCGCGTGGGAGTACTCGATCAGGACGAACGGCCGGGTGTCGGCGGTGTCCTTCGCGCGCTCCTCGACCTGGGCGGGCCTGGTGTACATCTCGGAGCGGATGTCGCTGATCCCGGGGCGGTCGTCGCCCTCGTACTGGATGACCCGGGTGGTGTCGTAGGAACGGATCCAGTCGTGCATGGCGACGAAGGCGGAACCTGTGCCCGCCTCGTTGCCGAGCGACCAGATGACGGCGGACGCGTGGTTCTTGTCGCGGTGCACCATGTTCCTGGCGCGGGCCACACACGCCTCGGTCCAGTCGGCGTGGTTGCCCGGGTACTCGTCGCGGATGCCGTGGGTCTCCAGATTGGTCTCGCCCACCAGGTACAGCCCGTACTCGTCGGCCAGTTCCAGCCACAGCGGGTTGTTCGGGTAGTGGGAGGTGCGGACGGTGTTCATGTTGAGCCGCTTGACGGTCTCGATGTCCTTGACCATGTCGGCGCGGGTCAGCGCCATGCCGCGCTCGGGATGCATCTCATGCCGGTTCGTGCCGCGCAGGGAGACCGGCATGCCGTTGATGCGCATCAGCCCGTCCTCGATCGCGAACGTGCGGAAGCCCACCCGGTGCGACAGCGTCTCGGTCACCCGGCCCGCGGGGTCACGCAGCCTCAGGACGGCGGTGTAGAGGTACGGGTGCTCGGCGGACCAGAGCTCAGGCTTGGTGACGGCCTTTTCGGCCCGTACGGTCGCGTCCTTCCCTGCGGGTACGGAGCCGGGATCAGCCGGCTGCCGCAGCGGGCGGGACCAGACCGGGTGCCCGTCGGCGTCGTAGAGCTGGGTCTCGACGGTGTACGCCCCCTTGCCGGGGGCCTCGCCGTACGCGCGCACGGAGGCGGTGACGGACAGCGCGGCCGAGGTGTGGTCGTCGCCGAGCGGGGTTTCGAGCCTGAAGTCCCGCAGGTGGACGGCGGGGGTGGAGAAGAGGTGGACCGAGCGGAAGATCCCGCTCAGCCGGATCATGTCCTGGTCCTCCATCCAGTCGCCGTCGGAGAACCGGTAGACCTCCACCGCGATCTGGTTACGGCCCTGCACGAGGTGCGGGGTGATGTCGTACTCGGCGGAGGTGTAGGAGTCCTCGCGGTAGCCCACCGGCTTGCCGTTGATCCAGACGTAGTGGGCCGACTTCACCCCCTCGAAGTGGAGGAACACCTGCCGCCCCGCCCACCCGCCCGGGACCGTGAAGGTGCGGCGGTACTGGCCGACCGGGTTGTAGCGGGTCGGGGCGAACGGCGGCTGCGCCTCCTCGCCCAGGCCGTTGGCGCCCGCCCAGGGATACGTGATGTTGGAGTAGATCGGGAAGTCGTAGCCGTGCAGCTGCCAGCACGACGGTACGGGGATGGTGTCCCAGGAGCGGTCGTCGAGGTCGGTCCGGTGGAAGTCGGGGTCGCGGTCGTCGGGGCGGTCGGCGTAGGCGAACTTCCACGTCCCGTCGAGGTCGAGGCGCCACGGGGAGCGTGTCCGGTCACAGACCAGGGCCTGGTCGACGTCCTCGTAGGGCATGAGTGTGGTGTGGGGCGGCTGCGAACCGACGTCGAAGACCGCGATGTTGTTGCTCCACTCCGGGTGGCCGTTGGCCGGCGGTTCCCAGGTGGCGGGGGCGGCGTCCGCGCGTGCGACCGCGCCTGCGGGCAGGGCGGCCGGGAGGCCGGAGAGGGCGAGCGCGCCGAAGCCGGCGGCTCCGCCCTCCAGGAGCCGGCGGCGGCTGACGCTCCGCGACGGATGGGCCTGCGGGTGGGGGGAAGACGAGTGCTCCATGGCAGTGGACCCCTAGGAATGGCCGTACCGCTGTGCGTCGGTGGGGCGTACAGCAGGCAGGCGTGTCGAGTTCCGTTCGATATTTCGTCTGGCGTCCGAAATCCTGCCGCGACGGTAGTGACGGGTGGTGAGGGGTGTCAACGGTCGTGCACGGAGAGTGTGTTCCTCCGTCCCGGCGGCCGTGCGGGCGATCCGATCCCTCGTCCGTGAGGCGGGTGCCGGAGCGGTTGCGGGGTACGCGAGCCGAGACATCGGCGACAGACCGAGGAAAGGCGAAGGCACACCGATGAAGGAAGAGTCCCGGACCAACATAGGCACTCCCGACCCCTCCGCCCCGGAGGAACTGCAGGAGCAGGTCGAGCGCACCCGCGACGCGCTCGGGCAGACCGTCGAAGCCCTGGCGGCCGAGGCCGACGTCAAGACGCGGGCGAAGGAGAAGGCGGCTGCCGCCGGGGAACAGGCCTCGGAGAAGGCGGCCCTGGCGGCCGACCAGCTCCGGGGGAAGGCCGAGCAGGCCACGCAGCTCGTCAGGGACAAGACACCCGATCCGCTGCTGGAAAGGGCCGGCCGGGCCGCGTCGTTCGCGCGCGCCAACCGCAGTCCGCTCCTCGTGGGCGGTGCGCTCGTCGCCGCTTTCCTGCTGGTACGCCGTGGCCGGGGACGCCGATGAAGGTATCCAGGATCGCGTACAAGCCGGTCGGGCTGGCCCTCGGCATGGCGAGCGGCATGATCGCGGGTGCCGCCTTCAAGCAGGCGTGGAAGGTTATCGAGGGGGAAGGCGACGCCCCCGACGCCATGGACGAGAACCGCTCCTGGCGGCAGATCCTGCTCGCCGCCGCCCTCCAGGGCGCCGTCTTCTCCGTGGTCAAGGCCGCGGTCGACCGATCGGGTGCCGTGGCCACTCGTCGTCTGACGGGCACCTGGCCGGGCTGACCGCCCCGGTGCCGGTCCCGCTCCCCGGCGGTCCGGCGCCGCCCGCCCGTGTGCCCTACCTTCTTGTGAAGACCGCACATCGAGACCGCACACCGGGACCGCACCACGAGGAGTCACGTCACGTGACCAGTCGCGTCACCTTCATCTCACCGGCGATGAGTTCGTCGCTCCGCGGGGCCCGCTTCGACGACGGCGCCTCGATCGACGCCGACGGGGAGGCACGGGCCCACGCCGCGGCCGGATCCCTGCCCGCAGCGGCGCGGGTCGTCATCTCGCCGAGTGTGCGCTGCCGGGAGACGGCGACCGCGCTCGGACTCCGCGGAGCGGAGGCGGCCGAGCTGCCGGGGCTGGACGTGGGGCGGTGGCGGGGCCTGAGCCTCGCCGAGGTCGGCGCCGAGGAGCCGGAGGCGGTGGCTCGCTGGCTCGCCGATCCCGCGTGCGCGCCCCACGGTGGTGAGTCGGCCGAGGAGTTGCTCGCGCGGGTGGCGCAATGGCTGGACGCGTCGCTGGAGACCGAGGGCCGCACACTCGCCGTCGTCGAGCCGGAAGTCGTACGCGCTGCTGTGACGTACGTGCTGGGCGCGCCCCCAGCGGCTTTCTGGCGGCTCGACGTGCCACCGCTGACGGCGACGACGATCAGTGGGCGCAGCGGCCGGTGGAACCTGGGCCTGGGGCGTCCGCTGGGACCGGCCGAGGCGGTCGCGGAGAGCTGAGTGGAGGCGCCTCAGCAGACCGTTGGACCAGGGCGCTTGATACGGGAGCCGCGCTCCGGTGGCTCAGGGCTCCGCGTCCCGGTGGCGGCGTACGAGCGCGGCTATCGCGCAGCGCAGGCAGTCGGTGCCGGTGCCGGTGGACGCGTCGTCCGCCGTCGTCCCGGCGGTGGTGCGCGGTGCCATGCAGGGGCTGCGCCCCTCGCCTCCCCGCCCGCAGCCCTCGTCCGGGACCGCGGCCAGAGTTTCGAGTTCCTGCAGGAGCTGCTCGGCCTGCTTCACCTGCCGGCCGAGTACGCGCACCCGGGCGCTCTGGCCGCCGATCTGGCGTCGGCTGGCGAGGAGTCGCTCGTACTCCTGCAGGGTGAGGGCGACCGCTTCGCGGCCTCCGAGAGTGATACGGCGCGGCTGGGGCCGTCTGGTCACCCGGGCTCTCCGCTTCTCGCCGCTGTCGGCCCGGTTCTGCGGTCAGGCCGGTGCGGCAGGTCCATGGTCCGAGTCGTCACTGCCTGAAGAAGGTGAGAGGGCCCCCGGATGGTTCCGTGGGCCCTCTCGTCATGTCAAGTCACTGCGGGGTCATGTCACTGCGGGGCGGCTACGGCTGTGCCCGCGGGCACCGTGGCGGGCTTCGGGCGCAGCAGCCGCTCGGCCAGTTCGCCGAAGAGGAGGCCGAAGCCTCCCCACAGCACCGCCTGCATGGCGAGTGCGGACAGACGGAACCGCCACAGCAACGTGGCCGGGAAGTCGCCCGGCACCTCGTTGACCGTGGGCAGGAACGCGTACGCCAGCCCGGTCACCACGGCGAAGCCGAGTACGGCGACGACGGTGGCGTACCAGGTGCCCAGCTTCGGCGCGAGCCGCTTGCCCGCGATCACCGCGGCGACCGCGAGGAGCACGCTCAGGACCATCATCAGGAAGTACAGGGTGGTCCGCTCGCCGATGGTGTCGGGGTCGCCGACGGCGGGCGGATTGGCCGGGTACTTCAGGAACGGTACGACGTAGACGGCGAGCAGAGCGGTCCCCGACAGCAGCAGCGCCGTGGCCCGCGGGCCGAACCGGCCCACACGGCCGAGCGCGAAGCAGTAGGCGAGGGCCGCGATCCCGCCGAACGCCACCCCGTAGATCAGGATCCCGGTGGCCAGACCGGCGGTGGACTGCAGGCTGCGGGAGACGAGTTCGACCTCGTGCTCATGGCTGTGGGCGTGGGCCTCTTCGAGGCCGATGGCACTGTCGACGTACGGTTCGCCGAGGAAGTAGGCGACGATCAGGGCGAGCACGCCGGCGCCGAGGCCGGCGAGCATGCCCCGCACGAGCAGGTTTCTTACCGTTGCGGAGTTCATGGGTGTGCTGTGTCCCTCGTCAGTGGCAGGGGAAGCCGAGGAGGTGGCGGGCATCGTGCACCCACTCGTGGACGTTCTCGCCCGAGACGACGGCTGTGGCACCCTGCTCGGCGCCGACGAAGTACAGCAGGACCAGCATGAGGATGCCGAAGAAGGCGGCCCAAGGGGCTATGTCCTTGAGCGGCAGCTTTGCGGGAATGACGGGGGCGGTGGCTGTCGGCTGAGCGACATGCTGGGCCATGGCAGGCCTCCTCTGGGAGTTCGCGTCCCAACTCGGTGGTGCACAGGACGACGGGCTCCGGGTCTGACTCGCGGTGCCGCCCCCTCGGGGCTGCACCGTCCACAGTGGCGCGACCGTGCCGGATTCTCACCGGCTTCCGTGATGCCGTCGTCGGTATCGCAGTGACGGTACCGTGTGCCGCGCCCGTGGCCAATACCGCACCCCCTTCCGGTCGCCGGGCGAGGCCAGGACAGTGCCCTACCGCTCGGCGCCCGGATGGTTTCCGGCCACGGGGTACGGGATGAAGGTGCTGCTGTTCTCGTCGATCGCCAGCCTGCGGTCCAGGGGCGGCACGGCCCGCTGGGGGCAGTCGGTGCGTTCGCAGAGGCGGCAGCCCATGCCGATGGGTACGGCCGACGAGACGTTGCCGAGGTCCAGGCCGTCGGAGTAGACGAGGCGGGAGGCGTGCCGGATCTCGCAGCCGAGTCCGATGGCGAAGGTCTTGCCCGGTTCTCCCCAGCCACCGCGGTGCCGGGTCACCGCCCGGGCGGTCCACAGACAGCGCTGCCCGTCCGGCATGGCGGCGACCTGGACGTGGATGCGGCCGGGCGCGGCGAATGCCTCGTAGACGTTCCACAGCGGGCAGGTGCCGCCGGCCCGGGAGAAGTGGAAGGCGGTGGCGGACTGGCGTTTGGACATGTTGCCCGCGCGGTCGACGCGGACGAAGGAGAAGGGCACCCCGCGCAGCCGGGGCCGCTGGAGGGTGCTGAGCCGGTGGCAGACCGTCTCGTAGCCGAGGCCGAAGTGGTCGGTCAGCCGCTCGATGTCGTAGCGGTACTCCTCCGCGGCCGCGTGGAAGCGCCGGTACGGCAGGATCAGGGCGGCGGCGAAGTAGTTGGCGATGCCGATCCGGGCCAGCGGCCAGGCGGCCGAGTCCGGTGCGAAGTCCTCCGTGGCGAGGGCCGAGAGCTCGTCGGCGTATTCGAGCAGGGCGAGCTGGGTGGCCATGCGGAACGCCTGCTGGCCGGGGCGCAGGCGGCCGGACAGGTGGAGTACACGGGCCTTCGGGTCGTAGTGGTGGAGCAGCCGGTCGGAGTCGGCGGTCAGGCGCACACCGTGGCGCTCGGCGAGGCGGGCGGAGAGGGCGCGCACGACCTCACCCGGCCGTATGCCGATCGCGGAGGCCAGCTGCTCGGCCGCGAGGTCGGTGTCGTGCAGATAGTTCTGGCGCCGGTAGAAGAACTCCCGGATCTCCTCGTGTGCGGAGCGCGCCGCCGTTCCCGCCCCCCTGCCCTCGGCCGATTCGGAGAGCTGCTCGGTGAGGTGCTGGTTCCGCCGGCCCAGGTCGACCAGGAGCGCTGCCACGGCAGGGGTGCGGGAAGCCAGGTCCGCGAGGTCGGATGCGGACACCCGGCCCGCGGCGACCTCCCCGGTGAGGGCGTCGCGCAGGTCTGCTACGAGCCGGCTGGTGTCCCGTTCGGAGAAGAAGCCCGGGTCGACGCCGAACTCCTCGGTCAGCCGCAGCAGGACGGGCACGGTCAGCGGGCGCGAGTCGTGTTCCATCTGGTTCAGATAGCTCGGTGAGATGGCCAGCGCCCGGGCCAGGTCGGCCTGGCTCATGCCCCGCTCCTCCCGCAGCCGGCGCAGCCGCGTTCCCGCGTACGTCTTGCTCACCGTGGCTTCCTCTCCCCGTCGGCGACCGCCCGGACGCCGTCCGCGCTGCTCGCGATCGTAGCCGGGCAGAGGGAATTCTCCGTATTGGCAACCTTGGCAAACGGGCGACGGAAGATGCGCAGAAGTTAGCAGATTTCCCCGCTTGTTGGCACTGCGTGCCGATGCCACAGTCGTACTGCGGCCCGCCGGACTTCGCCGGACAGGGTGGAACCGGGGCACGATTCACTGCCCTGACGTCGGAGATCCCGGCACCTTCCGTCCGGCAGGGCAACATTGCTTGGTTTGCCGACTCCAGAGCTGGCGGGCCGCATCCCCAGATCAGAACGGCACCCAGTGCCACATGTTCGCATTGTTTACGAGCCACCGGGAGACGGTCATGGCGCAGGCAGGGACGACGAAGGAAACCGCTCAGGAACTGGCCCGGCGGTGGGCGACCGACCCCCGGTGGCAGGGGATCGAACGCACCTACACGGCCGAGGACGTGGTCAGGCTCTCCGGCAGTGTCCGGGAGGAGCACACCCTCGCCCGGCGGGGTGCCGAGCGGCTGTGGCGGCAGCTCCACGAGCGGGACTACGTCCACGCGCTCGGCGCGCTCACCGGCGGCCAGGCCGTGCAGCAGGTGAAGGCCGGGCTGCAGGCGATCTACCTGTCCGGGTGGCAGGTGGCCGCCGACGCCAACCAGGCCGGGCACACCTACCCCGACCAGTCGCTCTACCCGGTCAACTCGGTTCCGCAGGTGGTCCGCCGGATCAACAACGCGCTGCTGCGCGCCGACCAGATCGCGACCGCCGAGGGCGGCCAGGACGCCACCGACTGGCTGGCGCCGATCGTCGCCGACGCCGAGGCCGGCTTCGGTGGACCGCTGAACGCCTTCGAGCTCACCAAGGCGATGATCGCGGCGGGCGCCGCGGGCATCCACTACGAGGACCAGCTCGCCTCCGAGAAGAAGTGCGGCCACCTCGGCGGCAAGGTCCTCGTCCCCACCGCCCAGCACATCCGTACGCTCAACGCGGCCCGCCTCGCGGCCGACATCGCTGATGTCCCCACCCTGATCGTGGCGCGGACCGACGCCCTCGCCGCGAACCTGCTGACCAGTGACATCGACGAGCGCGACGCACGGTTCGCGACGGGCGAGCGCACGGCCGAGGGCTTCTACCGGGTCCAGAACGGCATGGCGCCCGTCATCGCCCGCGGCCTCGCCTACGCCCCGTACGCGGACCTCATCTGGGTGGAGACCGGAACCCCGGACCTCGCCCAGGCGCGGGAGTTCGCCGAGGCGATCCACGCGGAGCACCCGGACCAGATGCTCGCCTACAACTGCTCGCCGTCGTTCAACTGGAAGGCCGCGCTGGACGACGACCAGATCGCCAAGTTCCAGCGCGAGCTGGGCGCCATGGGCTACCGCTTCCAGTTCATCACCCTGGCCGGCTTCCACTCCCTCAACCACGGCATGTTCGACCTGGCCCGCGGCTACGCCGAGCACGGCATGACCGCCTATGTCGACCTCCAGGAGCGCGAGTTCGCCGCGCAGGAGCACGGGTTCACCGCGGTGAAGCACCAGCGCGAGGTCGGCACCGGCTACTTCGACCAGATCTCCACCGCCGTCAACCCTGCCTCCTCCACCACCGCGCTGACCGGCTCCACCGAGGAACAGCAGTTCCACTGAGCCACCCCGGCGGCCCGGGACCCCGCTCCCGCCGTCCCCCGTGTCCGGGCCGGGCGCCGGACGACCGTCCCCGCCCGGCGCCCGACCGTTCCCGTTGAGGAGACCCGCATGACCCTCTCCGCTCCGACCGCCCCCGCCCAGGTCCTCGGCACGCCTGGGGACCGGCACGACGAGATCCTCACCCCCGGCGCACTGGAGTTCGTCGCCCGCCTCGTGAGCGCTTTCGGGGAACGCCGCCTGCGCGTCCTCAGGGAGCGCGCACGGGTGGCCGCCCAGCTGACAGCGGGGTCCCGTTTCGACTTCTCCCTCACCGGCGCCCGTATCCGCGCGGACGACTCCTGGCAGGTGGCTCCTCCGGCACCCGGGCTGACCGACCGGCGGGTGGAGATCACCGGCCCGCCGGACCGCAGGACGGCGGTCGAAGCCCTCAACTCGGGCGCCCAGGTGTGGATGGCGGACTTCGAGGACGCCACCTCGCCCACCTGGGACAACATCATCGGCGGCCAGCTGACCCTGCTCGACGCCGTCGAGCGCAGGATCGACTTCACCACGCCGGAGGGCAAGCGGTACCGGCTCGACGCACAGGCCGCGACCATCATGGTGCGCCCACGCGGCTGGCACCTGCTCGAGGAACACCTGTACGTCGACGGCCTCCCCGCCCCGGCGGCCCTGGTGGACTTCGGCCTCTACTTCTTCCACTGTGCCCGGCGCCAGATCGACGCCGGTCACGGACCGTACTTCTACCTGCCGAAGCTCGAGAACCGCGACGAAGCACGTCTCTGGAACGACGTCTTCGTGCTGGCCCAGGAGCTCCTCGGCATCCCACGCGGCACGGTCCGGGCCACGGTCCTGATCGAGACCGTGACCGCGGCCGTCGCGATGGAGGAGATCCTCCACGAACTGCGCGAACACAGTGCGGGGCTCAACGCGGGCCGCTGGGACTACCTCTTCAGTCTCATCAAGACGTTCGGACACCGCACCGACTTCCTGCTGCCCGACCGGGCACAGGTCACCATGACCGCCCCCTTCATGCGCGCCTACACCGACCTCCTGGTGCGCACCTGCCACAGGCGCGGCGCCCACGCCATCGGCAGCATGGCCGCCCAGGTGCCCGCCGAGGACGCGGAGGCCCGCCGGACCGTCCTCGCCACCGTACGGCTCGACAAGGAGCGTGAGGCCGAGGACGGGTTCGACGGATCCTGGGTCGCCCACCCAGGCCTGGTGCCCTTCTGCCGTGAGGCCTTCGGCGGGGTGCTCGGCATCCGGCCCCACCAGATCGAACGTACGCGTGACGATGTCGACGTGCCCGCGGCGCAGTTGCTGGCGGTGCGCCGGACCAGCGCTCACCCCACACCGGACGGCCTGCGCACCAACGTCTCCGTGGCCGTGCGCTACTTCGCCGCATGGCTGCGCGGGCAGGGAGCCGTCGCACTGGACGGGCTGGTGGAGGACGCCTCGACGGCCGAGATCGCCCGTGTCCAGATCTGGCAGTGGCTGCGCCACCGGGTGGTCGACCGCGCGACCGTGCTGGAGCTGCTCGACGACGAGCTCACGGCCCTGGGCGCGGAGTACCCGTGGGCCCCCGTCGAGGACGTCCGCGCCCTCTTCGAACGCAATGCCCTGGCCCGGCACCTGCCCGCCTTCTTCACCACGGACGCCTACGCCCGCCACCTCGTGCACCGCCCGGAGGGACAGTCATGACCACGGACATCCGACGGGTCGGCGTGGTGGGAGGCGGGCAGATGGGCGCCGGTATCGCCGAGGTGTGCGCCCGCGCGGGCCTCGACACCGTCATCTGCGAGACCGACGCCCTCGCCGCCCGGGCCGCACGCGAACGCGTGGCCGGCTCCCTCGAAAGGGCCGTACAGCGAGGCAAGCTGGACCGCCTCTCCGCCGAGGACGCACTCGCCCGGATGATCTTCACCGGCAGCCTCGACGAGCTGGCCGACCGTCAGCTCGTCATCGAGGCCGTGGTCGAGAACACCCAGGCGAAGACGGAGGTCTTCGCCGCCCTCGACAAGATCGTCGAGGACCCCCGGGCCGTCCTCGCCACCAACACCTCCTCCATCCCCGTCATGCGGCTGGGCATGGTCACCCACCGCGCCGACCGTGTGGTGGGACTGCACTTCTTCAACCCCGTACCCGTCCTGCCGCTCGTGGAGGTCGTCTCCTCCCTGCACACCTCCGCGGAGACGCTCACCGCGGTGACCGGGTTCGCCGAACACGCTCTGGGCAAGACGGTCGTACGCTCCCAGGACCGGGCGGGCTTCGTCGTCAACGCGCTGCTCATCCCCTATCTCCTCTCGGCGGTCCGCATGGCGGAGTCCGGATTCGCCACCGCCGCCGATGTGGACGCGGGCATGGAACTGGGCTGCGCGCATCCGATGGGCCCGTTGAAGCTGGCCGATCTCATCGGCCTGGACACGGTCGCGTCCATCGCCGCGTCCCTCTACGACGAGTTCAAGGAACCCCTGTACGCCCCACCGCCCCTGCTGCAGCGCATGGTCGAGGCGGGGCTGCTCGGCCGGAAGAGCGGTCGCGGGTTCCACGTCTACGACCGGGGCTGAGGGGCTCCGGATCCGCCGCCGGGCCGAGGGGCCCGCGGTGCTGTGGAGGAGGGCGTGCGGCGGACGGTGGTCCCCCGCACGCCCCTTCGCGCATGATCCACCGTACGAGCCGGCGCCGCGGGGCCGGACGGGGTGAAGCGGACCGGTGCACGGAAGCGGGCGCGGCGGGCCGCGCGGCGGAAGGTGGTGAGCACGGCCGGGCCCGCCAGGGTGATGCAGACGAAGTTGGTGACGGCCCGCCCGGTGTCCCAGCCGAGGGAGGTGGCGAGGTCGAAGGCGAGGTAGCGGTGCCACTGCTCCGTGAACGGCAGCCCCGGCAGGTAGGCGATGGAGCTGTTGGGGTCGAGGGAGAACGGCCAGAAGGACAGGTTCAGCAGGAACCCGAAGAGGTAGCCGGACACCGACCCGTAGACGGCGAGCATCAGCACCTCACGGCGTCCGGTGGCGCGGGGCAGGAATCCGGCGAGCATGCCCACGAAGGCGCAGCCGAACATCTGGTACGGCATCCAGGGCCCGACTCCGCCGGTGATGAGCGCGGAGGTGAAGAGTGAGGTGCAGCCGAGGGTGAACCCGAAGCCGGGTCCGTAGACGCGCCCCGCGAGGACCAGGACGAAGAAGACGGTCTCGATGCCCGCTGTTCCGGCGCCCAGGGGGCGGAGGGCCGCGTTGACGGCGGAGAGCACGCCGAGCATGGCCAGTGCTTTGGAGTTGATGCCTCCTTCGGCGATCTCGGAGAGGACGACGCAGAGCACGAGGACGAGGAGGACGCCGAAGATGAGGGGCGGGGCGTAGTTCGAACCGAACTTCCCCGGGGCGACGAGGAAGGGCCAGAAGAACGCGACCACGCCGAGGAAGGCCGCCAGGGCGATGACCAGCGAGACCCGGGGGGTGAGCCGGATGGCGGTGGTGGCTCTACTCATGTCCGCTCCCCGTCCTCGGGTGATCCCAGGGCCGACGTCACCTGGTCGACGGTCAGGAAGGGCAGCGGCGCGAGTACCTTGGCGATCTGCGGGGCGAACACCGGTGAGGCGACGATGACTTCGGTCGTGGGCCCGTCCGCGACGATGTCGCCCTCGGCCATGACGACGACCCGGTCGGCCGTGCGGGCCACGAACTCCACGTCGTGCGTGGAGATGACGACCGTGCGGCCCTCCGCGGCGAGGGCGGCGACGATCCGGGTCAACTCCGCCTTGGCCCGGTAGTCCAGCCCGCGCGTCGGTTCGTCGAGAAGCAGCACCTGGGGGGTCGCGGCGAGCTGGATCGCGAGGACGAGGGCCAGCTTCTGCCCCTCGGACAGGTCCCTGGGGTGGGTGGCGTCGGCGATGCCCGGGGCCAGCCGGTCGAGGATCTCCCGCGCCCCGGGACGGGTGCTGCCGTCGGCGGACTCGCGGTCGGCCTGGCCGAGTTCCTGCTTGACGCTCTCCAGATAGAGCAGGTCGGCGGGTGTCTGTGGTACGAGCCCGACGAGCCGCCGCGCGTGGGCCGCGGACAGCGCGTGCGGGTCGCGCGCGGTCCCGTCCCCGGTGACGCGTACGGTTCCGGCCCGGCGCGGGCCTGAACCCTGCAGCGCCCACAGCAGGGAGGACTTCCCGGAGCCGTTGCGCCCCATCAGTGCCGTGATCTCACCGCTGCGCAGATCGAGGTCGGCCTCCCGGACGGCGGGGACACCGTGGTAGCTGACGGTGACGCCGCGCGCGGTCAGCAGGGTGGCGCGCCCGGCCGCCGGGTCCGGGCGTACGGGGGTGGGGCGGACGCCGGTCAGCCGGGTGCGCAGCGGCGCGGCGGCGCGGCGGGCGTCGCGGATGGACAGCGGCAGCGGGTGCCAGTCGGCGGCGCGGGCGAGTTCCACGACGGGCGGGGCGATGGACGACGTGCGCAGGATGTCCGCGGGGGCTCCGTGGACGGCGCGGCCGTCGCCGGGCAGGTGGATGACCCGGTCCGCGTACTGGACGACGCGTTCGAGTCGGTGCTCGGCCATGAGGACGGTGACGCCCAGGTCGTGCACGAGGCGGGTGACGGCCGCGAGTACCTCGTCTGCGGCGGTCGGGTCGAGGGCGGAGGTGGGTTCGTCGAGGACGAGGACGCGGGGGTGCGCGGTGAGGACCGAGCCGATCGCCACGCGCTGCTGCTGGCCGCCGGAGAGTTCGTGCAGGGCGCGGTGGCGGAGGTCGGCGAGGCCCAGCAGGTCGAGGGTCTCCTCGACCCTTTTGCGCATGACCGCCGGTGCGATGGCCAACTGCTCCATGGCGTAGGCGAGTTCTTCCTCCACGGTGTCCGTGACGAATCCGTCGAGGGGGTCCTGGCCGACCACACCGACCACATCGGCGAGTTCCCGGGGAGGGTGGTGGGCGGTGTCCCGGCCGTCGACGGTGACGCAGCCGTGGAGTGTGCCGCCGGTGAAGTGCGGCACGAGCCCGTTGACGGCGCCCAGGAGGGTCGACTTCCCGACACCGGTGTGACCGATGACGAGGCAGAGCTCGCCCTCCTCGACGGTGAGGTCGACCTCGCGCAGGGCAGGGCCGGCCGTGTCGTCGTACTGGACGGTGACCTGGTCGAAAGTGATCACGTGGCTTCGGCTTTCTCGGCGCGCCGGCGGGGAACGGCCGGGTGGGGCGGGGCCTTCGGTGGCGGTGCGGTCGGTGGCGGTGCGGTCGGTGGCGGTGCGAGGAACCCGGCGGTCCCGGCGAGGAGGATCGCGAAGGTCGGCACCAGCGGCAGGGTGGGCCAGCTGAGGGGGTAGATGGAGGGGTTGAGCTCGGCCGCGTCGTAGCCCATGTTGCTGAAGAGCAGCACGGCGGAGAGCACTCCGGCTCCGGCCACGGCCCATTCGGGCAGCAGCCACGGGTCGGGCCGGTAGGTGGTGCGCGAGACCCGGCGCCCGCCGAGCCGCAGGCCGGCCACGCACAGTGCGGCTCCCACCGCCATGGCCGGGAACCCGAGGAAGGCGGGTGTGGTCGCGTCGAGGAGCCCGTACGCCCCGGCGCACAGACCGCACATACCGAGGAGCATGAGCGCACCGGTGACGCGCCGGGAGCCGCGGGTCGCGGTGCCGGCCCGTCCGAAGCCCCGGGAGTCCATGCCGGCGGCGAGGCGCAGGGAGCGTTCGAGGGCGTCCTCCAGGACGGGGACGACGATGCCGCGCAAGGCCTTGAGCCCCTTGTTGCGCCCTGCCCTGAGTCTGCGGGCGCGGGCGACGCGCTGGACGCTCTGCACGAGTTGGGGGGCGACGCTGATCGCGACGGTGACGGCGACGCCGAGTTCGTGCAGGGCGCCGGGCAGGACGCGCAGGGCCCGTTTGGGGTTGGCGAGGGTGTTGGCGGCGCCGATGCAGCACAGCATGCAGGCGAGCCGCAGGCCGTCGGTGGCGGCCGAGAGCAGGGCCTCCAGGGAGACGGGACCGCCGAGTTGGATGCCCGCGTACCAGTCGGGGGTCGGGACGTGCGGGAGCGAGAAGAGGAAGTGGTCGTGCGGGGTGATGCCGGTGGCGAAGACGGCCCGGAACAGGACGCGGATCGCGACCACGGTGAGGGCGAGGTACAGGTAGTACTTGAAGCCACGCGCCCAGGGCGCCTCGGTGCGGCGTGCGGTGACGACGTACCCGAGCACCGCGAGCACGAGGAACAGCAGCAGCGGGTTGTTGGTGCGGCTGACGGCGGTGGCGAGAGCGAGGGCCCAGATCCACCAGGCGACCGGATGGAGTGTCCTGGGCAGACGGCGGCCGCCGGTGTCCGGCGCGTGGCCGGACACCGGTGCGGCCGCCGCGGGCGGGTCCTGCGTCACCCGGGTCACTCCGTGCGGCGCCGGGCCGCGTACACGGCCGCCCCGCCGATGAGCACGATCAGTGAGCCGCCCGCCACCACCGGCAGGACGGATCCGGCGTCCACCTTCACGTCGGCCGCCGGTGCCGCGTCGACCACATCGGTCCCGGTGTCCGACGCGGTGGGCGACGGACTGGGGGTGGCGGTCGGGGAAGGGCTCGGCGACGCCGACTCCGAAGCACCGGGCGACGGGCTCCTGGACGGCTTCGCCTCCGCGGAGGCGGATTTCGGGGGTGAGGTCTTCTTCGGCTCGGGCGCCTTGAGGCCGGTGTCGGTGCCCGGTGGCAGCGCGGGGGCGCGTTCGGTGGACGCCGGCTTGCCCACGTCGCCCCGCGCCTCGGTGTTGTGCGCGCGCAGCTGGTCGGGGGTGAGCGTGGGCCGGCCCTTGGTCCCGCCGATGTCGGTGCCGCCGAAGATCCACAGGTCGACGCTGCCCGGCTTCGGCTTGTAGGGCATGGCGCCGAGCTGGCTGTACTCCCAGGAGTCGGCGCCCGGATCCGCGTGCCAGTACGACCAGTACGCGGAGGCCGGCGGCGTCAGGACACAGTCGTCCTGCTGGGGGGTCGGGTACTGCTTGCCGCTCTGCTGCCCGCTGTAGCCGATACGGCAGATGAAGGCCGAGCCGTCGTGTCCGGTGCCGGTGGTGCGCCAGCCGCCCTGGTTGAGGAGCTCGTACCCGGTCGTGGGTGTGGTGCCGCAGGAGCGGTAGACCGGGCCGCCCCAGTGGCTGAAGTCGACGGCGAGCACGACTCCGGACGTGGTGGTGCACCGTCCCATGGGCTGCGGATCTGCCGCCGCCGAGGGCACGTTGGCGGTGAGCGCCGCAGTGGACAGCAGGAGGGCGGCCACCGCCTGTACGGTCCTGCGCCAAGCGGGCGTTCTCATATCCGCCCCTCGGTGGCTGCCCGGCGGCGGCCCCCGACGACGACGCGCCATCCGGCCCCGACGAGCAGAGCCGCGAAGCCGATGAGCGCGGCGATCTGCACACCGGTCGAGGCGAGCGCTCCCCCGCCGGAGCCACCGCTGCCGGTGTCGACGATGCCGCCCGTGCCTCCCGTCGAGTCGTCGGGGGTGATGATCGTCGGGGTGGAGGCACCGGTGCTGGGCGTGGGCTGCGGTGCGGTGCCGGTCAGGCTCCGCTCAAGCGTGCCGAACGAGATGCCGGTCGCCCCGCCCACCGCCTGTGTGGAGGCACGCAGGTCCGATCCGCGCTGTCCTTCCTCGGCGACGTTGAACCCGCCGTCGGTGTTCTGCTGGCCCGCGAGGAACGTGAGCGCCTCGGCGATCTCCGGGCCGTACCGCTCCGCGTCCAGTGAGAGTCCCTGCACCGCGAGGGCGGCGGAGTTGACCGAGTTGCCGGCCGCGCCGGGGAAGCCGCCGTCGGGCAGCTGCTTGCCCGCGATCCAGCTCAGGGCCTTGTCGACGGCCTTGTCCGCCTTCTCTCCGCCGGCCAGGTCCAGGGCCATGGCCGCGACAGCGGTGGAGTCGACGTCGGAGTCACCCGTGGCGGGGATCAGGCTGGGCCAGGCCCCGCTTCCGTGCTGAAGGCTTTCGAGGTAGGCGATCGGCTCCTGCGCGGCCGTCCTCCCGTCGGCCCTCAGCTGGGCCATGACCGCCAGGGACTGGGAGAAGACGGACGGGGCGTAGGTGTAGGCGCCCTTCGCGGCGCAGCTGCGGTCGGGGGCCTGGCTCGGCCCGGCGCACACGGCTTTCGCCAGGGCGGCGACGAGGTCCTGGCCGCCGAAGGAGCGCGGGTCGCGGCCGACGGCCTCGGCGAGCAGGGCGGCCTTGCCGAGGGAGCCTCCGAGCGCGTACGCGGTCCCGGTCCCGGTCCAGTCCCGCAGGGTCCTGCCCTCGCCGTCCTTGCCTCCCTTGTCGAGGAAGTCGACGATGCCGCGCAGCTTGTCGTTGTTCAGGCCGGTGGCCGCGAGCGCGTAGGCACCGTCGATGGTGAGCCCGAAGTCCGCGCGCGACGAACCGGTCCCGACGGCGTAGTACTGCCCCTGCCGGAGGTTGGCGGCGCCGGTGAGGTAGGCGACGCCCTTCTTCAGGTCGGGGCCCTCACGGGCGGGGCGGGTCGGGCCGGTGGTGGGGGGCTGCGTGGTGGGCGGCCCGGTGGTCGGCGGGTCGGTCGGCTCGGGCGCCTTCGTCGTCAGCCGTACGAGGTCGGTTCCGGCGCCGGCGAGGACGGCGGGCGAGGTCGCGTACAGAGCCGGGTCGGCGGCACCTTCCTCGAACCCGAAGCCGCCGCCGTCCAGTTGCTCACGGGAGAGCCAGGACACGGCGGCGCCGGCCTGCACGGTGTCGCCGAGAGCGCTGAGCGCCTGCGCGGCGTACGCGGTGGCGTGGATGCTGCCGGTGGTGGAGCCGGTGTACCCGAGGAAGGCCCCGTTCCCGCTCTGCGCCTTCTTCAGGTACGTACGGGCCTTGGCCACGGCGGTGTCCTGGCCGCCCGCCTCACGCAGGGCCAGGGCCACGAGTCCGGTGGTGGCGGGGTCGCCGTCACAGTTCTCGCCGGGGCGGATCAGGATGCTGGTGATCCCGCCGTCGTCGCACTGCAGCTGGGTCAGCCTCTCGACGGTCGCCGCCGGGGGTGCGGCGCCGGCCCGGAGCAGGGCGAGCACGGCGAGTGCCTGGCCGTCGCCGTAGGAGGCGTGACGGAAGTCGCCCGGGGCGGTGCAGCCGGGGGTGGTGGGGCCTGTGGTGCAGACGTTGTCCGCGAGACCGGCGATCAGGTCGTGGCCGCCGAAGTCGCGTGGATCGGCCTCCGTGGCCTCGGCGATCAGGGCGAGGCGGGCGGCTGCGGTCGCGTCGGGTGCCTGGTCCTCGCCCGACGCGTAGGCGTAGTCGCCGGTGTGGGCGGCGAGGAAGGCGGTGACCTTGTCGAGGGTGGCGCTCCCTCCCTCCGCGGCGGCCAGTGCGTAGGCCGCCTCGGTGGTCAGCAGGTAGTTGGGGGTGTCGGCGCCGTCGTCGACGACGCGTTCGCCGTCCTTGAGCGCGCTGCCGACCCAGTCCGCGGCGGCGGCCAGGTCGATCGTCCCCGGCGCGACGGTGGGTGTGTTCCCGGGATCGGGGGTCCCGGTGCCGCCCTGGGCACGCACCTCGTCGGGGGTGAAGGTCGGCTTGCCCGTCGTGCCCCCGATGTCGGTGCCGCCGAACACCCAGGCGTCGACGTCACCGTCCTTCGGCTTGCGGTCCATGGCGCCGTACTGGCTGTACGTCCACTTGTTCTGGCCCGGCGCGGCGAGCCAGTAGGACCAGTAGGCCGTGGCCGGCGGGGTGAGGACGCAGGACTCCTCGTCCGTGGTCGGGTACTGCGTGCCGGAGCCGAGACCGATGCGGCAGATGAAGGCGGGGCCGTCGTGCTGGGTGCCCTCGGTGGTGAACCCCGCCTCGTGGAGGAGCTCGTAACCGGTCGTCGGCGTCGTGTCGCAGCCACGCTCGACCTCGCCGCCGAAGGGGCCGAAGTCGACGGCGACGATCGCGCCCTCGGTGGCCGTGCAGTCCCCGAGGGGGTCGGCGGCGGCCGGGGTGACGGTGATGAGTGTCACGCACATGGCAAGCGAAAGGAATGCCACTGCCATCAGGGACAGGATCGCTCTCGTCCCCGTCCGCCGGTCTCTTCGCTGTGCGGTCCCCACCGCGGCCCCCTCGTCCTGTCTCCGTGGGGACGCGAACGTGGCTGAGGGGCCCTCACCCAGGGCTGACCGATGGGTGGAGCTATCGACCACGCCGTAGTCCGCGACGGCGTTTCTCGCTGCAGATCAGGCCCCAGGTAATCCGGCTCGCCCGGCGGATGCCGGGCCTACGGTTGCGGGTCAGCGCCGGATTTCGACCGGCTTCCCCTGGAACTCAGTGCTTATCAGCCGGATTTGAGCACGCTGCCGAGCGCCGCGTCAAGGCCGTGTCCCCCAGCGCTGAGGGCCGGTGGCAGGACCGGACCGCCTGGGGTAGCGTCCTGGGCTGCCACATGGGGGAACCCGGTGAGAGCCCGGGGCTGACGCGCAGCGGTGTGGGACGGCTAAGGCCCGTCCCGAGCCCGAATGCCCATGGCGGCGGTTGCACCACAGGAAGCCGGTCCACGCGTTCGGGCGGCGGCCCTGCTCGCTGCCGCCTCTCCCGAGGTGGGAGGCGGGCCTGGTCGACGCGCCCCTCATCCCAGGAGCAGGCCATGTCCCGTCCTTCGATCTCACCTCGTCTCGCCTTCACGGCGGCCCTCTCCGTCGGGGCGCTCTGCATGAGCGTCCTGCCGGCCTCGGCCACGGCCACGCCGGCCCAGATCGCCACGTCGAAGACCAACGGCGTGGCCTACCTCAAGTCCCTTCAGGCGGCGGACGGTTCGTACGCCGGGGCGGGGCTCTCCAACGAGTGGGCCTTCAGCGCGCTCGCCTCCGCCGGCACCGCCGCCGTCGACGTCTCGCCGGGCGGCGACACCACGAAGAACGCGAGATCCGTCTACCGCACCCTGCTCGCCACGGCGGGCTGGCCGTCCGCGACGCCGGTGGTCACCGACTACGAACGCGCCGCACTCAACGCCTACGCGGCGGGCATCGACCCGGCCCGGGTCTCCGCCTCCCGCAATCTGATCAGTGACATCTACGGCTACTGGCAGACGGCCGAGCCCGGCTACTTCGGTCCCTCGGCGAACTTCAACGGAACCGTCTTCGCCGCGCTCGCCCTGGGCGGCGCGAGGACCCAGGCCGGAGGGCAGCGCATACCCCAGTCCCTGCGCGACGCGCTGATCACCCGGATCCGGGCCAACCAGCACGACGACGGCGGCTGGAACTACGCGAAGGCGGAGGGCGATCCGGGCGGGCTCGGCTCCACGAGCGACATCGACATGACCGGCGCCGCGATGGCCGCGCTGTGCGTCTCCGGGGTCCCGGACACCGACACCGGCATCAGCCGGGCCAAGGCATTCCTCAAGAGCAAACTGGTGTCGACGAGCGGCGCGTTCAACGCGATGTTCGGCGTCAACACCGACTCCAACGGCTGGGCGGTGTCGGGGCTCAATGCCTGCGGCATCAACCCGCAGACCGGTGACTTCCTCACCTCGGCGGGCAAGACTCCCGTCGACTTCCTCATCGCCCAGCAGTTCAACCCCGGCGGCGGCTTCAAGTACCTGCCCAGCGACACCGGCCCGTCCGCCTACGCGTCCATCGACGGCCTGCGCGCGGTCGCCGGAGGCGGATTCACCGCCGCTCCCCCGGCCCCCTCGACCTCCGGCGCACCCCGGTGGGTGGCGCAGGGCACCTTCACCTCCGGCACGGCCACCGAACTGGCCCTGACCGTGGACAGCGGTGCGGGCGGTCTCAAGGTGTGCTCGGTCGCCTTCACCCCCACCGGGACGACGACCACGCTCGGCGCGGTCCTCGACGCGGCCACGAGCGCGGCCACCCCGTCCGGCTGCGTGAGCGGCGTGACCCCGTCCTCGGGAACGGGCACGATCACCGCACTCAACGGCAAGGCCAACAGCGGGTCGAGCACCTGGAAGGTCGGTGTCGACGGTTCGGCCTTCGCCGGGGCCACACGCGGGAAGGTGATCAACGCGGGTGACACCGTCGCCCTGCGCTGGGGTGCCTGACCCCCTGGAGTGAACGGCGTCCTCCACTGCGGGATCCGACGGAGCCCGGGGTGCGGCTACACGTGCGCCCCGTCCTGTTCTCCGCCGGGTCCCGCAGCCTCGGCTCCCTGCCGGGACCGGGTTCGCGTGCCCCAGCGTTCGAGCGAAGGACCGAGGGCACCCACAGCGGCGAAGAACACGCCGAGGAGCAGCCAGCCGGCCGTGCCCAGTCCCAGCACCACGGTGGTGAGGATGGCGGGGGCGAGCGCCTGGCCCGCGCTGAAGCCGAGCCCGAGAAGCCCCTGGTACTGGCCTTGGGCGTGGTCCGGTGCCAGACCGAAGCCGAGGGCGAAGCCGGCCGAGGACTCCCAGATCTCCCCGAGGCTGTGCACGAAGATCGCCGCGACCACGAGGCCGGCGGCCGCCCACACGGGAGCGTACGCACTCAGGGCCATCATCGGGCAGCTGAGGAGGAAGAGCAGTCCTGCCGTGCGGAATCCCCGGCCGCCGTCGCGAAGGGTTTCGATGCGGGATCCGATTCTGGTCTGCAGCAGGACGCAGACCCCGGCATTGATCGCGGACACCGCGGCCACGGTCCAGCGCGGTGCGTCCGTGTGCTCCGAGATCCAGATCGGCAGAAGCAGGGACACCACCGGGTACTGGAGCCCCATCGCGCCGTAGAGGGCTGTGAACGTCACGAACGGACGGTCGGTGAGAGCGATCCAGCGGCGCTGCATCGGCGGTGGCGCCAATGCCCTGTAGTCGGGGAGCAGGAACAGGAGGAGGGCGCACAGTGCGAAGCTGGCCGCGTTGCCGAGAATCAGCACGATGTAGGCGGTACGCGTATGCGCCGCGACAGCGAACCCGGCACCCACGGTTCCCAGGACGACGCCCAGGTTGACGTACGTACGGAGCTTCGCCCTGAACAGCGCCGGGCGGTCCGTGCCGACCCGGACCACGAGGGCTCCCCAGGCGGCGCCGCCGGCGGCTGCGGCAAGCTGGTCGACGGTGGCGATGACCGTGAGGGCGGCCCAGCTCTCGACGAGCACGAGAGCGGACATCGACACTGCTTGAACCGTCAGAGCGAGCATCATGACCGTGCGCGGCCCACGCCGGTCGGCCAGGTGACCGCCCGGGATCCCCGCGAGCAGGCCGATCAGGCCGGCGACGGTGAGGGCGGCGCCCACCTGCACCGCCGGCAGATCCACGACCAACGTGAAGTAGAGGGCCGACGCCGTGTTGAAGAGCCCGTTGCCGACCCGGTTCACGAAGCTGGCCAGGATCAGCACGCGCTCCGGCCTGTTGCCTCCCACCATGCGAGCCGCCCGCCCGGATGATCTCCCCTTGATCATGGGCGCAGGCTAGCAGCGGCCCCCGCGGGGGACACGTCCGTGCCGGGCGTGCTCAGCGGGCGGACGCGGTGGGCGCGCTCTTCCTACGTGCACGGTAGGCCGCCGCCTTGATCTTGTTGCCGCACGAGTCCATGCCGCACCACTGCCGGCGCATGCCGCGGGAGCGGTCGATGTAGACGCGGGTGCACTCCGGGTTGCCGCACTCCTTCATCAAGGGCACATCCGGCCCGCTGAGCAGCTCGACGGCGAGCCGGGCGACGGTCGACAGGGCATGCTCCGGAGTCGCCACGGTCCGGCGCCCGGTCCGGGTGAGCTGCGGCACGGCGGCGGGCTTGCGCGCGGCGTCGTTCACCACCGCGAGCGCATCCTCACCGAACTCCTGCCCGAGACGGCGCGCCGTGACCAGCTCGTAGACGGCCTCACGCACGGCCTTCGCCTGCTCCACGTCACCGTCCGCACCAGGGGTGATCGCATCGACGACGCCGGATTCCTCGTACCAGGCACCCAGCCGTTCCGGCGTCACGAACATCTCGAAGCGCACCGAACGGCGCGCCCGGAGAGTGGCGGCGAAATCGAGGGCAGGGTTCCCGCAGACGAAGACATGATCGAGGTTCACATCACCATCCTGACAGGTGACGCCTGGAGGCCACAAGGAGCGTCACCCGTCACCGCCGCACACCGGCTCCCGACCACGTGGGGCGGTGCGGCTAGAGGCCCAGGTCGAGGGCCAGGCAGGAGAAGCGGTTCCACGAACCCTCCGGGTCGTACACGGCGCCCGCCCCGGCGTCCGGAGCGACCGCCTTCTCCTCGATCAGACGGTCGTGGGAGATGCGGTCGGGCAGCTTCCCGAAACGGGCATGCCGCTCCGCCGCCGCGATGTGGTCGGCCGAGGCCTGTTCGTTCCTCACGGTCGGTCTCCGCTCATCCGGTGGCGGACTGCGCCACAACGACTCGGTCCACCCAGAGTGCCCTTTCCTTCGTCACCGGTCAAGACGGTGACGCATGCTCGCCAACCCCTCCCCAATGGGCGTAAAAGGGACAGACGACTTCCACTCACTCCAATGCATCACCACCTTGACCGGTGACGCAAAGCTGTGCCAGGGTCACCGGGCGGCGCACGACGGGGGCGTCATCACTCGACGGAGGAAGGTCACTCGGATGATCAACAGGCGCGTGTTCGGCAAGGCCGCCGGCATGGGTACGGGTGCGGTCGCCATGTCACTGGCCGGTCTGCGGAACGCCTCGGCGGCGGAGGCAACAGCCGGTGCGTCACCCGGGCCCGCGGCTCCGCCCGTGCCGCCCCCCGCCACATCGTTCACCGGCCTGAAGCAGGTGCGGGCGGGAGTGCTGGACGTCGGTTACGCCGAGGCCGGCCCGCAGCACGGCCCCGTGGTCATCTGCCTGCACGGCTGGCCCTACGACATCCACAGCTACGTCGATGTCGTGCCGATCCTGGCCGCTCAGGGCTTCCGGGTGATCGTCCCGTACCTCCGTGGTCACGGCACGACGCGGTTCCTGTCCTCCCGGACGGTCCGCAACGCCCAGCAGTCGGCGATCGCCCTCGACATCATCGCCCTGATGGACGTCCTCAGGATCGAGAAGGCCGTCCTCGCCGGCTTCGACTGGGGAACCCGCACCGCCGACATCATCGCCGCTCTGTGGCCCCGGCGCGTCACGGCTCTGGTCTCGGTGAGCGGGTACCTCATCACCGACGTCGAGGCGCAGAAGACACCGATCTCGCCGGCGGCCGAGCACAACTGGTGGTACCAGTACTACTTCTCCACCGAGCGGGGCCGCACCGCCATGGAGACACCGGACGACCGCGACGCCCTGTGCCGCCTGGTCTGGGACACCGTCTCACCGACCTGGAACTTCGACGACGCCACCTTCGAACGCACCGCCGCCGCCTTCACCAACCCCGACTACGCCTCCATCGTCATCCACAACTACCGTTGGCGCCTCGGCCTCGCCGACGGCGAACGCCGCTACGACCGTTACGAGCGGAAGCTCGCCGCCCGCCCCCGCATCGCCACCCCGACGATCACGCTCGACGCGGAGCGCGACCCCTTCACGGCTCCCGGCGACGGCTCCTCCTACCGGGACTTCTTCACCGGTCCCTACGAGCACCGCACGCTCACGGGGATCGGCCACAACGTGCCCCAGGAGGCGCCGGCCGCGTTCGCCCGGGCTGTGGTCGACGCCGCCGGGGTCACGCAGGCGGGGTGACGATGGTCGGTGGGTGTTCGGGATCCGGGATCCGGTTGCTCCAGCCGCCGGGGACCGCTCGGCCCTGCTGGTCGCGGAACCGGACGGGCGCCGTACCCACGCGACGGGTGAAGAGCCGGGAGAAGTAGGCGGGGTCGTCGTAGCCGACGCGGCGGGCGACGGCGGACACGGGGAGCTCGGTACCGGCGAGGAGTTCCTTGGCGCGGCCGAGGCGGATGCCGAGGAGGTAGTCCTTGGGGCTGCATCCGGCGACACGGCGTACGGCGGCGCGCAGTTCGGCGGGCGTCATCCCGTGGCGGGAGGCGTGTTCGGCGACGGACAGTGGCTGGAAGGCGTCGCGGGCCAGGGCGTTGAGCACGGGGTCGCCGTCGGCTCCGACATCGGCCCGGGAGCGGCGCAGGGCGACCAGCAGTTCGTGCACGGCGGCGCCGGTCTCGACCTCGAGGAGCGGGTTGCCCAGGCGGGCGGCGCGGGCGATGCGGCTCACGGCGGCGCGGGCCGGCGCGGTGTCCGCGAGGGGGACGACCGGCCGGTCGGGCTCGATGTAGCCGAGTTCGGTGTACGGGGCGGTCGCCGGGCCGGTGAAGTCGACGAAGCTCTCGTCCCATCCGGTGGCGGGGTCGGGACCGTAGTGGTGCGGGATGCCCGGCACGAGCCAGATCAGGGCGGGGGCGGTCACGGGGGTGCGCCTGCCGTCGGTGCCGCGGTACCAGCCGCTGCCCGCGCTGATGACGACGGCGACATGGTGGTCGAGCGTGCGGGGCCCCACCGTGGGCAGCGTGCCGTGCTGGAGGCCGACCCCGAGGCAGACCAGGCCCAGCTTGTGGTGCGTGGGGCTCGGCGTGAAATAGCGCATCCAGGTGTGATACATCCGCTTCCGTTTCCTCCCCGCCCGGCCGTCGGCGTTCCGTTGTGTCCAAACAGCGCTGATCTTTGTCCATGGACCGCTTCGCCGCCAGGGGGTGAGGTGGGGTGGTGGTGGAACGAGAGGCGGGAACCGTGGCTGATTTCGCGGTGGGCGAGCGGGATTTTGAGCTGGACGGGCGGCCCGTACGGCTGCTGTCGGGCGCCCTGCACTATTTCCGGGTGCACGAGGGCCAGTGGGGACACCGGCTGGCGATGCTGCGTGCCATGGGGCTGAACTGTGTGGAGACGTACGTCCCGTGGAACCTGCACGAGCCGGAGCAGGGGCGCCACCGCGACGTGGAGGCACTGGGGCGGTTCCTGGACGCGGCGGGGACCGCGGGGCTGTGGGCGATCGTACGGCCGGGCCCGTACATCTGCGCGGAATGGGAGAACGGCGGTCTGCCGCACTGGCTGACGGGGGCGCTGGGCACCCGGGTCCGGACCCGCGACGCGGAGTACCTCGGCCAGGTGGAGCAGTGGTTCCGGCGGCTGCTGCCGCAGGTGGTGGGGCGGCAGATCGACCGGGGCGGCCCGGTGGTCATGGTGCAGATCGAGAACGAGTACGGCAGTTACGGCTCCGACCAGGTGTATCTGGGCCGGCTCGGTGAGCTGCTGCGTGAGCTCGGTGTGACGGTGCCGCTGTTCACGTCCGACGGGCCGGAGGACCACATGCTGACGGGTGGTTCGGTACCGGGCGTGCTGGCCACGGCGAACTTCGGCTCGGGGGCCCGGGAGGGCTTCGAGACGCTGCGCCGGCACCGCCCGGACGGGCCCCTGATGTGCATGGAGTTCTGGTGCGGGTGGTTCGGGCACTGGGGCGCGGAGCCGGTGGTGCGGGATCCCTCCGACGCGGCCTCGGCGTTGGAGGAGATCCTCCGGTGCGGCGCGTCCGTCAACATCTACATGGCGCACGGGGGTACGAACTTCGGCGGCTGGTCGGGGGCGAACCGTGCCGGGGCCCTGCACGGCGGGGAGCTCCAGCCGGTGGTGACGTCGTACGACTACGACGCACCCATCGACGAGTACGGCCGCCCGACGGAGAAGTTCTGGCTGTTCCGGGACGTCCTGTCCGCCTACCGGGAGGACGGTGACCCGCTACCCGACGTACCGGAACCGCCTGCCGTTCTGGCGGCTCCCGTGCACGCGGAGCTCGTCGAGTGGGCGCCGCTGGGTGACGTCATGGACACCCTCGGCGGTCCGGAGGCCGAGTGGGCGATGCCGCCGACGTTCGAGGAGCTGGGCGTGGACCGGGGGCTGGTCCGCTACCGGGTGGAGGTGCCGGGGCCGCGTCAGCCGTATCCGCTGGGGGTGACCGGGCTGCGGGACCGGGCGGTGGTGTACGTCGACGGCGTGCGGGCGGGGGTGCTGGGCGGCGGCCCGGCCGAGGCCGGTTCGTACACGGCGCTGGAGGAGCCCCTCGCGGGGCCGGCCGCGGTGGAGCTGTGGGTGGAGTCGCTGGGCCGGGTCAACTACGGGCCGCGCCTCGCCGAGCCGAAGGGGATCACGGGCGGCATCCTGCACGAGCGGCAGTATCTGCACGGTGTACGGGCACGAGGGCTGGCCCTGGACGCGTTCGAGGGCGAGGACCCCCTCGGGAAGGTGCCGTTCCGTTCCCCGGAGGCGGGCGCCGCGGGCCTGTTCCGGGGCACGTTCGACGTGCGCGGGGCGGGTGACGCCGGGATCGCGCTGCCGGGCTGGGAGCGCGGCTTCGTGTGGGTGAACGGCTTCTGCCTGGGCCGTTACTGGGGCGTGGGCCCCCAGAAGTCCCTGTACGTTCCCGGCCCCCTGCTCCGCGAGGGCGCGAACGAGGTGTGGGTCCTGGAACTGGAGCGCTCCGGCGCACATCTGCTGACGCTCAGCTGAGTGGCACGTGGAGGGCCGGTCCTCGTCAGGACCGGCCCTCCGTGTCGTCACCGCTCACACGCGGCTGCGCTCAGCTGTCCGTCACACCTCGCGCACCTCGAAGGAGTCGAGGACGAACTCCGCCGTGCCGTCGTCCCCGGTCTTGCGCAGGCCGACCCAGGTCTCGCCCTCGGGCGGCGCGGTGAACTCGTAGGTCAGTACGGCCGGAGAGGTGGCGACGGGCAGGTCCCGGCGTTCGAGTTCGCGGGAGGCCGGTGCGTCGACACCGGTGATCCAGGCGTACTGGCCGGCCTTCTCGTTCTCGTACCGGAAGGTGACCCGGTAGCGCTTGCCCGGTTCGAAGCGGACGGTGTGCTGCACGGTGCGGTGGACGAGGCCGTCGTTCTCACCACGCGACTTGAGCGACTGGGTCCCGTCGACGACGTCGTCGATGGTCTTGCCGTTCCAGCCGCGCTGGGTGAACGGGGCGTGCCGCTGGGCGATGTGGGTGCGCGGGTCCGTCGAGCCGCCCGCGTCGCCCTTGACGAAGGCTCCCCAGCCCTGGGGCACGTGCTGGAAGTCCTCGAAGGCCACGGTTCCGGCCCTGGTGGTGCGCCGCGCGGCCACGATCCGCACGTTGTCGAAGCGGACCCTGGCGCTCCCCGCCCCGGCCCTCAGCGTGAGGTCCACGGGGCCTCCGCCGGCCGGCACGGTGAAGTACGTGAACATGCGCTGGAAGCGGGTGTCGTGCTTGCGGTCGGCCGCGACGAGGTTGACCGCGGTCGAGGAGTCCGTCCAGTTCTCGGCGGTGGTTCCGTCGGCGGTGCGCACGGTGAGCGCGGCCCGTCGCCTCTCCCCCGCCTCGGCTCCCACCTCCACCTGCACGGACGCGGCGTAGGTGCCCGGTGCGAGGCGGGCGAGCCGCCGGCCGACGGACGCCGCCGCACCGGCGCCGATGACCAGTTCGTAGTCGCCGAGGGCGCTCAGCTCCACCGACGCCGGACCGCTGACGTTCCAGCCGTCCAGGGAGCCGGAGTTGAAGCCCGGGTCGTGCAGCGGTGTGGCCTGCCCCCACTTCGGGTCCTGGTTCGCGGGCATCCGGGTGCGGTGGACGACGTACGGCTGCTGCGCCTCGGCCTCGATCGTCACCCGGCCGGAGCGGACGGGCACCTCACGGAGGCCGGCCCGTCCCTGGTCGGTGAGCCGGTAGACGGCGACCTTCGACCGGCCGGCCCAGCCGCGCGGCAGCTGCCAGGTGGTGCTGCCGCCCGCCGGGTTGTAGTGGTAGAGCCGGTCGGGGTCGGTGGCCTCGCGCGGCTCCCAGGGCAGCAGGTAGCGTCCCGCCTCGTACACCACCCGGCCGTCCGTGATGATGCGGCGGGTACCTTCGGTGTCGTCCACGGACGTCTTCGTCGGGCCGAAGAACGTGATCTCGTGGGCGCCCCAGGTTCTGACGGGGTACGCCTGGAGGTACTTGGCGGGCAGGCTGTCGGTCCAGATCTGCTCGTAGAAGGTGTTCCAGTCGGTCTTGTTGACCCAGCCCTCGAAGTTGCCGGTGCGCGGGATGCCCAGGAGCGTCGGCCACTTGTCGGCGAAGACGTCCTTCTGGTGGTTGCGGATGAAGCGGATCAGCCGGGAGTTGATGCCCCGGGACGTGTCGGCGCCGTAGTCGGTCTCGGTGGCCCAGTGGGACCACAGGGAGGAGCGTTCGAGGCCGTGGCCCCACTCGGTGGTGACCTGCCACCCTTGGTCCCGCAGGGCACGCTGGAGCCGGTCGGAGGTCCATCCCGACTCGCGGAACACGTCGATGTAGAGCATGTTCAGGGCGGGGTCGGTCTCGTCCCTGAGGTCCTGGAAGCGCTTGATGATGTCGCCGGACACGAGGTCGCGCCGCTGGTCGATGCGGTAGCTCTGGTCGAGCCAGTCCCACTGTTCGTTGTTCTTGTCGACGAGTGTCTCGGAGAACGCGTTCGCGACGGGGTACGACTCGGTGGCGTTCACATGAACGCCGAAGTCGCTCCCCCACCGGCGGCCCTCGCGTACGAGGGTGTTGAGGTCCTTCAGGCCGCCCGCGCGCTCGTTGTGGTTGCCCGCGTAGTCGGGGTGGGCGGAGTCGTGGCCCTCCGACTGGTAGCCCTTGAGGAGCGTGTACTGGCGCAGGCCGTCCGTCGCCAGGGAGATCCGCTTGACGTTGTCGAGTGTCGCGAGGAACGGATTGGTGGCCTGGCTGGCGAAGTTGAACGGGATGTGCGGGACGACGCGCAGGTGCTGCTCGTCGGCGCCCAGCGGGTCGGCCATGATGTCGCGGAAGGCGATGGCGGCGTCCTGCCAGTCCACCACCCCGTCGCCGTTGCGGTCACCGGTGATGATGACGGTGGCGTACGGGAGTGGCTCGGTGGCGTCCACGGGCGCGGTCGCGGCACGGTGCGTCCACTGCCCGCAGGTGAGCTGCGCCTTGACGTAGCCGTCCTTCTTGACGCTCTGCCGCCACAGCCGTCCGTTCTCCCAGGTGGCGCCGGGGACGCTGTCGGGCTTGTCGTACGTCGTGTTGGTCTCGACGGCGCCGCCGAGCCGGTCGTGCGCGAGGACGGCGTACGCGCAGCCCACCGGTGCGGCGTCGGGCGCGGTGCCGGGGGTGAGCTCCACCAGCGTGTCACCACTGGTGGCCTTGTCGAGCTGGATCCGGGCGGCGAGGAGGGCGGCGCCCGGCTGGTCGCTGCGTACCGACAGGAAGGCCAGCGACGGGATCTGGAGCGTGCCGACACGCAGGGCCGGTGTGTCGGTGATCCTGGTGACCCGCCAGTCGACCCGGCGCCCGGTGACCCGGATCTCGACCCTGATCTCGGTGCCGCCGTCGAAGGTGAGGGTGTACGAGGCACTGTCGCGGCCGGAGCGCGAGGTCACCCGTGGGGTACGGGCGGTGCCGTCGATCAGGACCGAGGTGACCGGGTCCTCCTGGCCGTGGAGGACGGCGCCGCCGGCGCGGTCGGTGTACGAGACGATGCGCGGGAAGTCCGGGTCGACGCGCACCTCCAGTTCGCGGGAGCGCAGCACGGTCTCCCGCTGCGCCGCGAACGCGGCACCGGGGCCCGCGAGGGCCAGTCCCGCCCCCGCCAGCGCGGTGGCGGCCACCACGGTCCTGCGGCTCGGTCCGGGATCTTGTGCGTGCATGCTCGCTCTCCTGACGCTGGACGGCATCCGTGCACGCCAAGATCGCGGCTCGGGGGTGAACGCGCCCATGGACAAAGGAGGAGCGGGTCTTGGACTAACGCGTCGGGCCCGTCACACGGCCGGGTCGTCGGCCGGTGCGGCCGGTGAAGACGTCGTGTGCGGACGCAGCACCATGAGCGGGCCTTCCGGGGCCGCCACCATGGCGAAGGGGAACCGGTCGACCTCGAGGCAGAGCGCGACGTCATCGGGGTGGACTCCTTGACGCACCCCCTCCGCGAGTTCCGCCGCGGCGCGCGATTCGGCAGCACGGCGGACGAACTCCGCGGCGTCCGTCACCCCTCCGGTGGCCCTCCGGGCGATGTACTGAGCACACGCCAGATCCTCGTCGGCCTGCCCGTCCTCGCCGGTGACCACGAACGTGACCCCGTCGCTCCCGCGCGTCCGCAGGAGCCGGGCCGTCGCCTCCGCCACCACGAAGCCGGCGCACAGGACGAGCGAGGCATCCTTGACCGCGAGGGCCCCGACCGTCCCTGCCGTGGTCTTCTGCACGACGGTCCGTCCGCCGAGAGCGGCGGACCGCAGCATTCCCGGCGAGTTGACCAGGTCGAACCCGGGCGCGGCCGGGCCGTCCTTGAGCGCCGCCCAGTCCGGGTGGCGCTCCTTGAGCGCCAGGGCCTCGTCCAGCGACCCAGCAAGAACGATCTTCTCCGCTCCCTGGGCGAAGGCCCAGGCAGCCACGGTGAAGGCACGCATGACGTCGACCACGACCGCCACGGACGGTGCTTCGGTCAGATCGGCGATGCCGAGGAATCGTGTGTCCATTCCGGTCATGATCGCGCATGCCCGGCCGGGGGCACAGGCCGGCGGCGGTGGCACCCTCCCTGCCGTCGTGGGAGCGTGCACCACCGCCACGCCGACCGGGTGCGGGCCGGCCGGACTACCGCGAGCGGCTGGAGAAGCGGCGGGCTTCCTTCAGCGCGGTCCTGACGGGTGACACCACTGCCGGACAGATGCGCTACGCATCCGCGAACGCCACGCTGCGCGCCGCGGCCGCGCTGACCGCCGTCCTGCTCCTGTGCGCCGCCCTCGTGCTGCGCCTCGGCGACTACCGGTACCCCGCCGTCAACGGCTTCGGCGAGACCGCCGCCGACGTCGACGCCGTGACGACGTCCTCTCCGCCGTCGTGAGACAGCCGGCCCTCACATCACCACCTCGTTCCTCCCGGGCACGGCCATCAGAAGGTGATTGGCCAGGACTGGTTTCTGGAAACCACTGGGATGCACCTCCGCCACAATCGCATGGTTCTCGTGGACCATCCGGTTTGATCAGCCGGTGTCCAAGGCGGCCCCAGGATGCGACGGGTGGCGGGCGGATCCGCCTGTGGAAATGAGCGTCAGGGTCCCCCTCGTACGCGGTACGGTGCGCCGATGCCCACAATCAAGAAGTTCCAAGTCACCTTTGACTGCGCAGAACCCGAGCGCCTCGCTCGCTTCTGGTGCGACGTGTTGGGGTACGTCACACCGCCGCCACCGGAGGGGTTCACCTCCTGGGACGATTTCAACCGAACCCTGCCTCCTGAGGAGCAGGGATCGTGGTTTGCCTGCAGTGATCCCTCAGGCGTGGGCCCGCGCCTGTACTTCCAGCGTGTCCCCGAAGGCAAAATCGTCAAAAATCGGGTGCATCTCGATGTCCGGGTCGGCACCGGGCTCGTGGGGGACCAGCGCCTCGCCACGCTCGAAGCCGAGTGCGCACGACTGGTGGCGCTCGGCGCGACCCATGTGCAAACACTGTATGCCGATGAGGAAAACGAGTCGTGCATCCCGATGCTGGACATCGAGGGCAACGAGTTCTGTGTCGACTGAGCACTCTCCGAGCCGGGGAGGTGGGGCGTGGCGAGGGGACAGCCCGGGGCGCGGCCGGCTTGGCCGGCGCCGCCCCGCGACAGGTTCCGTGATCCCATATTCTGGACGATGCATAACCGGTCCGTGAGATGCGTGAGATCGTTACGGCGCCCGCACCGGGTCGCGCGGCCTTGCCACGAGGGAGACCTGCGCCGCCGTGCGGGACCGTCGGCTCTCCACGTCGACGGCCGCACTCCGCCCTCGTGGGAAAGTCCCAGAGATGTACGCTCCCACTACCGGACCTGCCCAGACCCCGTCGCATTCCCCGGCCGAGGCCGCGCCCGTCAACTCGCGGTCCCGCGTCCTGATCGCCAGCCTCATCGGCACGACGATCGAGTTCTACGACTTCTACGTCTATGCGACCGCCGCGGTCCTGGTCTTCCCGAAACTCTTCTTCCCGAGCAGCGACGCGACCACAGCCCTGCTCTCCTCCTTCGCGGTCTTCGGCGCGGCGATGGTCGCCCGCCCGATCGGCGCGATCGTCTTCGGCCACCTCGGCGACCGCCTCGGCCGCAAGGGCACCCTGGTGGCCTCGCTGCTCACGATGGGCATCGCCACCTTCCTGATCGGCGTTCTGCCGACGTACGCGCAAGCCGGCTGGGTCGCCACGGCACTGCTGGTGCTGATGCGGCTCGCACAGGGCTTCGCGCTCGGCGGCGAGTGGAGCGGCGCGGCCCTGGTCGCCACCGAGAACGCACCCGCCGGAAAGCGCGCCCTGTGGGGCACGTTCCCGCAGCTGGGCGCCCCGCTCGGGTTCATCATCGGCAACGGCCTCTTCCTGGTCATCGGCGCGCTGCTGCCCTCCGCGGCGGGCGCCGACCCCTCGCAGCCCTCCGACGCCTTCCAGAGCTGGGGCTGGCGGATCCCGTTCCTGTTCTCGGCTGTCATGGTCGCGATCGGTCTGTGGGTACGCATGCGCCTGGTCGAGTCGCAGGTCTTCGCGAAGACGCAGGAGACCGGCAAGGTCCGCAAGCTGCCGCTGGCCACCGTTTTCCGCCACCACTGGAAGCAGTTGGTCCTCGGCAGCTTCGCGATGCTGGCGACGTACGTCCTCTTCTATCTGATGACGACGTTCTCGCTCAGCTACGGCCGCACCGCCGAGGACGCGGACGTCCCGGGCCTCGGCTACAGCTACACCGCGTTCGTCCTGATGATGATCTTCGGTGTGCTGTTCTTCGCCGCGTTCACCCTGATCTCCGGCCCGCTCGCGGACAAGTACGGCCGCCGCAAGACCCTCGCCTGGGTCACCGTCGGCATCATCGTCTTCGGCCTGGTCTGGGTGCCGCTGATCAACCTGGGCACGCTCGGCGTGGTTCTCTGGCTGGTCCTCGGCTTCACCCTGATGGGCACGACGTTCGGACCGATGGGCGCGATGCTCCCGGAACTCTTCCCGACCAGCGTCCGCTACACCGGCTCCGGCATCGCCTACAACGTCAGTTCCATCCTCGGCGCGGCCGTCGCCCCATTCGTCGCGGTCGCCCTCTGGGAGGCCGGCGACGGTTCCCCGTGGCTGGTCGGCGTCTACCTCTCGGTGATGGCCGTCCTCACCCTGACCGCCCTCCTCATCGGCAAGGAGACGAAGGACGTCGCCCTGGACGAGGGCGAGGTCCTGGCAACCCCCGCCAGGACCGAGGCCCCGTCCGCCTGACGCGGACTGGTGCCGCGGCAGGCAACGTATTCCGTAAGGGAACGGCGTCCGGTGCGTGCTGACGGCGTGTCGGCCGGAGACCCTCGTACTCGACGTACTCGGGCCTTCGGCCGGTGCGGCGAAGGTGCGGTGAAGCTCGAGGAGACCTGCCCTGCCGCTGATGCCAAGGCCCCGGAAGCGGCGGGCGGGAAGATGCCGAACCTGGTTGGGAAGTCCGTCAGGGCAGCCCGCGGCGCCCTGGACTCGGGTACCTCGATCACGACAACCGATGCAGCGGAGGGCCGAATGGTTCTCATGGAGAGCAACTGGCAGGTGTGCACCCAGTCGCCGTCCCCGGGTGCGGCGTTGAACGGTCAGGCAACAGGGCCCTTCCAGCAGACGAGGACCCGCCGGGCGCCAAGTCACGGGCCGACCCGGTGCTGCCGGGCGCCCGGCAGCGGTGGTCGCAGGTCCCGACGAACGAAAAAGCTCCGTCATCAAGGTACTGACTTCTTGCTAAGCGTTCCACAATTCGGCGAGCAGCGCCTTCACCAGGGGGTTCGCGCTCGTGGGATGCGCGCAGAAGCGATCCTTGAGGGTCGCAGCCAGGGCCTTCGCCTCCGTGCGGATCGATGCGGGGTCGTAGCGGCCGTACTTGTAGATCCACATGAGGTAGAGCGCGGCACGTGTGAAGCCGCTGCCGGGGTCGAACTGCGCGTCCATACCGTTCGGAGTCCCGGCGGCGCCTGTCCAGGCGGTGCATGAGGTGTGCCCGGGATCGCCTGGCTCGCTGTGGCGGGCCTCGTGAATGAACAGGTACAGCGAGTGGATGTACGGGGTCGCCACGGTCGGTTGCGCCGGGTTGTTCGACCACAGCGTGAACGTGCGGTCGAGGTTCATCACGCCGCCGCCTGCCGAGTTGCCCGTGGTATCCAGCGAGACGCGGACGGTGTGGGTGTTCAGCCGCACCTGTTCGTAGGCGCTCTGGGCCGTTCCGAAGGGAAGGGGCTGGAGGAACCGCTGATGCCGGAGCGCGTCGAGCTTGCAGACGACAGCGGTCCGCGACGGGTTCGGGGAGGTCTGGGCGAACGGATAGCCGGGGTACGAAGCCCACTGCCGGGTCGGATCACCCGCAGCGCCGTCCACCCAGACGAACGTGAAGTCGCCGAGCACGCGGTCGATCTCCGCCTGCGCCGGTGCCGCCCGGTACAGCTCCCACAGATCGGCGAATACACGGACGCCTACGCTCCGCTTCAGGCGCTCCTTGGAAGCGGTGATCACATGCGTTCCGGGTGACAACGTGACGGTCGGCGCCCCCGTGCCGAGCAGGCCGTCACGGTCCGACTCCCAGGTGATGCCGTCGCTGTTCCAGGACGGCCCGGTAGTACTGAGGATGCCGGCGTCGAGCACGGTGTTCTCGCCGCTGACGAAACGCTCTCCTTCCAGCGGACTCTTGATGTTCACGGACCCGCCGAACCACGGGGACATGCTGATCCCGGCGTGGTTGAACCGGAATCCGAGGCCCATCCGGTCGACGACGCTGCCGTTGAGCGCGAGTGTCCACAGCCGGGAGAAGCCGTCGGCCTGGTTTGCCACGAAGTAGAAGCGGTCTTCTGACGGCGAGTGGCACAGACCGCCGAACACGCGCAGTCCCGCACCGAAGAGCTTGGTCACAATTCCGCTCAGCTTGATCGAGTAGAACCAGGTGAAGTCGTCGTGCGTGACCAGGGCGTAGAACGTGTCGGTTGCCTGTACGTAGGCCAGACCGTTGACCACCCCGAGGGCGACCGAGAAGAGTTCGGAGGTCCCGCCGCCCATGGTGACCTGATGGAACCTGGCGATTCCGTCGGAGCCGTTCGCGACCGCGTAGAAGCAGTTGTCCGGGCCGCGGTAGGCGATTCCGCCGTTCAGCTTCGCGCCTACCGGAGCCACGGTCTGCAGTGTTCCTCCTGTGCTCAGGCTGCACAGGAGCGGACCGGCTCCATTGGCCGGTGCCACGGTGTAGTAGAGCTGCGTCGACGGGTTGTAGGTCAGCCCGGCGAGTTCCTTCGTCGTCCCGATGGACTGCTGGTTCACGGCGCCCTGGACATCAATGGTGGTCCAGGTGGGATCGGTGCCCGGATGCCTGGAACCGATCGCGTAAAGGTCAATCATGCGAGCCGCCACGGATTGTCGATGCTGAGATTTTCGCCGCTTGTAAGATCATGTCCCGCCCAGGACGAGGCTGACATGGATGGCGACAACGGACATGTGAGGCACGCGCACCGCTCGGGGGAGCACTCGTTCGGCCCCGCGCTGCCGGCGTACTGCCAAGAACACCACCGAACCACCTGCCCGTCGGGCTGCCCCGTCGTTTCCGCGCGGAGAGTCAGGGGAGCAGCCCCGCGATCGTGGAAGCGAGGAGAGCGAGCAGCGAAAGGGCGGCGCCGAAGGCCATACCTCCCTGGAGGAGGGCTGAGGAGATCGGTGCCCCGGACCGGCTGGCGAGCAGCGCTGCCATGACAGCGCTCAGTACCGCGATCAACAGCACAAGTGCAACGGTGACCACGATCAGTACGACAACGGCTTCGAGCGGCACCTTGGCATCTCCTCGCAGGAACATCATGCGGACGGGGCGAGATTGGCTGATCAGCCGTACACCGGGGTTCGAGCGAACAACAATGAACAATGCCGAACCGCTCGGCCCATGGGTCCCCGACCGGTGGTCACGCGGCCGCCCAGGCCGCAGGGAGGGTGCATGCCGACCAGCGACGACGCCTCGGACCGTGCGGCGGCCCTGGCCGCGTTGCGCGAGAAACTGCGCGACACCCTTGGCAGCCAGGGGTACACGCGGAAGGACATCGTCTCGCGCAGCGTCGCCGCGGGGATGCCTTTGGCACCCACCACGATCAGCCAGGCCCTGAACGACGGTCACCGGGCACCGAGCCTGCGAACCGTGACGGCCATCGCGCGGGCCGCGGGCGCGAACCCGGAGACCTGCGAGCAGCTCCGAAATTTCTGGCACAGAGCCACGCGACCACCCGTGGTCGACGCTGCCGGCGCGTCTGCGGCCTCATCCGTCGGTCCGGGCAGCGTCCAGGTCGCGGGGCCGGCTCTGCTCGAAGTGCAGCAGGCCCCGTTCCTCACGAACGACTCGGACGACGCCGCTGAGAGCACAGCGCGCGTCGTCCGGAGCAGTTTCAGAAAGGAGGCCTCCCTCACTCCCTACCTCGCTCGTCCGCACGATCGGGAGCTGGAGCGACTGCTTGTCCCTGCACTGGACGGGGCTGAGTCCTGCTTCGTCGTGCTCACAGGTGACTCGTCCACGGGCAAGACCCGGGCACTGTTCGAAGCGCTCCTCCGGCTGGCCCCCGACCGCCCTCTGTGGCGGCCCACGCACGCTGCCGCGCTGGGGGATCTGCTCGGTGACGGTCGTGTCGTACCAGGTGAAGTGCTCTGGCTCAACGAGGCGCAGCGCTTCCTCTACGGTGATCGCTCCGAGGAGTCCGCCGCCGCCCTGCGCGAGCTCCTGATCACCCGGACCGGTATCACCGTCGTCGGCACCCTGTGGACGTTCCCGTACTGGGAGGAACTGATCCGCCCTTCGGTGTCGGGGGACGCTCGCAGCCACGTCCGCGCGCTCCTCGACGCCCCGGTCACCCACCGGATCGCGGTCCCGGCGGAGTTGACTTCGGCCGAGGGCTCGGAATGGAAGAGCCTTGCCGCGTCCAGCGGGGACCGTCGCATGGGGCAGGCCGGAAGGGCTGGAGCGGCCGATGGACGGGTGGTTCAGCACCTCAGTGGTGGGCCCCAGCTCCTCGACGCGTACAGCATGGGACCCGGCTCCCACTTCACCCATGCCGAACACGCCCTCGTCACCGCCGCGATCGCGGCACGGCAGGCCGGCCACTACGCGCCGCTGCCGGAAGAGCTGCTGGCGCATGTCGCCAACGCAGCCCTCCCGCCGCGTCTCAGGCCTGCGGCACCGGGCTGGGCTCACGACTCATTGACCGCCCTCGCCACGGGTGTGCGGGCCGACGGTCGCCGCACCGACATCAGGAATACCCTCACCGCGCTGGTTGCCCTGCGCGACACCGCCGGGGGCACGGCGACGTACGAACCGGCCGACTACCTGCAGCAGAACGTCGTCGCTTCCGAAGGAGCCTCCGTCCCGGTCCCGGCGTTGTGGGACGCCATGACCGCGTTCACCAACGACCCTTCTTTGCTGATGCACTTGTCGCTCAAGGCGGGGAGGTTGGACTTCACCAAGCAGGCGGTGGTGTTGTTGCGCCGAGCAACGATGGCGGGCTACCCCGTGAGTTGGATCGGCCTCCTGCTGGCTACGCCGAAGGAAACGCACAGGCGAAAGGAGATGGCGCTCTGGATGGCAGACCATGCCCGGTGGGAGTCGGGCTGGGACATGCGCGTCCGACTGCGCGAACTCGCGCGTGAGGGAGCTGACGCAGGCCTCCGTATCGCGGCAAGAGCTGTGGCGAAAGTTGACCTCTCCGACGCAAACGAGGTCAGCCGGCTGCTTCTGGCTCTGCGCGATCTCGGACACGAAAGACTGCTCATGGACCTCGATCCGGTGGCGCTCGTACGACTGCCGGACGAGCACGGCGCGTCCGCCTTACTCGGCCAACTGCTCGAAGCCGGCTACACAGGGCATGCGGCGCTTCTGACCGAAAGAATCCTCGCCGGCGGCGCACCTCTTGAGAAGCCGGAAGCAATGCGGGTGCTCGTCGCGGCGCTTCGCGTCTGTGCGCCCCTCCACGAGGGCAGGGAAGCCCTGGCCTCTGCGGCTGCGACGCACGCCGACCTGTCCCAGGACTTCCGGTCGCTTCTGGGCCTGGTGGAAGAACTCATGGCGGACCATGTCGAAGCAGCGCATCTGCTCGCCCTCCGGGTTGCCGACGCCGTTGATCCGGAGGACACCGAATTCGTGGCCTCTGCCCTGTACGAGCTGCAGTGCCTCGGGGTGACCGCTGCGTGCCGTCGGCTCGCTGAGCAAACCGTACCCAGAGCCGTTCTGGAAGATCCGGAAGCCGTCGGCTGGCTGCTGGAGGAGCTGAAGAACTGCGGCTTCGACGACCTCCTCGGCGCGCTGCTAGCCCGTGACCCCTTGGCGCAGCTCGCCATCGGCTCCGTCAAGAAGGTGGTGCTGCTCGTATGGGGCTTGCGCATCATCGGCAGGGAGGACTTGGCCCGGCGTCTCCTCTTGAGCAGCCTGCCGGACATCGAAATCGACGACGTCGAGTACACCTCCGCGTACCTCGACGAGCTCGCGCAGGTCGGCGATCCTCAGACCGTGAGGCGGTTCGCGCTGAATGCCGTCGACGAAGCCCCTCTCGCCCGTGGCGCGGGGGTGGTCATCCTCGCGCGATCGCTGCGGCAGCATGGGCTGTCGGATGCGCTGGACCAGCTGGCCCGCCGCGCGATCGCAACTGCGCATCCCCGTTCAGACGTTCTGGTCGGTCTCCCCAAGACGCTCCGCAGCCAACACCTGGACGCACCTGCCGAGGCCTTGATCGATCGAGCTGGCGCACACCCGGAACTCACGGGCGCGGTGCCGCACACAGAGCTCTCGGCACGTCCACGAGCGGCGGAGGAAGCTGAGGCCGCCGAGAGTCCGGAAACCGCGGTGTCGCTCGTGGCCAGGCCCCCGGATCCGGAGAGGCCTCGCGGCGAACCACGATGGGGAGCACCGTTCGGGCTGGAGACCGACGGCAGCCCGGCTCGCGCCTGGAGCTGGAAAGATCTGGACGACCTGGAGGCACACATGGCGAGAAGGATGAGCGGACCCGAGCGAAGCACTGCGGACCTGCTCCAGAGTTGAGCGGGCAGATGTCCTGCCGCGTCCTGAGCCGGCAGCAGGACATCTGCCGAACTGCCTCCACCCCGGTGCAGCTTCAACGGTGGCTCCTTAACCCCTGTAGGCCTCCAGCAGCCGCAGCCACACCTCGCTGATCGTCGGGTAGGCGGGCACCGCGTGCCAGAGCCGCTCGATCGGTACCTCGCCGGCGACGGCGACCGTCGCCGAGTGCAGGAGTTCGCCGATGCCGGGGCCGACGAAGGTGACTCCGAGCAGGATCTCGCGGTCCAGGTCGACGACCATCCTGGCCCGGCCCTTGTACCCCTGCGCGTACAGGCCGGACCCGGCGACCGAGGCCAGGTCGTAGTCCACGGCGCGGACCCGGTGGCCCGCCGCTTCCGCCTCGGCGAGCGTGAGCCCGACCGAGGCCGCCTCCGGGTCCGTGAACACGACCTGGGGGACGGCCGCGTGGTCGGCGGTGGCCGCGTGCGCGCCCCAGCGGTCGGTCTCCAGCAGCGGGGTTTCCTGCGCGCGGGCCGCGATCGCCGCTCCCGCGATGCGGGCCTGGTACTTGCCCTGGTGGGTGAGGAGCGCGCGGTGGTTGACGTCGCCGACCGCGTACAGCCAGTCGCTGCCCTCCACCAGGCAGCTGTCGTCGACGGAGAGCCAGGAGCCGGGCTTAAGGCCCACGGTGTCGAGGCCGAGGTCGTCGGTGCGTGGGGCCCGGCCGGTGGCGAAGAGGATCTCGTCGGTCTCCAGGCTTTCCCCGTTGTCGAGTTCGACGGTGACCGGCCCGTCGTGGCCCGCCCTCCGGACGCCGGTGGCCGAGACCCCGGTCAGGATCCGCGCGCCGGCCTCGGTCAGCGCCTCGGCGACCAGTTCACCCGCGAAGGGCTCCATCTTGGGGAGCAGGCGGCTGCCTCGGATCAGCATCGTCACCTCGGCGCCGAGCCCCTGCCAGACGGTGGCCATCTCCACGCCGACCACTCCCCCGCCCACGACGACGAGCCGGCCCGGGACCTCCTTGGCACTGGTCGCCTCGCGGCTGGTCCACGGCCGTACGTCCTCGATACCGGGCAGAGCGGGGACCACGGCCCGGCTCCCGGTACAGACGGCGACGGCATGGAGCGCGGTGAGGTGCTGCTCGGATCCGTCGGCGGCCGTGACGGAGACCTGCCGTACGCCCGTCAGCCGGCCCATGCCGCGGTAGATGTCAGCGCCGATGCTCTCCAGCCAGCCGACCTGGCCGTCGTCCTTCCAGTGGGAGGTCTCCTCGTCGCGGTGGGCGAGGACCGCGTCCGCGTCGAGCGGCCCCTGCACCGAGCCGCTCAGCCCGGGAACACGACGCGCGTCGGCCCGTGCGACGACCGGGCGCAGCAGTGCCTTGCTGGGCATGCACGCCCAGTACGAACACTCACCGCCGATGAGTTCGGACTCGATCACCGCGGTGCTCAGCCCGGCGGCCCTGGCACGGTCCGCCACGTTCTCGCCCACGGGGCCGGCCCCGATGACCACGACGTCGTACTCGCGGTTCCGCACACCCTCATCATCAGTCATGGGAACAGTGTCCTCGTGGGTGTGCGGACCGGCCACATGGGCAGGCGGAATAGCGCAAGTGACGTCACCGTTGTGCCGGACAGGTCCGAACGGTCCCAGGAAGAGGTAACAGAGTATGAGCACCGTAGAGCTCACCAAGGAAAACTTCGATCAGGTCGTGAGCGACAACGAATTCCTGCTGATCGACTTCTGGGCTTCCTGGTGCGGTCCGTGCCGGCAGTTCGCCCCGGTCTACGACTCGGCCTCCGAGCGCCACCCCGACCTGGTCTTCGCCAAGGTCGACACGGAGGCGCAGCAGGAGCTGGCGGCCGCCTTCGAGATCCGGTCCATCCCGACGCTGATGATCGTCCGTGACAACGTGGCGGTCTTCTCGCAGCCGGGGGCGCTCCCCGAGGCGGCGCTCGAGGATGTCATCGGCCAGGCGCGCAACCTGGACATGGACGAGGTGCGCAAGTCCGTCGAGGAGCAGAAGCAGGCCCAGCAGGGCCAGGCACAGCAGGAGCCTCAGTAGTCCCTGCGGATGTGCGGCAGACGTGATGAGGGCCCGGCCAGGACGGCCGGGCCCTCGTCATGGGGCGGTCCGGTTCAGCCGTCCGTGCCGGCTCCGGCCTCCTCCGTCCCGGCGCTCTCCGTACCCGGCTGCCCGGGCTCCGTACCTGCCTGCCCGGCGCTCTCCGTAGCCGCCTGTCCGGACTCGGCCGGCTCCGCCTCGGATTCCTCCGTACCTCGGATGCGGTCGGCGATCCTGGCCGTGAGGCCGTAGTCCAGCTCCGCGCCGTCCACCAGCAGGGCTTCCACGGTGTGCGAGGCGGGGTCGATGTCCGCCTCCATGCCGTTCCCGGCGTAGCGCGGATAGCCCGACTCCCCCGTGTCCCCGGTGGCCGCCACGACCGCGGAGCGGATGGCGGTGCCGGGCGGGGGCGCCCCGGTGACGGGCTCCTCCGGTTCCGGGAAGAGCAGGATCTCGTAGCTCTGCGGATGGCTCATGCCGTCGACGCTAGACATCCGCGGCCACCCGCGCATGTCGCAACGCCGCCGGGCCGGCCGGTCGACCGGGATTCGATGGTCAACGCTGCGGCCCGCAGTACAGGGCGCACGTAACGGGTCGTGATCCATCACGCCCCCCGAACTTCCCCGAAGCCTACTTTCGAGGACTGCATCGGCTGAATCGGGAATCTTGCCAACTGGTTCTTCCGGGGCTCGCACGATTTCTCCGAGGGCCATGCCTAAGACTGATCCTGTGAAAACTCCCGGGTGCTTGGTCACGCTGCGTCGCCCCGATCGCGTTCGTCGGCGGCAGCCGGTTCTTGAGGAAGGCAGCCGGGGCCGTTGACAGAGATGCCGCCGAGCTTGCCGGTCAGCCCGGGAGGCGTACGCCTTGTCCCCGGCGACCGCGCCCGGCCTGGTACGACGCCCATGGATGGCCCATGCCCGAAGGGGATGATCCGGTTCACTCTGGCCACGGGGCCGCTCACGACCACCGTACTTCCTTTGCCGGCGGCAAGATTTTCGACATTCGTGGAAAATCGATGCAAGTACTCTTCGCGCTCGACCAGCAAGAGCAACCCCCTGACGACGCAGAACCCCAATGCGGGTTCCTGGACGAAGACCATCAGAGGAGAGCGGCCTCAAGCGCGCGTCAATACTCCTGGCGCTTCCCGCCATGCGCCGGAATTCAGTCGCGCCCGGAACCTCCGTCAGGAATCGACAGGAAGGGACCGTCCCCCCACTGCGTTTCGGAGCGTACACACACTCGAAGGACCGCGGGGGCGTCGCTGTCCACCAGCCATCCCCAAACGTAAGATTCTCGCCGTCTCCGTCGGCGTTGATGCGCACCAAAGGCGCTGCTGGGAAGCCCGGAGCCCGATCACAGGAACAGCGTGCGCAAGATATTCGGCCTAACACATCTGGCTGAAGAATGCATGGTGCACGGATGGCCTGGCTCCTCGGCCGACGGACGAGGCGTTCGACTGAGCGAAGGACGGAGGCTGGTCCGGAGCGGGAGGGTCAAGGGCCGGCCCCCGGAGAAGCGGGGCCGGCCCCGCACGCGTCAGGACGCATGCGGCCTGTGGGTGTTCAGGTAAGCGTGGTCCGAGACGATGAGCCCATTCCTGATGGTGAGGACGACACACCAAGCGCTCTCAGCGCCGCCGTCCCCATCGGCGCTCTCGGTGGTGGTTCCCTCGACCACCACCACGTCACCGGACGAGACCACGCGCACGGCACGCGTCTCGCGCCCGCCCGCACGAGCCGCCCCTTCGCTTTCGAGCTCCCGCAACCGCGCAACACCGAACTCCTCGACACCGGGGACGACGATCACCGCGTCGGGTGCGTAGCACTCGTCCACCATTCGTTGCGGATCGGTGTTGTGCAATCGGATCCACTTGTCGACGAAGGTAAGGTTCGCCTTCTCGTCATCGCCCACAACTGCGTTGATGAGGGGCTCCTTTCAGCCGGCGAGCAACTCGCCGGTCAGGGCGTGGAGACGACGCGCGGAATCGGGGTCGAAGGCGGGGCCGGTCAGCTCCAGCGGCTCTCCCATCATGGATGCGGAGAGCGCGGCGGTCGGAGGTGTGTCCAGAACGGACATGATCGGCAGGATGCCTTCCTCAACCGGCTTCGCAGCCTCACGCATGGCCTCGATCTGCTGGGCCATCACGGAGTCGTACTCCCCGGAGAAGCTGGTACGGACGCCTCCCGGGTTCAGCAGCACGTATTTGACCGCGCTGTCGGCGTGTTGCTGCGCGAAACCCACCCCGAGCAGGTCGTTGAGCCTGCTTCCCTGCATCAGGGCGTCGATGCCGGAGTAATCACGCTCCCGCTGCAGGTCGCTCCAGCGCACCTCACCGAAGTCGACGCCAGGACCGCACACGTTGACCACGACCGGATCGGGAGCGGCCTCGAGCAGGTCTGCCAGCTCGTGGCTGAGGAGGAAACGGCTCAGGTAGTACAGCGCGAAGCTGTTCTCGAAGCCCTCATCCGTCACCAGCCGGGCGGAACGGAAGTGCTGGGCACACAGGACGAGCCCGTCGAGCTTGCCCCACTGGGAGCGGATCTGGGCAATGGCCTTGCGGGTCTCCTCGACCAGAGCCAGGTCGGTTCGGATGAAGTGGACGCGGTCAGCCGCGCCCTGTTCCTCAGCCAGGGCGAGCAGCGTGGCGCCCTTTTCCGCGTTGCGCCCCAGCGCGACGACCTCGTGACCACGCCGCAGCAAAGCGAGAGCGACGGCCTTGCCGATGCCGTCCGTGGCACCTGAGACGACTAACGCTTTCACCCTGAGGACCTCCGCTGATTGAGCACGAGCATGACGGACTAGTCACCGATCGATGACTTAACTCAAGCTATCCAGGGCCGAGTACCATGTCAACAGACGATGATTACGCGGTGGGGAGGCATCAATGACCGTCACGCCCGGGGACCGGGAGGCGCCCCGCAAGCGGAACCGCGAGGTCACGCGGGCAGCGCTCCTGGCTGCCGCGCGAGTGCGGTTCGCCCGCGAGGGGTATTCCGGAACGAATGTGCGCGTGATCGCCCAGGACGTCGGCGTCGACGCGTCCCTGGTGTTCCGGTACTTCGGTTCGAAGCGCGCCTTGTTCGACGAGGCCTCGGCGGAGAACGCGCTGGCGGCGGAGGCCGTGCTGGACGGTCCGGCGGAGCAACTGCCGTCCCGGTTGCTCGCGACGATCCTCGAGTACGACTGGCCGGAGTCCGCGGGTGAGCACCCCTTCGTCGCCATGCTTCGCTCGGCCAACGACGACGCGATCCGCGCCGAGTTGAGTGACCAGTTGTGCAAGACCTACACCGACAGCATCAGCCGGCAGGTGCGCGGCGAAGACGCCGATCTGCGCGCAGCTCTGTTCAGCGCCTGGCTGCTGGGCATCAGCGTGCTGCGGTCGGTGGTGCGCGACGACACGCTCTCCCGGGCCACGATGGCGAGCGTCGCGCCGCACTTCGAGCGCGTGGTCGAGGCGTTGCTGGGAGAGGCAAAGGCCGGGCCCGCAGGCGCAACCCCCGCCCCCGGGCCCGAGCAGCCGGATTAGACGACGGTGGTGCCAGCCAGGACGGGGCCGCCGGACGGCAGGGTGCACTCCAGCGTCGTTCCCACCCATATCTCCATGACGAAATCCCCGGGGGCGAAGGTGTAGCCGGACAACCCCTACCTGATCAGTGCCGGCTCACCGGCGGGCGCCGAGCCCCTATCTCCTCTAGGGGGCCGCTCCCCCGGCCCCTACCGCGGCGGTCCCGGAGCAGGAGGGCGGCTCGGCCAGGGCTGTGGCCACCGGGGCGAGGGTGGTGCACCAGCGCCCCCTGGTATCGGTACCGCGTGCGATGGCCCTTCGGGCTTGTGGCGGCATCGGATGCGAGCGATGAACGAGCCGTCGGCGCGAACGGGGCCGCGGCGCCGCCACCGGTACCTGGCCCATGGCGTCCGGCAGTCTTCCGGCCCCCTTCACGGCGCAGTCCGGCCGGGGCACCGTAACGGGGCGCGTCAGCCGCCGGCGAGGACCGGCCAGATCTTCGGGTCCTCGAAGTTGAGCGCCCACAGGGCGGTTCCGGTCACGCCGTGCTTGCGCAGCACCGGCAGGTGGGCGGCGATCCCGCGTGCGTCCTGGTACCAGACCTCGCGGTGCTCCGCGCCGTCGAGATAGGTGAAGTACGGGGTGCCGGAGACCTCGTCGAACCGGTAGGGGGCGCCCTGCCGGGCGCGCAGCGCCTCCGCCTCCTTCCAGGTGACGTGCTTGGTGGCGGCCGTGCTCGCGCTCTCCGCGGGCCAGTCCCATCCGTACGCGGGAAGGCCCATCTCCAGCTTGGCCGGCGGTACGACGGCGGTGGCACGGGTCAGGATGTCGTCGTACCAGCGGGTGTCCGCGAGTGGTCCGGGGTCGCCGCCGGACCAGTGCAGGTTGTAACCCATGATGCGGATTCGGTCGGCGACACGCCCGAGGGCCGCGTAGTCCCAGATACGGCCGGTCGTGGCGGTCTTCGGGAAGACCGTGATCACACACTGCTTGCCGAGGGTGTGCAGGCGGCCGCAGAGGTCGGTCGCCAGGGCGGTGAACCCGTCGCGTACCGAGGCGTAGGTGGAGTCGCCGGTGGCGGCGATGGATTCGTAGTCGAGGTCGAGGCCGTCGTAGTCGCGGGTGGCGACGGTGCGCATCAGCGCGTCGGCGTGCTCGGTGCGCCGGGCGGAGCTGGTGAGGATCGCCGCCAGGGCACCGGACTTCATCGTCTCCATGACGGTGGGGACGACCTTGGTCCCGGCCCGGTGCAGTCCGTCGATGATGCGGCGTTCGCCCGCGCCGGGGTGGGCGTCGATCCGGCCGGCGGAGACAGCTTCGTACCAGAACGGGCTGACGGTGTGCAGCTGGTCCGCGTGGAGGAGGGCGTCCTGGTAGGCGCCCTCCTGGTCCCAGTAGGGCAGCCACGCCGACACGGTCCGTGCGGACGGTGCGGAGGGGCGGACGGACGGGCCCGGGGCCGTGGCCGACGTGGGGCCGGGTTCGGGGAGTGGGCCTGACGCGGCGACAGAAGCTGTGGGCAGCACCGTGGCTGCGAGGAGTCCGGCGACCGTGACGGCGCGGGACAGCCGGAAGGCGAAGGGGGTGATCATGTGGTCGAGCCTGCGGCCCGTTTCGCCGACCCGCTCCACGGACTGGGCCGTACAGGTCCTACGGTGTTGCGATGACGTTCCAGCACACCAACCACAGCAGCGACAGCACGACCGACTTCCCCGGCCGCAGCGGACCGGCGGCCACCACGGAGGCCGAACCACGCGACGTGGGGCCCGTCCGCACCTCGTACGCCCCCGACCGCGACGGAAATCCCGACCCCGGCGAGATCGTCTGGACCTGGGTGCCGTTCGACGAGAACGACGGGCGCGGCAAGGACCGGCCGGTTCTCGTCGTGGCCCGGGAGGAGCGGGACACGCTGCTCGCCGTACAGCTGTCCAGCAAGCAGCACGACGGGGACCATGAGTGGGTCTCGCTGGGGGCGGGCCCGTGGGACAGCTCGGGGCGGCCGTCCTGGGTGGACCTGGACCGGGTCCTGCGGGTGCACGAGGACGGGATGCGGCGCGAGGCCTGCGCGCTGGACCGGGCGAGGTTCGACCTGGTCGTGGGGCGGCTGCGGGAGCGCTACGACTGGAGCTGACCGCCGAACGCGCGGGTGAAGGCCGCCCGGACGGCGGAGTCGGGATCTCGGTCGGGTACGCCGAAGACAAGCTGCTCGAAGTGGCCGGCGAACCGCCCGCCGTCGGTGAGCAGGGCGCGGAACGCGCCGGCTACCTCGGCGGGGTCGTTCATGAAGACGCCGCAGCCCCACGCGCCGAGCACGAGCCGGCGGTAGCCGCGGACGGCGGCGACTTCGAGCACCCGTTCGGCGCGGCTGGCCAGTGCGGCAGGTATGCGGGGGACCAGCTCGGGGTCCCGGCTGCGGATCACTCCGGCGTTGGGCGCGGGCGAGGTGAGGAATCCGGCCGTGTACGGGGATTCCAGCAGCCTCCCCCGGTCGTCGCGGAAGACCGGCACTCCGGGTGAGTGGATGACCCGGTCGGTGTAGAGGGCGCTGCGCTCGGCGCGGTGGTGCGCGTAGAACTCGGGGGCCCGCAGAAGCGTGGCGTGGAGCGCGGAGCCCCGGCACAGGGACTCCTCCTGGGCCTGCGCACCGTTGAGATAGCCGCCGCCAGGGTTGCGGGCGGAGGCGTAGTTCAGCACTGCCGTCCTGGCCGCCGACTCGCCTGCCATCCGGCGTGCCGCCTGCAGGCTCGTCTCGCCCGTCACCTCGACGACCGGTGTGCGGTCGGTGTCCAGGACGGCCACGTGGACGGGCTCGGGACCATACAGCCGGGTGCCGGAGAGTGCGGTGGCCAGGGCGCGCTCGATCGTCACCTCGCGCCCCTCGGGCGTGCGGTACCGCCCGGCCCGGACGATGGACTCGGTCTCTCGCGCGATGCCGCGCAGTCGTGCGCTCATCGGCGCGCCCCCGTGTGGTGCATACGGGGCATGCTGGACGCCGCGACGGCATGGACGCAACCGGTTTTCCGCGTCCAGGGGCACCCTTGTGCGAACTCCCGGTAAGGGTTTGGGTGGGTAGGAAGCACCCGAAGAGGAGGCCCAGCATGCCCCCGGACACTCTCGGCCAGCACGGCCCGCCCGTCGACGCGGCGCCGCTCGGTGAGGAAGAGGCGGAGGATCTGCTCCGCGGCATATGTTTCAAGACGGGACCGCCCCGGACGGTCGGTGTGGAGCTGGAATGGCTCATTCATGACCGTGAACACCCCGAGGTCGCCGTCTCCCCCGACCGCCTCCACGCCGCGGCCGACGCCGTGCGCGCGACCTCGCTGGACGCCGCCCTGACCTTCGAACCGGGAGGTCAGCTGGAGCTCAGTTCCCAGCCCGCTCCCTCCATGATGGCGTGCGTCGACGCCACGGCCGCGGATCTGGCATCCGTACGCGACACGCTCGGACGGGCGGGGCTGACCCTGGCCGGCATGGGCGTGGACCCGTGGCATCCGCCGCGCCGTCTGCTCCGGGAGCCGCGTTACGACGCCATGGAAGCCGCGCTCGACCGGTCGGGACCGGCGGGCCGCGCCATGATGTGCACCTCCGCGTCCGTCCAGGTCTGCCTGGACGCCGGTGAGGAGGAGCCGGGGCCGCTGGGCTACGGGCGGCGCTGGCAGCTCGGGCACCTGCTCGGCGCGGTGCTGGTCGCCGCGTTCGCCAATTCGCCGTTCCGGCAGGGCCGGCGCACCGGCTGGCGGTCGACCCGGCAGTCACTGTGGGCCGACCTCGATCCGGCCAGGACACTCGCGCCGCAGGGCCGTCTCGCGCCCCGGGACGCCTGGGCCACGCACGTGCTCGCCACGCCGGTGATGTGCGTCCGTGACGACGGCGGCCCCTGGGCCGTACCGGTCGGCCTGACGTTCCGGGACTGGATCCGCGGCGGCGGGCCGAGGCCGCCGGTGCGGGCCGATCTCGACTACCACCTCACCACGCTGTTCCCGCCGGTGCGCCCGCGCGGGCACCTGGAACTGCGGATGATCGACGCCCAGTCCGGCACCGACGGCTGGCTCGTGCCGCTGGCCGTCACCACCGCTCTGTTCGACGACCCGGAGGCAGCAGAAACCGTGTACCGCACCGTGAAACCTCTGGCCGAGACCGCGGGTCTCCCGGCCGCGCCCCGCAACCCGCTCTGGACCGCCGCCGCCCGTGACGGGCTGGGCGATCCCGAGCTGGCGGCGGCGGCAGTGGCCTGCTTCGCGGCCGCGCTGGAGGCGCTGCCCAGGATCGGGGCGAGTGACCATGTCCTCGGGACGGTCGCCGCCTTCCACGACCGCTATGTGGCCCGGGGCCGATGTCCGGCCGACGATTTCCCCGACCCGGCACGGGCCCCGTACGGAAAGGGCTTGGTCCGATGACTGACACCTCTGCTCCGCACACCGGCCAGGAATTCGACGCCGAGTCGCTGCGCGAGCGCGCCCTGGCCGCGCTCCTCGCCGCCCGCGAGCGCACGGCCCTGCTCACCGACAGCGTCGACGACCACGAGCTCACCGCGCAGCACTCCCCCTTGATGTCGCCCCTGGTCTGGGACCTGGCGCACATCGGGAACCAGGAGGAGCTGTGGCTGCTGCGGGCCGTCGGCGGCCGCGAGGCGATGCGCCCCGAGATCGACGGGCTGTACGACGCCTTCGAGCACTCCCGGGCCAGCCGGCCCTCGCTGCCCCTGCTGGCGCCCGCCGAGGCACGGACGTACGCGGCCGACGTGCGCGGCCGGGCACTGGACATCCTCGGTGGCGCTCCGCTGCACGGCGAGGGCCGCCCGCTGGAGCGGGCGGGATTCGCCTTCGGCATGGTCGCCCAGCACGAACAGCAGCACGACGAGACGATGCTGATCACCCATCAGCTGCGCTCGGGACCGGCGGTGCTCTCCGCCCCGGAGCCGCCCGAGCCCACCGAGACCGTCACCCTGCCGTCCGAAGTCCTGGTCCCCGGGGGCCCGTTCACCATGGGGACCTCGACGGAGCCCTGGTCGCTGGACAACGAACGGCCCGCGCACCGGCGCGAGGTGGCGGCGTTCCACATCGACACCGCCCCGGTCACCTGCGGTGCGTACCAGCGCTTCATCGAGGACGGCGGCTACACCGAGGAACGCTGGTGGGCGCCCGAGGGCTGGGCGATGATCCGCGAACACGACCTGACGGCGCCCCTGTTCTGGCACCGGGACGCCGGACAGTGGCTGCGACGGCGGTTCGGGGTGACCGAGCCCGTGCGGGCGGACGAGCCGGTGCTCCACGTCAGCTGGTACGAGGCGGACGCGTACGCCCGTTGGGCGGGCCGGCGCCTGCCGACCGAGCCGGAGTGGGAGAAGGCCGCCCGGCACGACCCCGCCTCGGGGCGGTCGCTGCGCTACCCCTGGGGCGACGAGGACCCGACACCCGAGCACGCCAATCTGGGCCAGCGCCACCTGCGGCCCGCCGCCGCGGGGGCGTACGCGGCCGGCCGGTCCCCCGCGGGTGCGGGCCAGCTGATCGGCGATGTGTGGGAGTGGACGTCGAGCGACTTCCTGCCGTACCCCGGCTTCGCCGCGTTCCCGTACCGGGAGTACTCGGAGGTGTTCTTCGGCCCCGGGCACAAGGTGCTGCGCGGTGGTTCGTTCGCCGTGGATCCGGTGGCCTGCCGTGGCACGTTCCGTAACTGGGACCTTCCCGTCCGGCGTCAGATCTTCTCCGGCTTCCGCACGGCGAGGGATGCCTGATGTGCCGTCATATTGCCTACCTGGGGCCACCGGTGGCACTGGGCGAGGTGCTCGTCTCCCCCGCCCATGGGCTCGTTCGCCAGTCCTGGGAGCCCCGGCACCAGCGGTACGGCACGGTCAACGCCGACGGGTTCGGGGTCGGCTGGTACGCGGACGGTGACCCCGTGCCCGGACGCTACCGCCGCTCCGGGCCGGTATGGGGCGACGAGACGTTCGCCGATCTGGCCCGCGTGGTGCGCAGCACGGCGCTGCTCGCCGCGGTCCGGGACGCGACGTTCGCCGGGGCGGACGGGGAGGCCGCCGCGGCTCCTTTCGCCGAGGGACGTCTGCTGTTCAGCCACAACGGCGCGGTGCGCGGCTGGCCGGGTTCCCTGGCTCCGCTGGCCGGGGACCTGCCGCCCGAGAGGCTGCTGGGCCTGGCGGCGCGGAGCGACTCGGCGCTGATCTGGGCGCTGGTGCTGCACCGGGTGGCGCAGGGGGACGAGATAGCCCGGGCGGTCGCCGACACGGTTCACGACGTCGGTGCCGCCGCCCCCGGTTCACGGCTCAATCTGCTGCTCACCGACGGTTCCACGATCGTGGCGACCACCTGGGGCGACTCCCTCTGGTATCTCCACGAACCGGGCCGCCGCACGGTGGTGGCCTCGGAGCCCTACGACGACGATCCGTACTGGCGCGAGGTCCCGGACCGCACCCTGCTGGCCGCGACGCGCACCGATGTCCTGCTGACCCCGCTCAAGGAGCCCACCGCGTGAGTCCCTTCCAGCTGACCCGCACCCTGCCTGCGGACGCGACGGACGCGGCGCTGCGCGCCGATGTGCGCAGCGGTCTGACGCGGCACCCGAAGACGCTGCCGCCCAAGTGGTTCTACGACGCGCGCGGCAGCGACCTGTTCGAGGAGATCACCCGGCTGGACGAGTACTACCCGACGCGCGCGGAGCGGGAGATCCTGATCGCCCGTGCCGGGGACATCGCCGCCGCGTCCGGGGCCCGGACCCTGATCGAGCTGGGGTCGGGCTCCTCGGAGAAGACGAAACACCTGCTGGACGCGCTGCCGGCGCTGCACACGTATGTGCCGGTCGATGTCAGTGAGAGCGCGCTCGCGGGCGCGGCCGAGGCACTGCTGGCCGAGCGCCCGGGGCTCTCCGTGCACGCGCTCGTCGCCGACTTCACGCATGTCCTGGAGCTGCCCGAGAGCCCGGGGCCGCGGCTGGTGGTGTTCCTCGGCGGGACGCTGGGCAATCTGCTTCCCGGGGAGCGCGCGGAGTTCCTGCGGTCCGTGCGGGCCCGGCTCTCCCCGGGAGACGGGCTGCTGCTCGGTACGGACCTGGTGAAGGACGAGGCGACCCTCGTCGCGGCGTACGACGACGCGGCCGGGGTGACGGCCGCGTTCAACAGGAACGTGCTGGCGGTGGTGAACCGTGAACTGGGGGCGGACTTCCCGCTCGAAGACTTCGCCCATGTGGCGCTCTGGGACCCGGACAACGAGTGGATCGAGATGCGGCTGCGGGCCCGCCGGGCGCTGACGGTCAAGATCCGGGAGCTGGATCTGGTGGTGCAGTTCGAGGAGGGTGAGGAACTGCGTACGGAGATCTCCGCGAAGTTCCGCGAGGAGAGGGTCCGGGACGAGCTGGCCGCGGCGGGCCTGCGGCTGGATCAGTGGTGGACGGACGCGGCGGGCAGATTCGCGCTGTCGCTGGCGACGGCGGACTGAGCCGCCCGCGCCAGGGCCCGCCGGCCGGGCTCACCGTCCGCGTGGACCGGCGGCAGGATCCGGATCTCGGCGGTGAGCCCGGCGGCGGTCACCACGCGCCACAGCGAGGCTGCGAGCGGGTCGTCCCCGACGAACGCGGCGGCTCCCGCCGCGTTCGTCGTCGCCGTCCGGTAGCTGATGCGGACGGGGCGGACGGCGGCGCCGGCGTCGATCGCCGCCTGGAAGGCGGCGGGCCGGAACCGGCCGCCGCCGCTCCGGCCGCACCAGGTGCTGCCCTGCGGGAACACCGCGACCCGGGACCCGGAGGCCAGTGCCCCGGCGAGTGCCCGCACGGCGTGCGGGAGGGCCCGCAGCCGGTCCCGCTCGATGAACAGGGTGCCGCCGAGCGCGGCGAGCGGTCCGAGCACCGGCCAGTTCCGTATCTCGCTCTTGGCGACCATCCGGGCGGGCAGCACGGAGGCCACGAGCGGGATGTCCAGCCACGACATGTGGTTGGCGACCACGAGCTCGCCCGTCGGTGGCCGGGCCCGCTCCACCGGGCACCCGGTGATCCGTACGCGTACGCCGAAGGCCCGCACCACCGTATGGGCCCACCGGCGGATCAGCCGGTCGCGGTGCGACGGTCCCAGCAGCAGGACCGCCGGCACGCACACCACCCCCAGAAGGGTGAGGGCGCATCCGGCGAGCAGCAGGGCCGCGGCGTGCGGTGCCGGGCGTCTGGCGCCCTCGTGGTGCGCGCAGTCGCGTGGGGTGCAGGGGGCGACGGGCAGCCAGGCGCTCATCGCAGCGGGGCCAGCGAGAGGAAGTGGCGCAGGTAGCGCGGGTCGGTGCGGTGCATCGACAGCAGGACGTAGAGGTCCGCGACGTCGAAGTCCGGGTCGTGGGCGGGGGCTCCGCAGACCCAGGCGCCGAGCCGCAGATAGCCGCGCAGCAGCGGAGGCAGTGCGGCGCGGCCGCCCGCGCCGCCGCCGGGGTGGCCCGTGGTGTCCCAGAGGCGGTGCGGGGTGACCCAGTACTCCTCGGGGGCCAGGTGGTGGGTCCGTACGGTGTCCCAGCTCCTGGCGGCCAGTGCCCCTCCGTCGGTGAGCGGTACGGAGCAGCAGCCGGCCAGCCAGGTGTGGCCGGTGCGCTCCATGTAGCGGGCGAGGCCGGCCCAGATCAGGGCGATGACGGCGCCGTCCCGGTGGGCGGGGTGGACGCAGGACCTTCCCACCTCGACGAGGTCGTCGCGGATGGGGCCGAGGCGCCCGAGGTCGAACTCGCTCTCCGCGTACAGGCCGCCCGCGAGCCTGGCGCCCTGGGGCGGCAGCAGCCGGTAGGTGGCGACCACCTCTCCGGTGGCCGTCTCGCGCACCAGGAGGTGGTCGCAGTAGGCGTCGAAGGCGTCGCTGTCCAGGCCGGGTTCGGCGCTGTCGAGGCGGGCGCCGAGCTCTCCGGCGAACACGAGGTGCCGCAGGCGCTGGGCGGCCCGTACGTCGTCCTGGCCGGTGGCCAGGGAGACCCGGTAGCCCGACGGGGCGCCTGCGGCGGCCGGACGCGGCGCGGGTACACCGGCGGGAGCGGAGGAGGGTGCGGAGGTCGGGGAGGTGAGCGGCAGCACGGTCATGGCGGTCTCCGGGGGACGGATCAGCGGGGCCGTCGGCCGCCGCGGGAGTGCGGCGGCCCGGCCCTCTACTTCTTCCGTGACCGGCTGGATTCGACGTGACCGCCGTGGAGCGGGGGGATGTGCGACGGCTGAATCCCCCGGGTCGCCGGGCGGGCGGTGCTCCCCGGTCCGGTCAGCCGGTGATCAGCTTGGACGTGATGCGGTCGGACGCCTTCTTGGCCTCTTCCGCCGGATCGCGGCCCTCCAGCACCGCCGTCATGTACGGCTTGATCGGGTTGTCCGCCTCGACGGCCGCCCAGTAGGGCGAGTTGGGGGTGGCCCGGCCCTCGGTGGCGCCTTCCGCCATCGCGGAGGTCCCCTCCTCGCCTTCGACGGCCTTCGCCAGGGCGGGCTTGTTCGGCACGTAGCTCATGGCCCGGGCGAGCTCCGTCTGCCACTTCTCCCCCGCGAGGGCCTTGACGACCTCGATGCCTTCCGCCCGCTGGTCGGCGCCCTCCGGCACGATGAGGTCGGACCCTCCGGTGAAGACGGCACCCGGCTTCTTCGCGCTCTTGCCGGGGATGGGGAAGTAGCCGAGCTTTCCCTTGAGTTCGGGGTTCTGCTGTTCGATCAGCGCGGCGCTTCCGGGTACGGAGATGATCTGGGCGACCTCGCCCCCGGCGAAAACGTCGGTCTCCGGAGGAGTCTGCTCGTCGGCGTCCTTGGGTCCGTCGCCGAATGCCTGGAGCGTCTTGTAGAAGTCCATGCCGCGCAGCGCGGCGGGCGAGTCGAGTGCGCCCTGCCAGTCGCCGCCGCTGTCGTCGGCCAGCTCGCCGCCCTCGTCCCAGACGAACCCGGCGAGTACGTACCAGTTCTGCCCGGCGAGGTAGATGCCCTGACGGCCGGCGGTGTTGAGCCGCTCGCTGATGTCCACCCACTCGGCACGGGTCTTCGGGAGTTCGGTGATCCCCGCCTGTGCGAAGAGGTCCTTGTTGTAGATGACGACGCGGTTGGCCGCGTACCAGGGGATCCCGTACTGCCCGCCGTTGACCTTGCCCGGTTCCGCGAGTCCCGGCAGCCAGTCCTCCCCGCCCAGGTCGCGGAGCGATTCCAGGGTGAGGTCGCGCAGTTCACCGCTCTCCGCGTACTGGGCGACCTGGGTGTTGCCGACCTCGATCACGTCCGGTGCGTCGTCGCCCTCGAGCGCCTTCAGGACCTTGGGGCCGATGCCGCCCCACTCCTGGAGGATGAACTCCAGTTCGACCGAGGGGTGCTCAGCCTCGTACGTCTCCTTGAAGTGGTCGAGGAAGCCCTGGGAGGCGCTGCCCTTCATCAGCCACACCGTCACCGTGCTGCTGCCGGAGCCCGCACCAGGAAGGTAGCCGCAGCCGCTCAGCACGACGGAGGAAACGAGCGCGACGGCTCCGGCCAGTATGCGGATCTTCACGGGGGTCACCTTCTGCGAAACGGCACAACAACAGGACAGGACCCGGGTGGGGGGACTGCGGGCGGCGCTCGCACGGGCATATGAACCGGAGTTTGGTATGGACCAATGGGCAGGTCAAGCCCCCGTCCCGCCCCGGATCGCCACACGAATGCCTCGCGCTCCGACCCGGAGTGAGGCACCGTGGAACCACGAAAGGAGACATTAGATGACTAATCACACCTACCGGGTCACCGAGATCGTAGGAACCTCCGAGGAGGGCCTCGACGCGGCAATCCGTAACGGCGTCGCAAGAGCCTCCGAAACGTTGCACAATCTCGACTGGTTCGAGATGACGCAGGTCCGGGGCCATATCGAGGACGGCCGCATCGCCCACTACCAGGTGGGGCTCAAAGTGGGTTTCCGGCTCGACGAGAACGCCTGATCCGGTACTCCGGTCCGCACGGGGCCGCACCGGGCGTGGCGCCCGCGACCGGTCCCGTCAGGTGCGTCCTTCGCGCTCCTGGGCGTCCTTCAGCGACGGCGGGGCGACGGACCACCGGGCACGGACCACCGTGAAACCGGCCCGTTCCGCGGCGTCGCACACCAGCTCGTCGTCGTCGACGAGGACGCGCACCTCGCGTTCACGGCCCAGCCGTTCCAGGATCTCCAGCTTGGTGCGGCGGGCGGGCCGCCGGTCGGCGTTGCGCCGCATGTGGAGACCGCCCCTCGGCAGCCCCTGCCGCTCCAGCCAGGCCAGGGTGTCCCTGCGGCACCTCTCGGGCCGGCCGGTCAGATAGACGACCTCGCACTCCTCGGCGCTCGCCAGCACCAGGCTCACGCCCTCCTCCAGCGGGGGATCGTGGGGCGCCGCCGAGAAGAACCCGTCCCAGTCGCGTCGCGAGCCTTCGAGGAAGTGCTGCCGGTGGCCGCTGTCGGCGAGGGTTCCGTCGAGATCGAATACGGCCAGCGGCCGGGTGTCGTCGCTCACGGCGGCCAGCTTAGAGCGGTCCCGCGTCGCTCCTGACCCTCAGCGCCCCAGGGCCTTGCGCAGCTGCTCCTTGTTCATCGAGGACCGGCCCTCGACGTTGCGCTTCTTGGCCTCCTCGTACAGCTGGTCCCTCGTCGGCCCCTGCGCTCCGCTGTGGGAACGCTGCCCCCCGCGCTCGGAGGCGGACTTGGGGTCCTTGACCGAGGTACGGCTCGCGCTACGGGACTCTCCCGAGCGGGCCCGCTCCTTGTTGACGGTCCGCGCCGCGATCTCCTCGGCGCGCTTCGTGGACGTGCCGCGCTTCTCGGCACCTTCCTTGATGTGCTCGTACTGGCGTTCACGCTTGGCGTTGGATCCTGCGGGCATGGCACCTCTCCTCACGCTCGGACGACGGTGGCGGCCCACCGCACCCACTACCCCACACCTTCACACCTACGCCTGCCGGGCGGGGCGTCCGAACGGGGCACGGAGCCGGTCTCGCCGGTCGCGGAGCGTGGCCGTTCGAGATGCAGGCGGGCCCGGGCGCTGTTTCGCTGAAGGTGTCCGCTCCCCCACAGATCCAGGAGTGATCATGAGCGTTTCAGGTGAGTCCGGCGGCCGTGCCCAGCAGCTGCGTGCCAAGGCACAGGAACTGAACGAGGCCGCGGAGCGCGCCACCGACCCGGCGGAGCGTCAGCGTCTCCAGGACAAGGCCGGCCGTCTGCGGGAGCAGAGCGAGAAGGAGAGCTCCATGACGGACCGCGGCATGGACCCGATGGTGTAGGACCGGCGCCCCGCGCTGCCGGTGATCCGTCCGTGTGCGGGAGGATCACCGGCAGAAGCATGCCCACCCCACCGATCCCCCATGGAGCCCTGCCGCCGATGTCCACCCCTCATGATCCGTACGTCCGGGTGCGCGGCGCGCGTGAACACAATCTCACCGACGTGGACGTCGACATCCCGCGCGACACCCTCGTGGTCTTCACCGGCGTCTCGGGCTCGGGCAAGTCCTCCCTGGCCTTCGGGACGATCTACGCGGAGGCCCAGCGCCGGTACTTCGAGTCCGTGGCCCCGTACGCCCGCCGGCTGATCCATCAGGTCGGGGCGCCCGACGTGGGTGAGATCACCGGTCTGCCGCCCGCCGTATCCCTGGAGCAGCGCCGGTCGGCGCCCGGCTCACGCTCCTCGGTGGGTACGGTCACGACGCTGTCCAACTCCCTGCGGATGCTCTTCTCGCGTGCCGGCGACTATCCGCCGGGGGCCGAGCGGCTCGACTCGGACTCCTTCTCGCCGAACACCGCGGCCGGGGCGTGCCCGGAGTGCCACGGCCTGGGGCGGATCCACCGCACCACCGAGGAACTGCTGGTCCCGGACCCGTCGTTGTCGATCCGCGAAGGGGCGATCGCGGCCTGGCCGGGAGCCTGGCAGGGCAAGAACCTGCGCGATGTGCTGGACGCCCTCGGCTACGACATCGAGCGGCCGTGGCGCGAGCTGGAGCCCGCGGACCGCGCATGGATCCTGTTCACCGACGAACAGCCGGTGGTGACGGTCCACCCGGTGCGCGACGCGGGCCGGATCCAGCGCCCGTACCAGGGTACGTACATGAGCGCACGGCGCTATGTGATGCACACGTTCGCGGATTCCAGGAGCCGGACGCTGCGGGCGAAGGCGGAGCGCTTCCTGACGAGCGCGCCGTGTCCGGTGTGCGGGGGCAGTCGGCTGCGGCCGGAGGCCCTGGCGGTCACGTTCGCCGGCCGTACGATCGCCGGCCTCGTGGCGCTCCCGCTCACCGCCCTGACCGAGGTGCTGCTGGAGGCGGGCGGCGGGAGCGACACGGCACGCGTGCTGACGGCCGACCTGCTGGCCAGGATCGGGCCGGTCACCGAGCTCGGGCTCGGCTATCTCAGCCTCGACCGTACGGCCCCGACCCTGTCCTCGGGCGAACTGCAGCGGCTGAGGCTCGCCACCCAGCTGCGCTCGGGCCTGTTCGGCGTCGTCTACGTGCTGGACGAGCCGTCGGCAGGGCTCCACCCCGCCGACACGGAGTCGCTGCTCGGCGTACTCGGCAGGCTCAAGGACGCGGGGAACTCGGTCTTCGTCGTGGAGCACCAGATGGACGTGGTGCGGCAGGCCGACTGGCTGGTGGATGTGGGGCCGCTGGCGGGCGAGCACGGCGGCCGGGTCCTGCACAGCGGCCCTCCGGCGGAACTCGCCGGGGTGGCGGAGTCCGCGACCCGGCGGTTCCTCTTCGACGAGGACCCGCCGCCGGCCCGTGAGCCGCGCACCCCCACCGGGTGGATCACCCTGCGCGGGGTGGACCTGCACAACGTGCGCGGCGTCGATGCCGCGTTCCCGCTCGGGGTGCTGACGGCGGTCACCGGTGTCTCGGGGTCCGGAAAGTCGACGCTGGTCGGCCAGGTCCTGGCGGGTGTGCTCGCCGACCGGCGGCAGGCGGACACGGACGCGCCGGCCGCTCCGGAGGAGGTGCGGGGCTGCGCGTCGGCGGAGGGCCAGGAGGCGGTGGACCGGCTCGTGCAGGTCGACCAGCGGCCCATCGGCCGTACCCCCCGGTCCAACCTGGCCACGTACACCGGGCTGTTCGACGTCGTGCGGAAGCTGTTCGCGGAGACGGAGACGGCACGGGCCCGGAAGTACCGGGCGGGCCGGTTCTCGTTCAACGTGGCGGGCGGGCGGTGCGAGACCTGTCAGGGCGAGGGGTTCGTCTCGGTCGAGCTGCTCTTCCTGCCCAGTACGTACGCTCCCTGCCCGGACTGCCACGGCGCGCGCTACAACCCGCGGACGCTGGAGGTGACGCTGCGCGGACTCACGATCGCCGGGGTGCTGGACCTGACGGTGGAGGCGGCGGCGGGGTTCCTCGCCGGGACCCCGGCCGCCGAGCGCAGTCTGCGGGCGCTGCTGGACGTGGGGCTCGGCTATCTGCGCCTCGGCCAGCCGGCGACGGAGCTGTCCGGCGGTGAGGCGCAGCGGATCAAGCTCGCCTCCGAACTCCAGCGCGCCCGGCGTGGGCACACGCTCTATCTGCTGGACGAGCCGACGACGGGACTCCACCCGGCCGATGTGGAGGTGCTGATGCGGCAGTTGCACGGTCTGGTGGACGCGGGGAACACCGTGGTGGTCGTGGAGCACGACATGGCGGTGGTGGCCGGCGCGGACCGGGTGATCGACCTGGGCCCGGGCGGCGGCGACCGGGGCGGCAGGATCGTCGCCACCGGTACGCCGCTGGAGGTCGCCCGGGCGGCAGGGAGCCGTACGGCCGTGTACCTGGCCAAGGCACTGCGGACGGGCTGACTCCCCACCGCGGGGACGGGATCAGCGGCGCACCTTGCGGTTGGCGCGCAGCCATTCCTTGTTCATCGCGGTGATCGACGGCAGCGGGATGCCCTTGGGGCAGGCCGTGGCGCACTCACCGGCGAGGGTGCAGCCGCCGAAGCCCTCGTCGTCCATGGTGGCGACCATGTCGAGCACCCGGGTCTCCCGCTCGGGCGCCCCCTGCGGGAGCACGTTGAGGTGGTTGACCTTGGCGGAGGTGAAGAGCATCGCCGAGCCGTTCGGGCAGGCGGCGACGCAGGCGCCGCAGCCGATGCACTCGGCGTGCTCGAAGGCCGAGTCCGCGTCCGGCTTGGGCACCGGGGTGGCGTGCGCGTCGGGGGCGGTGCCGGTGGGCGCGGAGATGTAGCCGCCTGCCTGGATGATCCGGTCGAAGGAGGAGCGGTCGACGACCAGGTCCTTGACGACCGGGAAGGCCGACGCGCGCCAGGGCTCGATGTCGATCGTGTCGCCGTCCTCGAATGACCGCATGTGGAGCTGGCAGGTGGTGGTCCGCTCCGGGCCGTGGGCGTCGCCGTTGATGACGAGGCTGCACGCGCCGCAGATGCCTTCGCGGCAGTCGTGGTCGAAGGCGACGGGCTCGTCCCCGCCGAGGATGAGCTCCTCGTTGAGGGTGTCGAGCATCTCGAGGAACGACATGTCCTGAGAGATGCCGTCGACTTCGTAGGTGGCCATGGCGCCGGGCGCCTCGGCGTTCTGCTGGCGCCAGACGCGCAGGGTGAGCTTCATGCGTAGCTCCGCTGAGTGGGGTGGACGTACTCGAAGACGAGGTCTTCCTTGTGCAGGACGGGGGCGTCGCCGGTGGCGCTGAACTCCCAGGCCGCGGCGTAGGAGAACTCCTCGTCCCGGCGGGCGGCCTCGCCGTCCGGGGTCTGGGACTCCTCGCGGAAGTGGCCGCCGCAGGATTCGGCGCGGTGCAGGGCGTCGAGGCACATGAGCTCGGCGAGCTCCAGGTAGTCGACGACGCGGTTGGCCTTCTCCAGCGACTGGTTGAACTGTTCGCCGGTGCCGGGCACCTTGATCCGGCGCCAGAACTCCTCGCGGATCTGCGGGATCCGGTCGAGGGCCTTGCGGAGCCCTGCCTCGGTGCGGGCCATCCCGCAGAACTCCCACATGAGTTCGCCGATCTCGCGGTGGAAGGAGTCCGGGGTGCGGTCCCCGTCGACGGCGAGGAGGAGGTTGAGCCGGTCCTCGGTCTCGGCGACGGCCTCGGTGACCGCGGGGTGGCCGGCGTCGATCTCCTCGGTGTGCGGGTTGCGGGCCAGGTAGTCGTTGATCGTCGACGGCAGGACGAAGTAACCGTCGGCGAGGCCCTGCATCAGCGCGGAGGCGCCGAGGCGGTTGGCACCGTGGTCGGAGAAGTTGGCCTCGCCGATGGCGAAGAGGCCGGGGATGGTGGTCTGGAGGTCGTAGTCGACCCAGAGGCCCCCCATCGTGTAGTGCACGGCGGGGTAGATGCGCATCGGCGTCTCGTACGGGTTCTCCGCGGTGATCCGCGCGTACATGTCGAAGAGGTTGCCGTACTTCTCCTCGACAGCCTTGCGGCCCATGCGCGCGATGGCCTCGGCGAAGTCGAGGTAGACGCCCTGGCCGCCGGGTCCGACGCCGCGGCCCTCGTCGCAGACGTTCTTCGCGGCGCGGGAGGCGATGTCGCGGGGCACGAGGTTGCCGAACGCCGGGTAGATCCGCTCCAGGTAGTAGTCCCGCTCGTCCTCGGGGATCCGGTCGGCGGGGCGGTCGTCGCCCTTGGCCTTCGGCACCCAGATGCGTCCGTCGTTGCGCAGCGACTCGCTCATCAGCGTCAGCTTCGACTGGTGGTCGCCGGTGCGCGGGATGCAGGTGGGGTGGATCTGGGTGAAGCAGGGGTTGGCGAAGTACGCGCCGCGGCGGTGGGCGCGCCAGATCGCGGTGGCGTTGGAGTTCATGGCGTTCGTCGACAGGTAGAAGACGTTGCCGTAGCCGCCGCTGGCCAGGACGACCGCGTCGGCGAAGTACGTGTCGATCTGCCCGGTGACGAGGTCGCGGGCCACGATGCCGCGGGCCTTGCCGTCGACCACGATCAGGTCGAGCATCTCGGTGCGGGAGTGGAGCTCGACGTTGCCCGCGGCGATCTGCCGGGAGAGCGCCTGGTAGGCGCCGAGGAGGAGCTGCTGCCCCGTCTGGCCGCGCGCGTAGAAGGTGCGGGAGACCTGGACGCCGCCGAAGGAGCGGTTGTCGAGGAGTCCGCCGTACTCGCGGGCGAAGGGGACGCCCTGGGCGACGCACTGGTCGATGATCTCCACCGAGATCTCGGCCAGGCGGTGGACGTTGGACTCCCGGGCGCGGAAGTCGCCGCCCTTGACGGTGTCGTAGAAGAGGCGGTGCACCGAGTCCCCGTCGTTGCGGTAGTTCTTCGCCGCGTTGATCCCGCCCTGTGCGGCGACGGAGTGGGCGCGCCGGGGCGAGTCCTGGAAGCAGAACTGGACGACGTGGTAGCCCTGTTCGGCGAGTGTCGCGCCGGCCGAGCCGCCGGCCAGGCCGGTGCCGACGACGATGACGGTGTGCTTGCGGCGGTTGGCCGGGTTGACGAGCTTGGCCTCGAAGCGCCGGGTGTCCCAGCGGTCGGCGACCGGTCCGGTGGGCGCCTTGGTGTCGGTGACGGGCTCCCCCGTCGTGTACGTCGTGTAGTCGGCCATGTCAGCTCACCAATCCGGTCATGACGGCGACGGGTACGGAGATGAAGCCCACCGTCAGCACTGCGGCGAGCAGGTTGGCGAGGGTCTTCAGCACCCGGTCGCGGGTCGCGCTGCCCGCGCCGAGGGTCTGCGCGGCGCTCCAGAATCCGTGCTGGACGTGCAGCCCCAGGGCGAGCACGGCGACGATGTAGATGACGTTCCCGTACCAGGTCGAGAAGGTGTCGAGCACGTTCTGGTAGGGGTGCCCCGACTGGAATCCGCCGGAGTGCACGGTGCCGGTCGTGAGGTCCAGGATGTGCCAGACGATGAACAGCGCGAGGATGATGCCGCCGTAGCGCATGGTGCGCGTCGCGTAGCTGGAACGCGCCTTCTTGTGCACGTACGCCGTCGGGCGCGCCCTGAGGTCACGTCGGCTCAGCTGGTACGCGGAGACGGCGTGCAGCACGACTGCCACGACGAGGACCACGCGGACGATCCACAGCGCCCACTCGTAGTGCAGGAAGGGCTCGCCGAGGGTCCGGAGCCAGTGCGCGTAGTGATTGAACTCGTCGGATCCGAAGAAGATCTTCAGGTTGCCCAGCATGTGGACCGCCAGGTAACCGAGCATGATCAGGCCGCTCACAGCCATGATCGTCTTCTTGCCGACGGACGAGTCCCAGAGCGTACGCGTCATCGACGGCCGTCGGTCCGTCCGCGTTGCCAGTGCCATGGACACGACGCTAGAGGCGGAGGGCATCATCAGTCCAAGACATGAAACGACTCATCTCCATAGGCATCGGCTATGGAGTTCGCTATCGTCGGGCGTATGCACTTCCAGCAGCTCGCCTACTTCGTGGCCGTGGCCGAGGCCAGACACTTCACCCGGGCCGCCGAGGAGGTGCACGTGTCGCAGCCCTCCCTCTCCCAGCAGATCAAGGCCCTGGAGAACGAGCTGGGTGCCGAGCTGTTCAGCCGGGCGCGCGGCAACATCGCGCTGACCGACGCGGGCGAGGCGCTGCTGCCGCTCGCCCGCAGGATCCTGGCGGACGCGGACACCGCGCGGCACGAGGTGCAGGAGCTCGTACAGCTGCGCCGGGGGCGGATCAGGCTCGGTGCCACCCCGAGCGTCTGCACGGGGCTGCTGCCCGATGTGCTGCGCGCCTTCCACGGCGCGCACCCGGGGATCCAGCTCCTGATCGAGGAGGGCGGCTCCCACGACCTCGTACGGCAGCTGGCGCGGGGCGCCCTGGATCTCGCGCTGCTCGTGCTGCCCCTGCCCGCGGCCTCACCGGCGCTCACCACCGTGGAGCTGCTGCACGAGGACCTGGTGGTGGTGTCGTCGGCGTCCCGCCCCGCGCCCGGGCGGAAGGGCTCCGTACACGTCGCCGACCTCGAGAACGAGCCGCTGGTGATGTTCCGGCACGGTTACGACCTGCGGGAGCTGACCGTCGCCGCGTGCCGGGCGGAGGGGTTCGAGCCCTCGTTCACGGTGGAGGGCGGCGAGATGGACGCCGTACTCGGCTTCGTACGGGCGGGCCTGGGGATCGCCGTCGTACCCCGGATGGTCGCCGTCCGGGCGGGCCAGGACCTCCGCACGACACCGCTGGCCTCACCGGGCCTGCGGCGCACGATCGCGCTGGCGCACCGCAGCGACGTCGAACCGCCGCGCGCGGCGCGCGAACTCCAGCGGATGCTCCTGGGGGCGGGGCCGCCCGCCGTCTCCTCAGCCGCCGGCGGGTCCGGCCCCGGCGGCAGCTGAGGACGGGAGGTCAGACCGCGTCCGCCAGCAGCAGCGAGTGGATCCGGTCCGGGGCGCCCGGCCGCGCGTAGTACCAGCCCTGGGCGGTGTCGCAGCCGAGCTGCCGCAGCTGCTCGGCCTGGGCGCCGGTCTCGACGCCCTCCACGGTGACCGCGAGGTCCAGGCTGTGGGCGAGCGAGACGATGCCCTCGACGATCTTCAGGTCGACCGGGTCGGCCGGGTGGTGCTGCATGCCCTGGGTGAAGGAACGGTCCAGCTTGAGGATGCTCACCGGCAGCCGGCGCAGGTTCGCCAGGTTCGAGTAACCGGTGCCGAAGTCGTCCAGCGCGATGTCGACGCCCATCTCCGCCAACTGGCGCAGCGGCTTGAGCAGATCGTCGTCCGCACCGATCAGCGCGGACTCGGTGACCTCCAGGCAGAGGGCGCCGGCCTCCAGACCGGAACGTTCCAGTACGTCGACGGTCTCGGCGACCAGGTTCGGGTGGTGCAGCTGGGTCGGGGAGAGGTTGACGTTGATCCGCAGGGGGCCGCCGTCGGTGTGACGCTCCTGCCAGAAGTTCGCCTGCCGGACGGACTCCTCCAGGACCCAGCGGCCGAGCGGCACGATCAGCCCCGTGTGCTCGGCGAGCGGGATGAACCGGTCCGGGCCGAGCACACCGTGCTGCGGATGGCACCAGCGCACCAGCGCCTCGGCGCCGTGCACGCTGCCGTCCCCGAGGTGGACCAGCGGCTGGTACTCGATGAAGAACTCACCGCGGTCCAGCGCCGCGGGCAGCGCCGTGGTCAGCCCGTGGCGGGTGATGGCGCGGGCGTCGGCCTCGGCGTCGGCGAGTGCGAAGCGGTTCCCGCCCGCCGCCTTGGCCCGGTACATCGTGATGTCGGCGCTGCGCAGCACCTCGGCGGCGGTGCGCTCGCCCGACGGCCCCTCGACGACGCCGATGGATCCCCGTACGGTCAGCTCCCGGCCGTCGAGCCGGATGGGTGTGGCGAGCGCCGAGAGGATGCGCCCGGCCAGCTCGTGGACCTCGTCCTGGGTGCGCGGTCCTGTCGTGAGGGCGACGAACTCGTCGCCGCCGAGCCGCGCGACCATCTCGCCGGGGGCGGTGGCGCAGCTCTGCAGCCGGTCGGCGACCTCGACCAGGAGCCGGTCCCCCGCCGCGTGGCCCAGGCTGTCGTTGATCGCCTTGAAGCCGTCCAGGTCGAGGTAGCAGAGCCCGAAGCGCATGCCTTCCCTGGGCGCGAGGGCCTTCTCCAGGCGCTCGAAGAACAGCGTCCGGTTGGGCAGGCCGGTGAGCGCGTCATGGGTGGCTTCGTAACGCAGCCTCAGGTTGAGCAGCCGCCGCTCGGTGGTGTCCTCCATGAGAGCCAGCTGGTACTCAGGCCGCCCCTCCGCGTCCCGCAGCAGTGACACGGTGAGGTTGGTCCACAGGACGGTGCCGTCGTTGCGGTAGTACGGCTTCTCGACGCTGTAGTGCTCGCGCTCGCCCCGTACCAACTCGTCGTAGTACTTCCATACGTACGGCGAGTCCTCGGGGTGCACCCATTCGTTGACCTTGTGGCTGCGGACGTGGTTCTCCAGGCCGCCGAACATCCGGGTGAGGGTGTCGTTGATCTCCAGGATGTTCCCTTCGAGGTCGGCGATGCCGATCCCGATGGCGGCGTCCTTGAACACGGCGCGGAAGCGGGCCTCGGTGGCGTGGAGCGCCTGCTCGGCGTGCGAGCGGGCGGTGAGCGCCGAGCGGGCGATCGCCTCCTGCTCGGCGAGCGTCCGCTCACGCAGCGCCTGGGTGAAGCCGCCGGCCAGCGCGTGCTGGATCCGCGCGCACCGGGCCCGGCTGTCCTCGGTCGACAGCTCCACCGGCCCGTTGCCGCCGCAGTAGAGGACCAGGTAGGAGTCGACGACGCCGAGCGTGGAGCTCAGGGCGTCGGGATCGGTGCAGTGTGCGGCGACGAGGGAGGCTCCGACGCCGTGCGCGGGCGTCGCGTCGAAGACCCGGGTGTGCAGGATGTCGCTCAGCTCCCGGGCGAGCGGCAGCAGATGTTCCTCGAACTCCGGGCGGGACAGGGAGGTGGCCGTGGACGGGAAGATCGCCCGGCTCCAGATGGTGGCGAATCTCCGGAGCCGGCCCTCGGGGCCGTCGGGTTCCGCGTCCGGCGCGCCTGACGACTGGGCGGGAATGCTCACGCCTTGCGCCCAACCCCGCCGAAGCCCGAGAAGGCGAACGGGTCCTCCTGCGCGAGCGATCCGGGGGATTCGGGACGCCACTCGGGCATGGAGACCAGCCCGGGCTCGACCATCTCGTACCCCTCGAAGAAGCGGCTGATCTCGGTGCGCGAACGCATGATCAGCGGATTGCGGATGGTGCGGTAGACGCCGACCGTCCCGCCCGCCTCCTCCTCGGTGAGCGGGATCCCCTCGTACGAGGCGTGGGTCAGGATCAGCAGGCTGCCGGGGGCCAGTGCGTCGCGCAGCTCGGCGACCGCCGCGTACGGGTCGTCGGTGTCCTCGATGAAGTGGAGCACCGCCACCAGGAGCAGCGCCACCGGCTTGTCCAGGTCGAGGAGCTCGTTGATCTGCGGGTCCGCCAGGATGTCCTGGGGCTTACGCAGATCGGCGGCTGCGATGACGGCCCGCTCGTTGCCGTCGAGCACCGCCTGGCTGTGTGCGACCGCGACCGAGTCGTGGTCGACGTAGGCGATCCGTGCCTCGGGATCGGCCGCCTGGGCGACTTCGTGAACATTGCCGAAGGTCGGGATGCCGGAGCCTATGTCCAGGAACTGGTTGACGCCCGAAGTCGTCGCGTAGTGCACGGCCCGCCGCATAAAGGCCCGATTGGCCTGCATGACCTTGGGCAGGCCCGGCATGAACTCCATGGCCTTGCGGGCCGCTTCCCTGTCCACCTCGAAATTGTGCGAACCGCCCAGATAGAAGTCGTACATGCGAGACACGCTCGGCACCGAGATGTCAATGCCTTGCGGTGCCCAGGCGGGACGCTCCATCGATGTCTCCAACAAGTCGCCACGGCGATCCGGCCATGTTCATGGTCAGTGTTGACCAGAGGCTACTGATCGACCGCCAAGAGAGCGAGTGGAAACGGAAATTAGAGATCCGTTATTGGTCACACACCGGAGGCATGTGCGCCGGCCCGTCGCTGCGCGTGCGCATACGGCGACGGACCGGCACCACGAGGGGTCCTCCGGGGGCTACTTGGCGGCTCCGACCAGCTTCGCGTCGGGCGAGACCACGTACCATGTGCCCCCGACGCCTTGGCCGTTGGTGTCTCCCGGCTTGGCGTCGCCGGAGAAGGTGTAGACGGGCCAGCAGTCGACCGACTGCTGCTGGATGCCGTCGGGACGGTCGAAGGTGACGAATCCCTTCGTGGTCACACCTTCGACGTCATTCTTCGGGACGGGCGCGACCACCGGCCACTTCTTGAGGCAGTCGCCCGTGCACGCGGACTTCATCGGCCACGCCGAGTCCTTCTTGAAGCGGTAAACCGTCATGCCCCGCTTGTCGACGACGATGTCCCCGAGTTCCGGATCCTTACGGACCGAAAGTCCGGCGGCATCGGCCTGGGCGCCCGTGGGTCCGTCGGCGTTCACCGCCGCTTTCTTTCCGTCCGGGGCCGCGGCGAACCACGTCCCGCCGACACCCTGCCCGTTGGCGTCACCGGGCCCGGTGTCTTCGGCATAGCGGTACATGGGCCAGCCGCCGACGGTCAGCTGCTTGGTTCCGTCGGCCCTCGTGACCTCGCCGATCAGTGACGCGTCGACCCCCGCGGCGGCCTCGGCGTTCTGCGCGGGCACCGCGGGCCACGCCTTCGCACAGTCGCTCTCGCAATTCGAGGCGGGCGGTTCGGCGGTGTCCTTGTCGAACCGGTAGAGCGTGAAGCCCTCACTGTCGGTCAGCACCTTGCCCAGCTTCTTGCTGTCCCACACCGCGAGCTGCCCGGCCTCCTTCGGTGTGGCACCCGCAGCCGTGTCGGAGCCGTAGCCGCCGTCCGATCCGTAGCCGCTCTCGGCCGGCTGCTGTGCCGGAGCGGCGTTTCCCACGGCCTGGCCGTTCGGGGACGTGGTGCCCTTCTCCTGACCGCACGCCGTCGTCAGCGCCAACAGGGCCACCGCCGTCACCGCGAGCGAGGCGTTCCGCCAGGTATTCATGTCGACTCCCGTTGTCCTTCTGCCGTCCGGGACGCGAGTCCGCGCCTTTCGTGGCCCTAGGTACGGGCGGGCGGGGCCCCGGTGTTCAACGGGAGCCCGAGAAAGTTTCGGCGGGCGCAAACGCGAATTGCCCAATGTCCCCTCCATCAGGCGAATCAGCGCCTCGCTCCGCGTGTCCGGCGGCTCGGGGGAACATGCTCCCCGGCGTGTACGGATCACGCATATGGCGGCTGACGGCCGCCACCCTGCTCCTGCTGCTCGCCGTCCCGCTGCCGGCGGCCGGTGACGACTGTGCGGTCGCCTCCATCGGACAGGGGGACGGCGGCTCGTCCGTCGCCGTGGCGGGCGAAGGCCGGTGCGGGGCGGTCATCGCCGAACCCGAGCCCGAGCCTGCGCCGCCCCCTCCACCTCCGCCACCTCCCCCTCCACCGCCTCCGCCGCCCCCTCCACCGCCGCCACCCCCTCCGCCGCCACCCCCTCCGCCTCCACCACCGCCCCCTCCTGCCCCCGCACCACCGGAACCGGAACCGAAGCCGAAACCGGCGCCGCCACCGCCCACCGTGCACCCCACACCACCGGCCCCGGCGCCCGTCGCGCTGCCCGCCTACAGGAAGCCGCCCCGCAAGACACCACGGGCCGGCCCGTCATTGGTCTCGCTCACCCTTCTCATCACCGCGCCCGCCGTTTTCGCCGTGGCCGTCCTGCGGCCCCGCTCGTCCCGCTGACCGAAGAGGGGAACCCATGTCGGAATGGCTTGTTCTGACCATTGCGATGGCGTCGGCGTGTGCCGTCGTCCTGACCATCGCCGTCCTCAGCAACCGCCGCGTCGCCGAGGACGACGATCCGTCCGAGACTCCCGACGTCATCGAGTACATGACGATGATGATCGGCGTGGTGTACGCGATCGTGCTCGGCCTGGCCATCGCGGGCGTCTGGGAGGGGCGTAGCGCCGCCCAGGAGTCGGTCAGGCTGGAGGCACAGGCGCTGCACGAGGTGAGCGCGCGGGCGGCGGTCTACCCGGTCGAGGTCCGCGACCGGATCCGCGCCGACGTCGACGCCTACGTGGCCCATGTCGTCGGCGACGAATGGAGGTCGATGACGGACCACGAGAGTCTCACCGAGGAGGGCACGAGACTTCTCGACCGGCTGCGGGCCGACGTGACGGAGTACAAGCCGCGGACGGACCACGAAGGGCAGGCGTACCAGCCGCTGGTGGACCAGGTGGCCGCCGTCGACGACGCCCGGGGGGCCCGGGGGCAGAACGCCGGCGCGACCATGCCGGGAGTCGTCTGGTTCGGCCTGATCACCGGGGCGGTGGTCACGGTCGGGCTGATCTTCACGCTCCAGATCCGCAGAACCTTCCGTGAACTGCTGCTGGCGGGGCTCTTCAGCGTCCTGATCGCCTTTCTGCTCTTCCTCATCTGGGACTTCGACGCTCCGTTCGGCCGGGGCATCTCGGCGACCACCGCTCCCTTCATCGATCTCTTCCCGCACGCCACGGGCGGATAGGGGTGCGTCCCCAGGGCCCTGTCCCCCGGCCGGTGAGCCGGCCGGGGGACAACTCTGCCCCATTCGCCTGACACCGATCGCGGGTGATATGCGGCGCTTCTACCGTTTCGGGCATCGAGGTGCATTTCTCATGCCTCGCGGAAATCCGTTCCGCGGCTGCTCCTCGGGACCCGGAGGATTCACCATGCGCGCGATACGTGTCGCACCCGTCGCCCTGCTGGGCGCCGCCGCCTGCTTCCTGATGGCACCGGCCGCATCTGCCGATGTGCTCAACGGCGGCACGTCCACCTCGTTCACGCCGACCATCACTCCGTCGACGGTCGCGCCGGGGGGCCAGGTCACCCTCGGCGCCATGGGGTGCACCACCGATGCGACCGCGTTCTCGGGCGTGTTCGACACGACCACCATCCCGAGCGGGAGGTCGGCCACGGCCACCGTCGACCGGGACGCCCGACGGGGCGCGGTCTACGAGGTGACCTTCCGCTGCGGCACCACCACGCGGTCCGCCAACCTGACCATCACGAGCGGTGCCACCAGTACCCCCACGACCAGCCCCACCACGGCCCCGACGACCAGCTCCACCGCCTCTCCCAGCGGCGTACTGGGCGGGCTCGGCGGCAGCGTCGACACGATGGACCCCGCGGAGATCGCGGCCGGCTCCGCACTGGTCGCGGTCGCCTCGGCCGGCGCCTTCTACGTCCTGCGCAAGCGCCGCACCGGCCGCCAGCACTGACCGGCTCACATACAGACACACACGGCAGTCGCCCCGGGTCCTGATCCAGGACTCGGGGCGACGGGCGTATCGGGCCGGGCGGTAGGTTCGACGCGTCAGATCGCCGCATTGCTCGTCCGCCGGCGGACGACGAAGAATGCCCCGCCTACGGCCGCCGCCGCGACAAGGCCGCCGCCGACCTGCATCTCGACGGAGCTGGGGCCCATCGAGCCGCCGAGGCCGCCCTGTGCGCCCCGCGCGGGAAGCACGGTGAAGCGGGCCGTCGCGACCGGGTCGCCCTGGTCCCCACGGCCACCGTTGCCGCCCTGGCCTCCGTTACCGCCCTGACCGCCGTTGCCTCCGTTGCCGCCCTGACCTCGCTCGTCCCCGTTGCCGCCCTGGCCGCCGTTGCCGCCCTGGCCGCCGTCGCCCCCATTGCCGCCGCCGAAGTTGTTGTCGCTGTTGTTGCACCTCACGGACAGGCTGTACTGACCGGGCGTCGCGTTGTTGCGGATGTGCGCCGTGGCGTAGCCGACCCGGCCCGGCGAGAGGTTCACCGTCGGGAAGGCGTTCGACCACACCTTGCCGCCGGAGCGCCCGCAGCCCTCCGCGCTGACCTGCATCGTGGCGCCCTGGAAGACCGAGGACGGGTTGACGGTGACATTGGTCGGGAAGTTGCTCGGGTTGCTGCCCGGGCCGCCGCCGGCGGCGGCCAGCGGGGCAGCGAGCCCGACCGCCGCGAATGCGGTCGCGGTCACCGCGAGAGTGCGTGAAGCACGCATCTTTGAACCTCCAGCGGGAAGCGCCCCGGAGTCCTGGCCTCCGGGATTCGACGAGAACGCGTCCCATGACGAACCCTCACCAGATACCGCGGAAGTCGCACTTCGGCACTGCTCCACCCCGGTGAGCCGACACGCCGGGGGCCGGGTGCGGAATCTGACGGAGCCGCAGGTCACGGACCGTCAGAAGTTTTATCCGCTCATTACTCCGAAGAGAACACACCGCCGCCGGCACACGGTCGGCCGCCACCCGTTCGCTCCTCCCTGATCGCCACCGCGCGGAGCTGTGCCTAGCGTGGCGGTGTCGCGACGAAGGGAGAACCATGGGCCGGGTTCAGTGGGGCGCCGAGCGGAGCCGACGCACACCGTGGGGCGCCATCGCCCTGGTGATGCTCACCGGGCTCGCCCTCATGCGCAACGGGGTGGAGACGTCCCCCGGGCCGCCGCAGCCGGCCGCCGCGGCCTCGGTGGCCGGCCCCCGGGACACCTCCGTGTCCGCCCCGGCCGACGGCGAGCCCGTGCAGCCGCTCGCGTACGCCCCCGCCGAGCGCATCCAGATCCCTTCGATCGAGGTCGACGCACCCGTGGTCGATGTGAATCTGGATCCGGCCGGCTGGATCGAGGCCCCGCCCGCCCAGGACCCGAACCTCGCCGGCTGGTACCAGAACGGCATCGCCCCCGGCCAGCGCGGGACCTCCGTGATGGTCGGCCACGTGGACAACCTCGCCGGCCCGGCGGTCTTCTACGGACTGGGCTCCCTCAGCAAGGGGCAGCAGATCGAGGTGTCCCGCTACGACAACCGGACCGCGGTGTTCGAGATCTACGGCGTGGAGGTGTTCTCCAAGAGCGACTTCCCCGGGCCCCGGGTGTACGGCGACACCGGGTACGCCGAGCTCAGGGTCATCACCTGCGGCGGGGGTTACTCGAAGGCCAACGGTTACGACGGGAACGTGGTGGTCTTCGCCCGGCTGGTCGAGACGCGATAGCCCGTACGGCCACCTGGCGCCCGGTCAGCTCCGGTGCGGGACGGTGGGACGGTACCCCCTCCCGATGAGCGCGGGCAGGTACCGGCGCAGGGCCGCCACGCTCTGGGACCGGTTCCCGCCCGCGTCGTGCGACAGCACCACGACTCCGGGCGCAGCGCCCTGCGCGACCCGCCGGACGATGGTGTCGGTGCCCGGCGTGGTCCAGTCCAGCGTGTCGACCGTCCACGCCATCGGCTCCATGCCCATCGCGGCACCGATCTCGAAGGAATTGCGGTTCCAGGCGCCGTAGGGGGCCCGGTACCAGAGCGGCGGGGTGCCCAGCGTCTTCTCGATCACCTCGCTGGTGCTGCCCAGTTCGTCGCGGATCGCCCCCGGCGAGAGCTTCGGGATGAGGGGGTGCGACCAGGAGTGGTTGCCGACCACATGCCCGTCGTCGGCCATCTCGCGGAGCAGGTCACGGTTGTCCGCCGCCATCTCGCCGCAGACGAAGAACATCGCCCGGACTCCGTATCTTCGCAGCGTGGCCAGGATGTCCGGGGTGTACCGCGGGTCGGGGCCGTCGTCGAAGCTGAGCACCATGGCGTCGTTCCCCAGCTCCGGCAGCTCCTCGAAGGGCCGGGTGCGGACGGGCGGCGCGGCGGGCAGGATGCGGGCCGGTGCGGTCGAGGTCATGGGGTGCAGCCGGTAGGCCGCCGGGCGGGCCCGGGCCGTCGCCGGAGGGCCTGCCGCCGGAGCCGGCGGCTCCCCGCCGGGGCGTACGGGCGTCCCGGCGGGGTCCGCCGCGACCGTGTGCACGGCGGTGGCGGCCCCCAGCGCGAGAGCGAGGCGCAGCAAGGTGCGGCGTTCCGCGGGAATCTGATCATGCTTCATGACCAACTGCTCGCACGGAGTGACGCCCGCTCCCTCTGCCGACACCGGGGATGCGGCGTTTTGCACCCGATGGATGGAGTGCTCCGGCGGTATCCGGCGGGGAGGTTCCGGGCTGCGCGGAGGCGCCCGGGAGGCGGTCCGTGCGAGCGGCTACCCTCGGGGCCGTGACTGACCAGCAACAGCATCGTTTCGAGCGCGGCACGGACGGCCCCAAGGTGATCGTCGCGGGCATCGACGGATCGGATTCCTCCATGCGGGCCGCGGCGTACGCGGCGGGCCTCGCCCGCCGGCAGAACGCGATGCTCGCCCTCGTCTACGTCCAGCCGGTGATGTCGGCCGGTGCCGCCCTGGGAGCTCCGGTCGCCAACGCGACCGGCGAGGTCGCCGAGGGGCTGGTGAACGAGATCAGGACGGCGACCGAGCGGCTCAAGGACATATGGAATGTCCGCTGGGAGTTCCACACGTTCCACGGGGACCCGTACAACGGACTCGTGACGGCGGCCGACGAGCTGAAGGCGGACGCCGTGATCGTGGGTGCGTCGGAATCGGCCGGGCACCGTTTCATCGGTTCGGTGGCGGTCCGGCTGGTGAAGGCCGGGCGCTGGCCGGTCACCGTCGTGCCGTGACGCCCGTGTGTGTCCGCCCGTGGTCGTCGCGCGGCCGGCGCCCGGGCGGACGGCCGGCGTCGCTCACCTACCGGCCACGAGGCCGTCCCCGGCCGCACCACGGCTGAGGACGACCGTGTGGATCCGGTCGCGGATCTCGCGGAGCCGGCCGTCGGTCTCCCCCGCCGGGCCCGATGCCGCGGAGTCCAGGCCCACGACGCGTCCGGCTTCGGGGTCGAACCACTGCGGGATGAACTCGGCCTTCTTGACGGCCCACCGCTGTCCCTGTTTCGCGGGCGGCTCGAAGGTGAAGCGGCCCATCGAGCTCTCGTTGCCGCGCGGGTCCTGGGCCCCCTCGTGGTTGACCATGGCACCGGCGACCTGGTCGCCCATGCCGTAGACGATCCAGGTGCCGTTGACCTTCTCGTACGCTTGTGGGACGTGGGCGTGCGTGCCGAGGATCAGGTCGATGTCGGGGCGTCCGCCGGTGCCGGAGGCCGTGAGTTCGCGGCCGAGCCCCAGCTGGACGTCGTCGGGGGCGTCCTGCCACTCGGTGCCCCAGTGCAGGGAGACGACGACCACGTCGGCGCCCGCCTTGCGGGCCGCCCGGGCGTCCGCGACGATCCGGTCCTTGTCGATCAGGTTGACCGCCCAGGGCTGCCCGGCGGGCAGCGGGATGTCGTTCGTGCCGTAGGTGTACGCGAGGTGGGCGACCTCCGCCGCGTTCTTGCCCTTGCCCGCCCTGAGCAGGGTGGGGCGGGACGCCTCCGCGGCCGAGCGGGCGGATCCGGCATGGGCGACACCCGCGCGGTCCAGTGCGTCGAGCGTGCGCCCGATCCCCGGAGCCCCGTCGTCCAGCGTGTGGTTGGAGGCGGTGGAGCAGGAGTCGAAGCCCGTGGCGCGCAGGGCGGCCGCCACCTCGGGCGGCGATTTGAAGGACGGATATCCGGTGTACGGGCCGCCGTCCTGACCGTACACCGTCTCCATGTGGCAGATGGCCAGATCCGCCCCTGAGACCGCCGGTGCGGCGCCCTTGAGCATCGGACGGAAGTCGTAGCCCCTGCCGTCCGCGTCGGCGGCGGCCCGGTCGATGATCGAGGAGTGCGGCAGGATGTCGCCCGAGGCCAGCAGCGTGAAGGTGCGCGGGCCTTCCGCTCCCCCGGCGCCCGCGCCGTTCGCACCCCGCTCGGCGGAGAGGTGCCGCCCGGCGAATCCGGGGGGCGATGTCGGTTGGCCGGTACAGGCCGTCGCGGTGGCGAGCAGGCCGGCGACGGCGATCGCCGCGCCCGGTCGGATGCGCTTCGTCATCTGCATGACTCCCATTTCGGATGATTTCGCCCATCCGAATACACATATATTCATACCGGTGAGTCAAGAACAAAGGCGGCCAAGTACCTGAATCGGCCGTATCGAAGCTCGTCGACCGTTCACCGCACCACTCGCCGCTCCGTGCGACCGCTCGGCGCACACCTCGGTGCACCGGCTGTTCCCCCACGTCCCGATGCGTTCGTATACGCCAGGCGGGAGCGAGGCGTCAGGGGCCTCTTCGGGAAAGGACGTTCACCATGACCACTGCGACAACCGATGAGCGGGCCCTCGCCCAGCTGCAGAGGGAACACGGGCCCGCCCTGTTCCACTTCCTGCTGGGGCTGACGTTCGGCGACCGGCAGCGTGCGGAGGACCTGCTGCAGGAGACGCTGGTGCGCGCCTGGCAGCACCCGGAGGCGTTCGACGCGCCCTACGACTCGATGCGCCCGTGGCTCTTCACCGTCGCCCGGCGGCTGGCCATAGACGCCCGCAGGTCCCGGCAGGCGCGGCCCACGGAGGTCAGCGACGCGGTCCTGGAGAGCGCCCCCGCCCATGAGGACACCGCGGACTCGGCGGTCCACGCACTCGATGTGCGCGAGGCGGTGAGCACGCTCAGCCCCGAGCACCGGGCGGTCCTCGTGCAGATCTACTTCCGGGGGCTCAGCGTGGGCGAGACCGCGCAGGCCCTCGGCATACCCGCGGGCACCGTCAAGTCCCGCTCCTACTACGCGCTGCGGCTGCTCAGCCGTAATCTGCCCGGCTACTCCAGCAGGTCGTCCAGGTTGAGCAGCGCCAGCAGGGACACCGCCTCCGCGACCTCCACATAGGCCGCGGCGCACGCCCCGCACCGCTGGAGGTGCCGGGCGACCGGACCGCACTCGTCCGCCTCCAGGGCATCGAGTACGTAGGCGCCCAGCAGCTGCCGTACATGCGGGTCATCGCCGCGCTCGGCGGTCATCGCACCTCGAATCTCCCGACGGATCCTGCCCTTCTGCCCACGCGGGGCGCGTGCCCCCGGTTCAATGCTGCGTGTAGCCCGGTGCCGAGTCGACGAAAGAGGCGAGACGGGATGCGTCCCGAACATGACGAAGGAACCGGCGGGGGCGGGCTGCTGGTCCCGATGGCCTGGCTGTACTCCGAGTACATCGCCGACGAGGTCCTGGCGACCGGCGACCTGATGGAGCCGACGACCCTGGAGTACCGGGCGGGACGCGACGCGCTCGCCCTGACGATCTTCCTCTCCGACGGAGCGGGCGCCGAGGACCTCCCCGCGGCCCGGGTGGACGAGCTGCGGCTGCTCACGGCGTACGGCGCCTCCTGGAGACGCTGGGTCTGCGCACGGCTGGAGGCGCTGGAACGGCCGACCGCCCCTGCCGGGCTCCCGGGCCCCGACCTCGCGCTGGCGCGGGCCGCCTGGCGGTGGCTGGAGGAGACCGAACTGCTGGCCGCGGACCTGGACGCGATCGGCCCGCGGCCGTGGGAGCCGGTGAACGCCTACGGCGAGGAGGAAGCGGAGGGCGAGACGCGGGTGTGGACCCCGGCGTGGCAGCTGGGGCTGCCGCTGGGCCATCTGGCCGTCCATCTGTACTGAGCGGCAGAGGGACCTCGCGTCACGAACCGTGTACGCCCGCACGGTACTTGGGCAGCCTCAGAGTGATCTTCATACCTGCCCCGACACCCGTCTCGATGACGAGGCCGTAGTCGTCCCCGTACACCTGGCGAAGCCGTTCGTCCACGTTGAGCAGGCCGATGCCGGTGGAGGTGCCGCCCTCTCCGCGCAGGATCTGCCGCAGACGCTCCGGCTCCATCCCGGTGCCGTCGTCCTCGATGACGACCTCCGCCTCGGCACCCGCGTCCAGCGCGCTGATCGTGATGCGGATCGGGGCGTCCCCCGCCCGGGCGGCGCCGAGGGGCCGGGAGGGGGTGACGGCGCCCTCCAGGCCGTGCTTGACGGCGTTCTCGACCAGGGGCTGGAGACAGAGGAACGGGAGCGAGACGGGAAGGATCTCCGGGGCGACCTGGAGGGTCACGGAGAGCCGTTCCCCGAAGCGGGCCCGCACCAGCGCCAGATACTGGTCGATGGAGTGGAGTTCGTCGGCCAGGGTGGTGAACTCGCCATGCCTGCGGAACGAGTAGCGGGTGAAGTCGGCGAATTCCAGGAGGAGTTCACGCGCCTGCTCGGGGTCGGTGCGGACGAACGACGCGATGGCGGCCAGTGAGTTGAAGATGAAGTGCGGGGAGATCTGGGCCCGCAGCGCCTTGATCTCGGCCTCGATGAGCTGGGTGCGGGAGCGGTCGAGCTCGGCGAGTTCCAGCTGTACGCAGACCCAGCGGGCCACCTCCCCCGCCGCCCTGGCCAGCACCGCCGATTCGCGGGGAGCGTAGGCGACGAGTGTGCCGAGCACCCGGTGGTCGACCGTCAGCGGGACGGCGACGGCCCAGCGCAGCGGACAGTCCAGGTCGTCGCAGTCACTGTGGAAGGCGGTGTCCCTGCCGCTGGCGAGGACCCCCTCGACCTGGTGCATCACGTCCGTGCCGTGGTGCTCGCCCTCACCGTCCCACACCAGCACGCTCTCGCGGTCGGTGAGGCAGAGGGCGTCGGTGCCGAGCAGTGAGCGCAGACCCCGTGCCGACCTGCGTGCGCTCTCCTCGGTGAGCCCCGCGCGCAGCGGGGGCGCCGCGAGGGAGGCCGTGTGCAGGGTCTCGAAGGTGGCGTGCTCGACGGGTGTGCCCACATCACTGGTGCGTACGGGACGTGCGGTGCGGCCCAGCACGAAGCCCGTGGCGAACAGCAGCAGGGCGAGCACGGTGATGGCGGCGATCCCGGCCCCGGTCATCGCACACGTCCCGAGGCCAGCGCCTCCGGCAGATGGAAGCGGGTCATGGCCGCGTTGGTGCCCGGGGGTATCCGGCCCGGGGTGGCCAGGGAGACCAGGATCATGGCGAGGAAGCCGACCGGTACGGACCAGACGGCGGGCCAGGCCAGCAGGGCGTGCGGCCAGCCCGGCGGGCGCACCGCGCCGCTGACGGTGATGGCCACGGACAGCAGCGCGGAGCCGCCGCCGAGCAGCAGCCCGGCGATAGCACCGGGCGGGGTGAGCCGCCGCCACCAGATGCCGAGGACGAGCAGCGGGCAGAACGACGACGCGGAGACCGCGAAGGCCATGCCGACGGCGTCGGCCACCGGCACCCGGCTGACCACGAGCGAACCGGCCAGCGGTACGGCGATGGCGAGCACGGTGGCGAGCCGGAACTGCCGTACGCCCCGGGACGGCAGGACGTCCTGGGTGATCACCCCGGCGACCGCCATGGTGAGCCCGGACGCCGTGGACAGGAACGCGGCGAAGGCGCCGCCCGCGAGGAGTGCGCCGAGCAGATCACCGCCGAGGCCGCCGATCACCCGGGCGGGCAGCAGCAGCACGGCGGCGTCCGCGTCACCGCCGTGCATGAGCTCGGGCGCGTACAGCCGGCCCAGGGCCCCGTACACCGGGGGCAGCAGATAGAACAGGCCGACGAGGGCGAGCACGGCGACCGTGGTGCGGCGGGCGTCGCGGCCGTTGGGGCTCGTGTAGAAGCGGACCACCACATGGGGCAGGCCCATGGTGCCGAGGAAGGTGGCCACGATCAGTCCGTACGTCGCGTACAGCGGATGGTCGGCGCGGAACACGGAGATCTGCTCGTCGAAGCTGACCCGGGGGCGGCCGTCGCCCTGCCAGGCCAGCACCAGGAAGATCGCGGGCACCAGCAGGGCGGTGAGCTTCAGCCAGTACTGGAACACCTGCACGAAGGTGATCGAGCGCATGCCGCCCGCCGCGACGGCAATCACCACGACGGAGGCGACGAGGACGTCGCCGAGCCAGCCGGGCGCCCCGGTGAGGATCTTCAGGGTGAGGCCGGCGCCCTGGAGCTGCGGCACCAGGTACACCCAGCCCGCGCCGACGACGAACACGCTGACCAGTCGGCGCACCTGACGCGATTCGAGGCGCCCCTCGGCGAAGTCGGGCAGGGTGTACGCCCCCGAGCGGCGCAGCGGAGCGGCGACGAACACCAGCAGCACGAGATATCCGGCGGTGTAGCCGACCGGGTACCAGAGCATGTCGGGGCCGTGCACCAGCACCAGCCCCGCGATGCCGAGGAAGGACGCGGCGGAGAGGTACTCGCCGCTGATCGCCGCGGCGTTGAGCCTCGGCCGTACGGTGCGTGACGCGACGTAGAAGTCGGAGGTGGTACGGGAGATCCGCAGCCCGAAACCGCCGACGAGGACGGTGGCCAGGACGACGAGGGCGACCGCCACCACCGCTGCCGGGTGGCCGGGTGCGCTCATGGTGCGGGGAGACCTTCCACGAGTCGGGCGAAGTCGCGCTCGTTGCGCTCGGCCCTGCGCACGTACCACCAGGCGGCCAGGGTGAGCGGCGGATAGGTCGCGAAGCCGAGCACCGCCCAGACGAGGGCGTTGCTGTGCAGCGCCTCGAAGACCAGGGGCAGGGTCCCGGCGACGAGGGCGAGCACCGCGAAGGCGGTGAGTCCGGCGCGGAGCTGGCTGCGCATCAGCGAGCGGACGTAGGCGCCGCCGAGCGCGGTCTGCTCGTCGATCTCCGACTGGGCTCGGTAGCGGGGCAGCGGACGCACCCGCCGGGGCTCGCCCGTGACCACTTCGCGCCGGGGCGTGCTCTCTGCGGACATGGGCCCGGAGTTTAGGCGGCGCGGGGCCCGGCTGGGAAGGGCCGCCTCCCGGTCGAGCCAGGTCAGCGGCCGGTCTGCCGCATCAGGAGATCGCGCAGCGCGCGGGTGTGGCGACGGCTGACGGCGAGCTCGGCACCCCCGATGCGCACGCTCATGCTGCCCGCGTCGAGCCTGAGTTCGTCGATCCGGTTCAGCGCCACGAGGTGGCGGCGGTGGATGCGTACGAAGCCCCGGGATCGCCAGCGCTCCTCCAGGGTGGTGAGCGGGATCCGGACGAGATGGCTGCCGGCCGAGGTGTGCAGCCGGGCGTAGTCGCCCTGGGCCTCGGCGTACGCGATGTCGTCGACGGGCACGAAACGGATGACCCCGCCCAGCTCCACCGCGACCTGGTCGGCGGCCGAGTCGTGGACGGACGCGGAGCGCTCACCAACCTGTTCGGCGACACGGCGGACGGCCTCGGCCAGCCGCTCCCGGCGGACCGGCTTGAGCACGTAGTCGACGGCCTTGAGGTCGAAGGCGTGTACGGCGAAGCCTTCGTGAGCGGTGACGAAGACGATGAGCGGCGGCGCGGCGAACCCGGCCAGGAGCTGGGCGACGTCGAGACCGGTGAGCCCCGCCATGTGGATGTCCAAGAACACGACGTCGATCGCCGAGGGGTCCTCGGGCCCGGCGTCGACGGCACCCCCGATACGGCGGAGTGCCTCGGTGGCACCCGTGGCGCCCTCGGCGCTCCGGATGCGGGGATCGGCGCGCAGGAGGTAGAGGAGTTCCTCCAGGGCGGGTTCTTCGTCGTCGACGGCGAGTACGCGCAGCATGAGGCCGGAGTTTAGGTGGTTCTCCGGGGTGATGGCTTGAGTGATTCACCGGTTCGTCACGTACCTGAGGACATGCGCGCCATCGAACCTCACCGCGACGCCGGGGCCTACGCGCTCGGGGTGCTCGGGACCGCCGACACCTGCCGCTTCGAGGAGCACCTGGCGGGGTGTTCCGCGTGTGTGGTCCAGGTGCGCGAGTTCGGTCCGGTGGTGGGCCACCTGGCGGCGTACGCACACCTGCTGCCGCCCGGGGGCGTTCCCCGCCCGGCCCGGCGGCCCTGACCGGCGCAGCTACTTGAGCAGACGGGAGAGCCGCCGGTCGGCGAGTGGCTTGCCCCCGGTCTGGCAGGTGGGGCAGTACTGGAGCGACGAGTCGCTGAACGACACCTCCAGCACGGTGTCGCCGCAGACGGGGCAGGGCTGCCCGGTGCGGCCGTGGACGCGCATGCCGCTCTTCTTCTCGGCCTTGAGGCGGCCCGCGGCGACGCCCCGGGCGCGCTCGACGGCGTCCTGGAGCGTGGTGCGCATGGCGTTGTACAGATGGCTGATGTCGTTGTCGCCGAGTGCTGTGGTGAGCTTGAACGGTGACATCTTCGCGACGTGAAGGATCTCGTCGCTGTAGGCGTTGCCGATGCCCGCGATCAGCGACTGGTCGCGCAGGGCTCCCTTGATCTGCCGGCGTGTCCCGCCGAGCACCGTCGCGAACGCGTCCCGGTCGAAGGAGTCGGCCAGCGGATCCGGCCCGAGGCGTGCCACCCCGGGCACGTCCGCCGGATCGTGCACCAGATGGACGGCGAGGCGCTTCGTGGTGCCCATCTCGGTCAGGTCGAAGCCGTCGCCGCCGGCGAGGACCGTCCGGAGGGCGAGCGGCCCCTTGCCGGGCCGTGGCGGGGCCGCTGGGAAGCTGTCCTTCCACCGGAGCCAGCCGGCCCGCGCGAGGTGGATGAGCAGATGGAGCTCTCCGGCCGTGATGTCGAGGAATTTGCCGTGCCGGGCCACGGAGGTCACGGTGGCGCCTTCGAGGGCGGTGGGCGGCGGGTCGTACGTCTTCAGGACGCTGATCGCGAGCGGCAGGACGCGGGCGATCTCCTTGCCGACCAGTTGTTCGTCGAGGAAGTCCCGCAGGGCTTCGACCTCCGGCAGTTCGGGCATGACTCAAGCCTGCCGCAACGGCCACGCGCCTGCCCGGCGGACGGCGCGCGTTCGGACGGAGGGTTCCCGCAGCCCGTAGACCCGCCGCGCGGTGCCGGCGAGGACGGACCGCCGGCCGTCCTCCCCCAGGCCTCCGGTCAGCTCGCGTAGCGCGTCCAGGACCTCGGCGTATCCGGCGGCGAGCCGGCACACGGGCCAGTCGGAGCCGAACATCAGCCGGTCCGGCCCGAAGGCCTCGATGACGGTGTCCGCGTACGGGCGCAGGTCCTCCACGGTCCAGGTGCGCGGGTCCGCCTCGGTGACCAGACCGGAGAGCTTGCAGACGGTGTTGGGCAGCGCCGCGAGCGCCCGCAGACGGTCCGCCCAGGGGTGCGTGCTCCGCGTCGCCACGGGCGGTTTGCCCGCGTGGTCGAGTACGAAGGTGAGCTCCGGCAGGAGCGCGGCGGCGCGGGTGGCGGCGGGCAGCTGGTGGGGCAGGACGATCAGGTCGTAGACCAGTCCGGCGGCGGCGACCGCGCGCAGTCCGCGCAGGACGTCGGGGCGCAGCAGCCACTCCGGATCGTCCTCCCCCTGGACCTGGTGGCGGATTCCTACGAGCCGGCCGCCGCCGGGCAGGGCGCGGAGCGCCGCGAGGGTGCCGGCGACGTCCGGCGCGGTGAGGTCGGTCCAGCCCACGACACCGGCGACGAGCGTGCTGTGGTCGGCGAGCGCGAGGAGTTCGGGTGTCTCCTCCGCGACCGTGACGGTCTGGACGAGCACCGTGGCGACCACCCCGGCGGCGCGTGCCTCGGGCTCCAGGTCGGCGAGGGTGAAGGTGCGGCGGATGGGGGCGAGTTCCTCACCGGTGATCCACTCCTGGTCGCGCACCGCGAGGTCCCACACGTGGTGGTGGGCGTCGATGACCGGCGGGGGCGTCACAGCAGCCCTTCCGCGCGCAGGTCGTCCCAGAGCGCGTCCGGGACCGGTGTGCGGAACCGGGCCGCGGCGTCCCGCACCTCCTCCGGGGAACGGGCGCCGACGAGGACCCCCGCGACGGCCTGATGTCCCAGTGGGTAGTGCAGGGCGGCCGCGCGCAGCGGGACACCGTGCGCTTCGGTGACGGCCCGGATGCGTACGGCCCGTTCCAGGAGGGGCGCGGGGGCCGCCGCGTAGTCGTACGTCGCGCCGGGGCGCGGGTCGACGAGCAGCCCCGAGTTGAAGACGCCTCCGACGACGACGCTGCGGCCCCGGGCGGCGGCCTCCGGCAGCAGGGTGTCGAGGGCGCTGTGGTCGAGGAGGGTGAGGCGGCCGGCGCAGAGGACGGCGTCGACGTCGGTCTCGCGCAGGAAGCGGGTGAGCATCGCGGTCTGGTTCATGCCGGCTCCGACGGCGCCGACCGTGCCCTCCGCGCGCAGCTTCTCCAGCGCCGGGTAGCCCTCGCAGAAGGCGGCTTCCCCGTGGTCGTCGGGGTCGTGCAGGTAGACGATGTCGATCCGGTCGAGGCCGAGACGGGTGAGGCTGTCCTCGATACTGCGGCGGATGCCGTCGGCGCTGAAGTCCCAGCGGCGCCGGTGGGTGTGCGGTACGGCGAAACCGTCGGAGAGCCCGTGGTGGGCCGCCGCTTCGGCGGGGGTCAGCGGGTCGAGCAGCCGGCCCGCCTTCGTGGACACCGTGTACGCGTCCCGGGGCCGGTCACGCAGCGCCTCACCGAGGCGGCGTTCGGAGAGCCCGAGGCCGTAGTGCGGTGCGGTGTCGAAGTAGCGGATGCCCTCGTCCCAGGCCGCGTCGACGGCGGCGGCGGCCTGCGCCGGGTCGACCTCGGTGAAGAGATTGCCGATGGCCGCCGCCCCGAAGGCGAGTTCGGTGATCTCGACCGCACTGCGTCCGAGCCTGATGCGCCGCATGCCCCTGATGCCCCCGCCGGTGGTCCCTGATGGTCCGTAGAGGACTATTCATCGGATCAATCGACCGCGTCAACAGGTTCTCACCGATCGACGCTCACGCCGGTGCGGGCACCGTGGGCACGAGTGCGTGCAGGTCATGCAGCTCCTCGTGGACCGCGCGGGCCAGCCGGTCCAGGTCGGGCAGCGCCTTTCCGTCGGCGACCAGTCCGACCTGTACCCCTCCGCCGTACGTGGTCAGGGCGACGGCCAGTGACTGCCCGCGGGCCAGCGGCGCCATCGGGTAGACGGCGCGCAGCGGGCACCCGCCGAGCGACAGCGCCGAGCGGGGCAGGGGCACGCTGGTGACCAGGATGTCGAAGAGCATCCGGGCCGCGTTCCCCGCGAGGGGTGCCCCGAACCGGTGGGCCAGCGCGGGCAGCTGGTCGGCCAGTACGGCGACGGCGCCCGCCCCGCGCAACGGCCCGGCAGCCTTGTTGCGGTCCATGCCCGTGCGGACGAGCCGCAGGCGTTCCCGGGCGTCGGGTTCGCCGACGGGCAGCCCGAGGAGGTATGCGGAGAGCCTGTTGCCGGTGGCCGCCCCACCGGGGCGGCGCCGGGAGACGGGGACCAGGGCACGCGGGTCGGCGCCGGGGAGCGGCTCACCGCGTTCGAGCATCCAGCGGCGCAGTGCACCGGCCACCACGGCGAGCAGGACGTCGTTGGCCGTACCGCCCTCGGTGCGCCGGATCCGCTGCACCGTCTCGGCGTCGAGGTCGGCGGTGGCCATCCGGCGCGTACCGCTGGAGCGCGCGGTCAGGGCCGTGCCGGCCCTCAGGTCGAGGCGGCTGGCGCGTACGACGGAGGCCCCGACCCCCAGCGCCCGGCGCACGTCTCCCAGCCGGTCCATCGCCATGCCGGCGGCCTCGTAGGGGCCGGGCAGCCAGGAGCGGGGCGGCACGGGTGTCCGGCGGCGCACCGCGCCACGGCCCGCACCGGCGGAGGCGATCTGGTCGAAGATGCCGGCGCCGATGGCGACGGCGCGCATCCCGTCGGCGAGCGCGTGGTGCAGCTTCACGAGCACGGCGAACGGTCCGTCACCCGGGCTGTCGAGGACGTACATCTGCCAGGGCGGCAGGCCCCGTCCGAGCGGCTGTTCCATGAGTTCACCGGCGAGCCGGGTCGCCTCACCCATGAAGTCGCCCTCGGGGAGCACGACCCGCCTGACGTGCCGCTGCACGTCGAAGTCCTTGTCGGTGAACCAGGCGGCACCGCCGACGGGCAGCAGGACGTCACGCACCCGCATCCGGAGCCGGGGGATCGCGGCCGCCCGCGCTCCGAGCAGCTCCAGGAGGTCCTGCGGGGCCACGCCGGGCACCGGGTCGAAGACGGCGAGGGCGCCGAGGTGCATCGGGTGGGCGTCGGATTCGAGGTGCCAGAAAGCCAGATCAAGCGGTGCCAGAAGCTCGGTACTCAACGGGGCCTCGCGTCTTCGACAGCGGAACGGCGGGATCGCAGTCAATCCCGCAGGGTCGGTTACGGTCAAGTATGGACATGTTACGTACTGTTACAGTCTCGCGCTGTCCCGGCAGCGGCGCTACCGGTGCCCCGGAATGAGGAATTCGCACCACACGCACTTGCCGTTGCCCCGGGACTCCACTCCCCAGACGTCGGCAATCCGGTCGACGAGCATGAGTCCACGCCCCGAGACCCCGGACTCCCCCGCGTCCCTGCGGCGCGGCAGCGCGCTGGACCGGTCCTCGACGTCGACACGGAGGCGGCGTTCGGGTCCGGTGAGCATCCGGATGGTGACGATGGCGCCGCCGTCGGTGTGCATCAGCGCGTTGGTGATCAGCTCGTCGGCAGCGAGCTCGACCTCGTCCGCCCGGCCCTTCGCGCCCCAGGCCCGGACGGCCGCCCGGATCATGTGGCGTGCGGACGTCAGTGCCTCCGGGTCGTTCTGCGCGACGTGCTGCTGGAGCCGCCCGCCCGGATGGGGGGCGTGGGCCGCGTTGCGGCGCATCAGCAGCACCGCCATGTCGTCCTCGCCGCCGCGCTCGTCGACCACTTCGCAGAGCCTTTCGGCCAGCTTGTCGAGATCCTGCGGCCCGTCACGGACCGTCGCGGCCAGCAGCCTCATGCCGTCGTCGAGGTCGGTCCCGGGCAGCTCCACCATCCCGTCGGTGTAGAGGATCATCGTCTGGCCCGGGTCCAGGTCGACGGTGCTGACCGGGTATTCGAGCTGCCCGAACTCCGCGGAGAGACCCAGCGGCAGCCCACCGTCGACCGGCAGCCTCCGGCAGCTGCCGTCGACGTCCCGCAGGGCCGGGTCGACGTGCCCGGCCCTGACCATCTGCACCACTCCGGTGGTCAGGTCGGCCTCGGCGTAGGTGCAGGTCGCGAAGCGGTCGGTGTCGAGTTCATGGAGGAAGACGGACGCCCGTGCCATGACCGTGGCCGGGCTGTGCCCCTCGGCGGCGTAGGCGCGCAGCACGATGCGGAGCTGGCCCATGACGGCTGCCGCGTGCGTGTCGTGTCCCTGTACGTCACCGATGACGGCGCCGACCCGGCCGCCGGGCAGCGGGATGATGTCGTACCAGTCGCCGCCGATGTCCCTGCCGAGCCGAGCCGAGCGGTAGCGGACGGCGACCTGCGCCCCGGGCACGTCGGGGATCCGGCGCGGCAGCATCGCCTGCTGGAGCCCTTCGGCGAGGTCGTGCTCCTGTTCGTAGAGCATGGCCCGCTGGAGGCTCTGCGCGATCGAACTGCCGAGGGCCACCAGCAGGTTCCGCTCGTCGCTGGTGAAGCCTGCCTTGTCGCCGTAGAGCAGCCCGAGTGCGCCGATCGGGCGGGCCTGGGCGATGAGCGGCATGTAGGCGGCGGCGGTGATGCCGAGGTGGCTGATGTGCGGCCAGAGGATGGGGTACGACGTGGCGAAGTCCTCCGGCGTCTCGATGAAACGCGGCGTGAGCGTGCGGATGACCTCACTCATCGGGTAGGGCTCGTCCGTGCGGGTGTAGCGGGTGCCCTGCACGAACGCCCCTTCGGGGCCGTCCGCCACCAGATGGATGCGCCCGGACTCGAGCAGCCCCATGACGAGGCTGGTGGCGCCGAGGTTGGCCAGGCCGCGGGAGCTCTTCAGCACATCGGTGACGTCCTTGACCGTACGGGCGTGGGCCAGGGCCGCCGTGGTGCCCTCGACCAGGCTCGTACGGCGACGGCGCTCCTCGTCGACGGTCCGGCGGGCGGTGGACTCGGCCAGCTCCTGGGTGGCGTCGCGGATGATCCCGATGATGCGGCGGGGCCGCCCGGTGCCGTCACGGCGGATGAACCCCTGGGTGTGGGTCCAGCACAGGGTGCCGTCGCGTCGCGTCCTGCGGAAGTACGCGCCGTAGTTGCTGCGGCCGCTCTTGAGGGCCTGCGAGACCATGGTGTCGAGCCGGATCGCCTCGTCGGCGGGGACGCGCTGCGCGAGCCCCGCCGGATGGCCGTCGTACTCCTCGGCGCTCAGGTCGAACACATCGAGGGCGGGCTCGTCCATGTGCATGAGGCCGCTGTCCAGGTCCCAGTCGAAGCTGCCCATTCGGTTCAGGGCGAGGCTGAGGTCCGGGTGGGCGGGCCAGTCGTCCGGGAGTGACAGGGCACCCGCTACCCGATCATCCATGTGCGCCACTCTGCCATTATTTGTCCGATTCCTCGACCGAACCCACGCCTTGAACGCGTTCAAAGTTTCCCCTATGCTGTGCGCGACAAGAATTGAACACGTTCAAGTCGGGGTTGTTCCGCGTGAGACGGGGGTGGGCGCGATGTCCGTACTGGTCGGGCTGATCGTGATGCTGGGCATGCTGGTGATCGTCCCGTTGGGCCTGGGGCTCGTCGGTGAGCCCGCGCTCGACCGGATCCGGCGGCTGTGGCCGCTCTTCGCGGTGCCCGGTGCCGTGTCCCTGTGGCTGCCGCGCGGCGCCACCGCCACCGCGCTCGCCCTCTGCTACGCACTGGGGACGCTGCTTCTCGCCGCCCACGCGCCCCGGCGCCTCGCCCGTACGCGCAGCGCGGCCCCGGTGGAGGCCGCCCTGCTCACCGCGCTGGTCACGCCGTCGGTCGCCGCGCTCGCCCTCGTCGCCGAGCGCTCCGGCCACGAACTGTTCGGATTCGGGCTCGGCATCCTGGCGCTGACCGTGCCGCACTTCCACTTCGCCGGTTTCGCCGCCGCCCTCGTCGCCGGTCTGGTCTGCCGGGCCGAGGACGGCGCGGCCGGCCGTTTCGCCGCTCTGAGCGTGCCGTTCGGCACCCTGCTCGTCCTCGTCGGCTACTTCACCAGCGAGCGGACCGAGCTGGCCGGCGCCGTCGTGCTCACCGCCGGGATGTGGACGGTCGCCCTCCTGACCTGGCGTACCGCCCCCGCCGCCGGACGGGACCGTGTCACCCGCGCCCTGCTCGCCGTATCGGCCGGCGTCCTCGTGGTCACCATGGTGCTCGCGCTGAGCTGGGCGCTCGGCGAGGCCACCGGCCTGCCGCACCCCACCCTGACCTGGATGGCGGCCACGCACGGCCTCGGCAACGCGCTGGGCTTCGCGCTCTGCGCGCTGCTCGCCCGGCGCCGGCTCCAGGACCTCACCCACCCGGAAGGCAGGACCGCATGAGCACACTGACGTATCCCGAGGTCGGAGCCACCCGGCTGGGGCCGTTCCCGGACGGGTACAACCATCTGCACCACCGCGCCGCCGTCGGCAGGGGCCGGGCGGACTTCGAGGCCGCGGGTGCAGCCGTCACCGAGTGGCGCATGCACCGCACCACGGGGGCCAGGGTGAACGCCTCCGCCGCACGGGCCGCCGCCGGGGTGACCGTCGAGGTGTCGGCGGGCGTCGGGCCGTTCCGCCTCACCGCCCCCTGCGAGATCGTCTGGACCGCGTACGAGAGGCACCGCATCGGCTTCGCGTACGGCACGCTGCCACGGCATCCGGAGTGCGGGGAGGAGAGCTTCGTGGTGGAGCTGGCGGACGACGGAACGGTGTGGTTCACCGTCATGGCGTTCTCGCGCCCCGCCTCCTGGTACAGCCGGCTGGCCGGTCCACTCGTCCCGGTGGCCCAGCGGTGGTACGCCCGACGGCTCGGCACCACGCTGCGCCGTGTCGTGTCGGACGCCTGACGGGCGGGGCCCGCCGGATACTGGGGACGGTGGAGTGGTTCACCGCAGATGGCTACTGGCTGAGCAGGCTGATCTTCCAGCGTGCGCTCGCCGTCGTCTACCTGGTCGCGTTCGTCGCCGCCGCGCTCCAGTTCCGGGCGCTGATCGGCTCCCGGGGCATGCTCCCGGTGCCCGACCTCCTGCGGCGCACCTCGTGGCGGGCCGCGCCCGGCCTGTTCCGCCTGCACTACTCCGACCGCTTCTTCGCGCTGGTCGCGTGGACCGGCGCCGCGGTGTCCGTCGCCCTCCTGGCCGGGCTGGACGCGTACCTCCCGCTGGGGGCGGCGATGGCCCTGTGGGCGGTTCCCTGGGTGCTGTACCTGTCGATCGTCCAGGTCGGCCAGGTCTGGTACGGCTTCGGCTGGGAGTCGCTCCTGCTGGAGACGGGCTTCCTCGCCGTCTTCCTCGGCAACGGTGACACGGCGGCCCCGGTGCTGGTCCTGTGGCTGCTGCGCTGGCTGCTCTTCCGGGTGGAGTTCGGCGCCGGGCTCATCAAGATCCGGGGGGACGAGTGCTGGCGGAAGCTCACCTGCCTCGACTTCCACCACGAGACCCAGCCGATGCCGGGTCCGCTGAGCTGGTTCTTCCACCATCTCCCGAAGCCCGCGCACCGGGTGGAGGTCGTCGCCAACCATGTCACCCAGCTCGTGGTGCCCTTCCTGCTCTTCACCCCCCAGCCGGTGGCGAGCGTCGCGGCGGGGCTGATGGTGGTCACCCAGCTGTGGCTGGTGCTGTCGGGGAACTTCGCCTGGCTGAACTGGCTGACGATCGTCCTCGCGCTCGCCGCGATCGACTGGTCGCTGATCGCCGGTCCGCCGCCCGCGCAGCCGGGAGCGCCCCTCTGGTACGAGGTGGTGGTCATGGCGGGCACCGTCCTCGTCCTGGTCCTCAGCTACCGCCCGGCACGCAATCTGCTCTCCCGCCGGCAGGCGATGAACCGCTCCTTCGACCCGCTGCACCTGGTCAACACCTACGGGGCCTTCGGGAGCATCAGCAGGATGCGGCTGGAGGTGGTGGTCGAGGGCACCGACGACGAGGTGATCCACGAGGGGACCCGCTGGCTCGAGTACGGCTTCCGGGGCAAGCCGGGCGATCCACGCAGGCTGCCGCGCCAGTTCGCCCCGTACCATCTGCGGCTGGACTGGATGATGTGGTTCGCGGCCCTCTCCCCCGCCTACGCCCGCTCCTGGTTCGGGCCGTTCGTCGAACGGCTGCTGCGGGGCGACCGGGACACCTTGCGGCTGCTGGGCCACAACCCGTTCCCCGACGGCCCGCCGGCCCACATCCAGGCCAGGGTCTTCCATTACTGGTACACGGACCGGCACGAACTGCGGGCCACCGGATGCTGGTGGGACCGGACCTACGTACGAGAGTTCATGAGGCCGGTGGCCCGCCCCGTCCCGCTCCGGCCGGACGGGCACGGGCCCGGCAAGGGGAACGGCCGCCGGTGAGCGTCCCGGTGGCCCGCACGGCAGGGGCAGCGCCGTCCCGACCGGTTTGCGGGCCGGGACGGCGCTGCGTGTGCTGCGGTCAGTCGGCCCGGCCTCCGGGCACGACACAGGAGCGGCTGTTCTCGCCCGATTGTCGCTGGCATGTCGATACTTCGCGCGGGCGTCGCACCCTCGGGGGCACGGGAGGCGGCAGTGACCAAGGAGAAGACCCCTGCCCCCGTCCGGGGACGGGGGCAGGGGCCGAGGCGCTGCTCGAACGGGTACGGGCGGGTCAGTCGATCCCGGGCAGGATGTGGGGCTCGGCCAGGTCGTCCTCGTAGCCGGCCAGCCTGATCGGCGCCGACCTCGCCCAGACCTCGATGTTCCGGAGCTTCTCGGGCCGACGGCCCTGCTCCGCGGCCCGTTCGGACGGGCGCGTCTCGGTCTTCGTCATGTCAGGTGTCACCGCGGACTCCTTTGTGTCGCGTTACCCCGGGCGGTGGCGACGTTGCGGCTGTGAGAACCGTGTCGGGACCGCCCACTGCGGGGCAGGGGGCAGAAACAGTTCGGTCGCGGTGGCGCCGGGTACGGGGTGGGACGGCGGGCTGCTTACAGACCTGTCCCAGGACGGCCGAGGAAGCTTCGTGGATCCCTTGGTGGCGTCCGTTCACACCAGACTAACCAAATGAGCGCCGTCCCGCTCGACAGAACGTGTGGCCTGGGTCACTTTCAGCCAACAGAACGGCGGCGGTCCGCTGAACGCGGGACCGCCGCCGTGCCATCTGTCATCGCAGGTGACGGGAGGTGCGGGAGAGCCCGGAGGCCGGGAGGTCAGGCCTGCCGGCGGAGGTCACCAGCCCGCGGGGGCGTAGTCCTTCAGGAAGCAACCGTAGAGCTCCTCGCCCTCTTCGCCGCGCACGATCGGGTCGTAGACGCGGGCGGCCCCGTCGACGAGGTCCAGCGGGGCGTGAAAACCCTCCTCCGCGAGACGGATCTTGTCCGGGTGCGGCCGCTCGTCCGTGATCCAGCCGGTGTCGACGGCCGTCATGAGGATGTGGTCCTTCTCGAACATCTCCTGGGCGCTGGTGCGGGTCAGCATGTTCAGCGCGGCCTTGGCCATGTTGGTGTGCGGGTGCCCCGCGCCCTTGTAGCCACGGCCGAACACGCCCTCCATCGCGGAGACGTTCACGACGTACGCGCGCTTCGACTCCGTCCTGGCCATCGCGGGGCGCAGCCGGCTGATCAGGATGAACGGAGCCGTGGAGTTGCAGAGCTGGACCTCGAGGAGCTCGATCGGCTCGACCTCCTCGACGGTCTGGATCCAGCTGTTGGTGTCGTGCAGGTCGGGGACCAGACCGCCGGCGTCGATCGCGGTGCCCGCGGCGATGCGGGCCGGCGACGCGGACCCGGTCACCAGGGCGAGGTCCGTGACCTCCTGGGCGCTCAGGCCCTGGCCCTCCTGGCGGGCTGCGGGCAGCGCGGCGACCCGGTCGACGGTGCCGCTGCCGAACGTCCCGATCACCTGGGCGGCGGGCAGCTCGCCCGTCGGCAGCGGGGCGGACTCGGCCGCGACCAGCTCGCTGTAGGCCTGCGGGGAGCGGCGGACGGTCTGCGCGGCGTTGTTGATCAGGATGTCGAGCGGCCCCTCGGCGGCGACCGAGTCGGCGAGCGCGACGACCTGGGCGGGGTCGCGCAGGTCGATGCCGACGATCTTCAGACGGTGGATCCACTCGTCGCTGTCCGGCATGGCCTTGAAGCGGCGGATGGCGTCGTTGGGGAAGCGGGTGGTGATGGTGGTGTGCGCGCCGTCGCGCAGCAGCCGCAGCGCGATGTACATGCCGATCTTGGCGCGGCCGCCGGTGAGCAGGGCACGGCGTCCGGTGAGGTCGGTGCGCGCGTCGCGCCGGCTGCGGTTCTCCTTGGCGCACTGCTGGCAGAGCTGGTGGTAGAAGGCGTCCACCTCGACGTACCGGGTCTTGCAGATGTAGCAGGACCTGGGGCGCTGGAGTATGCCCGCGATCTCGGCGGAGGCCGAGGAGGACGGGAGGACACCCTGCGTCTCGTCGTCGATGCGCTCGGCCGAGCCGGTCGCCGTGGCCTCGGTGACGGCCTTGTCGTGCGCGGTCTTGGCGGCGCGGCGCTCCTGGCGGCGGCGCTGCTTCACGGTGCGGTAGATACCCGCGGTGGCCCGGCGCACGGCGACGGCGTCGGGGTGGTCGACCTCGATGGTGTCCAGCTCGTCGAGCACGCTCAGGCAGACGGCCAGCCGCTCCGGGTCGATACCGGGACCGAACTCGTCGATACCGGGAGCGAACTCCTGGCTGTCCTCTGTCACCGTCATTGCCGTTCCTCTGTCACTCGTCACTCATGCCGTTGTCGGGCTTCGGGTGGGGAGTGATCCGGCCGGGAGCCGGCGAGGGCAGGCGCGCACGGGCGGAATGCCCCGGTCAAGTCTGCCATGAGTCGGGCGTTGCTCAGTTCGGTGCGCCGCCCTGCCCGGCTTCGGCGGAGAGCGGGGTGGCGATGGACTCCAGGGACTTCTGTTCGGCCGCCACCGCGAAGAAGAACGCGACCAGCCCCGCGGCCACCATGAGGGCGGCTCCGATGCAGAAGGCCAGGACCGTGTCCCCGACCACGCCGCTCGCGGTCAGGTCCGCGAAGACCAGCGGTCCGGTGATGCCTCCGGCGGCGGTGCCCACGGCGTAGAAGAAGGCGATCGCCATCGCCCGGGTCTCCATCGGGAAGATCTCGCTCACGGTCAGATAGGCGGAGCTGGCACCGGCGGAGGCGACGAAGAGGACCAGACACCAGCAGCCGGTCATGGTCACGGCCGTCAGCATCCCGAGGCCGAAGAGCCACGCGGTCGCGAAGAGCAGCAGCCCGGAGAGGATGTACGTCCCCGCGATCATCGGTTTGCGCCCCACCGTGTCGAAGAGACGGCCCAGGAGGAGCGGTCCCAGGAAGTTGCAGAAGGCGATGACGGCGAAGTAGTAGCCGGTGGCGCCGCTGGAGATGTCGAAGAACTTCACGAGGATCGAGCCGAAGCCGAAGGTGATGGCGTTGTACAGGAACGCCTGGCCGATGAAGAGGGCGAGCCCGAGGACGGCCCGCTTCGGATACGAGCGGAAGACGGTCCGCGCGATCAGTCCGAATCCGATGCTCCTGCGCTGCCGCACGGTGATGGACGGCTCGGCCGGAGGCAGGCCCTTCCCTGTCTCCGCCTCCACTTCGCGCTCCACCCCCTCGACCAGTCGCTCCGCCTCCTCGTCGCGCCCGTGGATGAACATCCAGCGCGGGCTCTCCGGCACATGACGGCGCACCAGCAGGATGACGAGCCCGAGGACCACGCCCAGCGCGAAGGTGAGCCGCCAGCCGACGTCCTTGGGGAAGATGTCGGTGTTCAGGGCGAGTACGGAGAGCAGGGAGCCGGCCATGGCGCCGAGCCAGAAGCTGCCGTTGATGATGAGGTCGACGCGGCCCCTGTACTTGCTGGGGATCAGTTCGTCGATGGCCGAGTTGATCGCCGCGTACTCGCCGCCGATGCCGAAGCCCGTCAGGAAGCGGAAGAGGAAGAACCACCAGGCCGAGAAGGAGATCGCGGTGAGCGCGGTGGCCGCCAGATAGACGGCGAGAGTGATCAGGAAGAGCTTCTTGCGCCCGTAGCGGTCGGTGAGCCACCCGAAGACCAGTGCACCGGAGCAGGCGCCCGCGACGTACAGCGCGGCGGCGATGCCGGTGACCTGGGCGTCGGTGATGGGCAGTCCGCTGCCGTCCTCGGACAGCCGGCTGGCGATGTTGCCGACGACCGTGACCTCGAGTCCGTCGAGGATCCAGACCGTGCCCAGGCCGATCACGATCATCCAGTGCCAGCGCGACCAGGGGAGCCGGTCCAGCCGTGCCGGGATCCGGGTCGTGACAGTGCGTCCTTCTGCCGTACCGGTGTCGCTCATGAGCCCTCCTCGGCTTCCGGAACCACAGGTGCCCGGAACGAGGCGTGACTCACACCTGAGCCATGAAGAGCAACGAAAAGCACCCGCACGGACACGGATCGTTACGACCGGGAGCCTCATCCCGGCCCGTGGGGGCTTCTCCGGAAAATCTTCTGCACTCGGTGGCATTACTTCCGGATGACGGGGCATGCGCCCGTCACTGCTGCAGGACACCAGGGAGGGTGACACCATGACGGCCATGTCAGTGCGGACCACCGAAGCGATCGGCACAGCGGCGACGCGGTGCGACGAGGCGGAGGCGGTTTCCGGCACGGCCGCGCTTCCATGGATCGAGGACGCCGGCAAGGTGGCGCCGCAGGATGCCCGGGCGATGTCGAAGCTCTTCTTCGACCGGCTGCAGGTCCTCGAGGAGGGGACCCACGAGTACCAGTACGCGCGCAACACCCTGATCGAGATGAACCTCTCCCTGGTGCGCTTCGCCGCATCGCGGTTCCGCAACCGGGGCGGTGACGACACCGAGGACATCATCCAGGTGGGGACGATCGGCCTGATCAAGGCGATCGACCGGTTCGACCTGTCTCGCGAGGTCGAGTTCGCGACCTTCGCGGTGCCGTACATCGTCGGTGAGATCAAGCGGTTCTTCCGCGACACGACCTGGTCGGTGCACGTGCCGCGGCGGCTGCAGGAGCTGCGGGTCGAGCTGGCCAAGGCCAAGGAGCAGCTGTCGGCGGAGCTCGACCGCGACCCGACGGTCGCGGAGCTCGCCGCGCATCTCGATCTCCCCGAGGAGGAGATCATCGAGGGGCTCGTCGCCGCCAACGGCTACTCGGCGGGCTCCCTGGACACCCCGAACGCCGACAGCGAGTCGGGCAGCGACCAGCGCGCCTACGCCGATCTCCTCGGCGACGACGACCCCGGGATGGAGAGCGTCGAGAATCTGCACACCCTGGCCCCGCTGCTGCGGCAGCTGGACGACCGGGAGCGGAAGATCGTCCGCATGCGCTTCGGGCAGGAGATGACGCAGGCACAGATCGGCGCCGAACTGGGCGTCTCCCAGATGCATGTGTCGCGCCTGCTCAGCAGGATCGTCAAGCGCCTGCGCACGGGCATGAGCGTCGAGGCCTGATCCACAGCACAGCGACGGAAGGACTGAGGCCCGGCCTGGTGCCGGGCCTCAGTCACATATGCTTCCTGGCGATACGGCCGTGGGTGTCCCGTGCCGTCCTTCAAAGGGGGTGGAGCGTGGCCGACTCGTCGTTGGGCACCTCTGCGCGTGTACAGCAGCCCGGTGTGGTCCCGGAGCAGCAGCGGGTGCTGACCGGTGCCGACGTGTCCGTCTGGGACGTCGACGCGGTCCTGCTCCTCGTCGAGGACGACGCCGGGGACGCGCTCCTGGTCGAGGAGATGCTCACCGACAGCGAGCTGGCCGCCCCGCTCACGTGGTGCAAGACGCTGGCCGAGGCGCGGCGGTTCCTGCTGGGGTGCCGCACACCGGTCTGTGTCCTGCTGGATCTGCACCTGCCCGACGTGAACGGCCTCGACGCCGTCCGTCAACTCGTCGGGTCCGCCCCTGACGCGGCCGTCATCGTGCTCACGGGCCTGGACGAGTCGTCGACGGGGCTGTCCGCGGTGGCGCAGGGCGCCCAGGACTACCTCGTCAAGGGCCGGATCGATCCCGAGGTGCTGGGCCGGGCGGTCCGCTACGCCCTCCAGCGCAAGCACGCCGAGCGGTCGGCGGCCGCCATGCGGACCAGCCGTCTGATCGCCCAGGAGAACGCACGCCTGGAGCGCGCCCTGCTGCCGATCCCGCTGCTGCTGGACGACAGCTTCCAGGTCGCCGCGCGTTACGAGGCCGGGCGCGCCCACGGGCTGCTGAGCGGTGACTTCTACGACGTCGTGCAGACCGCCGACGGCGCGGTGCACGCGGTGATCGGCGATGTGTCGGGGCACGGCGCCGCGGAGGCCGCCCTGGGGGTCTGTCTGCGGGTCGCCTGGCGCACCGCCGTACTGACCGGCGTCACGCAGCTGGAGAAGATCGGCCTGCTGGAGGGGATACTCGTCGCCGAGCGGTCCGATCCGCATGTGTTCGCCACCCTCACCTCACTGGTGTTCCCGCCGGGCCGGGACAGGGTGCTCATCGCGCGGGCCGGACATCCCGGGCTGCTGGTGAGACGCGGCACGGAGGTCTCCTGGGTGGAGCCCGACCCCGGCATGGCCCTCGGGCTGCTGCCCGGCGCCGGCCGCTGGACGACCACGGAGCTGGAGCTCTTCCCCGACAGCGAGCTCGTCCTGTTCACCGACGGTCTGTTCGAGGGGCGTACGGGTCCCAAGTCCCGGCTCGGCGAGGACGGGCTGCTGGCCATGGCGGGCAAGTACGTCGCACTCGGAGGCAGGGCGTTCGTCGACGCGCTGGTCGCCGAGGCCACCGAGAGCGCCTCTCCGTACGGCGGCCTGGCCGACGACGTCGCCGTACTGCACCTGGGCTGGAAGGCGAACACATGAGTACGGAGCAACCGGCGGCCGCGCCGCCCGGACCGATAGCCCGGCTGTCGGTGCAGAACTGGGTGCATCTGATCCTGGCCGGCTTCGTGCTGGTGGTCTGCGGCTGCCTCGTCGTGGGCGGGGTCGTCCTCTCCCGCATCTCCGACCGGACCACCGAACTGGTGGACCGCATCCAGCCCGCCCGCTCGGCGTCGTTCCAGCTGCAGAACGCGCTCCTCGACCAGGAGACCGGGGTACGCGGTTACGCGCTCACCGGTGACCCCTCGTTCCTGGAGCCCTACGAGGAGGGCATGCGGGCCGAGCGGGAGCGGCTGGCCCGGGTGCGCTCGCTGACCGGGCACGAGCAGCCGTTCGCCGCGGACCTGGACCAGCTCGCGAAGGCCTCCGAGGAGTGGCGGACCGTGCGGGCCGAGCCGCTGATCGCGACGGTGCGGGCGAGCGGCCCCGCCGGCGCGTCCTCGGCCCCGATCGTGCGGAGCAAGGCGGAGTTCGACGCGCTGCGCGCGCTGTACACCGCCCAGCAGGGACACCTGGACGAGGCACGTGACACGGCGCGCGCCGAGCTGAACGACGCGCGCACCACCCGCGACCGTGTGCTGATCGCCCTGGTGATCGGCTTCGTGCTGGCCGTCGTGTCGCTGAGTCTGCTGCTGCACCGCATGGTGGGCCGTCCTCTGGCCGCGCTGACCGCGGCGTCGAACAGGGTGCGGGAGGGCGCCTTCACCAGCAGGATCGAGGTCCGCGGCCCGTCGGACGTCAGAGCGGTGGCCGCGGCGGCCGAGGACATGCGCCGGCGGCTGGCCGCCGAGCTGGCCGAGTCCCAGGAGCGGGAGACGCTGCTGGCCGAGCAAACCTCGGAGCTGCGCCGTTCCAACTCCGAACTGGAGCAGTTCGCCTACGTGGCCTCGCACGACCTCCAGGAACCGCTGCGGAAGGTGGCCTCCTTCTGCCAGCTGCTGGAGAAGCGGTACGGCTCGGAGCTCGACGACCGCGGCCGGCAGTACATCGACTTCGCGGTCGACGGCGCCAAGCGGATGCAGGTGCTCATCAACGACCTGCTGACCTTCTCCCGGGTGGGCCGGGTGCAGCAGAGCTGGAAACCGGTGGACCTGGAGGCCGCGCTGGACCGGGCCCTGTCCAATCTCACCCTGACCGTCGAGGAGTCCGGAGCCGTCCTCGTACGCGAGGACACGCTGCCGGAGCTGCTCGGCGACTCGACGTCGCTCACCATGGTGTGGCAGAACCTGATCGGGAACGCGGTCAAGTTCCGGCGGCGCGACGTGCCGTGCCGGATCACCGTCGGGTGTGTCCGGGAGGGCGACGACTGGCATCTGACGGTCGCCGACAACGGCATCGGGATCGCGCCGGAGTTCGCGGACAAGGTCTTCGTCATCTTCCAGCGCCTGCACGCCCGCGACGAGTACGAGGGGACCGGGATCGGGCTCTCCCTCTGCCGCAAGATCATCGAGTTCCACGGTGGCCGGATCTGGCTGGACCCCGAGCCGGCCGAGGGCACACTGATCCACTTCACCCTGCCCGTCCTCCCTGAGGCACCCACGCACACCACGGCGGAGCTCCTGGCCCCCGCCGCGCTCACCCCCCGGTCGGGAGACCCCCTGTGAACGACGCCGTCAAGCCCATCGAGGTCCTGCTCGTCGAGGACGATCCCGGCGACGAGCTGATGACCCGTGAGGCGTTCGAGGACAACAAGATCCGCAACACCCTCCATGTGGTCCGCGACGGGCAGGAGGCGCTGGACTTCCTCTACCGCCAGGGCGAGTACCCGGACGCGCCGCGCCCTGATCTGGTCCTTCTCGATCTGAACCTGCCGAAGTACGACGGCCGGCAGGTGCTGGAGCGCATCAAGACGGATCCGGAGCTGGCGCTGATCCCGGTGGTGGTCCTCACCACGTCCTCCGCCGAGGAGGACATCCTGCGGAGCTACAAGCTGCACGCCAACGCCTATGTCACCAAGCCGGTCGACCTGGAGCAGTTCATCGGCGCGGTGCGCCAGATCGACGACTTCTTCGTGAGCGTGGTCCGGCTGCCTCCGCGTGCGTAAGATCTGCAGAGATCTCCCGGAGTGGGATCTCTCGACGCGGGTAGACGAACGGCGAGAAGAGGTCGACGACCTCCCCTGCGGCGCCCCTGGCTGGAGCACATGAACGAACAGGCCACCTCACGGCCGGACGATCCCTTCCAGGGGTCCCCGTCCACGGAGGTTCTGCTCACCGCCGAGGTGTTCGACGGTGAGCCCGGATGCATCGCGCAGGCCCGCGCGCTCGCCGACCGTTTCCTGGCACGGCTGGTGGCGGAGTGGCTCGCCGTCCTGGGTGAGCACACGCGCAGCGATCTGATGCTGGCGGTCAGCGAGCTCGTCACCAATGCGGACCGCTACAGCCACGGTCCGTATCTGCTGGAGCTCGAGGGCGACGCGCGGCGCATCAGCGTCACGGTGTACGACAGCAGCACGGCGCTCCCCGTGCTCTACTCCCCCGATCCGGCCCGCCTCGGCGGTCACGGCATGGAGATCGTGGTCGCGCTCTGCGACCGGCTCACGGCCGAGCGCGTGCCCGTCGGCAAGCGCATCCGTGCGGAGTTCATGCTCAGCACCTGAACGGCCGTGGTGCCGCGGCCACCGGCCCGGGCACGACGGCCGTTCCGTCGCGTCCACGGATACCCGGCGCGGTGGAGCGGCAGCAGGGCGTCACCCCTCCCGGCGAACTTCTGAGGCCTCGGCCGAGCAGGACTACCGTCGGGAGGAGGAGCCTGGAGTGATGGACGTACTACTGGAGCAGTATGCCGAATCGCCGCCTCAGGGACGACGACGCGGCGGCTTCGACGGGACATCGTGGTGTACATGAGTTCCCTCGCGCTTTCCGTGCTGCTCTCACTGGTCTCCGCGGTCGCCTACGCGGCCGGGGCGATCGTCCAGGAGCGCGTGGCCGCGGCCGGTGACAGCCGCCCGTACGCACCGCTGCGCAACGGCGTCTGGTGGGTGGCTGTGGCCCTCAACGGCGTGGGAGCGGTGCTGCACGTCGTGGCGCTGGCGTACGGGCCTCTCAGTCTCGTGCAGCCCCTCGGGGCGCTGACGATCGTCTTCGCGCTGCCCATGGCGGCGCTCTTCGTCCGCCGCAGGGCGGGGCGTACGGCCTGGCGCGGTGCCCTGATGGCCACGGTCGGCCTGGCGGGACTGCTGGCTCTCACGGGGAACGCGGGCTCCCACACGCTGGCCGGGCCGGAGCAGCTGATGCTCGCGTCCGCGACCGCCGGTGCCGTGGTGGTCGTCCTGGTGCTCGCCAAGGGGCTGCACCGGCCGATGCTGCGCAGCGTGGTGCTGGCCACGGGCGCCGGTGTCGCCTTCGGCATGGCCTCGGTGTTCACCAAGACCGTGGCCGTGGAGTGGACCTCCGGCTCGGTGACGTCCGGGCTGCCGACCCTGCTGGTGATCGCGGTGCTGGCGGCCGCGGGGCTGCTGCTCTCCCAGGCGGCGTACCGGGGTGCCGGGCTGACGGCGCCCCTCGCGACGGTCACCGTGGTCAACCCGGTCGTGGCGGCCGCCGTGGGCATCACGATGTTCGGGGAGCAGTTCCGCTACGGCCTGACGGGCACCCTGCTCGCCCTCGGCTGCGGTGCGCTGGCGGCGGCCGGTCTGGTGCTGCTGACCACGGAGCGTGTGGGCGCGGAGCGGCGTACGGCGGAGCGGGCGGAGTCCGGGGAGCATACGCCTGAGGCGCACGCCGGGGACCGGGACGCGCCTCGCACGGTGGTGCTGCCCGAGCCGGCGAAGCCCGCGGAACCCCAGGGGGCGGCGGTGCTGCCGGACCCGTTTCCGGCGCCCACGGCGCTCTCCCTCCCGCTGACGCTGCCGTTGGACCACGGCGGCGGGCGCGTGGAGTTCGGCGGCGGACGGCCTGCTCGCCGGGGTGACTTAGAGGACCGGGCCAGGGCTGTTCAGACGCTGACGCCGCCTGCCCTGAGGTAGGCGAGGGGGTCGACGTCGGACCCGTAGCCGGGGCCGGTGCGGATCTCGAAGTGCAGGTGCGGGCCGGTGCTGTTCCCGGTGGATCCGGAGCGGGCGATCCGCTGGCCGCTGCCGACCTGCTGGCCCTCGCGCACATGGAGCGAGGAGAGGTGGGCGTACTGGCTGTATCTGCCGTCGGCGTGCCGGATGACGACCTCGTAGCCGTACGCGCCCGCCCAGCCGGCCGAGACCACCTTCCCGGACGCCACGGCCTTCACCGAGGTCCCGGTGGGCACCGGGAAGTCGACGCCCGTGTGGTAGCCGCTGGACCATGAACCGGCCTGGTGGTACGGGGTTCCGGTGCGGGCGGACACGGGGGCGGTGAGGGCGGACCGCGGCTTGGACGCCTTCTTGGCGGCCGGGGCCGCGGGCTGCTTCGCCGTCTGCTCGGGAGCGGTCTTCTTGGGCGCGGCCTTCTCGATGGCCTTCTCCGGAGCCTTCTCGGTGGCCTTCTCCGTTGCCTTCGGGGCCGTGGTCCTGGGGGTGGCCTTCTGCTTCGGGGCCGTCGGCGGTGTCCCGGCCACGTCGAGGGTCAGCCGCTGTCCGGGAAGGATGAGGTCGGGGTCGGCGCCCACCACGCTGCGGTTGGCCGCGTACAGCCGCTGCCAGCCGCCCTGGACCCGCTCTGCGGACGCGATGCCGGAGAGGGAGTCGCCGCGTGCCACGGTGTACGACTCACGCTTCCCGGGCACCGCCGTCGGCGAGGTCTTCGCCGCCACCGCGTCACGGGCCGTCGTGGCGGCCGTACCCTTCGCCGGGCGGGCGGCGGCCGCCTTGTCCTGCGCTGCCTTCGTGGCTGTGGTCCGGGGGGTGGTGCCGGGTGCGTCGCCGCCCTGCTTCAGGCCGGCGCGCACGGAACACGTCGGCCAGGCTCCGGGGCCCTGCCCGTCGAGGACCTTCTCGGCGACGGCTATCTGCTGGTCCTTGGTCGCCAGATCGGCCCGCGCCGCGTAGGCGGTGCCGCCGTAGGCGTCCCAGGTCGACCTGGTGAACTGCAGGCCCCCGTAGTAGCCGTTGCCCGTGTTGATGTGCCAGTTGCCCGTCGACTCGCAGGCGGCGACCTTCTCCCACACATCGGTCGAGGCAGCCCCTGCCGAGGCCGCCGTGAGCAGCGGGAGCGCGATCCCCGCGCCTCCCGCCGTCACCGTGAGCGAGGCACGGTTGATCCGGCTGGGCTGATATCTGCGGTGCCGTCCGTTCGCGGCCATGATCAGGCTCCCCCACTGGCAGTAGGACACGTCGCAAGCGGCCAACTTATGGGCATACGGGGGACGGTGACAAGGGAACAGCTGACTCCCGCAGCCCGCGCGCACCGGCGCGCCACCCCGCCGTGCCGAGGCCACGTCTGCCGCCTGACCTCTTCGAGAACCTCGGGAGAGCGCTCTATCCCGCCCTCTTCCTGATGCTATAAAGGCCCTCATGACGGATCCCCGATCACCCGGCGCGGCGCCCACCCTGGAGGACGTGGCGCGGGCGGCCGGCGTCTCGCGCGCGACGGTCTCGCGGGTCATCAACGGGGTGCGCAATGTCGACCCCGTGATTCAGGAGGCCGTACGGCAGGCGGTGTCGGTCACCGGCTACACGCCCAACCGCGCGGCCCGCTCCCTGGTCACCCGGCGTACGGACGCCGTCGCGCTGGTGGTGTCGGGGGCGGGGGTCGAGCCGGACGAGGACGGGGCCGTCGAGGAGGGGGCCTTCACCGCCCAGGTCTTCGCCGACCCGTTCTTCGGCCGGGTGGTGACAGGAGTCGTCAACTATCTGCGGCCGCGCGGGATGCACCCGGTGCTGATGTTCGCCGAGACCTCGCGGGCCCGGGACGAGGTGCTGGCGTATCTGCGCCAGGGCAGCGCCGACGGGGCGCTCATCGTGTCGACCCACGCGCAGGACCCGCTGCCGGGGCTCATCACGGAGGCCGGACTGCCCGCCGTGCTGTACGCGCGCCCGGCCCGGCCGACCAGGATCAGCTACGTCGATCTGGCCCACCGGGACGGCGCCCGGCTGGCCGCCGAGCATCTGCTGGCGCGGGGCTGCCGCCGGATCGCCACCATCAGCGGGCCGCTGGACATACCGGCGGCGCAGGAGAGGCTCGCGGGGTTCCGGGACACGATGGCGCGGCACGGCCATGCCGGCGCCCCGGTGGCCGAGGGGCTGTTCACGCAGGAGAGCGGTGAGGCCGCGATGGAACGGCTGCTGGCCGAACACCCGGGCCTGGACGGGGTTTTCGCCGGGAACGACCTGATGGCTACGGGGGCGTGCCATGTGCTGCGGGAGCACGGCAGGCGGGTGCCCGAGGACGTCGCGGTGGTCGGTTTCGACGACAGCGGTGCCGCCTCGGCCTGCCGTCCGCCGCTCACGACGGTGCGGCAGCCGGTGGAGGACATGGCGGCGGAGATGGCCGGTCTGCTGCTGGACAGACTGGCAGCACCGGAGAGGCCGGCGACGTCGGTGATCTTCGAGCCGGTGCTGGTCGTCAGGGATTCCGCCTGAGGGCTGTCCCGCTGACGGGAGCCGGCCCGGCTCGGCAGGAGTCAGCCCTGCTCGACGCGAGCGGTCGGGAGGTTTTCCAGAATGGCCGCGACGGTCTGCGCCGGCGTCTGCTCCGAGGTGTCCGGCCAGAGCCCGAGGGGCGGAGTCCCACCACGCAAGGACCGGTCAAGCGCCTCGACCGTCCCGTCCGGAGACCACCATCCGCCGGAAGACGTCGCCACGCACATGAGCCGCCCGAGGCAGTCGCCCGGCGAGCAGATCGGCCACGGTGGACTTCCCCGCCGCCATCACACCGGTGACCAGGAGGACCGCGGAATCCAGTTCCTTCACCACGCCCACCTCTCGCTCGGGGATGCCACTTCGATCAGGACACGTCCACCAGGACAGGTCGCAGGGGCTCGGCCGGCCCTGCCGCGCTCAGCCCGCCACGGTCCTGCCGCGTCCCTGCACCGCCCGGTCCGGGGCCGGGGTGGTGCCCCGGAGGGGCTGTGGCACGGGGCGGGTGCCGCCGCGGGCCAGGAAGTCGGACAGGGGCAGGGTCGCGGCGCCCACCGTGACCGCGTCCGGGCCCAGGTGGCCCAGGTCGATCGTGGTGCGGGCGACCGCGTGTTCGAGGGCGTACTCCTGGGCGTAACGGCGGATCTGTGGGAGGAGGTGGGGGCCGATCAGGAGGCCCGCCCAGCCGCCGAGCAGGATGCGTTCGGGCAGGAAGAGGTTGACCAGGTCGGCCAGGGCCGCGCCCAGGCACTCCGCCGTCTCGTCCAGGATCGAGACGGCCACCGGGTCCGGGGCAGGTCCGCCGGGCCCCGGGTAGGCGGCCGCGAGCAGCGCGGCGAGAGCGGTCTCGTCGTCGGCGTCCGGGGGCAGCGGACCGCCGGCCTCCTGCCAGCGCTCCCGCATGGCCTCCGCACCCGCGTATGCCTCCAGGCAGCCTATGGAGCCGCAACGGCACCGGCGGCCCCGCAGCTGCACCGTGGTGTGCCCCCACTCCAGGGCGGCGTTCGAGAGGTCCTCGTCGAGGATGTCCCCCCTGTTGACGCTCGCGCCCACCCCCGAGCCGATCAGCGCCACGGCCGCGGCACCGGCGCCGCGGCCGCCGCCGAACCACATCTCGGCCTGACCCAGCGTCTTCGCGCCGTTGTCGATGAAGAACGGCACCTCCGGCGGTACGTCCACCGCCTCGCGGAGCAGCCGCTCGAAGGGCACGGCGCTCCATCCGATGGTCTGGCCGTGCACGACCGCGCCCGGGCCGCCCGCCGGCTCCGGGGCGTCGCGTTCGATGATCCCGGGCACCCCGATGCCGATGCCGAGCAGCATGCGGGGGTCGGCGCCCGCGTCCCGCAGGACGTCGGACACGCCCGAGCGGACATGGCTGACGATGCGCTCGACGTCGTATCCGTGCTGGGCCAGCAGGCGGTCGGTGCGGGCGAGTTCCGTCAGCGAGAGATCGAACAGCTCGATGCGCACCCGGGTCTCGCCGATGTCGATGCCCACGAACAGGCCACCGCCCGGTGCGGTCCGCAGCAGGGTGCGGGGGCGCCCGCCGTCGGAGTCGACGACGCCCGCCTCCTCCAGGAGCCCTTCGGAGGCCAGCTCGGCGACCACGTTGCTGATGGAACCCGAACTCAGCCCGGTCGCGGGTCCCAGCTCCTGACGGCTCAGCGGGCCGTCGAGATACAACCGTTGCAATACCCGCGCCCGGTTGCCCCTTCGCAGGTCACGCACCGTCCGTCTGCTGCGCTCAGCCATGTTGCTCCCTTCGCCCCGGCAACATACCCCGGTCCGGGCTCTTGACGCGCACTTTCTTCAGCTCTTAAATCACATCTTAAATTAAGAGCGGAAGGGTCGTTCGGATCCCGAACCGCGCCCTCCCCGGAAAGGGGCCACCTTTCATGCGTCACCTCAGAGCCGCAGCAGCCGTCACCCTCGCCATATCCGTCGCCGCCGGAGTCACCGGCTGCGGAGGCGGGACGTCGTCGGCCGACGGCAGCAACGAGTCACCCAAGACCCTGACGTACTGGGCGTCCAACCAGGGGCCGAGCGTCGAGGCCGACAAGAAGATCCTCACTCCCGAGCTGAAGAAGTTCGAGAAGGAGACCGGGATCAAGGTGAAGCTGGAGGTCGTCCCCTGGGCCGACCTGCTGAACCGGATCCTCGCCGCCACCACGTCGGGTCAGGGCCCGGACGTGCTGAACATCGGCAACACCTGGTCGGCGTCGCTCCAGGCCACCGGGGCGCTGCTCCCCTGGGACGACAAGAACTTCGAGGCGATCGGCGGCCGGGACCGCTTCATCGACTCGGCGGTCGCCTCGGCCGGCAAGGAGGGCGAGCCGCCCGCCGCGGTGCCGCTCTACTCGCTGTCGTACGCCCTCTACTACAACAAGAAGATGTTCGCCGACGCGGGCATCACCACGCCGCCCGCCACCTGGGACCAGCTCGTCGAGGACGGCAAGAAGCTGTCCAAGGACGGCAAGTGGGCCCTCGGCGCCGAGGGGTCCAACCTCTCCAACAACATCCACCAGACGTTCGTCCTGGGACAGCAGCACGGCGCGGACTTCTTCGACAAGGACGGCAAGGCGGACTTCACCTCCGACGGCGCCGTCGACGCCGTGAAGCAGTACGTCGACTTCATGGCCAAGGACAAGATCATCGCCCCGGGCAACGCGGAGTACGCCCAGAACCAGTCGCTGACGGACTTCGCCAAGGGCCGGACCGCCATGGTCCTGTGGCAGGCCGCCGCCACTACCTTCGCCTCGCAGGGCATGAAGCCCGAGGACTGGGGCGTGGCTCCCGTCCCCGTGCCGGCCGGTGCGCCGGGCGCGGGCAAGCAGACCAACTCCATGGTGGCCGGCATCAACATGGCGGTCTTCAAGAACACCAAGAACATCGACGGTGCGAAGAAGTTCGTCAAGTTCATGACGAGCGACGAGGAGCAGAAGATCCTCTGCAAGACCTACGGGTCGATCCCGCCCGTCAAGGCCGCCCAGTCGGATCCCGCGTTCGCCGCGCCCGAGCTGAAGGTCCTGCGCGACACCCTCGCCACCAGCGCCGCCCCGCTCCCGCAGGTGCCGAACGAGTCCCAGTTCGAGACGGCCGTGGGCACCGCGGTCAAGGAGCTGTTCGCGGACGCCGCGGCCGGCAAGCCCGTCACCACCGAAACAGTCAAGGCGCGCCTCGAAAAGGCCCAGCAGACGATGCAGCAGTGAGGCTCTCTCCATGACCGCCACCGTGACCACCGACCCCGGGCCCGCCACGTCGGCCAGGGGTACGAGCCGGGGCAGCGGGGGTGCGCGCCGCAGGATGCCGCGCATCCCCGACCGGATCCGCCAAGGCGGACTCCCCTACCTCCTGCTCCTCCCCGCCGTCCTCCTCGAACTCCTCATCCATCTGATCCCGATGATCGTCGGGATCGTGATGAGCTTCCGTCAGCTCACCCAGTTCTTCATCAACAACTGGAGCGCCGCGCCCTGGAGCGGCCTGGACAACTACAGGCTCGCCGTCGACTTCGACGCGCCGATCGGTGAGGCCCTCCTCCACTCCTTCCTCGTCACCTGTGTCTTCACGTTCTTCGCCGTCGGTCTCGCCTGGCTGCTCGGGGTCGCCGCGGCGATCATGCTCCAGGAGAACTTCCGGGGCCGCGGCGTCCTGCGGACCATCTTCCTCGTCCCGTACGCCCTGCCGGTCTACGCGGCGGTCATCACCTGGGCGTTCATGTTCCAGCGGGACAACGGGCTGGTGAACCACGTCCTCCACGACCAGCTGGGGCTGACCGACCAGCCGTCCTTCTGGCTGATCGGCGACAACAGCATCTACGCGCTGATCATCGTCTCGGTCTGGAAGGGCTGGCCCTTCGCCTTCCTCATGCTGATGGCCGCGCTGCAGAACATCCCGCGCGAGCTGTATGAGGCCGCCGCGATCGACGGTGCCGGCATCTGGCAGCAGATCCGCAAGATCACGCTGCCGTCGCTGCGCCCCGTCAACCAGGTGCTGGTGCTCGTGCTGTTCCTGTGGACGTTCAACGACTTCAACACGCCGTACGTCCTGTTCGGGAAGTCGGCTCCGGCGAGTGCCGACCTCATCTCGATCCACATCTACCAGTCGTCGTTCGTCACCTGGAACTTCGGCACCGGCTCGGCGATGTCCGTGCTGCTGCTGCTCTTCCTCCTGATCGTGACGGCCGTCTACCTGTTCTTCACCTCACGCGGAAGGAAGGGTTCCCGTGCCTAGCCGCGCCGCCCGGTCCCCCATGGCCGCGCCGCAGTCCTTCCTCTGGACCCGCCGCGTCGTCCTGACCCTGCTCGCGGGCTTCGTCCTGCTGCCGGTCTACGTGATGATCAGCAGTTCACTGAAGCCGCTCCAGGAGGTGTCGGGGAAGTTCCAGTGGATCCCGCACGGGCTGACCGTGCAGCCGTACTTCGACATCTGGGAGACCGTCCCGCTCGCCAGGTACTTCGTGAACTCGCTGATCGTGGCGGGTTCCGCGACGGTCCTCTCGGTGGTCATCGCGGTGTTCTCGGCCTATGCCGTGAGCCGCTACAGCTTCCGCGGCAAGCGAGTCTTCACCGTCACGGTGCTCTCCACACAGATGTTCCCGGGGATCCTGTTCCTCCTCCCGCTGTTCCTGATCTTCGTCAACATCGGGAACAGCACCGGACTCGCTCTCTACGGCTCGCGGGGCGGGCTGATCCTCACGTACCTGACGTTCTCGCTGCCCTTCTCCATCTGGATGCTGATCGGCTACTTCGACTCCATCCCGAGGGACCTGGACGAGGCCGCCATGGTCGACGGCTGCGGCCCGATCCGCGCCCTCTTCCGGGTGGTCGTGCCGGCCGCCGTGCCGGGGATCGTCGCCGTCTCCGTGTACGCGTTCATGACGGCGTGGGGCGAGGTGCTGTTCGCGTCCGTGATGACCAACGACGCCACCCGCACCCTCGCGGTGGGCCTGCAGGGCTACTCGACGCTGAACGACGTGTACTGGAACCAGGTCATGGCCGCCTCGCTCGTCGTGAGCGTGCCCGTCGTCGTGGGGTTCCTGCTGCTGCAGCGCTACCTCGTCGCCGGGCTCACCGCGGGGGCCGTCAAGTGACCCCTACCGAAAGGCAGTCGGTGAACGACCTCAGTGTTCTCCCGGACGACTTCACCTGGGGGGTCGCGACGGCCGCGTACCAGATCGAAGGTGCCGTGGCCGAGGACGGCCGCTCCCCCTCGATCTGGGACACCTTCTCCCACACCCCGGGCGCCGTCGACAACGGTGACACCGGTGACGTGGCCTGCGACCACTACCACCGGGTCCCCGAGGACATCGGTCTGATCAAGCAGCTCGGGGCCGGCGCCTACCGTTTCTCGGTGGCCTGGCCCCGGGTCGTGCCCGGCGGCGACGGACCGGTGAACAAGGCCGGTCTCGACTTCTACGACCGGCTGGTGGACGGGCTCCTGGAGGCCGGGATCACCCCGTTCGCCACGCTCTACCACTGGGACCTGCCGCAGGTGCTCCAGGACCGGGGCGGCTGGACCGTCCGCGGGACCGCCGAGCACTTCGCGGCGTACGCCTCCGTCGTCGTCGAACGCCTCGGCGACCGGGTGAAGGACTGGGCGACGCTCAACGAGCCGCTCTGCTCGGCCTGGATCGGCCATCTGGAAGGGAGGATGGCACCTGGCCTGACCGATCTGACGGCCGCCGTCCGTGCCTCCTACCACCTCCACCTGGGGCACGGTCTGGCCGTGCGGGCGATCCGCGCGCTGTCCCCGGACGCCCGCGTCGGCATCGTGAACAACCTCAGCCCGATCGAGCCGGCGACCGACAGCCCGGCCGACCTCGCCGCCGCCGTACGGGCCGACGGCCACATCAACCGGTGGTGGCTGGACCCCATCCACGGCCGTGGCTACCCGCAGGACATGCTCGACCTCTACGGCGTCGAACTGCCCCTGCGCCCGGGCGACCTGGAGACCATCGCCACGCCGCTGGACTGGCTCGGGCTGAACTACTACTTCCGCCAGATCGTCACCGCCGACCCGGGCGGACCGGTCCCCCACGCCCGGCAGGTACAACGGGCGGGTGCCCGGCAGACCTCCATGGACTGGGAGGTCCACTCCGAGGGCCTGGAGCATCTGCTGCTGCGCCTCACCGAGGAGTACGGCGCCCGGCGGATCCATGTCACCGAGAACGGCTCGGCCTACCGGGACGTCGTACGGCCCGACGGCTCGGTGCACGATCCGGAACGCACGCAGTACCTGGAGGAGCACCTGGCCGCCTGCGTCCGGGCCGTGAGCAAGGGTGTGCCGCTGGCCGGCTACTTCGCCTGGTCGCTCCTGGACAACTTCGAATGGGCGTACGGCTACGACAAGCGCTTCGGCCTCGTCCACGTCGACTACGAGACCCAGCGCCGCACCGTCAAGACCAGTGGACGGCGCTACGCGGAGCTGATCCGCACGTTCTCGGGCGGCAGGCCCCGCACGGCGGCCTGAGCCCCTTCCCCGGGCGACGGCCCGAACCCCCGGCCCGGCAGCCCCACCTGCCGGTGTCCGGGGGTGTCTGCCGTTCGGGACACCCCTGGAGGGCGATCGGACGTGGGAGGTCCGGCGCTTATGCTCGCCGTATGGAGCAGAGCGAAGTCCTCAAGCGAGTGATCGGCATCCTCACGGAGGCGGGCGAGATACAGCGCCATGCCGAGGGGGACACCGGAGGCGTCGACCCGGACGCGGGCGAGAGCATGGTGACGACCCTTCTCAACGAGACGATGCCGCACATCGCCATCCCCTCCGACGCGACCGTCGAGGAGATGGCCGCTCTGGTGGGGCGCGAGGTCGGCGGTGCCGTCGAACAACTGGTCGGAGCATTCACCCTTGCCTTCATCGCGCTCGCCCAGATCCACGACTCCGGACAGGAGGACGTGACCTCGGCCGATGTGCTCCAGGATCTGGCCCTGCGGGCCGAGGAGCTGAGCACGGGTGACGAGGGGCCGGAGGAGCCGCTCTAGGCTGCCTCCGGGAAGGAGGAGCCTCTCCGGGGGCAGCCTCCGGGAACGGGTCCGCGGCGGGCCACGGGATTCCGTGGCCCGCCGCGGACTGTCCGGCCGCACCGACGGCGGGGAGTGGGACGGTGCGACTGGTTCTGCGGGCGGTCAGCTCCGGTAGACGCCGAACTCGTAGAGCGAGTAGCCCCACGGGGTGCCGCGCACAGTGGTGTTCACCCGTACGTAGCGCGCCTCACCCGTGACGTCGATGGCGTCGATGCCGCCGTTGCCCTCGGTGACGGTGTGGACGGTGGTCCAGTTCTCCCCGTCGTCCGAGGTCTGCAGGGTGTACCCCTTGGCGTACGCGGCCTCCCACGCGAGCTGCACGTGGTCGAACGCGGTCTTCGCCCCGAGGTCGACCTGGATCCACTGCTGGTCGGCCCAGTCGCTGGCCCAGCGGGTGTCGTAGGACCCGTCGACCGCGTTGCCCGCGGGGCAGGGGCAGCCGGTGCTGTCCGGCTGGAAGGTGGACGCGGTCGCCGGCTTGCCCGCCGCCAGGTTCGTGCCGCCGACCTCGGGCGGGACGACCTTGAAGGACTTCGTCTCGATGCCGACGTTGCCCTTGCCGTCCGAGCTCTTGATGTAGACCTTCCAGACACCGAGCCGATCGGGAGCGGTGACCTCGAAGGTGCCGTTGCCCTTGTCCGTGAACTGCGCGTCGTTGAGCTGTCCGCTGTCGTCCACGTACTTGCTGCCGAGCAGCACCTGGTGGGTGAGCGTGTCACCGTCGGGGTCGGAGATCGAGGCCTTGACCGTGAACGGCTTGCCGGCCTGGACGGCCGAGGAGTTGTCCACCGTCATGCCGGTGATCACGGGCGGCGTGTTGTCGCCCGAGGTGTCCGCTCCGTACGCCTTCTTCACGGCGTAGTACGAGAGCCGCTTCTGGCCCGCCGGAAGCAGGTTGAACCAGACCCCGCCGAAGTCGTACTCGGTGCCGTAGTGGAACAGCGTCGCACCCAGCGCCACTCCGGAGTGGTCCGTGATGCACTGCCACGCCTTGCCGTAGCCCTCCGCCTTGGCCACGTCCGTGGGCTCGTCCGGTACGCCGTTGGCGTCGTCGGGCACCTCCCACTCGCCCGCGGGGCCGCCCTCCGTCACGATGTAGGGCTTGTCGAAGCCACCCTCCTCCCAGGTCTTGCGGATGTCGCAGACGGCTCCGTAGGAGTTCACCGCGTACAGGTCGAGGTCCGGGGCGTTCTTCTTGTAGTACGGCCATGCCCCGGTCCACGCGTCGGTCGAGGTGACCGGGTGGTTGGGGTCGACCGCGTGGATCTTCTTGGTGATGTCGTTGACGAACGTCGTGTAGGCGTCGCGCTGTTGTTCGAGGGCGTCGCCGCTGTAACAGTTCTGCAGACCGAGCACGGACTCGTTGCCCACGTTCCACATGAGGACGCCCGGGTGATCCTTGTAGGTCTCCACCCACTTGGGGAACTCGGCGAGCATGTCGTTCTTGTAGCCGGTGTCCGTCAGGTAGTTGACGCACCCACCGCTGCCGGGACCGCCGCCCGGCTGGAGCCAGAAGCCGGCGACGACCTTGATGCCGTTGTCGGCCGCGCTGTCCAGGAGCGGTTCGGTCGTGGCGTCGGTGCCCCAGGTCCGGATGGTGTTGACGCCCATCGACTTGACGTCCGGCATGTACTGCCCGGCGTCCGCGACGGCCGGGCCCCAGGTCAGGCCCTTCACGGTGTACGGCGAACCGTCCACGGTCAGCTTCCAGGCGCCCTGCGATCCCTCGACCTTCACCACGCTGCCGGCCGCCTGCGCGGCGGGCACGGGCAGGGTGGCCGCTCCCGCGGCGACCAGGGCGGCGACGGCGAGACGAGCCGTCGTACGTCTGCGGCCGCGGGCCGTGGGGGTGGGACGTGACAATTTCATGGGGAGACAGCTCCTTGTGGGGGGAAACGGGTAGTGGGAGAGCGCTCTCCCTCATGGGCGCACTGCACCCATGAGGGAGAGCCGGTGCGGTCAGGGCAGTTCGTAGTTCTCGTCCAGGGCGGCCCCCTCACCGGGGTTGGTCTCGTCGTAGCCCCTGGCGTCGCACTGCAGGCCGCCGACGATGCAGTGACCGACCAGGGCGTCCAGGGTCGCGTCGTCCCAGGCGTTGAAGAAGTCGTAGTGGAAGGAGTGGCCCGTGCCGCTGGCCAGCCTCACCTGCGACATGTCACCGTTGACCGGCCACGCCATCTTGAACTCGATCATCGGCAGGGCGACGGGGTGACTGGCCGGGCAGACGTCCTGATTGGCGCCCGTCACGACCGGATAGGCCATGTGGGCCTGGTGGTCGGGGGTGTCCAGGTGCTGACCGTCCCAGCAACTGGGGGCCTGCATACGCAGGTTGAGCTGCGTGTCCTGGCTGGTCGGGCACGTGGCCGGGAACTCGTAGTTGTGGTAGCTCTCGCCGCACTCGTACCCCTCGACCATCCCGGGGTGGTTCCGGAACTCCTCGGCCGTCTGCATCGGGCTGCCGACGACGAAGCGCAGCCCCTTGGGGAACGGCCGTACGGTCCGGTAGTCGGTGACACCCGCCTTGTAGTAGATGGTCTGCGGACCGACCGGGCGCACCTCCTGGTCCCCGTTGTAGAGGGTCGGCATCCAGTACGCGGACAGGTCACCCGGCGCCTTGCACGCCGTACCGCCCTCACCGAGCGAGGCGGTGGTGCTGTTCTCGTCCGTGGTGTCGTTGCCCATGAACGTGTGGTTGTGGGACTTGCCGGTCTGCCCCGGGTAGACGATCGGGTCGACCGAACCGGTGTGGTTGACCGAGCAGTTCGCCTGGAACTCGTGGAAGTACCGGTGGGGCGGGATCTCCGTGGACGGCTCCACCCCGGTGACCGGCGGGTTCGCGGGAATGTACCCGTCGCCGTCGGGGTCGTCGCCCGACGGGACGGGGTCGGCCGCCGCCATCGCGTGACCTTGCGTGTGCTGCGTCCCCTGCATGATGTGTGACGCCGCGGCCGGTTCGCCGGCGGCCTTCTGGACCGCCCCGGCCTCCGGGGTGCCGGCGCGGGTGATCGCCGTGAACCCCATGACGACCAGGGCCAGTGCGGTGGCGACGACGAGGGCGGACACCAGGGTGGTTCTGCTGATTCTTTCGGCCATGCGGACCTCCATGCCGCTCTGCGTCCGCGCACATCGGGTGCGCGGTGGGGGGAGAGTTGAGCTGGATGGTGCGTCGTACGGAACCTTGGGAGAGCGCTCTCCCAGGGCGGTGCCAGTGTTACGCCGCGGCTGAGAACATGTCAAGAGTTGGTGAACGGTGCGCAGCACAAAGGACGTTGGACACCGGGCTGCGGGCGCGGCGCGGGCCGTGGCGCGCGGACGCGCGAGGCGGACGCGCCCCCGGGCGACATCACGGGGGCGCGGCCGGAGCGGGGGCGGTGGGCGCATGCCGGAGGTCCGGTCACCCCGGCCGGGGAGCGCCTGGCAATCGACCCGGAAGGAAAGGCTCGTAACGGATGAGCCGCCGGAGTCCGTGCGGAGCAGGAGGAGCCGTCGAGCCCGTGCGCACGGCCACGGGCCGGGGCACGGGCCGGGTACGGCCGAGGTCTACTGCGGCAGGGGGCCACCCTGCTGCCGCAGCAGACCGGTCACGTACCGCCGGGCCTGCGAGGCCCGGCGGAGTCGTGCGTCAGGCCGTGTGGAGGGTCAGCCCGTAACGGTTGAGGATCTCGTTGATGGGCTGGTGCCAGGTCTCACCGCCGCTGCTGCAGTTGCCCCAGCCACCCGAGGTGACGCCCTGCGCCTGGTCGCCGCTGATGAACGAGCCGCCGGAGTCGCCCCCTTCGGCGCAGACGCTGGTCTTGGTCATCTGGTGGACGGCGCCCTGGCTGTAGTTGACGGTCTCGTTCTTGGCGAGGACGTTGCCGCAGTGCCAGTGGGTGGTGGAGCCGGAACGGCAGATCGACGCACCGATCGGGGCCTCGTTGGAGCCGCGGACCAGCTGGTCGGAGACAGTGCCCCAGCCGAGGACCACGGGGACGGTCCACCAGCCGTTGCCCACACTCACCCAGGCGTAGTCGTTGTCGGGGAAGGACGAGCCCTGGAAGGAGCCGATGTCCGAGCCGTCCCAGCCCCTGACCGCTCCGCCCGCCTGGCCGCAGTGACCGGCCGTGACGAAGCCGCCGTGCACCGAGAAGCCTATGGAGCAGCGCACGTTGCCGGTGTAGTACGGGTCGCCGCCGACGGTTCCGGCGGCGAAGGTCTGCGGGGCCTCGGCGGTCTGCTTCACCGTGACGGGACCCGCCTTCCGGGCCTTCGCGACGAAGGCGCGGACATCGTTGTCACCCTGCTCGGAGGCGACGACGTTCACCACGACGCTGCTGGTCGCGGGGTCGACGTGCCAGCTGCTGACGCCGCTGGGTGCGGACAGTGCGTCCAGCCTGCTCTTCACGGCGTCGAGCTCGCGCGCCGTGTGGTCGACGACCTGGACGTCCGCCCCAGCGGCCCGGACGGCTCCGGCCTTGGCGCTGTCCGTGACGGCGACCGTGAGGCGCCCGCTGTCCGCGTCGTACCAGGAGCCGCCGAACGACGTCCCGGCCGCGCTCCGCGCCGGGCCCTCGACGGCCGTCGCCGCCTTCTCGGCGGTGAGCCGGGCTTCCGCCTGGCTCTTCGTCAGCCCGAGGTCGCGCTGCATGGCCGTGAGGATGCCGGCCGATGCCTGGGGTTCGGAGGAGGAACGGGTGTCGGCGGCGGAGGCCTGGGTCAGGCCGGCGGTCGCCCAGGTGCCGATGATGAGCAGTGCGGAGAGACCGGTCCGCACCATCGTCGTATGTCTCAAGGGAGTGCCCCTTCTGTTGTTCCAGCTTCGTGGGGGTGGAACAGGAAGCATCCGAGAGCCGTCTGAGAGCGCTCTCAGAGGTGCCGCTACGGACTGTAGTCCAGTTCGACGGGCAGGTCCATGCCAATGACGGACCGGGCGGGAGCATCGGCGGAACCATGGAATCAGGCGTGCGATCAGCAACCGGTCCACGCGCCCGTACGGTGAATCAGTCGGGGGATCCCCGGCCTGTCGGTCCCGGTGCCACGCCCCGGAGCGCCGATCCTGGAGGCGCCCTTCCCGACCCGTCGCACAGGAAGCTCGGTGACACCATGGCAACCGGCCCGTCCCCGGCAGCCGGCGTACACGTACCGGATACGAAGCTCGCGGCCGAGGCCACCGAGCTCGTGCGCGACACGACCGGCGAACTCGTCTACCACCACTCGCACCGCGTCTACCTCTTCGGTGCCCTCCAGGGGCGCCGGCGCGATCTCTCCTTCGACCCGGAACTGCTGTACATCGGCGCCATGTTCCACGACCTGGGCCTCGGCGAGCGCTTCCACGGCAGCGGCCGGCGCTTCGAGGTGGACAGCGCGGACGAGGCGCGCCGCTTCCTCCAGTCCCGCGGGGTGCCCGAGGACAGCGTGCGGCGGGTGTGGACGGCCATCGCCCTGCACACCACTCCCGGCATCCCGGCCTTCATGGAGCCCGAGGTGGCGCTGGTGACCGCAGGTGTGGAGTACGACGTCCTGGGCATCGGTTACGACGACATCTCCGACGCCGACCGGGCCGCGGTCGTCGCGCTCCACCCACGGCCGGACTTCAAACGCCGGATCCTCGCCGCGTTCACCGAGGGGATCCGGCCCAAGCCGGAGACGACGTTCGGCAACGTCAAGGCCGACGTTCTCCAGCACTACGTTCCCGGCTTCGAGCGCGGGGACTTCGTACGCACCATTCTCGAATCGCCGTGGCCCGAGTGAGCCCCGCCGCCGGTACGGCCGGGGCGCACGGACCGCGCCGGAACGGAGGGACCGTCATGACCGGGGAGCGGCAGGAGATGCTGGCACGCCTGGACGTGTTCGTCGGCGAGTGGTCGCTGGAACCGCGTTTTCCCGAGGGCCGGCCCTCACCGCCGGGTGAGGTGCCGAAGGCGCGCACCTGGTTCGAATGGGCCCTCGACCGGCAGTTCCTGGTGCAGCGTACGGAGATTCCCGTCCCCGAGGCGCCGGACGGCCTGATGGTCGTCCGTGCCGACCCGGGGACCGGGGCGTACACCCAGCACTACTTCGATTCACGGGGCGTGGCCCGTCTGTACGCGATGGACTTCGACGGCAGGGTGTGGACGCTCACGCGTGAGTCGCCCGACTTCACGCCCCTGGAGTTCCGCCAGCGGTTCACGGGCACGTTCAGCGAGGACGGCTCCACCATCACCGGCGGCTGGGAGGTCCGCTTCGACGGCGGGGAGTGGGAGCCCGACTTCGCTCTGACCTACCGCAGGGCGGGCTGACTCCGTACGACCGACAGGTCAGGGACGTACGGTTGCGCCCCACCTCCGTGAGGCATCGAGCAGCGCGGCCGTGAACGGGTGCCGGGGCGCGGTCAGGATCTGTTCCCTGGTCCCCTGTTCGACGACGTGACCCCCGTCCAGCACGGCGAGGCGGTTGGCGGGTGCCGCCGTGTCCAGGTCGTGGGTGATCAGCATGACGGCCGGACCGCCGGGGCGGCGGATCAGCGTGGCGAGCAGGTCCAGCAGGGAGCGGCGGGTCACGGGGTCCAGGCCCGAGGTGATCTCGTCGCAGACCAGCACCCGGGGCCGCGCGAGGAGGGCCCGGGCCAGGGCCGCGCGCTGGAGTTCACCGCCGGACAGCCCGCCCGGCACTCTGCGGACGAGGGCGTCGTCCAGTCCGAGGTCCGTCAGCGTCCGCCGGGCCTCCGCCGTCGCCTCCCGGTGACCGGTGCCGCGCAGGCGTACGGCGGTGCGGGCCACCTGGTCCAGGACCGGCCGGTGTTCGTCGAAGGCGGCCCGGGCGTCCTGGAAGACGTACTGCACGGCGGCGAGCTGCTCGCGGCTGCGGTCGCGCAGGCTGCGCGGCAGCGCCGTGCCGTCGAGCAGGATCTGCCCGGTGTGATCGCGGTGGAGGCCGGCGAGACAGCGGGCGAGGGTGGTCTTGCCGCTGCCCGAGCGTCCGACGACGGCGAGGCATTCGCCGCGGCGGAGCGTGAGCCGGTCCACGTTCAGCACGGGGACGCGGCGGCCGGCCGTGCGGTGGCGGGCGGTGAGCCCTTTGACCGTCAGCAGCTCCTCGCCGGTGCGCTCGGGGTCGGCGTACAGCAGGGTCCTCGGTTCGGCGAGGAGCTCCTTGGTCCACGGGTGCGTGGGGCCGTCCAGGATCCGGTGGGCCGGGCCCTGCTCGACCACCCGGCCGCCGCGCATCACCAGTACCTCGTCGGCCAGTTCGCGTACGACGTCGAGGTCGTGGCTGAGCAGCAGTACGGCGATGCCCCGTGCGGCCACCGCCGCGAGCTGGTCGACGATGCGGCGCTTGGTCAGGGCGTCCTGCCCGGTGGTCGGCTCGTCTGCGACGATGACGCGGGCGCCGAGGAGCAGCGCCTGCGCCAGGACGACGCGCTGCTGCTGGCCGCCGGACAGCTGGTGCGGGTAGCGGCCCAGCACCTCGCCGGAATCGGCCAGTTGGGCGTCGGCGAGCGCTTCGGTGACGCGCTCCCGTGCCGCCGTACGGCGCTGCTGGCGGGGCAGGTCCCGTACCTGTCTCCGTGCCATGTCGTGCAGGAGGGCCACGGCGCGGCGGGCCGGGTTGAGGACGGCCGCGGGGTGCTGGGGGACGTAGCCGATCCGGGTGCCGTGGACCGTGACCTCGCCCGTCACGCGCGCGCCTGCGGGGTATTCACCGAGCAGGGCGAGGCCGGTCGTGGTCTTGCCGCTGCCGGACGCGCCGACCAGGGCGGTGACGGTGCCGGGGCGGATCCGCAGCGAGACCCGGTCCACGAGTGCCCGTCCGTCGACCTCGACGGTCAGCCCGGTGAGGGAGGCGAGCAGGGGGTTCTCGTTCATGGGCGGCTGCGTGGGCGGCTTCATGGGCGACGGCCCTTCCGGGGCGGGGTGCGGTGCTGGAGGGCGGCGTCGACGAGCAGGTTGCCGCCCATGGTGAGGGCGACGATGAGCAGGGCGGGCACGACGACGGCCCAGGGCTGGATGAGCAGTCCGGTGCGGTTGCGGTCGACCATCACGGCCCAGTCGGCGGCGTCCGGGGCGACCCCGATGCCCAGGAAGGCGGCGGTGGCCACCAGGTAGAGCACTCCGGTGAGGCGGATCCCGGCGTCGGCGGCCAGGGTGCGCAGGATGCACCGCCCGACGTATCCGACGGCGATGCGCCACCAGCTCTCCCCCTGCATGCGCAGGGCCTCCACGGCAGGCCGGGAGGCCGCCTCCGCGGCGGCCGCCCGGACGATACGGGCGGCGTCCGGGATGGAGACGAAGGCCACCAGCAGCGCGAGCCCCACCGCTCCCGGCGGGAAGGCGGCGGCGACGAGAAGGATCATGAGCAGCGAGGGAACGGCGAGCAGGACGTCCGGCGGACGCATCAGCACCTCCTCCAGCCATCTGCGGTGGGTGAGCGCGCTGATCAGGCCGAGCGGCAGGGCGACGAGGTACGCGAGGGCCGTGGCGGCCAGTGCGACGAGGACCACGGGCCGCCCGCCGAGAAGTACCTGGTGCACGACGTCCCGGCCGACGAAGTCCGTGCCGAGCCGGTGCCCTCCGCCGAGAGTGAAGGAGGCGGCGCGGGCGGAGGGCTCCCCCGCGAGGAACGGCCCGGCCAGGGCGAGGCCGAGGGGGATCGCGACGACGGCGGCCCCGGGCCCGTATCTGCGGAGCCGATTCACGCCGCCACCCCCGAGCGCGGGGCGAGCCGGTGGGTGACGAGGTCGGCGCCGAGGTTGAGCACGACGGTGGCGAGGCCGAAGACCACCGCGAGCCCCTGGACGACGGGGATGTCGCGGTCGGCCACCGCGTTCATGAGGACGGTGCCGAGTCCGGGGATCACGTAGAGGGCCTCCACGACGATGACGCCGCACAGCAGCCAGTCGATGGTCCGGGCGAGCTGCTGGGTGGCGGGGGCGAGGGCGTTGGGCAGGGCGTGCGCGTAGCGGACGCGGGCGCCGGGGATCCCGTACCGCTCGGCGTGGGCGGTGTACGGGGCGGCGAGCGCCTCGATCATGCCCGCCCTGACCAGCCGGGCCAGCGAGCAGACGGGCCGGGCGAGCAGGACCAGGACGGGCAGGACGAGCACGGCGGGGTGGGCGAGCAGTCCTGTCCCGTAGCCGACGGCGGTCGGGGGGAACCAGCCGAGCCGCAGGGCGAAGACGCTCACCAGCAGCACTCCGAGGGCGAATTCGGGCACCGCGTAGACGCCGAGGGTGGCGGAGCTGATGAGCCGGTCGGTGAACCGCCCTTCGTGGCGGGCGGCCAGGACGCCGAGGCCCACCCCCACAGGGACCAGGAGCAGGACCGTGACGGCGGCGAGGAGCAGGGTGGGGCCGAAGCCGTCCGCGAGGAATCCGGCCACGGGCCGTCCGGAGGTGAGGGAGGTGCCGAAGTCGCCGTGGAGCAGGCCCAGCACCCATGCGGCCAGGCGCTCGTGGGCGGGCCGGTCGAGGCCCATCGCCTCGCGGACGGCCGCGATGCGCTGCGGGTCGGGCTGGTCCCCGGCGAAGGCGACCGCGGCGTCGCCCGGCAGCGCCTCGGTGAGCGCGAAGACCAGCAGGACGACGGCCGCGGTCTGCACGACGCCGAGGAGCAGCCGCCGGGCGATCCAGGAGCGCAGTCCGTTCACGCCAGCCAGACCTTGTCGAAGCGCGCCCAGTCCAGGGTGTTGGCGGGTGCTTCGCGGGCGACACCGCGCAGGTTGCGCGCGGTGCCGAGGATCCAGTCTCCGAATCCCCAGACGAGGAAGCCCCCTTCGGTGTACAGCTGTCGCTGCATCCGTCCGTAGAGGGCGGCGCGGGCGGTCCTGTCCTTGGTGGACTGGGCCTGCCGGTAGAGCGCGTCGAAGCTCTTGTCCTGCCACTTGGTGGCGTTGGTGGTGGAGTCGGTGAGCAGCCGCTGGGAGATGTGGGACTCGATGGGCATGGCCCCGGACCGGTAGCAGCACAGGGTGCCCGAGTCGAGGATGTCCTTCCAGTACGAGTCCTTGCTGCCCATCCGTACGTCGACGGTGACTCCGGCGCGCGCCGCCTGGTCCCGGAAGATCCCGGCGGCCTCGGTGAAGCCGGCGGCGACGGAGGAGGTGTCGAGGGTGACCTTCAGGTCCTGGGCGCCCGCCTGCTTGAGGAGGCTGCGGGCGCGGCCGATGTCCTGTGTGCGCTGCGGGAGTTCGTCGGCGTAGTACTCGTACCCCTTGCCGAAGAGGTCGTTGCCCTGCTCGCCCGCGCCGGACAGGGCACCGTCCACCAGTTCCTGGCGGTCGGCGATGAGGAAGAACGCCTCGCGGACCCGGGGGTCGTCGAAGGGCGGGCGGTCGGTCTTCATGGCGAAGGCCTGCATGGCGCTGTTCCGCAGCCGGACGATCTCGATGCCGCCCGCCTTCTCGTGGGCGCGCCCGGTGGCGGGGTTGAGCTCGTGGGCGTACTCGATCTGGCCGCCGAGGAGGGCGTTGATGCGGGCGGACTCCTCGTTGGCGACGACGAATTCGAGCTCGTCGAGGTGCGGGGCGCCGTCCCAGTGGGTGTCGTTGCGCCGCAGGACGGTGGAGCGCCCGGGGGTGAAGGAGACGAACCGGAAGGGACCGGAGCCGACCGGGTCGCGGTCGAACGCGGTGGCGCCGTCCTGGACGATGTACGTGCCGAACGCGGCTATGACGTTGGGGAATTCGGCCGTGGGCCGCTTGAGGACGAACTCGACGGTCCGCTCCCCCGTGGCACGGCTGGCCTTCAGGTCGATGGGTTCCAGGGAGGCACGGGCGCGGTACGCCTTCGCGGGGTCCGCGATGCGGCGGTAGCTGTACAGGACGTCGGCGGCGGTGACCGGGTTGCCGTCGTGGAACTCCGCCTGCCGCAGGGTGACGGTCCAGCGGTCGAGGCCGGCGTTCGGCTCCCACTTCTCGGCCAGGCGTGGCACCGCGGCGAGGTCGGCGCCGTAGTCGGCGAGCTTGTCGAAGAGCGCCTTGCTCCGGGCGGCGTCGGCGAAGAGGTTGCCCAGGTGGGGGTCGAGAGTCTCGCTCGCGCCGCCCCCGGCGAAGGCGGCGCGCAGCCGTCCGCCGCGCCGAGGGGTGCCGTCCCCCTTGCCGGATGCGGCCTCGGTGGCGGGCGACCCGGAGCAGCCGGCGAGGGTGAGGGCGCCGAGTCCGGCCGCTCCCCCGGCCGCGGCGAGGAAGCCGCGCCTGTGCAGGCCGGGGAAGCGTTCGTGTCTGTCGGCCGGTGCGGTCATGGCTGCTCTCCTGTTGCTGGATGTACGGAAGGGGCGGGGGTGGTGACGGCCGGTGCCCTCGCGACGAGGTGGAGCCGGTCGCCGTCGGCGGCGTCACCGTGTTCGTCACCGGGTCGCCAGGGCGGTTCGGTGCGGGGCCCGGGGCCGTCGTACAGGGCGAGGACCTCGAAGCCGTGCACGGTGAGGAAGTGGCGCAGTTCCTGGGGCAGGAGCAGCCGCCACGCGGAGTGCTCCTCGACGGGCGGGCTGCCGTCGTCGGCGGTCCAGCCGCGGGTACGCCGCAGCAGCTGGGCGGCGCGGTCGACGCGCAGTGCGGTGGTCGAGCGGTAGGTCGTGCCGTGCCAGGTGAAGCGGGAGACGGCGGGCGCGGTGGGTGGGGCGTCCCGGCCGAGGAAGTACGCGCCGTTGCGCATCTCCGCGACCAGCAGGCCGCCGGGCACCAGGGTGCGCCGGCAGGAGGCCAGGAATCCGTCGAGCTGCTCGTTGGTGTGGCAGTACAGCAGCGAACTGTCCAGGCACACCACGGCGTCGAAGACGCGCTGTCCGAAATCGAACCGGCTGAGATCGGCCTGTACGTACGCGGGGCCCGGGTGGTGGGCGCGGGCGTGGGCGAGCATGGTGCCGGAGAGGTCGGCACCCGTGACGTGTCGTCCGGCGGCATGGAGGGCGGCGGCGTCCCGGCCGGTCCCGCAGCCGAGGTCCAGGACGGCGGGCCCGGCGCCGTACCGTCGCAGGAGGTCCTCGGCCCACCGCCCGGCGAGGCGTTCGGGGTCGGGGAACCGTGCCTCGTACAGCTCGGGGCGGTCGGTGAGCAGGTTTCCCGTACGGCCCGTCATGCCGCCACCGCCACCGGGGCGGGCCGTGTCCGGGGCAGGGTGCCGTTGCGGTGCAGCCAGGTCGCCCCGGCTGCGGAGGCAAGTCCGGCCGCCAGGCAGCAGGCCCAGGGGAGCAGCGCGGCCGCGTCCCCGCCCCGCCCGGCGACGTCCATGGCCCAGCCGACGGCCGCGTTGCCGACGGCGGCGGCGATGCCCGAGACCGCGTAGAAGATCCCGAAGTACGTACCGGTCAGGGTCTGCCGTCCGAAGGCGGGGATCAGCTCCATGACGAAGGGTTGCGCGGTCATGACGCCCAGATGCAGCAGGAGGGCTCCGAGCAGGACGGGCAGGGAGCGCAGGATGGCGTCCAGGGCGCCGTGCGGGGGCGTGTCCGTACCGGCGACGAGCATCGGCGGTACGAAGGCGAGCCCCATCAGCACCATGCCCGCGGCGATCCATCGCCCCCTGGTCCCCCGGCCCTTGAGCGCGCGGGTGATGCGCAACTGGAAGGCGATGCCCGCGACCGTGCCCACCAGGAAGACGAGTCCGGCGGCTCCGTCCCAGCCGGTGGCCTGCCGGGCGCCCGCGGGGAGCAGCAGATAGAGCTGGTTCTCCAGGGTGAACATGCCGACCATGGCCAGGGCGAAGGCGAGGAAGGCGCGGTTGCCGACGGCTTCGCGCCAGTCGGAGGTGACGCTTCCGGTGGCCGGTGGCACGTCCCGTGCGGGGAGCACCAGGGCCTGGGCGACGGTGAGCAGGGCGAAGATCCCGGCGGCGGTGAGCGCGGACGCCCGGAAGTCGACGAGCAGCAGGGCGCTGCCGAGGAGCGGCCCGACCAGGGCGCCGGTCGTCGCGAAGACGTTGAACAGGGCGAACGCCTCGGCCCTGCGCTCCCCGGCTTCCTGGGCGAGGTAGGTGCGGACGGCTGGGTTGAACAGGGCGCCGGCCACTCCGCTGAGCACGGAGGCGGCGAGCAGGACGGGCAGTCCGTCGCCGAGGGCGAAGAGGGCGAAGCCGACGGTGCGTATCGCGCAGCCGGCGATGATGACGCCGCGTGCGCCGAGCCGGTCGGCCGCGGACCCGCCGATGAGGAAGAGGCCCTGCTGGCTGAGGTTGCGTACGCCGAGGACGATGCCGACGACGGCCGCCGACATGCCCAGGTTGTCGCCGAGGTGGGTGGCGAGGTAGGGGATGAGGAGGTAGAAGCCCGTGTTGACGCCGAGCTGGTTGACCAGCAGCAGGCGGATGGCGAGCGGGAATCCGCGGATCTCGTGCCAGGTCCTCATGAGGCCGCCCTCCGGATCCCGGCTTCGGTGCGGGGCCGTACGCCGAGCCCGGGCAGCGCGGCGGCCGAGACGAAGCCGTCCTCGCCGCCGATTCCGGTCCAGGGGTCGTGGGCGAGCAGGAGGTGCCCGTCCAGGTCGGTCCAGCGGGCGCGGTCGGCGATGTGGACGGCGGGGGCGATGCCGAGGGTACTGGCGGTCAGGCAGCCGAGCATCAGGTCCGTGCCACTGCCCTCGATCAGGGCGGCGATACGGAGAGCGGCGTGGACTCCGCCGCATTTGGCGAGTTTGACGTTGATCCCGTGGACGCGTCCGGCGAGCCGCCGCGCGTCCTCGTAGGTGACGGCGTCCTCGTCCGCGATGACGGGTACGGGTGAGCGGGCGGCGAGCCGCGCGAGGGCCTCCGGGTTGCCGGGGGTAAGGGGCTGTTCCACGGCCTCGATGCCGAGGTCGGCGAACCGGGGCAGGAGCTCCCGGGCCTGTGCGGCCGACCAGGCCCCGTTGGGGTCGAGGAGGAGCCGGGCCGCCGGGGCGGCGGCGCGGACGGCGCGCACCCGGTCCAGATCGGCTTCCTGGTCGGGGTCACCGGCCTTGATCTTGATGACGGAGAACCCGGCGTCGGCGAGCCGGCGGGCCTGGACGGCCGCGTGCCCCGGGGAGACGAGGGAGATCGTCCGGGCAGTGGCGGCCCTCGGCGCCACGGGGGACCCGAGGAAGCAGTGGACGGCGGTGGCGGTGCGCTTGCCGACCAGGTCGAGGAGCGCGGCCTCGGTGGCGGCGGTGACGGCGGCCGGGGTGTCGGGCGCGGTGAGTTCACCGACGCGCAGGGCGTGCAGCGCGGTCTCCGGTCCGGCGAAGCGGGTGAGCCGCTCGCCGGTCCGGGCGGCGAGGCGTTGCAGGGTCGGTGTGTCGAGGCCGTAGAAGACGCTGGTGACGGCCTCTCCGTGACCGCTGAGCCCTTCGTGTTCGATGGTGAGGCGGACGGCGTCGCGGGCGGCCATGGTCGACCGTGAGATGCGCAGCGGCTCGGCGAGGACGAGTCGCACGGTGTGCTGGGTGAGCTTCACGGCTGCCTCTCCAGGCGTTCGGCCAGGGGGTCGGTGACGGTGGTACATCGGGCCCAGCCGCCGGGGTGCGGAGTTCGTGGGTGCGGGACGTCGACGGGGCGTCCGGCCGCGTGGTCCGGGTCCAGGTGGTGGGCGGTCATGAAGTCGTCGTCGTAGACGGTGCCGAGGTAGCGGTGGGGCCCGTCGGGGAAGACGGTGGCGACGGCGGCCCCGGGGTGGGTGCGGGCGGCCCAGGCGGCGACGCGGGCGACGGCTCCGGTGCTCCAGCCGCCGCTGACGAAGTTGCCCCGGGCGAGGCGCCGGCAGGAATCCGCGGCCTCGGCGGGACCGATCCAGTGGACCTCGTCGAAGGCGTCGTAGGCGACGTTGCGCGGATGGATGCTGCTGCCGAGACCGCGCATCAGGCGGGGTGCGGCGGCCTGTCCGAAGATGGTGGACCCGGTGGAGTCGACGGCGACGAGGCGCAGGGCGGGCCAGTGTCTGCGCAGCGGTCCGGCGATCCCGGCGCTGTGTCCCCCGGTGCCGACGCTGCAGACGAGGATGTCGAGGTGGTCGAGCTGGGTGGCCAGTTCGGCGGCGAGGGAGGCGTAACCCGCTGTGTTGTCGGGGTTGTTGTACTGGTCGGGCCAGTACGCTCCGGGCAGCCGGGCGAGCAGGTCGTGCAGCCTCTCCAGGCGGGCGCCCTGCCAGCCGCCGTGCGCGGCGGGACGGTCCACGAGTTCGAGGCGCGCGCCGTACGAGCGGAGCAACTGGCGCATCGACGGCTCCAGTTCGCTGTCGCCGACGAGCACGACGGGATGCCCGAGGGCCTGGCCGGCGAAGGCGAGTCCTATGCCGAGCGTGCCGGAGGTCGACTCCACGACCGGTGCGCCGGGGAGCAGTTCGCCGCGTTCCTCGGCGCCCAGGAGCATGGAGACGGCGGCCCGCGCCTTCATGCCGCTGACGGCCTGGCCTTCGAGCTTGGCCCAGAAGCCGGGGTGGGGCAGGGGCAGTCCGGTGGTGATCCTGGCCAGCGGGGTGCGGCCGAGGAGGGCGAGGAGCTCGCGGTTGGGGGCGAGGGCGGGCAGGGATGTCGTGGTCACGGGGTGCCTCCGTCGTCCGCGCGGTAGCGGTGGACGGTGCCGGGGCCGCCGTCGAGCCAGAAGAAGGGATACGGCTCCGCGCACACCGCGGCCACTCCGGCGCCCAGGAAGCGGGGCAGGACCGCGCTCCCGGTCTGGGCGAACATGACCAGGGGCTTTCCGTGCTCCTGGGCGCTCCGGCGCAGCGGGTCGAAGGTGCCGTTGCCGAGCGTCATGCCGGAGGCCAGCACCGCGTCGCAGCGGCCGATTTCGGCGAGCGCGTCGGTGCTGATCGGCTCGCCCCACTCGGTGGTGCCGCCCTTGAGATCGCAGGGAATCCAGGCGAGACCGCGCGAACGCAGCTCGGCCAGAAGGGAGTTGACGACGCCGACGACCAGGACGGTGGATCCGGGCTCCACGTCCAGCAGGTCGATCACGGCGGCGGCCCGTGCCCGTGAGCGCTCCAGCGAACTCCCGGCGGGGACGGTCACCGGCTGCGCGCCGTGGGACGGGGTGTGCGGTGTGACGTCCATCAGGTAGGCGTCCAGCGCGGCGACGCGGACCGGCAGCAGCGGGTGTCCGAGGAGTGCGGCCACATCCGCGCCTGCGCAGCTCTCGACGGCCCCGGCGGGAAGCGCGCCCGGTTCGACGGCGCACGAGCCGACGGCCCGGCCGAGGCGGAGGCTCAGCACCTCGTTGCGGTATCCGCCGCGCCTGCCGTCGTGCCGTACGGCCTGGGACGTCGTGAAGGCCACGGCGATACGTCGGGCCGACGGATCCGGACCGAGTTCACCGGCGCGGGCCTGGTCGAGGAGGGTGTCGAGACACGGGGCGGCGAGGGCGCGCAAGGCCGTCGTCATGAGCGCACCAGCAGGGGGCGTACGTCCGCGAGCAGGGCCTCGACGCGGACCCGGGCGCCGAGCCCGGTGGTGTCGCCCGCCATGATGTGCCCGAGGTACGCGTTGTTGCTGTCTGCCGCCTGGACCGTACGGCCCGCCTCGGCGACCTGGACCTCCAGGACGCCTTCGGCGCCCCGCACCCCTTCGGCGCCCTCCACGGACGCGAGGGTGCCCGTGGTGCCGGGTACGAGGAATCCGATGGCCGCGCTGCGCAGTCCGGTGTCGCGGCGCCGGAGGTCGGGTTCCCGGCCGAGCGCCACGTCGACACAGGCGGCGGCGAGGTCGATCCCGGTGACATGGCGTACGAGCTCGGTGATGCGGTTGCCCGCCGGGCGGGGGTTGACCTCCACGACCCGGGGGCCGTCGGCCGTCAGTTTGATCTCGGTGTGCGCCACGACGTCGTCGAGCCCCAGCGCCGCCCCCGCTCTCACCGCGGTGCCGGTGGCGGCGGCGAGGTCGTCCGGGGTCAGGGCGGCCGGGAACATATGGCCTGTCTCGACGAAAGCCGGGGCTCCTCCGACGCTCTTGTCCGTCACGCCGACGACGTGTGCGACGCCCCGGCAGGTCACGGTCTCGACGCTCACCTCGGGACCGTCGAGGAACTCCTCCAGCAGGATGTGGGGCGCGCGCCGCTGTCCCCGGGCGTTGTGCGGGAAGCCGGCCAGCGCCTCGCAGGCCGTGGCCAGTTGCTCCGCGTCGTCGGCCCGGCGTACGAACATGCCCGCGCAGAGGTCCACCGGCTTGACCACCAGCGGATAGCCGATGCCCCGGGCGGCCGCGACGGCCTCCACCCCGTCCGCGCACACCGCGAAGCGGGGGCCGGGGACACCGGCGGCGGCCAGGACACGTCGGGTGGCGTCCTTGCGGCAGGCGTTCTCCATGGCTTCGGCCGAGGGGCCCGCCAGTCCCAGCAGCGCGGCGATCCGGGCGGCGGCCGGCAGGTAGTAGTCACAGGAGGTGACCACTCCGTCGAAGCGCAGAGCGCCGTGCAGCCGCTCGACCTGCGGAAGCAGCGTGTCGACGTCATTGGTGGGCGCCGTGACGACATTACGGGCGGTGAGCAGTGGATGGCCCGCCCCCTCCGGTGCCGCCCGGAGGTAGTGGTGCAGGTCGCGGGTGAGGAACGTGAAGTCGTGCCCCGCCTCCCCCAGGGCTCGTGGCAGCAGTCTGCTCATCGATCCGACCCAGCTCTCGACCACCAACAGATGAGCCACGAGCTCCCCTTTCACCGTGCCGTCGGGATTGCGGGCAGGCAGGAATCGGCCCCGTACGGAGGCTTCCGGCCCGACCGCACACACGTTATCGACAATCGTTTTCATTGTCATCTGAAACAGCGTCACTGATGCCGGGAAACGGCTTCCGTTGCGTCACTCGCCGGACCGGAGTGGAATTGCATACAGGGGGACCCGGAGGAAGGGGCACGCCATGACCGACAGCGACCGGGGGGACGACGTCTACCAGCCGCAGGAGCCGGAGGCCTCCGACCCCGATGACCTGCTGGATCTCGAGGACACCCTGGACACGTCCGCGATCGACGACGTCCTGGACGAGGGCTACTCCCCGCCGGACCGGCCCTGGGCGGTCGACGACAAGGGCACCACCGCTTCGGAACAGCACACGGGCGAAACCCTCGACAGCCGCTTGACCAGGGAGGTTCCCGAGAACACCGATCCCACCCCGGACGGCCCGGGAGATCTGGCGGACGGCGACGGGGAGCTCTACGACACCGAGGTGGGGACGGACCGCGCAGGCAGGCTCACACAGGAGGGTGACGGGCACGTGCCGTCCACCCTCACCGCGCAGGACGTCGGCATCGACGGTGCGGCGGCGTCCGCCGAGGAAGCGGCGATGCATCTGATCCCGGAGGAGCAGGATTTCTTCGGATAGGAGCCCGTACGGCCCCGATGGCCGGAGGGAGGGCGGAAACCGGCCATACGTGGACAGCGCGCCCGAGCCCCCGTGCGGCGGGCCGTCGCGCCGGGCCCAGCGCTCCGGCACCCCCCTACTCTCCGCCCGCACGACTCACTCCCTGTGATCCGGCCCTCACTCCGGGCTGCGCGGTCCCGGCTCGTGGAACCCCCCCTTGAGCAGGCCGAAACCCGCCTCCGAACCGTCCGTACCCCCTAAAACTCTTGGACGCCGAGCGCCCGGCCACGGGAGACTCCTCTCTCCCGGATCTCCAGCCACGGACGCGCGGCGGGCAACGGCTGCCCCCGTACGGTGCTGCGCCCTTCGTGGCGCGGTCCCCGCACCACGGCGGATCCGGGCGCAACTGCCCGCGTAACGACACGAGGTCGGCATGGGATCGCAGCAGTCTCACGGCACCGGAACGGGCAAGGGCCCGGTCGGGCTCGCCCTCCGCCACTATCTTCGGGAGCTGTCCCGCCAGCGCGCACTTTCCGTGCCCGCGCTCGCGCTCCCGGCCCTCGGCAACATCGGTATCACCTACATCGCGCCCCTGGTCGTCGCCAAACTGGTCGGCCGGATCGCCGAGGACGGGACCATAGGCATCCGTGAGGCGCTCCCCTACGTCGGCGTGTTCGCGGGAGTGCTGCTCCTGGCGGAAGCCATGTGGCGTGCGGGGCTGCACTGCCTCAACCGCGTCGACGCACGCGGCATCGAGCACCTCTACGTCACCGGCATGGACGAACTGTTCGCCAAGGACGCCTCGTTCTTCCAGGACAACTTCGCGGGATCACTGACCAAGAGGGTGCTGAGTTTCGCCTCCCGCTTCGAGGAGTTCGTCGACACCCTCACGTTCAACGTCGTCGGCAGCCTCGCCCCGCTGCTGTTCGGCACGGTGATCCTCTGGAGCTACGGCCCCCTGCTGGTGGCCGGCCTGCTGACGATGATCACGCTGACCGCCGTGTGCGCCGCGCCTCTCATCCGCCGCCGGCAGAAGCTGGTCAACCGGCGTGAGGAGGCGATCGCCCGGGTCTCGGGCCATGTCTCCGACGCGCTGATGAACATGGACACCGTGCGCGCGTTCGCGGCCGAGGAGCGCGAGGCCGCCGAACACCGGTCACGGGTCGCGGAGTCCCGGCGGCTGACGCTGCGTTCGTGGGACTACGGCAACCTCCGTATCGACACCCTGGTCGCGCCGCTGTCCGTGCTCACCAACGGGCTGGGTCTGCTCCTCGCCGTCGGCATCGGCGCCGGTACCGGCAGCGTGGAGGCGATCGTGGTCGCCTTCACCTACTACACCGGTTCGACCCGCATCATGTTCGAGTTCAATCAGATCTACCGTCGCCTCGAGAGCTCGATGACGGAGGCCGCGCAGTTCACCGAACTGCTCCTCGCCTCCCCCACCGTGCTCGACCCGGCGACACCCGAACCGCTGGCCCCGAAGGCCGCCGACGTCCGCTTCGAGAACGTCACCTTCGCCCACGACGGGGGCGACCCGATCTTCGAGGGCCTCGAACTGGACGTGCCGAGCGGGGCGAGGATCGGCCTCGTCGGGCGGTCCGGCGGCGGGAAGACCACGCTGACCCGGCTGCTGCTCCGGATGGCCGATGTCCGCTCCGGGCGCATCCTGATCGGCGGTCAGGACATCAGCAGGCTGCGCCAGTCCGACCTGCGGAGCCTCATCGCGTACGTCCCGCAGGAGCCGGCCATGTTCCACCGCACCCTGCGCGAGAACATCCAGTTCGCCCGCCCGGACGCCACGGACGCCGAGGTCCGGGCCGCCGCCGACGCGGCGCACGTCACCGAGTTCGCCGACCAGCTCCCGGCGGGCTTCGACACGATGGTCGGGGAACGCGGCGTCAAACTCTCCGGCGGGCAGCGCCAACGGGTGGCCCTGGCGCGGGCGATCCTGCGCGACGCGCCGATCCTGCTGCTGGACGAGGCGACCAGCGCGCTGGACTCCGAGAGCGAGACGCTCGTCCAGCAGGCCCTGTGGCAGCTGATGGAGGGCCGGACCGCGCTGGTCGTCGCGCACCGTCTGAGCACGGTCGCGGCCATGGACCACCTCATCGTGCTGGACCACGGCCGCATCGTCGAGCAGGGCACGCACCACGAGCTCCTGCTCACCGACGGGGCCTACGCCAAGCTCTGGCACCACCAGTCGGGCGGCTTCCTCGTCGACACCGCCAACGGCGCGCCCGCCGCCGCGGCAGAGCAGGTGCGGTGAAGGTGCGGTCCCTCGACGCCACGCGCGTCGGGGGACCTCACCGGGCACGAGCACGGGGTCTCCCGGCACCCCGTGCGCGGTGGGAGACGTCTCATCGACATTGCGGATCATTGACATTCCGAACGATCAGCTTGAGACTCGATCACATGCACGAGGTCCAGCCCCTTCCCAGCGAGCGCTGTCCCCGCCTCGTCCGCGCGTCAAGCGCCGGGTGTTGATCTTCACTCCACCCCTCTCCACGCAGCGCCCGTTCACCCGCACCTGATCCGGCTACGCCCTCATGTGCCCGTCGGACGCGGCGGTTTGCCGTCCGGCCCGGACAGCGGCGACGCCCGTACGTCATGTTCCGAGGCCCGACCGGCACGGTGCGGCCGCGTCCGGCCGGTCCGTGCCGAGACCGAGGCCGTCGGCAAGGACCGGCCGACGCCCTTCCCACCTTCGTCCCGGCCTGCCGAGCTCCGGCGCGCGGGCCTGTCAGTGATCGGAAGAAACGATGAGTCCGAAGTTCCTCTGGTACATCCCCAACACCGTCGAACCGGGCCACCGGGGCGACGACACCACGACCGGCTGGGGGTCCATCGAGTACTCGACCGATCTCGCCCGCACGGCGGAGGCGCACGGCTGGAGCGGCGCCCTCCTGGGCACCGGCTGGGGGCGCCCCGACACCTTCACCGTGGCCACGGCACTGGCCGCGCGCACCACGACGTTCGAGCCCCTCATCGCGGTCCGTCCCGGATACTGGCAGCCCGCCCACCTCGCGAGCGCGGCAGCCACGCTCGACCAACTCAGCCGTGGACGAGTCCTGTTCAACATCGTCAGCGGGCTGGACAATCTGGACGCGTACGGTGACACGAATGTCGATCCGGCCCAACGGTACGCCCGTACGCAGGAGTTCCTGCACCTCCTGCGGCGCCTGTGGACCGAGGAGGACGTCACGTTCAGCGGGGAGTACTTCCAGGTCACCGGCTCCACGGTCGCCCCACGCCCGTACGCGACCGAGGGGAGGGCGCATCCCACGCTCTACTTCGGGGGCGCCTCGCCGGCCGCCGAACGGGTCGCGGCCGCCGAGGCGGACGTCCAGCTCTTCTGGGGCGAGCCGCTCGACGGGGTGGCCGAACGCATCGACCGGCTCAAGACGCTGAGCGAAGAGGTGGGCCGCCGGCACAAGCCGCTGGAGTTCGGACTGCGGATCACCACGCTGGTGCGGGACACCACAGAGGAGGCGTGGCAGGCCGCGGAGGAGAAGGTCGCCGCGATGGCGACCGCCGACGGGGCCACCTGGGCGGCCAACCGCCGGACGGCGGTGGGGCAGCAACGGCTCTTCGCCCTCGCGGCGCGCGGCGAGGTGCTCGACACCTGCCTCTACACCACTCCGGGCACACTCGGGGCCGGCGGGGCGGCGACCACCTGGCTGGTCGGCTCCCCCGGCGATGTCGCCACGGCCCTGGAGAACTACCGCAAGCTCGGCATCACCCACTTCGTCCTCTCCGACACCCCCTACAAGCAGGAGATCGGCCGCGTCGGCGACCAGCTGCTCCCCCTGCTGCGCGAACCATCCGCCTGACGGCCCGCGACCACCCCTGTCCCACCGTTCCCATGCGCGCCGGTACCCGTGTCCGTACGGCTTCTCCGTCCGCGTCCCCGCCCTGAAAGGGAGCACCACCATGACGACCTACCGGTCCCTCGGCCGTACGGGTGTGAAGGTCAGCCCGCTGACACTCGGCGCCATGAACTTCGGCGCCTGGGCCAACCGTGACCACGACGACGCCGTCAAGATCATTCACCAGGCCCTGGACTCGGGTATCAACGTCATCGACACCGCGGACGTCTACTCGCGGGGCGAGAACGAGGAGATCGTCGGCAAGGCCCTCGCCGACGGCCGCCGCGACGACGTGTTCCTGGCGACCAAGTTCCACGGCCAGGTGGACGACAACCCCCACCACCAGGGCAACTCGCGCCGCTGGATCCTCCAGGCCGTCGAGAACAGCCTGCGGCGCCTCGGCACCGACCACATCGACCTCTACCAGGTCCACCGGCCCGACCCCTCCACCGACTTCGAGGAGACACTCGGCGCCCTCGACGACCTCGTGCACCAGGGGAAGATCCGCTACTTCGGCACGACCACCTTCGAACCCCACCAGCTCGTCGAGGGGCAGTGGGCCGCCGAACGCCTCCGTCTGCAGCGCCCCGTCACCGAGCAGCCCCCGTACTCCCTGCTGGCCCGGGCTGCCGAACGAGCCGTACTCCCCGTCGCCGAGCGGTACGGGCTGGGCGTGCTGCCCTGGAGTCCGCTGGCCGGCGGCTGGCTGTCCGGCCGGTACCGCAAGGGGGACCCGGGGCACGCCGGGTCCACCCGGCTGGAACGCCAGCCGCACCGCCACGACCCCGCGCTCGACGCGAACCGGCGCAAGCGTGAGGCGGCGGAGCAGCTCGGGGAGCTCGCGGACGAGGCGGGCCTGTCCCTGATCCACCTGGCGCTGGCGTTCGTCCTGGAGCACCCGGCCGTGTCCACGGTGATCATCGGTCCGCGTACCCAGGAGCACCTGGCGAGCCAGCTCGGCGCCGCGGACGTACGCCTGACGCGGGACGTGCTGGACCGGATCGACGAGATCGTGGCCCCGGGAGTCACGATCAGCCCGGCCGACAAGGGCTACCAGCCCCCGTCGCTGACCGACGCGTCCACACGTCGCCGCGGGGCGTCCGGCAGCTGACCAGGGTTGCGGGGGCGTGTCGGACCGCGCGGCGCGGCGGTGCGACACGCCCCTGCCCGTTCCTTCCTCACGGGGCCCGGCATCCGGTACGGGGGCCCGGACGACGCGCCCCGGACCGCGATCCGGACCGCGTTCCGAACCGCGTTCCGCAGGGACCGAACGGTGATGCCGCAGGTCACGCGGGGCCATCCGGAGAACACGGGCGACACCATGACCGCCTCCCGGTCCGCAATCGTCCGCACCTCGTAAGCTCGGTAGCACGTTCCGCCATGGCGGTCGGCCGAACTGCCGAAGACCACGAGACCGGAAGCAGGCAGAGCCACGATGAGCAACACAGCGCAGATCGGTGTCACAGGACTCGCCGTCATGGGGCGGAACCTGGCTCGGAATTTCGCACGCAACGGCTACACCGTCGCTGTGCACAACCGGACGGCCGCCCGCACTCACGAACTCGTCGAGCAGTTCGGCGACGAGGGTGATTTCCTCGCGACCGAGAGCGCCGAGGATTTCGTGGCGGCCCTCGAGAGGCCGCGGCGCCTGGTCGTCATGGTGAAGGCCGGAGAGGCCACGGACGCGGTGATCGCGGAGTTCGCGCCCCTCCTGGAACCCGGCGATGTGATCATCGACGGAGGCAACGCGCACTTCGAGGACACACGTCGCCGGGAGCGCGACCTGCGCGAGCAGGGCATCCACTTCGTCGGCACCGGCATCTCCGGCGGTGAGGAGGGCGCGCTCGACGGGCCGAGCATCATGCCGGGCGGCAGCAAGGAGTCCTACGACTCACTCGGGCCGATGCTGGAGAAGATCTCCGCGAAGGCCAAGGACGGCGCCCCGTGCGTCACCCATATCGGCCCCGACGGCGCCGGGCACTTCGTCAAGATGACGCACAACGGCATCGAATACGCGGACATGCAGCTCATCGGCGAGGCGTACCAGCTGCTCCGCGACGTGGGCGGCTACTCCCCCGCGCAGATCGCGGACATCTTCCGTACCTGGAACACCGGGCGCCTGGACTCCTACCTCATCGAGATCACCGCGGAAGTGCTCTCGCACGTCGACGAGGCGACCGGGAAACCCTTCGTGGACGTCGTTCTGGACCAGGCGGAGCAGAAGGGCACCGGCCGCTGGACCGTGCAGATCGCCCTCGACCTGGGCGTTCCTGTCTCCGGCATCGCCGAGGCCGTCTTCGCCCGCTCGGTCTCCGGCCACGCCGACCTCCGTGACGCCTCCCGCCACCTCGCCGGGCCCACCGCCCGCAAGCTCGGCAAGGAAGAGGCGGCGGCCTTCGCCGACCAGGTCGAGCAGGCACTGTACGCCTCGAAGATCGTCGCCTACACCCAGGGCTTCCACGAGATCGCGGCCGGCAGCGAGCAGTACGACTGGAACGTCGACCTCGGCAAGGTCGCCTCGATCTGGCGCGGCGGATGCATCATCCGGGCCGCGTTCCTCGACCGGATCACCAGCGCCTACGAAGCCCAGCCCCAGATGCCGAGCCTCCTCGCCGACAAGAGCTTCGCGGAGGAGATCGCCGCCGCACAGAACGACTGGCGCACCGTGATCGCCACCGCCGTCACCCAGGGCGTCCCCACCCCCGCCTTCGCCGCCACCCTCGCTTACTACGACTCCCTGCGCGCCGAACGCCTCCCCGCCGCCCTCACCCAAGGCCAGCGCGACTACTTCGGCGCACACACCTACCACCGCACCGACCGCAAGGGAACGTTCCACACCCTCTGGGGCGGCGACAGGACCGAGGTCGAAAGCTGATCTACGAGCACACCGATCCCCACACCCGCCGGCGTCGTCGTCCTCTGGCTCGTGAAATACAGGCACCGATGAGTTCCCGGTGCGCGGCGAGTCTCCCCTGACAGATGCCGCAGTCGGCCGATGGAGGAAGCCGTGGGAGATGTCTGGTCGATGGTCCACGCGGAGCGTGCGGCACTTATCACTGACCTTGAACACCTCGACGACGAGCAGTGGGAGCAGCCGTCGCTCTGTGCGGAGTGGACCGTGCATGACGTGGCGGCCCACCTGGCCGACACAGCCCGGACGACGCGCCTGAGCTTCCTGGTCGGCCTCGCCCGGGCACGGTTCGACTTCGATCTCCAGAACGCCCGCGGCGTCGTGCGCGAACGTGGCGCCTCACCGCAGGAGACTCTGGAGCGGCTGCGTCAGGTGGCGTCGCGCAGGTCGACCCCACCTGCGCCCCTCGACAGCCGACTCGTCGAGGAGGTTGTGCACGGCGAGGACATTCGCCGGCCGTTGGGCCTCGCCCACTCCTACTCGATGGAGGCTGTCGTCAGATCGCTTCGTCTGCAGGCTCGGACTCCAGCCTCCTTCGGCGGAGCCAAGGAGCTCGTGGCGCACACCCGGCTGACGGCTGCGGATGCCGACGCGTCGATCGGCGAAGGCCCTGAGGTGAGCGGGCCCGCGCTTTCACTGCTCCTGGCCGTCTCTCGACGCCGCGTGGCGCTGGACGACCTCGACGGGCCGGGAGTTGCCGCGCTGGCTGCGGCAATCTGACGACCCGTCTCCGAGCATTCGTGCGGGGGCCTCACCTTCCGTCAAGCAGCCCCCTCACGACGTCCGCGTGCCGGAACCCGATGCGCGCCACCGGCCGTCGTTCAGGCCCGGCTGTAGCCGCCGTCGGCGAAGAGTTCGGCGCCGGTGACGAACGACGAGGCGTCCGAAGCCAGGAAGAGGGCGGCCTCGGCGATCTCCTCGGCTTCGGCCAGCCGCCCCAGTGGCACGACGGCCTCGGCGAACCGGTCGGCGCCCGGCCCCGCGGCGCCCAGCAGGCCAGGGGTTCGCGTGGGTCCCGGGCTGAGCACGTTGACCCGGAACCGGCGCTCCCGTGACTGCCGGGCCCAGTTGTGCACGAGGTTGCTCACCGCCGCCTTCGAGGCGCTGTAGACCTCGAGTTGCTCATTGGGGCGCACACTGTTGCTCGAGCCGATGACCAGGATGGAGGCGTTCTCCGCCAGCAGCGGAAGCGCCTTCTGGACGGTGAACAGTGGACCCTTGACGTTGACGGCGAGTGTCAGGTCGACGTTCGCCTCGGTGTGGGCGCCGAGCGCGGCGTCCGCGACGATTCCCGCGTTGGCCACCAGCACGTCGATGCGTCCGGCCTCCTCGCGAACTCTCGCGTAGAGCGCGTCCAGGTCGGCCAGGACCGCGACGTCGGAGCGTACGCCGGTGGCCGCAGGGCCCAACTCCTTGACCGCTGCTTCGAGGCGGTCGATGTCCCGGCCGGTCACGAAGACCCGTGCGCCCTCCCGGACGAAGCCGTGGGCGATGGCCAGCCCGATCCCGCTGGTCCCTCCGGTGATCACGGCGACCTTCTCCTGCAACACACCTGGCATGTCGAACCCCTTCAGTTCTGGAATGGATCGTCCACAACGTAGGCGGTAATGGACGATCGAGTCAAGAATGGCTAGGCTGAGGTCATGCCGAGACCACGCGCATTCGACGAGCAGCAAGTCCTGGAGCGGGCCCGGGAACAGTTCTGGGCGACGGGCTACGCAGGAACCCGGATGGACGACATCGCCCAGGCGACCGGCCTGGGCAAGGGCAGCCTGTACGGCGCATTCGGCGACAAGGGCAAGCTGTTCCACCGTGTGTTCGACGACTGGTGCACGGCGGTCGTCGAGGTGGCCGAAGGCCGGCTGGCAGGCGGTCCCGACGCAGAGGCCTTGGCCCGGCTGTCGGGATACGTGCACCTGATGGCGGAGAACGCCGCCTCCGACAGTGAGCGGCGCGGGTGCCTGTTGGCCAAGGGCGCGGCGGAACTGGCCCAGCACGATCCGACGGTCGCCGGACGGTCGGCCGAGACCATGACGGCATTGCAGACCCTGCTGCGGACGGAGATCAGCGCCGCCCAGCGTCACGGCGACATCGACGGCGCCGCGGATCCGGAGCGGTTGGCGGCGCTGATGCTGACGGTGGTCCGCGGTATCGAGGCGGTGGGCAAGGCCGGCCTGCCCCCGGAGACGCTGCGGAACATCGCAGACACCGCACTGGCGGTCCTGCCCGTGCCCGAGGGGCAGAATCGCCTCGGAACCGGGCACGGTCCGGCCCGCGAGAACTGACGTGGTGCCGTCACGGCCACATGAGCTGCCGGACGGTTCCTGGGCAGGGGTGCGCGACTGCGGTGCCGGTTCTGGACTTCGGTCGGCGGATACGGGAGGTTCGAGGGACCGTCCGGTCAGTCGGCGCCCACGTCGTGCACGGAGACGCGAATCGTGCCGAGGGTGCTGTCGGCCGCGTCGGGAACGAGCATCCCCCCGGCGACGCCGGTCCGCAGGTAGTCCACTGCGGCCTGATCGAGCAGCTCGCCGGGGAGAGCCACCGGGATCCCCGGAGGGTAGGGCGTGAGCATCTCGGCGCAGATCCGGCCGACCGCCCGGTCCACGGACACCTGCTCGACGTCGCCGAAGAAGGCGTCGCGCGGGAGCGTGGCCTGCCGGAGACGGAGGTCGCCGGGGTCCGGGATGCGGATGTCCGGGGCCGGCGGGAGTTCGTCGGCGTGCGCCACCAGGTCGCGCAGGCCGTCGAGGAGCCGCGCCGTCGTCGTCTCGTCGTCGGCGTACGTGAGCTGGGCGTTGATGCGCCGGTGGTCGGACGTGTGCAGGTTGATGCGATGGTTCCGGCGCATCCAGTCAGCGGCGTCGTATCCACTGAACTTGACTCCGCCCAGGTCGATGAAGACCTGGAGGGGGTCCATGTCGAAGGCACGCCCCGGCGCACAGAATTCGTCGCGGCCGTTGACGTGCAGTCCCTCGATGTCCTCGATGGCCGCTCGTACCCGGCGGGCCCTCGTGAGGGCCTCGTCCAGGAGTTCACGGCCGTGTTCCACCATCTGGCGGCGCCAGCCGTCAAGGGCCGCGTAGATGAGGACAGAGGGGCTGGTGGTGTCCAGCAGGTCGGCGCGGGAGGCGAGGGTCCGCGCGGTGACCAGGTCGCCCTGCAGGTGGAACACCGACCCCTGTTCGAGCCCGGAGCCCATCTTGTGGACCGAGGTGACACACACGTCCGCGCCGGCGTCCATGGCCCAGGTGGGCAGCTCGGGGTGGAAGGGCAGGTGGGCACCCCACGCTTCGTCGACGATCAGCGGTACGCCCCGCTCGTGGCACAGCGTCGCGATGGCTCCGATGTCGGCGCACGTTCCGTAAGGGGTGGGGCTGGTGACCAGCGCACCCCGTGCATCCGGATGCTCCTCGAATGCCGACCGGAAGGCCTCGGGCGCCGGCGGGTGGGCGAGGTGGAGATCGGGGTCCCACTGAGGATCGACCCACACCGGGCGGATACCCGCGAGGATCAGGCCGGAGATGACTGATTTGTGCGCGTCGCGTCCGACCAGGAGCTTTTCGTGCGGGCCGGCGACGGACAGCATGGCCGCCTTCACCGAGAGCGAACTTCCGCAGGTGGAGAAGAACGTGTGCTCGGCGCCCACGGCGTCGGCCATCAGGCGCTCTGCCCGCTCCAGGACCCCCTGCGACGTGGTGCGGTCGTCCAGACCGGACACGGCGAGCATGTCCGCGCTGAAGAGCGCGTCTCCCAGAACGGCCCGTACCCTCGGGTCGGCCCCTCGGCCCTGCTTGTGACCGGGCGGGGTGAACGGCAGTTGCTCCTGCGCCTGGTACGCCCTCAGAGCGTCGAGTACGGGAGTTTTCGAGTGGTCCATGATGTGCGGCTTCCCGGTGCAGACGGGCGAAAACGACTGACGACAAGTACCCCGTCACCATGACGACCGACACCTGTGCTGGGCTGTCCGTGGCCGCAGAGGTGTCTCCGGCAGCCCGCCTCTCCCCCGCAGAAGCGCTCGCCCGGGCGGCCGGCGAACTCCCGGTGGGATCTGTCAACCGGTGTTCCGCCCTGCGCGGACGGCCCACGGCATGCGCGGCGCCCGCAGTCGGTGTACGCCCCCGCCCCGCAGCGCGGCGCGCGCGGCGTTGGCGCCCGGGGCACCGTGGACGCCCCCGCCGGGGTGAGCGGAGGCCGAGGCGAGGTACAGGCCTCTCACCGGCGTTTCGGGCCGCCCGGTACCAGGTGTCGGGCGGAACACCAGTTGCTGATGAGCGGCTGCGGTTCCGCCGTTGATCGCGCCGCCGCGCAGGTTGGCGTCCATGGACTGGAGGGTGGGCGGTGCCAGGATGCGCCGGGATGCGATGCGGGAGCGGAATCCTGGCGCCCAGCGTTCGACTTCGTTCTCGATACGGTCGGCCATGGCTTCCTGCTCACGCCGGTCCCATCGCCCCGTGAGGTTGTCCTCGCCCTCGTCCCCCTTGATCCGGTGCGGAACATGGGTGTACGCCCACGCCGACTCCGTACCGGCCGGTGAGCGCGTGGCGTCGGCCGTGGTCATCTGCCCGAAGAGGAGGAAGGGGCGGTCGGGCACCCGGCCCGTCGCGATCTGCGCGGCGAAGCGGGTGAGACCGTCCACGCCGTCGGCCAGGTGCACCGTCCCGGCCGTGGAGGCGTCCCTCGCGGTCCAGGGCACGGGGCCGTTCAGCGCCCAGTCGACTTTGAACGTCGCGAAGTCCCACTGGAACCGGCGCAGGTCACTCAGCAGCCGGTCGGGAAGATGCTGTGCACCGACCAGTTCGCCGTACAGCGCCGGCGCGGACACGTCGGCGAGCACGGCACGGGAGGCGGGTACGGCCTCTCCCCCCGCGGTGCGTACGCCGACGGCGCGTCCGCCGCGTACGACGACCTCGTTCACACGCTCTCCGCAGCGGACCACGCCGCCGTGCCGTTCCAGTCGGTGCACCAAGGCCGCCGTGAGCGCCCCTGCTCCCCCTGCCGGCACCGGAAAGCCGTAGGTCTGCCCGAGCATGGACATCAGCCATCCGTAGCCTCCGCTGCCCGCCGCTTCGGGGCCGAGGTCCGCGTGCAGCGCATTGCCCGCGAGCAGAAGCCTCGCCGCCTCGCCATGGAACTCCTCCTCCCCCAGGCGACGTACAGGCAGCACCATCGTCCGTGCCAGCCGTAGCCCGCCGGCCGCACGGAGCTTGGCAGCGAGGCGGACGGCAGGGCGCACCGGCGGGAAAGGGGTGAAGAGGGCCCGCAGGATGTCGGGGCCCAGACGATTCCATGTGCCGCAGAGATCGAGCCACGCAGCACCGTCGCCCGCTGCGAACGTGTCCAGCCCGGCCGCAGTGTCTTCCGCCCCGTGTTCGAGGACTGCGCACCGGCCGTCCGGCAGGGGGTGCGCCAGCACACGCGGCGCTCGACTCCATCCGAGCCCTTCCTCCTGGAGCTCCAGCCCGCCGAGGACCGGCGAGGCGGCTGCCAGTGGGTAGAAGGCGCTGAAGAGGTCGCTCACATGGTCGGGGTGGACGCCACGGTCGCTTCGGACCGCGCCGCCCGGTTCCGGCTGCGCCTCCAGAACCTCCACGCTCCATCCCGCGGCGGCGAGGAGATTCGCTGCGACGAGACCGTTGGGCCCCGCGCCGATGACCACCGCATCCGGCATCGATGCCTCCACGTGTTCTCGCCGTTCCGGGCCCGCCCGTGCGGCCCGGATCCAACGGGACGTCCGGCTGAGAGGGCTCCTGCGCCGCCTTGCTCCGGGAATTCAGCTCATGAGCCTGAGCCCTTCTTGCGCAGGGACTGCGGCTTGTGCACCGCTCTGCGTCCGGATTTCTCGCTCTCGACCTCGTACTGCGGTTCGTCCTTCGAGGCGTCGACGGTACGTCCCGCCGCCTCGGTGCGCTCCGTGATCTTCTTCTTCACCTTCCCGGGAACACTCTGCCCGTGGCTGCTCCACGAGACCCGGTCGTCCTTGTCGAGCTTCTTTCCCTCGGCCACGATCCGCACGCTCCCTCCGCTTCGGTCCCAGCGCTGGACGACGTTCCGCAAACGCCTTCCACTGTCCCGCCATTCATGGCTCAGCGCATTCCGGCGGGCGGACCACCGCTGCGGTGGCTGTCGTCGTCCGCGACGCGCTCCCCGGTACGGGCGGGCAGGTCCGCGCCGCGGTGTTCTCCCTACGGGGCGCGTCGCCCGGCCGGGCCGGGCCGGGGTGCGGCAGGGAGCGTGGTGTGGATAAGTGGCAGGGAGCCCTGTCCGCCACCTACGGAGTGCGCGCATGTCCGACGCCGTACCGGAACCCGTCGTGGTCCAGCCCGTCGTGGCGCCGCTGACCAGTGCCGCCGTGGTGCTGGTCGCGACGATCGAGCCGGGCGGCGAGTCCGCCGTACGCGATGTGCTGCCCGATCTCGCGGCGTTCGCGCGGTCGATCGGCTTCCGGGTGCCGAGCGCCGGGCTGGCCTGCGTGACCGGTTTCGGCTCCGACGCGTGGGACCGGCTGTTCGCCGGCCCACGGCCGGCCCGTCTCCACCCGTTCCTGGAGCTGCGGGGACCCGTCCACCGTGCTCCGGCCACACCGGGCGATCTGCTGTTCCACGTCCGCGCCGAACAGATGGACGTCTGCTACGAGTGGGCCTCCCAGCTCCTCGGACGGCTCGGCGGTGCGGTGAAGGTCGTCGACGAGGTCCACGGATTCCGCTACTTCGACCACCGGGACCTGCTCGGTTTCGTTGACGGTACGGAGAACCCGGTGGGCGACGACGCGAGGGCCGCGGCCATCGTCGGACCGGAGGACCCGGCCTTCGAGGGCGGCAGCTACGTCGTCGTGCAGAAGTACCTGCACGACCTGGCCGCCTGGAACGGGCTGAGCACCGAGGACCAGGAACGGGTCATCGGCCGTACGAAGTTCACGGACATGGAGCTCGCCGACGACGTCAAGCCGGCCGATTCGCACATCGCCCTGAACACCGTCACCGACGACGACGGCACCGAACTCGACATCCTGCGCGCCAACATGCCCTTCGGCAGCTTCGAACAGGGCGAGTTCGGGACGTACTTCATCGGGTACGCGGCCGATCCGGGGGTCACCGAGCAGATGCTCCGCAACATGTTCCTGGGGAGCCCGCCCGGCACCCATGACCGTATTCTCGACTTCTCCACGGCGGTCACCGGCTCGCTCTTCCACGCCCCCAGCGCCGACTTCCTCGACGCCCCTCCGCCGCCGCCCTCCCCCGCCGGGACCACAGCCGTCCCGGAGCCGCAGCCCTCGGAGCAGCGCTCCACGGCCGCGCCGGCGCCGGTGGTCCGCGACGGTTCGCTGCGTATCGGCAGCCTGCAAGAAAGCGCCCCGCGATGAACAACCTGCACCGTGAACTCGCCCCCGTCACCGACTCCGCCTGGGAGCAGATCGAGGAGGAGGCCAGACGCACCTTCAGCCGTCATGTGGCGGGCCGCCGCGTCGTGGACGTCAGCGACCCGCAGGGGCCGGGGCTGTCGGCGATCGGCGACGGGCATCTGCGCGACATCGACCCACCCACCCCCGATGTGATCGCCCGGGCCCGTACGGCGAGGCCGGTCATCGAGTGGCGGGTGCCGTTCACGGTGACCAGGGCGGCCGTCGACGACGTGGAACGCGGCTCCGAGGACAGCGACTGGCAGCCGGTCAAGGACGCGGCCCGCACCTGCGCGTTCGCCGAGGACATGGCGGTCATCGACGGGTACGCGGCGGCCGGCATCACGGGTCTGCGGGACGGTTCCTCGCACGCCCCGCTGCCGCTGCCGGCGGACGCGCGGGACTACCCGACTGCGGTGAGCCAGGCACTGACCCGGCTGCGGCTCGCCGGGGTCGACGGGCCGTACCGGCTGCTGCTCGGCGCGGACGCGTACACCGAGGCCACCGAGACCTCCGACCACGGCTATCCGGTGGCCACCCATCTGGCACGGCAGCTCGACGAACCCATCCTGTGGGCACCCGCCGTCGCCGGCGGGGCCCTGCTGTCCACCCGCGGCGGCGACTTCGAGCTGTGCCTGGGCCAGGACCTGTCCATCGGATATCTGGACCACGACGCGACGAGCGTCAGGCTCTACTTCCACCAGGCGTTCACCTTCCGGATGCTGACACCCGAGGCCGTGGTCCCGCTCATCGCCTGAAGGCACCGACCTGCGAGGCTCCCATCGACGACTCCCGCACCACACCGCCCCCCGGTCCCGCAAGCGCTCCCGGCCGCCCACCGCGCTCCGCCCGATTCGCCGAGGTGCTGCGCCTCGCGGTGGCGGAAGGGCTGCTGGGCGAGGAGCAACCGCTCGCGGGCTTCCTGGACGCGGACGGGATACACGACAGTGTCGATGCACTGCGGGACGCGTTCGCCGCCGAGCCGGGGGTACGGGTGCTGCACACCTTCGCCGCGAAAGCCGCGTCACTGATCCCGGTGCTGCGGCTGCTGGCCGAACGCGGCATGGGGTGCGAGGTGGCCGGCCCGGGCGAACTGAGGCTCGCGGTCGAGGCCGGCTTCACCCCGGCCCGGATCGTCCTGGACTCACCCGCCAAGACCCGTGCCGAGCTCAGGCTGGCGCTGGCGCTCGGTGTCGCCGTGAACGCGGACAGCTTCGGCGAGATCCGCCGTATCGAGGAGCTCCGCTCGCCCGGCTCGCCCTCCGTCCTGGGGCTGCGGGTGAACCCGCAGGTGGGGGGCGGTTCCATCGGCGCCATGAGCACGGCGACGGCCACGTCCAAGTTCGGCGTGGCCCTGCGCGACCCCGGCGCCCGCGAACGGGTCGTCCAGGCGTTCGTGGAACGTCCCTGGCTGACCCGGCTGCATGCCCACGTCGGTTCGCAGGGCTGCTCGCTGGAACTCATCGCCGCGGGCATCGCCGAGACGTACCGTCTCGCCGAGGAGATCAACGAGGCCGTGGGCGCGCGTCGGGTCACGGGGATCGACATCGGCGGCGGGCTGCCGGTCAATTTCGACGACGACGAGACGCGCCCCGCCTTCGCGGAGTACGTGGCGGCGCTCCGGCACGCGGCTCCGGGCATCTTCGACGGGCGCTACGGCCTGGTCACCGAGTTCGGCAGGTCCCTGCTGGCCAAGAACGGCTTCATCGGGGCACGTGTCGAGTACACGAAGGACGCGGGCGGGCGCCGCATAGCGCTCACCCACGCGGGGGCCCAGATCGCCACCCGCACCGTCTTCATGCCCGATGCCTGGCCGCTCCGGGTCGGCGCGTTCGACGGGGACGGCCGTCCCCGGAGCGGGCCGCCGATGGTCCAGGACATCGCGGGGCCGTGCTGCTTCGCCGGGGACGTCGTGGCCCACGGCCGGGAGCTGCCCGAACTGCGGGAGGGCGATTTCGTCGCCCTGTACGACACGGGGGCGTACTACTTCTCCACCCCCTGGGCCTACAACAGCCTGCCCCGGCCGGCCGTGTACGGCTTCGCGGGGGAATCCGGCGGCCTGAGCTTCGCCCCGGTGCGCGAGGCGCAGTCGCTCGACTCGGTGGCGGCGGAGAGCGGGCTGCACCACGCCGACGCGCTGACGGGACTGTACGGCCGGCCGTAGGGACTCCGGCTCACCCCGCCGGCTGGGGCTGGGGCTCCGGCTCGGGTACCGGTTCGGGGTTCGGGTTCGGCGGCTGCGGAATGGGATCGGGCGCCGGGCCGGGCGGCACGGGGCCCGGCGGCACGGGCGGCGGCGAGGGCACCGGTGTCGGCGGCCCCGGCACGGGCGGGGGCGCCGGCACAGGCACGGGGTCGGGACTGGGGTGTGTCATCTCGGTCCTCCAGGTGCGACGGACGGGACGAGTGGATCTCCTCTCCACCGTCTCCCCGTGCGGCTTCCCTCGCCTGCCGAGTCCATACGTACGCACCGGGACTCCTGGTCCGGGAAGCCCCCGGCCGGTCTCAGAACAGCTCGGGATGCGACCCGAGCTGCCTCTCGGCCCCGCGCACCAGCTCTTCCGGGGCCTTCGGCGCCTGGTCGGGGTGACGCTCGGCCCACGCGGCGAGATACGGGCAGAGCGGAACGACGGGAACCCCCTGGCGGGCCGCCAACCCGTAGAACTCGCGCGCGAGGGCCCCGGCGACGCCCTTGCCCTCGTACTCCGGCCCGACGACGGTGTGCACGCCGACGAGGGCACCGGGTTCGGGATACATCGCGAAGTACGCGATGGTGCCCGCCACCGAGCCGCCCTCGTCGTAGGCCGTCAGCCTGCCGTGCTCGCGGTCGTCCCGGATGTCCACTGCGGTGTTCTCCTCTGCCATGGCGGGTGCTCCCTCGTACGGCGTACGCCTGGGCCGGATCAGCCCCGGGCGGGGACGGCCTGCGGGCTGCGCTCGGTGCGCGTACCCGGCACGGGGGCCGATGCGTCGGCCCCCAGGGCCACGATGCGGTTCCCCGCGTCGACGTGCACGACGCTCGGCACGAAGGCACGTGCCTCGGCGTCGTCGAGCTGCGCGTAACTGATGAGAATGACCAGGTCACCGGGGTGCACGAGATGGGCGGCGGCACCGTTGATCCCGATGACGCCGGAGCCGCGCTCCCCTTCGATGACGTACGTCTCCAGGCGGGCACCGTTGTCGATGTCCACGATATGCACGAGCTCGCCGGGCAGCAGGTCCGCGGCGTCCATGAGGTCGGCGTCGACCGTCACGGAGCCCACGTAGTGCAGGTCGGCCTGGGTCACGGTGGCTCGGTGGATCTTGGACTTGAACATGGTGCGCATCATGGAGCCACTCCCGAGCTAGGCTTCCTGCCTGCGTTTTTGCAGGTCAAGTGCTGTTTCGCTACCTTACAACCAGTCGCACGTTCGTGCAGCTTTCCCCAGGTTTTTCAGGACCCATGCTCACCACTTGCTCACTTCACTGACGGCCCGTCAGGTAGTTGCAGGAGATCTTGCACTCCCCCCTGCACCCGCACCGCAACGACTGCACAAGCCTACTCAGCTCCCACCGATGGGTGCCCGTGATCACCGCCACTCTGATAACAGATTCGATCCCGCCCTGGCAGTCGTCCTGAACGCGGATGTGGCCCCCGACCACCGTTGCGATCGACTCGACCTCCGACGATCACGTCGCGGGCGCGGCCCGACAGAACGCCGGTCATGGCGTCGAGGGCTTGCCCCCAGGTAGCGCATGCCTCGTCAAGGCGGCCTTGCTGGACCTGGTCGGCGCCGAGGTAGCCAAGGGTCACGCTGTGGGTGCGGGCGTATTGCTGGCGGCGACGGGTGGCAACGCTGCGCTGGAAGTGGATCTCCGCGTCGACTGGCTGTCCCAGGCCGCGCAGGGCACAAGCTGTCTCGTGCGCGAGGGAGGCGTCCTGGAAGAAGTCCACGCGGCCCGGCGCATCGTCGTTGTCGGCGCGGGCGAGGTCCTGCGGATGCCGACAACCGTGAGCGGTCGCTGTTGGAGCCACATTTACCCCAATTGTGTGGCCTCGGAGGCCGGTGAAGCGATCTGCTGATGGGTCCGCGCATGTCTTCCTCGGCCAGCGTGGAGGTGCTGGCGCGTGTCTTCGCACGCTGCTGGTCATCCCCCCGTCGGGACGGCGGTGCCGGTTCGCTTGGGGGCCTGTAGGCCGTCGGCCGACTGGATGGGCAGGACGACTTCCGCGCCGTCGGCACGGGTGCCCCATCCGGTGCGCATGCAGGTGAGGAGCCCGTACCAGCGGACGGGGCGCAGCACTGTCCAGGACCAGAGGAGAGCGAGGGGGGTGAGGGCCCAGGTGGCGAGCTGGGAGCGCAGTTTCTGGTCGGAGCGGGTGAGGGTGAGGTAGCGGAGGGTTTGTCCGGAGACGATGACCAGGGGGACGAGGAAGAGGCTGGTGGGCGGGTGGGTGTCGGTGTGCAGGTGGAGGAGGGTCAGCCAGATCAGGAGGGCGGTGCAGGTCAGTTGCTGGAACCAGCGCAGGAGTTGGGCGAGGTAGGCGGGGTGGGTGGGGGGGAGGTAGCGGATGCGCCACAGGGCGCGGATGGTGGATCCGCGCATCCAGCGCAGGTACTGGCGGAGGTGGTGGCTGACGGTCTCGGGCATGGCGCTGAACACGATCGCCGTGGGCTGTTGGACGACTCTGCCGCGCATCAGGCCGTAGAGGGTGAGCATCGAATCGTCGGAGAAGGCGACCGGCCGGCCGAAGAACCTCTCTCCGAGGTAGGAGTGGAGGTGGTCGCGCAGGAGCTCGGCGCGGTAGGCGGCGAGTGATCCCGAGGCGACCATGACACCGCCCAACGGGGAGAGGGCCGAGCGGTCGACGAGTTGGGTGGTGACGTACCAGAGGTCGGTCATGCGGCTGAGGAAGCCGTTGCGGTTGTTGTGCGCCGCGACGACTCCGGCCACGACCTGGTTACGCGGGTCGGCCAGGGGCTGGAGCACCTCGTGCAGGGCGTCGGGAGCGAGATGGGCGTCGGAGTCGATGGTGACGAAGATATCGGCTTCCGGGCAGCGGCTCGCGGCACGGACCTGTGCGTGGCGCTTGCCGGCATTGGCGGTGCGCTGCCAGGACGTGGCGATGCCGGCGTCGCGCGCCACCCGGCACCACCAGCGTCGCGTGGCTCGGTGAGCGCATTCGGAGCCGTCATCGACGATGTGGACGGAGTCGGGCAGCCGGGACTGGGCGAGCAAAGACCGCAGGGCGGAGCGCAGGTACCCGTCGTCCTCGTTGAAGACCGGCATCAGTACGGCGACGTGCCGCCCGTCCAGCACCTCCTGCTGATCGGACGTGGCGCGGTAGGGCCTCTCCAGGAGATAGAGAGTGGTCTGGACCGCCAGGATCAGGGCCACAGGAGCCCACGCCCACTCCGCGTATGTGGCGGACGATTCGGTGACCACCGAGTACGCGCGGGTTCCGTAAGCCGTCAGGCCCAGTGCGAGGAGTGCCAGCACCACGGTGGCCGTGACCAGGGCCGCCGTCCTACGTCGTCCTGCGGTGATCAGCGCCGGGCTGCTCCCGCTCACACTCCTTCACCGCGCCGGAACACGACCCGGACGCACAGCGCTCCCGCCACGACGAGGAACAATGCCAAGGCGGCCATCCACCAGCCCGCCATGGTGAGGCCGCCCACGACCAGAACTCCCGTGCCCGTCTGCGCCAGTTGATTGTCGTACATTGCTGCCTGCTCCTTCGGGGAAGATCACCAGTGCTTCCGCCACCATCACCCGGTCCCGGCTGTGCCGCCTGTGCTGGCACCTGCACGAGTGGCGGCAGTACGCCATCGGGTGGTGGTGACTGCACGACGAATGAGTGGGGGAACTTCGGCCTGCGCCGTTCCGGCGCGAACGAGCCGACCTTGGCTCCCTGCTCGCCCTGCGGCAGCAGCGCGGCTCACCGACGCCGACCGAGGGGCCCTGTCCCCGCTGTTCTGGACCCATGGGAATCCCTACGGCCGCTCCGAGCTCGGCATGAACTCTCGGCTCACTCTCGCCGCAGCGGAGTCCCTGAATGCCCAGGCCCGCACCATCCGAGACACGGGCTCACGAGTCGGCAGTGGAGAGCACTGTCGGGTCGGCGCCTGTGGATCTGCACTCCGCACGTCGCCAGCGGGGAGCCAAGGCGTGGTCACCGGGTCGGAGGGGCAAGCCAGAGGCTTCCTTCACTGTGCCGCGCGCTATTCCGCTGAACAGTATGTGATTAATTGTCCGGGATTGCCGGTTGGGATTCGCCTAGGGAAAGGGTTCGGGCACGCCATGGGAGAAGCGATCGGCGCGATGCTCACCTCGGCGGCGGGTATCGCGATCAGCCCGTTGCCGCTGGTCGCTGTGGTCTTGATACTGGCCACGCCGAAGGGGCGGGCCAACGGGATCGCGTTCACAGCCGGCTGGGTGGTTGCTCTGGCAGGAGTCGTGGCCGTGGTCGTCGCCGCGGGCAGCTCGATGACCCCGGGCACAGAGAAACCGACATGGGCGTACTGGCTCCAACTGGGCCTTGGCGTGCTGTTCGTGCTGATGGCGGTCAAGCAGTGGCGGGGCCGCCCGAGAGCGGGACGGGATGTGGCGCCGCCCGGGTGGATGCGGGCCATCGACCGGTTCACGGCGGCCAGGGCCGCCGGTCTCGCGGTCGTCCTGGTGGCCGCCAATCCGAAGAACCTGGTCCTTTCCGTCGCCGGAGCGGTCTCCATCGCAACCAGCGACGCCGGGGCGGGCGGCAAGGCTGTGGCAGCGGCATTGATGGTGCTCATCGGCTCGCTCTGCACGCTATTGCCGCTCGGTGTCTATCTGCTGGGCGGTGACCGGGCAGGGCGCGTGCTGGCCGAGTGGAAGGAGTGGATGGCGGCCCACAACGCGGCGATCATGACCACGGTGCTCGTCGTGCTCGGTGCCAAGTACATCGGCGACGCGCTCACAGGGTTGGCGTGAGACTGCCGACCGTTCGGCTCCGCCTCGGCCGGCCCGAGCTGTCGGATGTGAGTTTCGGCGGCGGGGCCCGCACGGGGGTCGAGGTCTCCCGATGTGGGGGGCATCGGCTGCCTCCTGTGCCCCTGTCGCTGTACTGCGCCCAGGGGCTGCCCGCCAGGCCCATCTCACCGCCCTGCACCTCACCCCCGACCGGGGTCCTCCGGCCCCGGACGCTGGGAGACTGCCGAGCCGTCGGCCACGCTCGTGCCGGGCACGGTCACCGTCCTGGACCACGCCGGTCGAGAGCAGGCTTCCGCCAGTCGACGGTGCCCGGGGCGGTGCTGGTGCTGGTCCTGCGGGCCTTGCCCGACGTGCCGTCCTTGGCGATGCTCAAGCGGCTCGACCGGTACGCCGCCCGCCTCACCGGCCGTGGCGGGCGGCTGGTCCTGTGCGGCGTCCGGTCGGCACTCGTACACCTCCTGGAACGCTCCGGGCTTGCCACCCGGCTCGGTGACGGCGGCATCGTGCCGGCCACGAAGGAAATGTTCGGCGATCTCGACACCGCGTATGCCGACGCCCGCCGCTCGGCCTCGAAGAATTCGTCCGAACGGCCCCCTTCCCCTCGCTGACCGCATACCCGGCCGTAAGGCTCGTCGGTAGGCCGCGCCGCGTCTCACGGCATGGCCGGCGACCAGGAGGGACCCTCATGGCCTACGAGCCCAAGCCCGCCACCGCACGGACCGCCGCCGTCAACCGCGAAGCATTGGCCCGGTACGCGATGGACGACCGTCGGGACTTCACCGACAACGACCGCGGCTTCCTCGCGCCCTTGCCCGACACCGTGCAGGCTGCCGACGGCCGGGTCATCTTCGACCCCGCGTGGTTCGACTACATCGGCGACGAGGACCCGGCGCCCGACACGGTCAACCCGAGCCTGTGGCGGCAGTCCCAGCTCATACGCAAGGGCGGCCTGTACAAGATCGCCGAGCGGGTGTACCAGGTCCGCAACTGCGACATTGCGAACCTGACCGTCGTCGAGGGCGAGACGGGGCTCGTGGTGGTGGACTGCACCGCCTCCGTGGAGGCGGCGGCCATGTCGATGCGGATGATCCGCGAGCACGTCACCGACAAGCCGGTCGCCGCCGTGATCTACACCCACACCCACATCGACCACTACGGCGGGGTGAAGGGAGTCGTCTCCGCCGAGGACGTCGCCTCAGGGAAGGTGCCCATCGTCGCACCCGGCACCATCGCCTCCTTCGACAAGCACGCCATCGGTGAGAACGTCATCGCCGGCAATGCCATGTCCCGACGTGCCGGCTATGCCTTCGGTACCCTCCTCGGCCTGAACTCCTGCGGCCACATCACCAGCGGCATCGGCATCATGGGCTCGGCCGGCACCACCATCACCTACCTCTCGCCCACCGACTCCATCACGAAGACCGGTGAGCGGCGGGAGCTGGCGGGGCTGGAGTTCGAGTTCCTCTACGCCCCCGACACCGAGGCTCCGGAGGAGATGCACATCTGGATCCCCGAGCTGAAGGCGCTGACCTGCGCGGAGAACGCGAACCACTCGCTGCACAACATCCAGACTCTGCGCGGCGCCAGGACCCGTGACGCCCGCAACTTCGCCCGGTACCTCGACGAGACGCTCCAGCGGTGGGGCGACGAGGCGGAGGTCCACTACGGACCGCACACCTGGCCCGTCTTCGGCAACGAGAACGTGACCGCGTTCCTGGAGTCGCAGCGCGACACGTACAAGTACATCCACGACCAGGCGCTGCGGCTGGCGAACAAGGGGTACACCCCGCTGGAGGCCGCCGAGGTCGTCGAACTGCCCGAGGAACTCGGCCGGAACTGGGCCGTCCGCGGCTACCACGGCACCCTCCACCACGACGTGCGCGCCGTGTTCCACAAGGAACTCGGCATGTGGGACGGCGACCCGGTCTCCCTCCACCCGCACCCGCCCGTCGAGACCGCCCGCCGCCTCACCGGCCTCATCGGCCCGGACCGGATCCTCGCCGAGGGCCGGCGAGCCTTCGAGGAGGGCGACTACCGGTGGGCCGTGCAGATCCTGCACGCCCTCGTCTTCGCCGAACCCGACCACAGGGAGGCGAAGAACCTCCAGGCCGACGCGTACGAGCAGTTGGGCTACCAGGCCGAGGGGCCGCAGTGGCGCGGCATCTTCCTCACCGCTGCCAAGGAACTGCGCGAGGGCGTGGTGCCGGCCGCTTTCGCCACAGCCAGCCCCGACACCGTCCTCGCGATGCCGATCGACATCCTCTTCGACTTCGCCGCCATCCATCTCATCGGGGACGAGGCCGCCGACGTCGACCTGCGCATCGACTTCCGCTTCACCGACCACTCCGACGAGACCTGGACCATGTGGATCCGCCGTGGCGTCCTCAACGCCCGCCCCGGCGCCTCCCCCGACCCCCGTCTTACCGTCGCCGGCCCCAAGGCTGCCCTCGTCGCCGCCCTCCTCAAGCCCGCGAGCGCGGCCAAGCTCGCCCAGGCCGGGAAGATCACCCTCGACGGCGACGAGACCGCCCTGCAGACCCTTGCCGGCCTCCTCGACGACTTCGACCCCGACTTCCCCATCGTCACCCCCTGATCCTGAAGTCCGGGTGTGAGTAAACACGGTCTTCGAGCTCCCGAACCGCTCCAGCAGGTACCGCCACGGAACACCTGCGGCTGGAGCGAGAGCGTCTCGTACTCATGGATTTCGATCCCGCCGTGGTGCAGATCGCCTCCCAGCCGCTCTGGCTGCACTGGCACCGCGGTTCGCGTGAGCGTCGCCATGCCCCGGACTTCTTCGTACGCCGTGCGGATGGTTCGGCCTCGGCAGCAGAAGCTCGGGAGGGCCCTCAGTACTCGCTCTCGTCCCCCTCGCCTGCGACAAGACGGCGCAGGGAGGGGAGCAACGCATCGATGTCCTGCCCGGTCCTGAATGCGACGACGGTGGTACCGGCGCCCGCCGTCCGGGAGTGGGCCGCGGGGAAAAGAGCGAGCACCTCGCGCATCGCTTCATCCACCTCGCCGACCGGATCCGCGGTCTCCCCACGGAGCCAGCGCCGCAGCACGTGGTTGTGGGCCGCGACCACCGCAGCCGACATGAGTTCCGCCCTGAGGGACGCCCCCTGGGCCGAGTCGCCCATCCAGTCGGCGATGAACTCACGGAACAGCCGCTGGTAACGCGCCACTCCGGCGATCTCGCGGTCACGGAGGACGGAGACCTTGCTGGTGAGCACGTAGCGCCGGCGCGCGAGGTCGCCTTCGTCGAGATAGTGGAGCAGCACCAGGCGGACCGCGTCGGAGACGGCGACCAGCGCCGTGCTGTGGTTCGAGGTCGCCAGCCGGTCCCTGATCAGGTCGAGGAGCCGGTCATGGTCGGGGAAGATCACGTCTTCCTTGGACCGGTAGTGGCGGAAGAACGTCGTGCGGCCGAGGCCTGCACGTTCGGCGATGTCGTCAACGGTGGTCTGCTCGTATCCGCGCTCGTCGAAGAGCGCGAAGGCGGCGTCTGCGAGTCGGGTCCGCGCGGATGGCTTGCTCATGATCACCCATCCTCCCCTGTCGAGGGACCAAATAATACTTGCCCAATACAACGGTACTGAGTACCTTCATTCCGAGATTCAGTACCGATGGAGGAGAGCGGGAGACACATGATCAGCAGCACACCCGAGACCATCGACGACGTCGGTATCCACACCACCGCGGGCAAGATCGCGGACCTGCAGCGCCGTATCGAAGAGGCCACACACGCAGGTTCCGCCCGTGCCGTCGAAAAGCAGCACGC
>NZ_JBIWKD010000014.1:0-217683 GCF_044765485.1 Streptomyces sp. NPDC102451 | reverse complement strand
ACGCCAACCCCGCAACTACCTGGCCTTTCTCGGCCTCGCCGCCGCCCTTTGCTGCTACAAGCGACTCCTCCGACTCACCACATAGGACACGGTCTAAGCCACTATCAAGTGAGTGTGTATGCCTTCGTTCGACATTTCCCGGTCCCGTTTCCGGCTGGCCGACGAGCATCTGATCGTGCTCTCCGAGCTGGCTGCGGGGAGCGCGGTGCCCGAAGAGTTCACGACAGCCCGGCAGGAGCTGCTGGACTGCGGCCTCATCGACGAGGCGGACAAGCTGTCCCCGCTGCTGCTGCCGCTGATGAAGACGGTCCTCTCACCGGGTGTGGTCATCTCGCTGGAATCCGCCGGTCGTCAGGGGCGGCTGCACCACGGCATGCTCATCGGTGAGGAGCACGTCGTCGCGCATGAAGTGTGGCCGGGTGAGGGTGAGGCCGAGTACTCCTGCGTTGAGCCGAAGATGCTGGTGTGGAAGCTCGCCGACATGGTGAACCTGCAGCGGTCTTCGACTGACCATGACACGGCTGCCTCTGTTGTCGAGACGACCATCGGCACCGCCGAGGCGGGTCTCGCGATCCTGGAGGGCGCGAGCCTCGGCCGGACCGCCGAGGAGGAGCTCGTGGCCATCCGCACGGCCCTCGCAGCGGGCGGCGGACTGCCCGGGCCGGCGCTGACCCTCCTTGCCGACCTGATCTCCGAGCTGCGGTCGAGCTGGCGCCTGACGGCGGCCTGGCGCAACCAGGTCGACGGCAGGGATGTCGCGGAGGCCCGTGGTTTCGCCGTCTGGGACTGCGGTCGCCTCGGGTACTGGCTGCGTGAGCTGCCCACCGAACCCGTGCCCGAGGACCGGGTTACCCCGGATGCACCCTTCCGGATCGTCCGCGCGGAGGCCGGGACGATCTGGAAGCGGATCACCGGGCTTCTGCCCGATGCAGCCGAACTCCGGCGGGCGGCAGGCCGTCCGTCCGCTGACGGGTAATCCGGCCTGTAGGGCAGGTCGCTGTGTCTGCCCGCCCGACGTCGTGCATCCCCGGCGGCATCATGCGGCTGCTGGACGCGTACGACGTCCAGTTGTCCGGCAAGCACTTCGTCGTGTGGGCCGCAGTGCGATCCTCGGCAAGTCGATGACCAATGCGGTCCTGCTCGCGCAGACGGTGGAGGCCGTCGAGCGGGGGCGCGGGGCGCCCTGAGCGTCGCCCGGCGCCCGAGTCCCGAAGCTCGGGGGGCCGAGCTTCGGGACCGAGGTGTCACTCGTTCGAGTGGGCGGGGGAGGGCTCCGGCCCGGCGCTTGAGCTTCGGGATCCGGGGGTCGGGATCCGAGAGTCGGGAGTCGAGCGCTGTTGTTCATCCGGCTGGGAAAAGAAGGGAAAAGAAGGGGAAGGAAAAAACCTTCCCACCCTCCCTACCCCGTCACGGCCAGCAAGTATGACTAATCGTGAGCGAGTTGCGGCGCAGAGTCGCGACTGCTTACGGTGCGTGCAACGAAGCGACCCCGACGCGGTGTTAGAGCACCGGCCGGGGTCTCACCCCAAGATCAGAGACAGGCCGATCCCGTGGCTGTTCAGCAGACTAACTCCGCCCCGAGTGCGCCCGCATCCTCACGCCCCTACCGCCAGGCCCGTACCGGCTACGGCAAGCGATCCGCGCCCGATCAACGGCCCTTCTCCGCCGATGACTTCGCCCTGCTCCCCGAGCGTGAGCGGTACGTCGCCGGGTACGTCGACCATCTGCCCGACGGCGCCGCCATGGACATCAAGTCCCTCGCCAAGGACCTGCCGTTGTACGGCCAGATGGCCATCGGGTCCGCTCTCAGGGCGCTCGCCGTGGCCGGGCACCTCCGTCATGTGCGCTGCCGCGTGGAGTCCCTCGGTCAGAGCCGCTGGGTCACCCTCACCTTCTGGTCCCGCACCGCCCGCGACAACGAGTGGTGGGCCGAGCGGCTCGCGACCGGCGGCAGTGGAGTCGCCGCGCCTGAAGGGCCCGCCTGCGAGGCCCCGGCAGTCCCGCTGCAGCGAACCCCGGAAGCGCCGCAGCCCGACCCCGCCGGGCCGCCCCCCGCCTACCTCGCCCTGGCCCGGCTCGGTCGCACGGAGCCGCGCCTGGCGCTCTCCGCCGCCGACTGCACGGCCCTGGAGAGCCTCGCCGCCGTCTGGTTCGAGCGCGGCGTGGACGCCGACTACATGGCCCGCGCCCTGACGTCCGGGCTGCCCGACCAGGTCGGTTCGCCCGTCGGATTCGTACGCCGCCGCCTCACCGACAAGGTTCCGGCGCAGCTGCCGCAGACCCCTGCCGCGCCGGAGGCCTCCGTACGCCGCCTGCTGGTCGAATGCAGCGAATGCGGGCGCCCCGGGCCCGCCGACGCACTGCCCGACGGTCTCTGCCGCTCCTGTCGCCAGGCCCCTCCGAAAGAACCCGGCGAACCGCTCGCCGAGCGCGACATCGAGGCCCACATGCGGCTCCTCCGCGACAAGCTCCGGATGCCCTGAGCGGATTCAGTCCTGCGCGGCCATCCGTACGAACGCCGCCCACTGGCCCGGCCCGACAGCGAGGACAGGCCCAGCCGGCCGCTTGGAGTCGCGGATGTGGACGGAGGTGTCGGTGGCTGCCACCTCGACGCAGTCGCCGCCGTTGCCCGCGCTGTAGCTGCTTGTGAACCATGTCCGCCGGATCGAGTGTGGTTTCGGTACTTCAGTACTCATTGCTCTCCCAACAGCCTCTCGATGAAGGCCAGCGACTCCCTCGGAGTGAGCGCCTGGGCCCGGAGTACGCCGTAGGTCGATTCGAATGCGCCGACCGTCCTCGGATCCGAGTGCAGTGCGCTCCGGTCCTGCACCTCCATGTACGCCATCCTGCGCTGATCTCCGATGTGGAGCAACGTGAACGCCCCGGCCAGCCCGGCGTGTTCCTCGCGATCGGTCGGCATGACCTGGATCTCGATGTTCCGCTCGTGCCCGAAGTGCAGAAGCTGCTCCAACTGGCCGCGCAGGACGCTGCGTCCCGCCGAGTGGACGCCGGAGGACGGTCTCCTCGATGACGAAGCTCAGCAGCGGTGCCGGGCGCCGTGAGAAGAGTTTCTGCCGCTCCATGCGCGCGGCGACGCGCTGTTCCACCGTGTCGGAATCCAGCAGTGGACGCCACATCTCGAACACGGCACGCGCGTACGCCTCCGTCTGCAACAGCCCCTTCACCACATGGCTGTCGTACGCGTGCAGCTGGGCAGCCTCCGCCTCCAACTGCGCGTACTGACGGAAGAACGACGGATACCGGGCCCGCCCCACCTCCCCCTTCATCGCCACCAGCACCCCACGACCGTCCACCGCCCGGTCGACCGCCTCGACCATCTCCGGCTTCGGGATGCGTCGGCCCTGCTCGACCGAAGCGATGTGCGCCTCGCCGTAGCCGACGCTCGTGCCCAGTTCCGCCTGGGTGAGGCCCGCCGCCTCGCGCAGCAGTTTCACCTGACGGCCGAAGCTGTGAACGACACCGTGAGCCTGGTCGTCGGTGAGCTGGCCGCGAACGCGGTCACGCACGGGCTGGTGCCGGGGCGGGAGACGTTGCTGCGGCTGGTCCGGGTGACCGGGGAGCGGGTGCGTGTGGAGGTCGCCGATACGCGGGGGGAGTGCTGGCCCGTCGTCCGTGGCGGTACGTCCGCCGACGGGGAGGCCGGCCGGGGGCTGGTGCTGGTCGATGCGCTCGTCGAGGCCTGGGGCGTCGTGCCACGGGAGGGGGCACCGGGCAAGACCGTCTGGGCCGAGGTCGCCGTGCCGGCGGTAACCTAGGCCTCCTCGCTCATCTGCGCCTGCGGTGACCGGTGTTGAGGGCTGCGCGGGCCGGGGGGCGGGGTGCCTGTTCGTGGTTCCGTATGGAGGCGTCCTGTGACAGCCGGAATACCCAGCTCCCGTATCGACACCAGCAAGCCGCACCCGGCACGGGTCTACGACTGGCTGCTCGGCGGGAAGGACAACTACCCGGTCGACCAGGAGGTCGCGGAGAAGCTGCCCGCCGAGGCGCGGGCCAACGCGGCACGGAACCGGGCGTTCATGCACCGGGCGTCCGCCTGGCTGGCCGGGCAGGGCGTCGACCAGTTCCTGGACATCGGGACCGGCATCCCCACCGCGCCGAATCTGCACCAGATCGTCCAGGCCGTCACCCCGAGCGCCCAGGTCGTCTACGCGGACAACGACCCCATCGTGCTCCGTCACGCGGAAGCCCTGCTGGTGAGCCACCCCGACGGTGCGACCGACTACATGCACGCGGATGTGCGGCAGCCGGAGGCGATCCTCGAACAGGCGGGCAAGCTGCTGGACTTCACGAGGCCCGTCGCGCTGTCCCTCATCGCACTGATGCACTTCCTGCCGGACGAGCAGGACCCGTACAGCATCACCCGCACGCTGGTCGGGGCGCTGCCGCCGGGGAGTTACCTGGTGCTGTCGCACGGGACCGCCGATCAGCACCCGGAGCTCAAGCAGGAGACGGAGACGGCGTACAAGAAGGGCGCGATCTCGCTGCGGATGCGTACGCGCGCGGAGGTCGAGCCGTTCTTCGAGGGGCTGGAGCTCGTCGAGCCGGGGCTCGTCACCGCGCCCGAGTGGTACCGCGAGGAGCCGGCGCCGGTGTACGAGCGGAGCGGGTTCTACGTCGGAGTGGCGCGGGTTCCCCAGCCGGGCTGGTTCCCTGGCCGACAGGTTTCCTAGGCGGGCAGGCCCAGGGGCTTCGCCATGCAGATGCTGCTGTCGTACGTCCGGTAGTGGCCGAACTTCTCGCAGACCGTGTAGCCGCTCGACGTGTACAGCGCGATCGCCTCGGGCTGCTGGTCGCCGGTCTCCAGGACCATGCGGATGCGGCCGGCCGCGTGGGCGTCGGCCTCCAGGGTGGCGAGGATCCGGCGGGCGAGGCCCCGGCCGCGGCCCTCGGGGACGACGAACATCCGCTTGATCTCGGCGTCGCCGTCGGAGTACCCCTCGTCGTTCCGCTCCTGGCTGCGCCAGCCTCCGGTGGCCAGTGGGCGGGCCTGCTCGTCGTAGGCGAGCAGGTACAGTCCGCGCGGCGGATCGAACATGGCGGCGTCGAGCGGTGTGATGTCGCCCTCGTCGCCGTAGCGCTCGGCGTATTCGAGCTGCACCTGGTCGTTGAGTTTCACGGCGTCGGGGTGGTCGAAGGGCCGAGGTTGGATAAGCATGCGCACGATGGTACATGTATGCGCAGGGGGTGTGTAGGTACTGTACCTGGATGCTGACTGTTACCACCGTGAATGTGAACGGGCTCCGTGCCGCCGCGAAGAAGGGCTTCGTCGAGTGGCTGGGGCAGACCGAGGCCGATGTGATCTGCCTCCAGGAAGTCCGCGCCGAAGCGCAGCAGCTCCCCGAGGAGGTGCGTGAGCCCGAGGGCTGGCACGTCGTGTACGCCCCGGCCGCCGCCAAGGGGCGCGCGGGCGTGGCCCTCTACACGCGGCACGCGCCGGAGCGCGTCCAGATCGGGTTCGGCGGGTTCGAGGTCCCGGGGAGTGGCGAATTCGACACCTCCGGTCGCTACGTCGAGGTGGACCTCCCGGGCGTGACGGTCGCCAGCCTCTACCTCCCGTCCGGTGAGGTCGGCACGGAGCGGCAGGAGGAGAAGGAGCGCTTCATGGCGGCCTTCCTCCCCTATCTCCAGGGGCTGAAGGCGCGGGCGGCCGCCGAGGGGCGCGAGGTGGTCGTGTGCGGCGACTGGAACATCGCGCACCAGGAGGCCGACCTCAAGAACTGGAAGGCCAACAGGAAGAGCTCCGGCTTCCTCCCCGAGGAGCGGGCGTGGCTCACCCGGGTCTTCGACGAGGCGGCGTACGTGGACGTGGTCCGCGCGCTGCACCCGGACGAGGAGGGCCCGTACTCCTGGTGGTCCTACCGGGGCCGGGCCTTCGACAACGATGCGGGATGGCGCATCGACTGCCAGGTGGCCACGCCCGGTCTCGCCGGCCGCGCGGTCAAGGCGTGGGTGGAGCGAGCCGCCACGCACGGCGAGCGGTGGAGCGACCACGCGCCGGTGACGGTCACCTACGAGCGCTGATCGTCCTTGCGCAGCCGCCGGTCCAGCGCCATCGACAGCTCGGCGTCCACCACCGCCTGGGCCAGCGTGCGTAGTTGGTCCGGCTCGGTGTGTGCGGTGTGGGTGCGCAGGACGCGTACGAAGAGGTCGGCCAGGGCGTCGGCGTGCTCGCGGACCTGGCGGCCCGCGGTGAGTACGGCGTCGAGCGGGACCCCGGCGCGCACCAGTTCGGAGGATGCCTCCAGCAGGCGGCGGCTTATGTGGACGATCTCGTCGCCGTCGATGCCGAGGTAGCCCAGCTCCATGGCGGCGGCGAGGTTCTCCGCCGTGGCCTGGTCCTGGAAGTAGTCGGCGAGCTGCTCGGGCGTGAGCCGGACCGGGGTCTCCTCGGTCGGTTCGCCCAGGCCGAGCACCTCGGCGACATCGCGGCCGCTGTCGAAGGTGGTGGCGAGGTCGGCGATGCCGTTGAGGGTGTGGCCCCGCTCCAGCAGGCCCGTGATGGTGCGCAGCCGGGCCAGGTGGTGGTCGTCGTACCAGGCGATGCGGCCCTCGCGGCGAGGTGGGTGGATCAGGCCGCGCTCCCGGTAGAAGCGCAGGGTGCGCACGGTGATGCCGGCCTCCTCGGCCAGCTCCTCCATGCGGTACTCGCGGTGCTCGCGTCCTTCAGCCACACCCGCACCCTATGTTGTACCGCCGGTAACTTTCCTCGTCCCGCCCCCTACCCATCAGTACGGAGCTGCTCTACTCTCCCAACAATGCCAGTGATTGCTGGCAGAGTCGTATCACGTACCGCGGGGAGGCAGCATGGCCCAGCACGAGCATGTACGAGTGGCGGTGATCGGATCCGGATTCGGGGGCCTCGGAGCCGCGGTCCGGCTCCGCCGCGAAGGCGTCACCGACTTCCTGGTCCTCGAACGTGCCGCCGCCGTCGGCGGCACCTGGCGGGACAACAGCTACCCGGGCTGCGCCTGCGACGTCCCGTCCCACCTGTACTCGTTCTCCTTCGCGCCCAACCCGGACTGGCCGCGCACCTTCTCGGGGCAGCAGCACATCCGCGCCTATCTGGAGCACGTGGCCGACACCTTCGGGCTGCGCCCGCACATCAGGCTGAACCATGAAGTCACGGTCATGCGCTGGGACAACGACGAGCTGCACTGGGTGATCGAGGCGGCGAACGGTTCCACGATCACCGCCGACGCCGTCGTCTCCGCCACCGGCCCGCTCTCCGACCCGAAGCTCCCGGACATCCCGGGGCTCGCCGAATTCCCCGGCAAGGTCTTCCACTCCGCGCAGTGGGACCACGACTACGACCTGAGCGGCAAGCGCGTCGCCGTGGTCGGGACCGGCGCCTCGGCGATCCAGATCGTCCCGGAGATCCAGCCGAAGGCCGGCCGGCTCACCCTCTTCCAGCGGACCCCGCCCTGGGTGATGCCGCGCATGGACCGTGCCATCAGCGGTGCCGAGAAGTGGCTGCACCGGACGCTCCCCTTCACCGCCACCGCGCGGCGCGGACTCCTGTGGGGCATCCGGGAGTTGCAGGTGGGCGCCTTCACCAAGCACCCCAACCAGCTCGGGATCGTCGAGTCGATAGCCAAGTCGAACATGGCGCGGGCGATCAAGGACCCGGCGCTGCGGGCCAAGCTGACACCCTCGTACCGCATCGGCTGCAAGCGCATCCTGCTCTCCAACGCCTACTACCCGGCGCTCGCGCAGCCGAATGTGGACGTCGTCGACTCAGGGCTCTCCGAGGTACGGGGCTCCACCCTGGTCGGGTCGGACGGTACGGAGACCGAGGCCGACGTGATCATCCTCGGTACCGGCTTCCATGTGACGGACATGCCGATCGCGAACCGGGTCGTCGGCGCCGACGGCATCACCCTCGCCGAGTCCTGGAAGGACGAGATGCAGGCGCTGCGGGGCGCGACCGCCGCCGGCTTCCCCAACTGGATGACGATCATCGGCCCCAACACGGGGCTCGGGAACTCCTCGATGATCCTCATGATCGAGTCCCAGCTGAACTACATGGCCGACTACCTGCGCCAGCTGGACGTCCTGGGCGGCCGTGTCGCGCTCGACGCGCGGCCGTCCGCCGTGGGCGCCTGGAACCGGCGGGTCCAGGACCGGATGAAGCGGACCGTCTGGAACACCGGCGGCTGCACCAGCTGGTACCTCGACGCCAACGGGCGCAACACCACCGTCTGGCCGGGCACGACCGCCGAGTTCCGGCGGGCCACGCGCTCGGTCGACCTGGGGGAGTACGAGGTCGTCCGTCCCCCCGCCGTCCATTCCACGGCGCAGGCCGTGACCGAGGAGGCCGCACGATGAGCCGGCTGACGCAGCGGGCGGACACCCCGCCCGTACCCGTTCCCGTACGCGAACTGAGCGTCGTCTCCGCCGACGGCTCACGCATCCATGTCGAGCTGCACGGCCCCGAGGACGCCCCCGCCGTCGTCCTGGCCCACGGCTGGACCTGCAACACCCGCTTCTGGGACGCCCAGGTGCGGGACCTGGCGGTGGACCACCGGGTCGTCGTCTACGACCAGCGCGGCCATGGGCGTACGCCCGAGGCCGGTCCGGGCGGATACAGCACGCGTGCGCTGGCCGACGACCTCGAAGCGGTTCTGAAGGCCACCCTGGAGCCGGGCCGTAAGGCGGTGCTCGCCGGCCACTCCATGGGCGGGATGACGCTGATGGCGGCGGCCGGCCGCGCCGCCGTACGGGAGCACGGGGCGGCCGTGCTGCTGTGCAGCACCGGCAGTTCGCGGCTGACGGCCGAGTCGCTGGTGCTCCCGCTGCGGGCCGGTGCGCTCCGCACCCGGATGACCACCGCCGTCCTCGGCGCTCGGGCGCCGCTCGGGCCGGTCAACGCGGTGTCCAGGGCGATTCTCAAGTACGCCACGATGGGGCGCGGTTCGGCCCCGGAACGGGTGGACGCCTGTGCCAGGATCGTCCACGCGTGTCCCCGCAGGGCGCGGGTCGCCTGGGGACACGTGCTCGCGGAGCTCGACCTCGAGGCGCGCGTACGGGAACTGCGGCTGCCGACGGCGGTGATCGCGGGTACGGAGGACCGGCTGACGCCGCCCGTGCACGCGAGGGCCATCGAAGCGGCGCTGCCGCAGAGCCTCGGGCTCACCGAGCTGGCGGGCATGGGCCATATGACGCCGGTCGAGGCGCCCGAGGCGGTCACGGCGAAGCTGCGCGAGCTGGTGGCCCTGTACGTCACTGTGGAAGGCGCGGGCAGTACGGCGGAAGCCGTGAGCGAGGAGGAGGTCGCATGAGCGGCAGGCGGAGTCTCGAAGGTCAGGTCGTCGTCGTCACGGGCGCCGCGCGGGGAGTGGGCGAGCTGCTGGCCCGCAAGCTGTCGGCGCGGGGCGCCACACTGGCGCTGGTCGGCCTGGAGCCGGACGAGCTGAAGAAGGTCTCGGAGCGGCTGCATTCGGAGAGCGGCCACTGGCACGCGGACGTCACCGACCACGAGGCGATGAGCCGGGTCGCCGAGGAGGTCAAGGCGCGCTTCGGGAAGATCGACATCGTCGTCGCCAACGCGGGTGTCGCCTCCGGGGGACCGCTCGTGGACTCCGACCCGGAGGCGTGGCGGCGGGTCATCGAGGTGAACCTGATAGGCGGCGCGGTGACGGCGCGGGCGTTCCTGCCGGTGCTCATGGAGAGCCGCGGCTACTTCCTCCAGATAGCGTCGCTGGCCGCGATCACCCCGGCGCCGATGATGAGCGCGTACTGCGCGTCCAAGTCGGGCGTGGAGGCCTTCGCGCACTGCCTGCGCGGCGAGGTCGGACACCGGGGTGTGCGGGTCGGGGTCGGCTATCTGTCCTGGACCGACACGGACATGGTGCGCGGTGCCGACGAGGACGACGTCATGCGGGAGTTGCGGCAGCGGCTGCCGTGGCCGACGAACCGCACGTACCCCCTGGGTCCGGCGGTCGACCGGATCGTGGCCGGGATCGAACGGCGCTCCGCGCACGTGTACGCCCAGTGGTGGCTGCGCGGGATGCAGTCGATCCGGGGGTACCTGCCGATGGTGGTCGGGACCGTCGGGCAGCGCGAGATGAAGCGGTTCGGGTCGCGGCTCGACGGGGTCAGCAAGGGGCTCGTGGGGGCCGGTGGCGAGGCCGACCGGAAGGCCCGCGTCTCTCGTTGATGATCGAAATGCGGTGAATGTCCGGGTGTGTAAGTCTGAGCGAGGTCCCACCGGGACCGACCCCACGCACCCACATAGGAGTGAACAGCATGGGCATCGCAGACCAGTTCAAGGACAAGGCGCAGGAGCTTGCCGACCAGGCCAAGCAGCAGAAGGCCGGCGGCAAGCGGGACGAGGCGCGTGAGCGTTCCTCGGACCGCTCGGACCGTGCCCAGGACCAGGCGCAGGGCCGTCGGCCCGGCGCCCGCGACCGGGCGCAGGACGCTGCGGACCAGGCGCGTGAGCGTTCCGGTCGCTGACGCACTGCGCGTCTGAGGTCTGTTGGGGCGTACCCAGGGTTCTGGGTACGCCCCTTCTTTGCGGGGTGCGGGGTGCGGGGTGCGCGGTGCGGCTTTCGGGGCTCCGCCCCGGTCCCCCGCTCCTCAATCGCCGGAGGGGCTTGATTGTGCCGGGCTGAGCTTGATTGTGCCGGGCTGGGCTTGGTTTGTGGGCTGAGCTTGATCTGGCCGGGCTGGGCGGCTACCTCGGGGGCAGTGGGGGCCTGCGTAGGTTCGGGGCCGTGTCGTAGCTGGGGGGTGTGGCTGCCGGGTGGGCGGCCAGCAGGTCCAGGGCGATCCTGACCGCGTCGTCCAGTACCGCGTGGCGGCCCTCCGCCCAGTCCAGCGGGGTGCGCAGGGCCTCCAGGTCGGGCTCGACGCCGTAGTTCTCGACGGACCAGCCGTACGTGTCGAACCAGGCCGCGTTCATCGGCACCGTGATCACCGTGCCGTCGCCGAGCTTGTGCCGGCCGGTCATCCCCACCACGCCGCCCCAGGTGCGCTGGCCCACCACAGGGCCCAGCTTCAGCAGCCGGAACGCGGCCGTGATCATGTCGCCGTCCGAGGACGTGGCCTCGTCGGCCAGGGCGACGACCGGGCCCCGGGGGGCGTTGGAGGCGTAACTGACCGCCTGGGCGTTGCGGGTCAGGTCCCAGCCGAGGATGGTGCGGGTGAGCTTCTCGACGACCAGCTCGCTGATGTGGCCGCCCGCGTTGCCCCGTACGTCCACGATCAGCGCCGGACGCGAGACCTCCAGCCGCAGATCCCGGTTGAACTGGGCCCAGCCGGAGCCGCCCATGTCGGGGATGTGCAGGTAGCCGCACTTGCCGTGGCTCAATTCCCGTACGACCTCACGGCGCTTGGCCACCCAGTCCTGGTAGCGCAGGGGGCGTTCGTCGACCAGGGGGACGATCGCGATGCGCCGGGACCGGCCGCCGCACTCGCCCCCGGCCGGGCGGAACGTCAGCTCCACCGTGGTGCCGCCCGCCGCCGTCAGCAGCGGGTACGGGCCCGCCACCGGGTCGACCGGCCGGCCATCGACATGGGTGAGGACGGCGCCCTCCCTGATGCCCGTACCGGCGAGCGGTGAACGGGCCTTGGAGTCCGAGGAGTCGCCGGGCAGGACGCGCTGCACCGTCCAGTCGCCGTCGCGGCACACGAGGTTGGCGCCCAGCAGGCCGATCGCCCGCTGGTAGTGCGGGGGTCCCTCGTTGCGGCGGGCCGGCGAGACGTACGCGTGGGAGGTGCCGAGCTCGCCGAGGACCTCGCGCAGCAGATCGGCGAACTCGTCGGGTGAGGCGACGCGTTCGACCAGCGGACGGTACTGCTCCAGCACGCCGTCCCAGTCGATGCCGCACATGTCCGGTTCCCAGAAGTAGGCCCGGGTGATGCGTCCGGCCTCCCCGTACGCCTGGCGCCATTCCGCCGCCGGGTCGACGTCGTGCAGGATGCGGCGCAGGTCGAGGAAGACCGTCGTGTCGTTGTCGCCGGGCTCGTTGGACGGTACGGCGCGCAGCTCGCCGTCGTCCATGACGACCAGCCGGGTCGCGTCCCCGCTGACCGCGAACCAGTCGAGGTGGCCGACCAGTTCGGTCTTGCGGGCCTTGGCGATGTTGAAGTGCTCCAGCGTGGGCCGGCCGGACATGTCCGCCGGGTTCGCGAAGGTCTCGCCCAGCGCCCCGGAGATCGGCCAGCGCAGCCAGACGAGGCCGCCGCCGCTGACCGGTTGGAGCCCCGAGTACTTCGACGCGGAGACGGGGAACGGGGTGACCCTGTTCTCCAGCCCCTCGAACTCCACCATGACCGTCGGCCCCTCGACCGGGCCCTCGGGGATGTCCACCGGGTCCAGGCCGCCCGCCGCCGGCCTGCCGTCCGGGAGCAGGGCGAAGGGGGAGGGGGTGGCGGAGGAGAGGGGGACCAGATAGGGGCGGCAGCCCAGCGGGAAGGAGAGGTCGCCGGTGTGGACGTCGTACACCGGGTCGAAGCCGCGCCAGGACAGGAAGGCGAGATAGCGGCCGTCGCCGGTGAAGACGGGGTTCTCGTCCTCGAAGCGGCCGTTGGTGACATCCACTATCACCGGGGCGTCGGGGCCGGTGATCCGCGCGAGTTTGATCTGCCGCAGTGACCGGCCCACGCCGGGGTGCGACCAGGTCAGCCAGTGGCCGTCCGGGGAGAACGCGAGATCGCGGACCGGGCCGTTCACGGAACGGATGAGCTCGGTGACCTCCGTGGTGTCCCCGGCCCCGGTGCCACCGGCCCCGCTGTCCCCGGCCCCGGCGGCCCCGGATTCCACGAGGCTGCCTTCGACGCGGCCGCTCTCCAGGTCCTCGATGACCTCGACGACGTCGACGATCCCGGCCTCCGCGCCCTCCCCCGTGTCCAGCAGCAGGAGCCGGCCGTCGTTCGACGCGATGGCCAGCCGTTCGCCCTCCGGGTCGGAGATCAGCTCGTGGACCCTGCCCAGCTGCCCGGCGGCCAGCCGGCGGGGCGGGCGGTCGCCGCTGGCCCGGGGGAGGTAGGCGATCTCGACCGCGTCGTCGCCCTCCGCGTCCGTGACGTACGCGACCTGGCCGCTGCTGCCGAGCATCTCCGGCAGCCGGACCCGCACCCCCGGGGTGTCGGCGATCGTACGGGCGGGGCCGTCGCGGTGGGTGAGCCAGTACAGGCTGCCGCGCACGGAGACGGCGCTCGCCCGGCCCGTCTCGTCGACGGCCAGCGAGTCGACGTTGCTGGACGCCGGCACCTGGTACGTACGCCTGCCGGTCCGGGGCCCTCCGAGCCGTACGTCCAGTTTCCGGGGCTTCGCGTCCTTGGACTCCAGGTCGTCGACCAGCCACAGGTCGCCGCCGCACTGGTAGACCACCCGGCTGCCGTCGCTGGAGGCGTGCCGGGCGTAGAACGCGTCGTGGTCCGTGTGCCGGCGCAGATCGCTGCCGTCCATCAGGCAGGAGTACAGATTGCCGACGCCCTGGTGGTCGGAGAGGAACGCGATGCGGCGCCCGACGAACATCGGCGCGTCCAGGTGCCCGTCGATGTCCGGCAGCAGCCGCTCGCCGTGCAGCCAGAGCCGGCCCATGGCGCCGCCCCGGTACCGCTTCCAGGCCGCCGGCTCGTGCGGCGGCTTTCCGGTGAGGAGCAGGGTGCGCCGCTCGCCGTCGATGTCGGCGACCGCGATGTCGGAGACGGGCCCCCAGGGGAGCTTGCCGCCGGGGCTTCCGTCGGTGGGGACGCTGTACGCCCAGGAGAAGTACGAGAACGGCTGGTTGTGCGAGGACACGGCGAGGATCTGGGACGAGTCCCCGGGGTCGGGGCTCCAGCCGCAGACCCGGGCGTCGGTCGACCCCCAGTAGGTGAGCCTGCGGGCGGGCCCGCCCTCGACGGGGACGAGGTGGATCTCTGGGTCGAGCGTGCGCCAGGTCGTGTAGGCGATGCGGCTGCCGTCGGGCGAGAAGCGCGGATGACTGACCCTGGTCCGGTCGATGGTCAGCCGCCACGCCCGGCCGGGCCGTTGCCCCGCCGGGGCGAGAGGGGCGACCCAGAGGTCGTCCTCCGCCGCGAAGCAGAGCAAATCCTTGTGGAGGTGCGGGAAACGGAGATACGCGACGTCGTCACTCACCCTCCAATGCTTTCCGTGTGAAGGGCCCGCGGCAACTTGTGGTGCAGGACACAAGCGAAACTGTTTCGTTTCGCTTGGGGCGGGGAGTATCTTCGAAGTGTACGAAACAGTTTCGTTCCGTTAGTTGATCTTCGACTGGCGTACGATCCAGCAGGCGCGAGGAAGAGGAGGTCGACCCATGGCACGCAGCCGGCTCACGCCCGAACGTGAGAACGAGCTGTACGAGGCCGTGCTCGACCTGCTCGGCGAGGTCGGCTACGAAGCCCTGACCATGGACGCCGTCGCCGCCCGCACCCGTTCCAGCAAGGCCACCCTCTACCGCCAGTGGGGGAGCAAGGCCGAGCTGGTCGTCAAGGCGCTCCGGAACGACAAGCCGGTGCACCTCGGCGATGTCGACACCGGTTCGCTCCGCGGCGACTTCCTCGCCGTGATGGGGCGCACCGACGACTGCCAGATGGAGAAGAACTCCGCACTGCTGCGGGGTCTGAGCCATGCCGTCCACAACAACCCCGATCTCTTCCAGGCACTGCGCGAGCTGCTGATCGAGCCGGAGATGACCGGACTCGGGGCGATGCTCCAGCGGGCCGTGGACAGAGGGGAAGTCCCGCCGGACAATTCGGCGCTTCCTTATGTGCCCCACATGATGATCGGCGCCTTCGCCGCACGGGAGCTGGTCGACGACCGCCCTGTCGACCAGGCGTTCCTCATCGACTACGCGGAATCCGTGGTGTTCCCCGCCCTCGGCGTCTGACGTCCCCTTTTCTCCTCCCGTACGACCTGTCTCCGACGCTCCACCTGACACGCCGCTCTCGTCGTCGGGCTGGTTCCTCACGCCCTCTTCCACTCAACGACCTGACCGGGAGTAACCCCTCCGTGGCTACATTCCTGTACAAACTGGGACGGCTCGCCTTCCGGCGTCGCCGTTACGTCGCCCTGATCTGGGTGGCCCTGCTGGCGCTGGCCGGGTTCGGTGCCTCGTCCGCCGCCACCGCCACCTCCAGCTCCTTCTCGATCCCCGGCACGGAGGCCCAGAAGGCCTTCGACCTGCTGGAGGAGCGCTTCCCCGGCGGCAGCGCCGACGGCGCCACCGCCCGGATCGTCTTCAAGGCCCCCGAGGGCGAGAAGGTGTCCCAGGCGGCGAACAAGTCCGAGATCCAGGGGATCGTCGGCGAACTGAAGTCCGGCTCGGACCAGATCGCCTCCGTCGCCGACCCGTACAAGGCGAACGCCGTCAGCAAGGACGGCTCGACCGCGTACATCTCCGTGTCCTACAAGGTCAGCTCGATGGAGCTGACCGACGCGACGCGGGAGGCCCTGGAGGACGTGGGCCACGACGCGCAGGACAGCGGCATGAAGGTGGAGATCGGCGGTGACGCGCTCCAGGTGATGCCGGAGACGGGGGCCACCGAGATCATCGGTGTCGCCATCGCCGCCGTCGTCCTGGTGATCACCTTCGGCTCGCTGATCGCCGCGGGGCTGCCGCTGCTGACCGCCCTCATCGGGGTCGGTATCGGGGTCTCGACGATCACCGCGCTGGCCAACGTCCTGGACCTGGGCTCCACCACCTCGACGCTCGCGATGATGATCGGCCTCGCGGTCGGCATCGACTACGCGCTGTTCATCGTCTCCCGCTACCGCGCCGAACTGGCCGAGGGCCGGGAGCGTGAGGAAGCCGCCGGGCGGGCCGTGGGAACGGCCGGGTCCGCCGTGGTCTTCGCCGGTCTGACCGTCGTCATCGCGCTGGTCGGCCTCGCCGTCGTCAACATCCCCATGCTCTCCAAGATGGGCTTCGCCGCCGCCGGTACGGTCGCGATCGCCGTCCTCATCGCCCTCACCCTCGTCCCGGCGCTGCTGGGCTTCGCGGGCAAGCGGGTCCTGGGCCGCAAGGCGCGCAAGGCCGCCGAGGCGGAGAACAAGCCCGAGGCGAAGCCGAACATGGGTACCCGCTGGGCCCGGTTCGTGCTGCGCCGCCCGGTGTGGGTGCTGCTGGTGGGTGTCCTCGGCCTCGGCGCCATCGCCGTACCGGCCGCCTCGCTGGAGATGGGTCTGCCGGACGACGGCGCCCAGCCGAAGTCGACCACGCAGCGCCAGGCCTACGACATGCTCTCCGACGGCTTCGGCCCCGGGTTCAACGGCCCGCTGATGGTCGTCGTCGACACCAGCAAGAGCTCCGACGGCAAGGCCGCGGTGAACAGGGTCTCCGACGAGATCGAGGGCTCCGGCGGCGTCGCCGCGGTCACTCCGGCCGTCTTCAACAAGGCCGGCGACACCGCGACCATCACGGTCATCCCCAAGGACCGGCCGAGCTCCGTCGAGACGGAGAACGTGGTCCACGCCATCCGTGACGCGGGCGACGGCATCAAGAGCGACACGGGTGCCGAGGTGCTGGTCACCGGTGCCACGGCGATGAACATCGACTTCTCGGAGAAGATGAACGACGCGCTGCTGCCCTACCTGGCGCTCGTCGTCGGCCTGGCCTTCCTGCTCCTGATGGTGGTCTTCCGCTCGGTCCTCGTCCCGCTGAAGGCGGCCCTCGGCTTCCTGCTCTCGGTCGTCGCGGCCCTGGGCGCGGTCGTCGCGGTCTTCCAGTGGGGCTGGCTGGGCTCGCTCTTCGGGGTCGAGCAGACCGGTCCGATCATGAGCATGATGCCGATCTTCATGGTCGGCGTGGTCTTCGGCCTCGCGATGGACTACGAGGTCTTCCTGGTCACGCGGATGCGCGAGGCGTACGTCCATGGGGAGACCCCCGGCCAGGCGATCGTCACCGGCTTCAAGCACGGCGCCCGGGTGGTCACGGCCGCCGCGGTGATCATGATGGCCGTCTTCGCCGGCTTCATCGGCTCCTCGGAGCAGATGATCAAGATGATCGGCTTCTCGCTGGCCATCGCCGTCTTCTTCGACGCCTTCGTGGTGCGGATGGCGATCGTGCCGGCGGTGCTCGCCCTGCTCGGCAGGCGCGCCTGGTGGCTGCCGCGCTGGCTGGACCGTGCGCTGCCCAACGTGGACGTCGAGGGTGAGGGCCTGCGTAAGGACCTCGCCGAGGACGGGCCGTCCGAGGGCGGCGGCGAGCGGGAGCTGGTCCGCGTCTGACGCGACGAGACCCCGGGGCGCGCGTCTGAGCGGAACGCGCCCCCGGAGCGCCGGTTACCTGTGGGGACGGGGGGCCGGGGCGACAGAGAGCCCCCGTGCACGCGGCACGGGGGCTCTCGTCCTGCTCAGGCGCGGGTGGCGGGGGCGGAGGTGGCGCGGGTGGCCGTGGCGGTGGTGGCCGGCGGGCGCTTCGGTGTCCTCGCACGGGTCCGCGTCAGGAAGCGGATGATGGGCGCGTTGTCGAACTGGAAGACGGCGACGCCGTCCTGCGAGTGCAGTTCCAGGACCAGCTGGGCCCGGCCGCACGGCCATATCCGTATGTCGCCGCGGGTGACGGGGGAGCGCAGACCGCGCTCCAGCAGGTCGAGGTCGAAGGCCTGGTCGATGCCGCCGGGGAGCCGGACGTGGGCGGTCCGGGGCTCGTCGGGGTCCCAGCGCAGTTCCACGGGGACGAGTCGGGGGTCGGGGCCGTCGGTGATGAGCCGGGCTCGGGCGTGTTCTTGGATCACGAGGGACATGGCCGGCTCCTCCTGTGTGAAAATCTCTCCCCCTAATGTCCCATATATTCCCATTTGGGCATGTTGAGGGTTGGTGCAGTTGTCATAGATGCGCTCTTGCGAACTATGTGCAAGAGGGCTCTATCATGGAGCGTTTCCCGCCCCCGCCAGCAGCAACGCCCGAAAGCGGAGCCACTCCATGCATGTACCCGACGGTTTCATCAACGCACCTGTCTCCGCAGTCGCAGGTGTCGTCGCCGCAGGCGCGGTCGCCGTCGGTCTCCGGGGCGCCCGGCGTGAACTGGACGAACGCACCGCCCCGCTGGCCGGGCTCGTCGCCGCGTTCATCTTCGCCGTGCAGATGCTGAACTTCCCGGTCGCGGCGGGCACCAGCGGCCACCTCCTGGGCGGGGCGCTGGCGGCGATCCTCGTCGGGCCCTACACGGGGCTGCTCTGCATAGCGGTCGTCCTGCTGATGCAGGGCATCCTCTTCGCGGACGGCGGCCTCACCGCGCTCGGCGTGAACATCACGGTGATGGGGGTCGTCACCACCGTCGTCGCCTACGCCCTCTTCCGCGGGCTGACCCGGGTGCTGCCCCGCACCCGCCGCTCGACGACCGCCGCCGCCTTCGTGGCCGCGCTGATCTCCGTGCCGGCCGCCGCCGTCGCGTTCACCCTGATCTACGCGATCGGCGGGACCACCGACGTACCCATCGGCAAGGTGCTCACCGCGATGGTCGGTGTCCACGTCCTCATCGGCATCGGGGAGGCGGCGATCACCGCGCTGACCGTCGGCGCCGTGATCGCGGTGCGCCCCGACCTGGTGCACGGGGCCCGTGGGCTCACCGCCCCGCTCAAGCTCCGGGTCGACGGCGAGCTCGTCGATGCCCCGGCCCCCGCCGCCCACCCCGCCCCGGCAGCCGCCCGCTCCACCCGCAAGGTCTGGGGCGCCGGTCTGGCCGCCGCGCTCGTCCTCGCGGGCTTCGTCTCCTTCTACGCCTCCGCCAGCCCCGACGGCCTGGAGAAGGTCGCCGCCGACAAGGGCATCGACGAGAAGGTCCAGGAACACGGCGCCGCCGACTCCCCGCTCGCCGACTACGGCGTCAAGGACATCAGCGACGCCCGGGTCTCCGGGGGCCTCGCCGGAGTGATCGGCGTCGGCGTCACCGTCGCCGTCGGCAGCGGCGTCTTCTGGGCGGTGCGCCGCCGTCGTACGCCGGAGGCACCCGAGACCCGCACCCCCGAGTCCGTCTGATGGGCGCCGGCCACGCTCACAAGCTCTACCGGCACGGGCACTCACCGGTCCACGCCCTGCCGCCGCACTGCAAGCTCGCCGCCGTCCTCTGCTTCGTCGTGGTCGTCGTCTCCACCCCCCGCGAGGCCGTCTGGGCCTTCGTGCTGTACGCGGTGCTGCTCGCCGCCGTCGCCGCGGTGGCCCGGATCCGCCCCGGATTCCTGCTGAAGCGGCTGGTCATCGAGGTGCCGTTCGTGGCGTTCGCGCTGCTCATGCCGTTCGTCGTGCCCGGCGAGCAGACCGAGCTGCTCGGCGTCTCCCTCAGCGTCCCCGGCCTCTGGGGCGCCTGGAACGTCCTGGCCAAGGGCACCCTCGGCGTGGCCGCCTCGGTGATCCTCGCCTCGACCACCGAGCTGCGCTCCCTGCTCCTCGGCCTCCAGCGGCTCCGGCTGCCCCCGCTGCTCGTCCAGATCGCGTCCTTCATGATCCGGTACGGCGACGTCATCACCGACGAGCTGCGCCGGATGTCCATCGCGCGGCGCTCCCGCGGCTTCGAGGCGCGCGGAGTACGGCACTGGGGCGCCCTCGCCAAGACGGCGGGCGCCCTCTTCATCCGGTCCTACGAGCGCGGCGAGCGCGTCCACCTCGCGATGGTCAGTCGCGGCTACACCGGAACCATGCCCGTGATCGACGAGGTCACCGCCTCCCGCACCCAGTGGGCGCACGCAGCGGCACTCCCCGTGCTCGCCCTCGGCGTCTGTCTGCTGGGATGGACCGTATGAGCCTGCCCACCGCCCCCGCGCCGTCCCTCGAGGTCAGCGGCCTCGCCTACGCCTACCCCGACGGCCACCAGGCGCTCTTCGGCGTCGACCTCACCGTGGACCGCGGCGAACGCGTGGCGCTCCTCGGACCCAACGGCGCGGGCAAGACCACGCTCGTCCTCCACCTCAACGGCATCCTCGACGCGGGCGCCGGCACCGTCCGGGTCGCCGGGCTGCCCGTGGAGAAGCGGCACCTCGCCGAGATCCGCCGCCGTGTCGGCATCGTCTTCCAGGACCCCGACGACCAGCTCTTCATGCCGACCGTCCGCGAGGACGTCGCCTTCGGGCCCGCCGCCGCGGGGCTGCGCGGTCCCGAGCTGGAGGACCGGGTCATGACCTCGCTCAAGCGGGTCGGCATGGAGGAGTTCGCGGCCCGGCCCCCGCACCACCTCTCCTTCGGCCAGCGCCGCCGGGTCGCCGTCGCCACCGTCCTCGCCATGGAGCCGGAGATCCTCGTCCTGGACGAGCCCTCCTCGAACCTCGACCCGGCCTCCCGCCGTGAACTCGCCGACATCCTGCGCTCCTTGGACGTCACCGTGCTGATGGTCACCCACGACCTGCCGTACGCCCTCGAACTCTGCCCGCGCGCCGTCATCCTCAGCGACGGGGTGATCACCGCCGACGACCGTACCCAGGACCTGCTCTGCGACGAGGAACTCATGCGCAGGCACCGGCTGGAGCTGCCCTTCGGCTTCGACCCGCGTTCCGTGTCCGTTCCGCGTCCATGAACAGATGATGACCCGGCACCCGCTCCACCTGCGGGGCAATGCACCATGGGGGGATGAGCGGGAGCGCGGGAGCAGGCGTGGACGTACGGGGCACGGTGGCGCCGGGATTCGAGGCGGTACGGGACGCTTTCGTCCGTAACTTCGAACAGCGCGGGGAGCGGGGAGCGGCCGTCGCCCTCTACCGCCACGGCCGCAAGGTCGTGGACCTGTGGGCCGGGACGAGGGATGTCGACGGCACCGAACCCTGGGCCGTGGACACCGTCCAGATCGTCCGCTCCGCCGGGAAGGGCGTAGCCGCCGCCGTGCCGCTGCTGCTGCACCAGCGCGGGCAGGTGGACCTGGACGCCCCCGTCGGCACGTACTGGCCGGAGTTCAAGGCGAACGGCAAGGAGCGCGTGCTCGTACGCCACCTCCTCGCCCACCGGGCCGGGCTGGCCGCCCTCGACACGACGCTCACGCCCGAGGAGGCGGCGGACGGGGTCACCGGGCCGGAGGCCGTCGCCGCCCAGCAGCCCCAGTGGGAGCCCGGCACCGACCACGGGTACCACGCCCAGACCTACAGCTGGCTCGTCGGCGAACTGGTGCGCAGGGTCACCGGGCGGACCATCGGGCGCTGGATCGCCGAGGAGATCGCCCGGCCGCTCGGGCTGGACTTCTGGTTCGGGCTCCCCGCCGACGAGGCGCACCGGATCGGGCGGATCGGCCCCGTCGAACCCCCGCCCGCCGAGGGCAGCGGCGCCCTGCGCATGCGGCCCAAGCGCTCCGTCGTCGAGGCGTACGGCGATCCGGCCTCGCTGACCCGCCGCGCCTTCGGAGCCATAGACCCCTTCCCCGACGAGAACGCGCCGGCCTACCGGGCGGCGGAACTCCCCGCGTCCAACGGCGCCGCCACCGCGCGTGGGCTGGCCCGCTGCTACGCCGCGATGATCGGCGAGGTCGACGGGCAGCGGCTGTTCGCCCCCGCCACCCTCACCCTGGCACGCACCGAGGAGTCCGCGGGGCCGGACCGCGTCCTGGTCGTCAACACCCGTTTCGGCCTCGGCTACATGCTGCACGGCCCGTCCGCGCCGCTGCTCGGACCCGGCTCCTTCGGGCACCCCGGGCGCGGTGGTTCGCTGGGCTTCGCCGACCCCGAATCGGGCATCGCGCTCGGCTATGTGACGAACGGTCTGCAGAAGGGAGTCACCGCCGACCCCCGTGCCCAGGCCCTGGTCCGGGCAGTACGGTCGGCGCTATGACTCCTCGCCTCGCTCGCCTCGACGGATACGCCGCGCTGCTCACCGGCGCGGGACAAGGGATAGGGGCGGCCACCGCCCGCCGGCTCGCCTCCGAGGGCGCGGCCGTCCTGGTCACCGACCTGGACGCCGACCGCGCCGAGCGCACGGCCGCCGGGATACGCGAGGCGGGCGGCACCGCCGAGGCCCTGGCCTGCGACGTGGGCGACCGGACGGCCGTCGAGGCGGCGGTGGCGCACGCCGTCGCCGCCTTCGGACGCCTCGACATCCTGGTCAACAACGCCTACGCCGACCACCAGGACGCCCCGCTCTTCGAGGATGACGCCGACGAACAGTGGGCCCGCAGCCTCGACATCACGCTCACCGGCGCCTACCGCTGCTGCCGCGCCGCCCTGCCGCACCTGGTGGCCTCCGGCCGGGGAGCCATCGTCAACATCGGCTCCGTCAACGGCGAGCAGGACTTCGGTGGCCACGCCTACAGCGCCGCGAAGGCGGGCCTGGCCAGCCTCACCCGTACGCTCGCCGGGCACGCCGGACCGCGCGGTGTCCGCGTCAACCTCATCGCCCCGGGCACGATCCGTACGGACGCCTGGGCGGGCCGCGAGACCGTACTGGAGCGGGCGCGGTCCCTCTATCCGCTGGGCAGGGTCGGCGAACCGGACGACATCGCGTCCGCCGTCGTCTTCCTGGCCTCCCCGGACGCGGCCTGGATCACCGGCACGACCTTGCGGGTGGACGGCGGCCTGCTGGCCGTCAACACGGGCTTCCGCGCGGCGATGACGGCGGACCCCGAAACCCGGTAGCCGGACCGGCGGCCCGCTGCCTACCCTGCCCGGATGATCGACCACGGACTCACGGACCGGACCGGCCGGCGCGTCACCCTGCGCGGGGTGGACGACGCCAACTGGCGCGCGGTCGCCGACATCGCGCCCCAGGACTCCCAGCGCGCCCACGCGCCCGCACTGGCCGCCCGCTACTTGCTGCTGTCCCTGCGCGAGGACACCTGGCACTCGCTCGCGGTGTACGGGGACGACGCCGTCACCGGGCATGTGATGTGGGCCCGGGACGACGACGGTTCGTACTGGATCGGCGGGGTGCTCGTCGACGGCCCCCAGCAGGGCAGGGGCCTCGGCCGCGCCGCCGTACGCACGCTGGCCGCATGGCTGGTGGAACAGGAGGGGTGCGAGGTGCTCCGGCTCTCCTACGACACGGACAACACGGCGGCCAGGGAGCTCTACGCCTCGCTCGGCTTCCGCCCCACCGGTGAGGAGGAGGACGGCGAGATCGTAGTGGAACTGGCGGCCTCCGCCGCACGGTGACGGGCGGAGCGGCGCTCAGCTCGTGTGCAGCATCAGGCCGATGCCGACCACCATCAGTCCGGCCGCGGCGATCCGGGGCGCCCCGAAGCGCTCCTTGAAGAACAGCGTCCCGATCGCGGCGCCCACGATGATCGAGGACTCCCGGAGCGCGGCGATCGGAGCCAGCGGGGCCTTGGTCTGCGCCCACAGCACCAGGCCGTACGCCGCGACGGACAGGGCGGCGCCGAGCAGCCCGCGCCTGAGGAACGGGGAGAGCTGCGGCCCCAGTTCACCTCGCCTGCGCGCGTACGCGTACGCCGGGATGATCACACCCTGCACGACCATCAGCCAGCCGATGTAGCCGACAGGTGTGCCCGAGGCCCGGACCCCGACGCCGTCGACCGTGGTGTACCCGGCGATGGCGAGACCCGTGGCGAGGGCCGCCAGGATCGCGGGCCACTGGGGCCGCTTGCCGGAGCCGCGGATGCCCCACAGCGCCAGCCCGACGAGCCCCGCCGAGGCCACCGCGACGCCCGCCGTGGCCCAGCCGTCCGGGCGCTCCCCGACGAACACGGCGGCCAGGACCGTCACGACGAGCGGGGCCGTGCCCCGGGCGATCGGGTACATCTGGCCGAAGTCGCCCAGGGTGAACGAGCGCATCAGCAGCAGCATGTACGCCACGTGCAGAGCCGCGGAGACCAGCAGGTACGGCCAGGCACCGGACGCCGGGAGCGGGGCGAAGCAGGCCAGTACGAGCCCGATCAGCGCCCCGCCGCCCGAGATCAGGGTGAAGGAGAGCAGCTGGTCACGTATGGCGTGGGCGATCGCGTTCCAGCTGGCGTGCGTGATCGCGGCGGCCAGCACGGCCGCCGCCACCAGCGGGGTCACGCGGTCCGCTCGCGCACGTCCACGAGGGTGCCGCCCGCGAGTTCGACCAGCCGCCCCGGGGCGAGGGGGAAGACCGTGTGCGGGGTGCCCGCGGCCGCCCAGACCGTCGTGTGGTCCAGCAGTCCCCGGTCGGCCAGCACCCGGGTCCTCGTACGGTGCCCGAACGGCGGGACCCCGCCGATCGCGTAACCGGTGGTCTCGCGGACCAGGTCGGCACCCGCCCGCTTGACCTTTCCGGCGCCGAGTTCGGCCCGCACGCGCTCCACGTCGACCCGGGACGAGCCGTCCATCAGCACCAGGACCGGAACGCCGTCCGCCTCGAAGATCAGGGACTTGACGATCTGACTGAGTTCGCAGCCGATCGCCGCGGCGGCCTCGACCGCGGTGCGGGTGGCGTCGGGGAAGCGGCGTACCTCGACGTCGAGGCCCAGCTCCCGCAGGGCTTCCGCGAAACGGGGGTGGGCGTCGGTCGAGGTCGTGGCGGGGGTGGTGTCGGAAGTGCTCATGCCCGCACGCTACTGAACGGCCGGGCGCGCACACCAGGCAGTTCCCGGTGCGCGCGCCGTCGGCCGGAGGGCGCCGGTCAGGAACCCGCGCGCAGCACCGCCGCGACGACCGGGCCGGCCGCGTCGCCGCCGTGGCCGCCGGACTGGACGACAGCCGCTGCCGCGAGGTCGTCGCTGAAACCGGTGAACCAGCTGTTGGACGTGGACTGACCGTCGACCTCGGCGGAGCCGGTCTTGGCGCCCTTGTCGCCGTTGACCGAGGCCATGGCCGCCTTGCCGGTGCCCCAGGAGGCGGTGGCACGCATCATGTCGTTCAGCTGGCGGGTGACGTTCTGGGACAGTGACCGCGACGCGGTGGCGAGCTGCCGGTCGTCGAGGGACTGCGGGACGATCACGGGCTGGTGGAACGTTCCTGTGCGGGCGGTCGCCGTGATGGACGCGATGTTGAGGGCGTTCATCTGGACGGTGCCCTGGCCTATGTACTGGGCCGCCGCCTCACCGCCGGTCGCCTCGGGTACGCTCCCGTCGACGGACGTGATGCCGGTCTTCCAGTTGTCGAGGCCGATCCCGAAGACGTCGCGGGCCTCCTTGGCGAGCGCGGCGTCGTCGTCCACCTCGTCGATCTTCTTGATGAAGGCCGTGTTGCAGGAGCGCGCGAAGCTGGTGGTGAACGTGTCCGTGGGCGGGAGCGAGAAGTTGCCCAGGTTGTGGAACGTGCTCTCGTAGTACCGCACCTCCTTCGGGCACTCCGCCGCACCGCCCGCCGTGACCAGGCCCTTCTCCAGCAGCATGGCAGCGGTCATGATCTTCAGCGTGGAGCCGGGGGCCTGCTTCCCCTGCATCGCCGCGTTGAAGCCGGTGGCCGGGTTGTTGGCCACCGCGCGTATCGCGCCCGTGGACGGCTTCACCGCGACCACCGACGCCCCGCTGAACTGCTTGACCGCCTTCTCCGCCGCCGCCTGGGCGCCCGCATCGAGCGTCGTCTGCAGCTTGCCGGGCTTCCCCTTGGCGAGCGTCAGCAGCGTGGTGTTGGGAAGCTGCTCGTCGGCAGGCTCGATCCAGGTCTCGATGCCAGGGGAACCGCCCGTGGAGTCGCCGTACTTCTCGCGCAGGGTGTCCAGGATCGGCCCCAGCGACGGGTACGTCTCCTTGTCGAGGACCTTCCCGTCGTGGTCGACGGCCTCGATCGCCGCCGTCGAGGACTCGCCGGTCTTCAGCGACGCCCCCTCGGTCAGCTGCGGATGGATCACCGCGGGCTGCCAGTCCACGAGGGCCTTGCCGGTGGTCAGGCCGCGCACCACGGTCAGCTCGGAGGCGTACGACCAGGGCTTGGTCTTCCCCTCGTAGGACACCGTGGCCTTCACCGTGTACGGCACCTTGGTGCCGACCGCGGGGCCGGGTGTGATCACGGCCTTGGTGACGTGGGCGTCCTCGGTGTAGCCGGCCAGCAGCGGTTCGGCCACGGACTCGTTGTTCGTCAGCTGCGCCGCCGTCGACGCGTCGCCCGACGCCCACGCGGTGAGGAAGCCCTTGGCGGTCTCCTCGATCTCCTTCTTGTCCGGCGGCCCGGTCTTCGTCTCGGAGGACGCGGACGCGGACTCCGTCCCCCCGGAATCGCCACCCCCCAGCACGACCTCGTACACGCCGTAGCCGAGTCCCCCCGCCACCAGCACGAACACTCCGCCGACCACGGCGACCTTCGCTCCACTGCGCATCTGTGCAGTCCCCCTCCCCATGAGCCTTGCTTGAACATGTTCAAACAAGGCCTTCCTCCGGCACTTTACGGGACGGGGGTGCTCCCTGAGGGGGTTGTTACCGGACCGCGATGCGCCCCGGGAGAGCGCTTTCTGCCATGTGGCCGCTTTACGTCTCCGCTTGGCCTCGGTCCTCACCATTGCCGACGGTGGTGCGCCTCGCTATGTTAATCAGGAATCACATCTTTCGGCATGATCGGAAACGCGGTGGTAGCGCAACTCGCAAGCCAGGCAAGGCGGATGAAGCGGCCTGGTCCAGCAGGGAAGTGGGTATGTAAATGCATAATCTCAACAGGCGAAGTGTCCTGTCCCTCGGTGTCGCGCTCGGCCTCGTGGGCGTGGGGAACTCCGCCCAGGCCTGGGCGTCGACGGGCGCGGTGAAGGGCGCCGCCGCGGGGACCGGTCCGGAGTGGATCTGGGACGAGGCGGCGGACCCTCTGATGGTCTCGATGCTCGACAAGGGCCACGTGCCCGCGATCAACACCGCCTGGGTGTCGTGGGTGAACAACGACGACCCGCTGCCCGGCGGCCTGCCGGCCGAGTTCGCCGCGTACCTGGGGCAGGTCAACAGGCTGCCCTCCTGGGCCGACCCCGCCAAGCTGGCCCGCGCCGCGGACTTCAACCGGCGCAGGGACACGTACCTCTTCATGCTGTACGGCCTCGGCAGCGGGATCATGAGCACCGTCATCCCGCGCGAGGCCAAGAGCGTCTACTGGTCCGCGGGCGGCGCCCAGATGCAGGACCGCGCGGCCAAGACGTTCACGTTCGGCTACGACCTGGCCCAGCTGAAGGCCTTCGAGCCGACGGGGCAGTTCGTCGTCACCGCCAACAAGACGCGCGTGGTGCACGCCGCGGTGCGCCATCTGCTGCCGCAGTCGCCGCACTGGCGGGTGGTCGCCGACGAGACCGTCCCGATCAGCGCCGCCGACATCCTGGTCACCTTCCACAGCCTGGGCACCTACGTCCACAGGAAGCTGCTCGACTGGAGGATCCCGTACCCGGCCGCCGACCAGGAGGCGTTCCTGCACTCGTGGCAGGTCGCCGTCCACCTGCTCGGTGTGCCGTACGAGCACATCCCCAAGACCTGGGCGGCCGCCGAGAAGCAGTCGGCGCAGGTGCTCACCCCGATCCTCACCCCGTCGACCGAGGGCATCGAGCTGGCCGAGGAGCTGCTCGGCCTGACCGCCCAGATCGACCTCGGCGTCACGCGCGGGTTCCTGAACGAGTTCGTGCGCTACGTCCTCAGCGACGAGGTCGGCGACTGGCTGGGACTGAAACGCGACTACGTGTCGGCGACCCTCGTCCGCACCGCGTGGCCGGCGTACATCCTGTTCCGTGAGGGTCTGTCGCCCGTCATGCCCGGCACCTTCTACATGTTCGACCAGTTCGTGCGCGCCCTGGCCATGCTGTTCCTCAACAAGGGCTCCTCCGGGACCACCACCCCGATCACGATCCCGACCGGGAACAGGGCCGGCTGAGGCCCAGGGCCGCCACGACCAGGGAGGTCACGGCGTCGCGGTGGCGGTAGCTGTCCTGCCACCGCAGTCCGCGTCCGGCCTCGACCGCCACCCCGAACCCCGCGTGCACCAGCACCCGGGCCTGACGCGGGTCCAGCTCCGGACGGGCCAGCCGCAACTGCTGCTCCCAGACGGCGATGTGTTCGCGCTGGGCGAGGACCAGGGGCTGCCGCAGGCCGGCCGGCAGGCCGGCGAGCTCGGCCTCGGCGACGCTGTTGAGCGCGGTGTGCTCGAAGCTGTACGCCACGTACGTCGCCGCCAGCGCCTCGACGGCGTCGTGCGGGCCGGACACCTCCTGGAGGCTCCGGTCGACGCCCTGCGCCAGGAGTCCCGCCGCCTGGAGGCACGCGGCCGCCAGGATGTCGACCTTGCCGGAGTAGTGACGGTAGAGCGCGGACGGGGCCAGCCCCACCGCCTCCGCGATCTGCCCGTTCGTGACGCTGGTGAAGCCGTCCCGGGCGAACAGCGGGACGGCGGCCGCGAGGATCTCCGCGCGCCGTGTGCGCGGCACCGGCAGGGCGGGCAGCTCGACCGGGTGTGCGCCCCTCCGGGCCGCCGCGGGGCCGGCCGCGGCGACGCCCAGCGCGGACGCCGACAGCAGTTCCTCGGCCCGCCGCTGGGCGATCGAGGTGTGATGCATCGTGATGGACCCGATCGCGCCGAGGGCCGCCACGGCCCGCAGCCGGTCGTCAGGCACCGCGTACTCACGCCGCACCGCCCCGGCGACCCGCCCGACGATGTGCCCGAACCTCACCATGAGACGCCGGCGGTCCTCGCGGTCCAGGTACCGGGCCTCCCACCGGTACACACCGCCCGACGCGCGGTGCGCGACGGTGACCCGGGTGAGGGCGCTCACCACGTCGGAAAGCGCCGCCCCGGGCGGCACCTCGTCGAGCGCGGCGACGAGCCGGCCCGCCGTGGTGTCGGCGCACTCGGCGAACAGCGCGTACTTGTTCGGGAAGTGCCGGTACAGCGCCGCCGCGGTGATCCCCACCCCGGCGGCGATCCTCTCCATGGACGCCGCGTGGTAGCCGTGCTCGCTGAAGACGCGGCCGGCCGCCTCGACGATGAGCTGCCTGCGGTTACGGGGCCGGGTGGCCGCGGTCGGCTCGGTCACACCCAGGTGTCCAGCCACATCCGGTCGCGCCAGGAGTCCTCCGGGATCGACGTGCCCGTGTACAGCGGCCAGAAATAGATGAAGTTCCAGACGATCAGCAGCACCAGCACGCCCGCCGCGATCGCGCCCAGCGTGCGTCTGCGTTCACCCGTGGGGTCGGCGGTGTCCATGCCCAGGCGGTGCTTGGTGCCCGTGCCGGCCGCCGGGCCCAGGAGGGCTCCGATCATCATCGTCACCGCCAGGCACAGGAACGGCACGAACACGACCGCGTAGAAGAGGAAGATCGTGCGCTCCTGGTAGAAGAACCAGGGCACCCAGCCCGCCGCCACCCCGCACGCGATCGCGCCCGCACGCCAGTCGCGGCGGAAGAACCAGCGCCACAGCACGTACAGCAGTGCCACGCACGCCGCCCACCAGAGCAGCGGGGTGCCGAGCGCCAGGACCTCGCGGGCGCACTTGTTGGTCGAGGACTCCAGGCAGCCCGTCTTCTCCTCGTAGAAGTACGAGACGGGGCGGCCCAGCACGATCCAGCTCCACGGATTGGACTGGTAGGTGTGGCCGGAGGTCAGGCCGACGTGGAACTCGTAGACCTGGTTCTCGTAGTGCCACAGGCTACGCAGCCAGTCGGGCAGCCAGGTCCAGCTGCCGCCCTTGCCCTCGGTGGCGGCCCAGTTGCGGTAGTACCCCTTGTCCGTGACGATCCAGCCGGTCCACGAGACGAGGTACGTGCCGATCGCGACGGGCACCGTGGAGACGAACGCGGGCAGCAGGTCCCTGAGGACCACCGCACGGTACGGCTGGACGGCGCCCGCCGTGCGCCGTGCGCCGACGTCCCAGAGCACCGCCATCACACCGAACGCGGCCAGGATGTAGAGCCCGTTCCACTTCGTCGCGAAGGCCAGGCCGAGCATCAGGCCGGCCGTGATCCGCCACGGGCGCCACCCCAGGCGGAGCGTTTCAGCGATGTGCGCGTCCGGGCGCAGCAGCCCCTCCTCGTCGACCGGGAGCGCGGCGGCCAGCTTGCGCCGGGACCAGTCGCGGTCGATGAGGAGGCAGCCGAAGGCCGCGAGCACGAAGAACATCAGCACCAGGTCGAGCAGCGCGGTGCGGCTCATCACGAAGTGCAGCCCGTCCACGGCGAGCAGGGTGCCCGCCAGGCAGCCCAGGAACGTCGAGCGGAACAGGCGCCGGCCGATGCGGCACAGCATCAGGACCGAGAGGGTGCCGAGCAGCGCCACCATGAAGCGCCAGCCGAACGGGGTGAACCCGAAGAGCTGTTCCCCGAACCCGATGATCCACTTGCCGACCGGGGGATGGACGACGTAACCCGGGTCCACCGGGATGTCCACCGAGGACGGGTCCTTGAGGATCAGCTTGTCGACGTCCTTGGGCCAGGAACCCTCGTACCCCTGGTTGACCAGGGCCCAGGCGTCCTTGGCGTAGTACGTCTCGTCGAATATCACCGCCTTCGGGCTGCCCAGGTTCCAGAACCGCAGCACCCCGGCGACCAGGGCGACCAGCAGCGGTCCGCCCCAGGCGGACCAGCGCACCAGGCGGTCGGCGAGGACCGGCGGGGCGCCGACCACGTTCCAGAACTGGGCGCCGGGGCGGGCGTACGGCGGGTCCAGGCGCTCGCGCAGCCCCGTCTCCGGCCGTGGGGAATGGCCGAAGCGGCGCAGCCGCTGCTGCCAGGAAGGCGGCTGGTCGCCGGTGTGATCCCCGGCGTCGTTGCCCTGCTGGGCTTCGGGCGCAGTACTCGTCACCGCGCCATCGTAGGGAACGCATCTGTGCGAGTGGTGCCGCCCGTGCTGGGAGGATGGCCGATGTGACTGGAACGACTGGAACGCTCGTACTCGCAGGGACCCCCATCGGCGACGTGGCGGACGCCCCGCCACGGCTCGCCGCCGAGCTGGAGACGGCCGATGTGGTGGCCGCCGAGGACACCCGGCGGCTGCGCCGGCTCACCCAGGCGCTGGGCATCCACACGACGGGGCGTGTCGTGTCCTACTTCGAGGGCAACGAGTCGGCGCGTACGCCCGAGCTCGTCGAGGCCCTGGCCGGCGGCGCGCGCGTCCTGCTCGTCACCGACGCCGGGATGCCGTCCGTCTCCGACCCCGGCTACCGGCTCGTCGCCGCCGCCGTGGAGCAGGACATCAAGGTCACCGCCGTACCGGGCCCGTCGGCCGTGCTGACCGCGCTGGCGCTGTCCGCCCTGCCCGTGGACCGCTTCTGCTTCGAGGGCTTCCTGCCGCGCAAGGCGGGCGAGCGGCTCGGGAAGCTGCGCGAGGTGGCCGATGAGCGCCGCACGATGGTCTTCTTCGAGGCCCCGCACCGGCTGGACGACACCCTGGCCGCGATGGCCGAGGTGTTCGGCGCCGACCGCAGGGCCGCCGTGTGCCGGGAACTGACCAAGACGTACGAAGAGGTCAAGCGCGGCCCGCTGGGCGAGCTCGCGGTCTGGGCGGCCGAGGGCGTGCGCGGCGAGATCACCGTCGTGGTCGAGGGTGCCACCGACTCCGGGGGCGAGGCGCTGGACGCCGCCGAGCTGGTGCGCAGGGTGCAGGTGCGCGAGGAGGCGGGGGAGCGGCGCAAGGAGGCCATCGCGGCGGTCGCCGCCGACGCGGGGCTGCCCAAGCGGGAGGTGTTCGATGCGGTGGTGGCGGCAAAGAACGCGGCTCGGACCGGCCAGGAGCAGGGCAAAGGACTAACCTGAAATGTAAAGCCCGAGCCGCGTGGCGGGCAGTTCGGCCACGGATCGGCCAAAAGCGTTCCAACACTCGGCAGACCTGGTGCGTCGCCGTCGGCGAGGGCGTCCACTTGAGGGTGGAACGCACCATCCGGAGTGCTTGTCCGGAGTGCTTGTCCAGCGGACAAGAGGAGCAGGCATGAGTGAGATCGCAGCAGCCACCGTGCACGAGGCGTACGCCTTCGCCTGCATGAGGTGCGGGTACGGCTGGGAACAGGCCTACGAGATACAGCACCACGTCGACAGCTCGGGCAACGCGTTCGTGGTCTACACGGCGGACGGGGAGCGCGTGCCCTCGCCGCTGTCCACCCCGGCCTGCGCGAACTGCGGTGGCGACGTGGTGCGGATCATGCGCGCCGGCCGGGTGTCCACCGTGCAGCAGCTGCTCAGGCCCCGGCAGACCGCGGCCGGCAGTCACGAGGCCCCCGAGGAGATGTCCGTGGCCACCGCCGTCCCGGCCGCCGGCCCGTCGGCGCGCCACTGGCAGCTGTCCGATCTGCTGCGCCCCTTCCACCGGCGGTGAGAGAGGGTTCATGCCCTCGTAGAGTCGAGGGCATGAGCCGTACCGACGCCCCGCCGCTCCCCGAACCCCTCAGGGTTCCGGTCGCCGATTCGCACACCCATCTGGACATGCAGGACGGAACCGTCGAGGAGGGCCTGGCCCGGGCCGCGGCGGTCAACGTGACCACCGTCGTCCAGGTGGGCTGCGACGTGAAGGGCTCGCACTGGGCCGCCGAGACCGCCGCCGCGCACCCGTCCGTCCACGCCTCCGTCGCCCTGCACCCCAACGAGGCGCCGCGCATCGTGCACGGCGACCCGGAGGGCACCTCCCGCCAGGGGGCCCGGGAGCCGGGCGGGAGGGCCGCACTCGACGAGGCGCTCGCCGAGATCGACGCGCTGGCCGCCCTTCCCCACGTACGCGCCGTCGGCGAGACCGGCCTCGACCACTTCCGTACGGGACCCGAGGGCGTGGCCGCCCAGGAGGAGTCCTTCCGGGCCCACATCGAGATCGCCAAGCGGCACGGCAAGGCCCTGGTCATCCACGACCGTGACGCCCACGCCGACGTCCTGCGGATCCTCGCCGACGCCGGGGCGCCCGAGCGGACCGTCTTCCACTGCTACTCCGGGGACGCCGACATGGCCCGGATCTGCGCGGCCGCCGGGTACTTCATGTCCTTCGCGGGCAACGTCACCTTCAAGAACGCGCAGCCCCTGCGCGACGCGCTGGCCGTCGCCCCCGCCGAACTCGTGCTCGTCGAGACGGACGCCCCCTTCCTCACCCCCGCCCCGTACCGCGGACGGCCCAACGCGCCCTACCTGATCCCGGTCACGCTCCGTGCCATGGCCGAGGTGCGGGGCACCGACGAGGACACCCTGGCCGCCGCCGTCTACGACAACACCGCGCGGGCGTTCGACTTCTGAGGGGGCGGGAGGCTGCCTGCCGACACGTGGGGTAATCGTACAACTTTGTACGGTTACGGGGGCTCGGCTATCGTCCCCGCGCAACGGGGTCGGCAGGCCGGAACGTCTGGAGCGTCGTGGGCCATTCGCAGGGCAGTCACCGCGCACCGCGCGGCAGTCGGCGTACGAGGCACGCCCCGGCCCCGAGGCCCCCCGCCCCGCTCCCGGCACCGACGCGCTCCCTCCACGAGGAGCGGACCATCGTCGCCGCCGGGCCCTGGCCCGGCCCCCTGCCGGTCCACGACCCCACGGTGCTGGACACCCCGCTGGTGCCCCGGCAGGCGGCCCGCCGGAAGGAGCCCGCCGGGCACCGGGCGGCGCGGAGGCACACCGGCACCCCGGAGAGCCTGCGGCGCCTCGTCCCGCGCGCCCTGGTCGTCGCCGTGCTGGCCGGCGGCACCGTCGCGTTCCTCGCCCAGGACAAGGCCGTCCGCGTCAGCGTCGACGGGACGTCCCGCACCCTGCACACCTTCGCGGACGACGTCGGGGAGCTCCTGGAGGCCGAGGGCGTCACGGTCGGCGCCCGCGACCTCGTCGCCCCCGCCCCCGCCACCGGGCTCGACGACGGCGACGAGGTCGTCGTCCTCCGCGAGACGCGGGGCTTCGGTCCCGTGCCGGACGGAGCGCCCTGGCTCCGGCCGTAGGCTTGACGGGTGAGCACCACAGAGCCCGACGCCCTCCTGGGCCCCGCAGACATCCGCGAGCTGGCCGCAGCGCTGGGCGTACGCCCCACCAAGCAGCGCGGTCAGAACTTCGTCATCGACGCCAACACGGTCCGCAGGATCGTACGGACCGCCGAGGTGCGGCCCGACGACGTGGTGGTCGAGGTCGGGCCCGGCCTGGGCTCGCTGACCCTGGCACTGCTGGAGGCGGCCGACCGGGTCGTCGCCGTGGAGATCGACGACGTGCTCGCGGGCGCCCTGCCCGCCACCGTCGCCGCACGGCTGCCGGAGCGCACCGACCGCTTCGCCCTGGTCCACTCGGACGCGATGCTCGTCACCGAGCTGCCCGGCCCCCCGCCGACCGCGCTCGTCGCCAACCTGCCGTACAACGTCGCCGTGCCGGTGCTGCTCACCATGCTGGAACGCTTCCCCACCATCGAGCGGACCCTCGTCATGGTGCAGGCCGAGGTCGCCGACCGGCTCGCCGCCAAGCCCGGCAACAAGGTCTACGGAGTGCCGTCGGTCAAGGCCAACTGGTACGCCGACGTCAAGCGCGCCGGGTCGATCGGCCGCACGGTGTTCTGGCCCGCGCCCAACGTCGACTCGGGGCTGGTGTCGCTGGTCCGGCGCACGGAACCGATCCGTACGACCGCGAGCAGGACCGAGGTCTTCGCCGTCGTGGACGCCGCCTTCGCCCAGCGCCGCAAGACGCTGCGCGCCGCACTGGCCGGCTGGGCGGGCTCCGCCCCGGCCGCCGAGGCCGCCCTGACCGCCGCGGGGATCTCGCCGCAGGCGCGCGGCGAGGCCCTCACCGTCGAGGAGTTCGCCGCCATCGCCGAGAACAAGCCGGAGCCCTCCGCATGACCCAGAGCGTCACCGTCCGCGTACCCGCCAAGGTCAACGTGCAGCTCGCGGTGGGCGCCGCGCGCCCCGACGGCTTCCACGACCTGGCCAACGTCTTCCTCGCCGTCGGCCTGTACGACGAGGTCACCGTCACCCCCGCCGAGGCCCTGCGCATCACCTGCTCGGGACCGGACGCCGACCAGGTCCCGCTGGACGCCACGAACCTCGCGGCCCGCGCCGCGATCGCGCTGGCCGCCCGGCACGGCATCGCCCCCGACGTCCACCTCCACATCGCCAAGGACATCCCCGTCGCCGGTGGCATGGCGGGCGGCAGCGCCGACGGCGCCGCCGCCCTGCTGGCCTGCGACGCCCTGTGGGGCACCGGCGCCACCCAGGAGGAACTCCTGGAGATCTGCGCCGAGCTGGGCAGCGACGTGCCGTTCAGCCTGGTCGGCGGGGCCGCCCTCGGCATCGGCCGCGGTGAGCAGCTGACGCCCGTCGAGGTCGGCGGCACCTTCCACTGGGTCTTCGCCGTCGCCGACGGCGGGCTCTCCACCCCGGCCGTGTACGGCGAGTTCGACCGGCTCACCGCCGGCACGGACGTCCCGGAGCCGGCCGCCTCGCCGGCCCTGCTGACCGCCCTGCGCAAGGGGGACGCCACCATCCTCGCGGATGCCCTCTCCAACGACCTCCAGGCCGCCGCGCTCTCCCTGCGCCCCGCACTGGCCGACACCCTCGAGGCGGGCACCGCCGCCGGGGCCCTGGCCGCGCTGGTCTCCGGCTCCGGACCGACCACGGCGTTCCTGACCGCCGACGAGGAGTCCGCGCGGAAGGTGGCCGACGCGCTGCTGACCTCGGGCACCTGCCGCAACGCCCGCGTGGCGGTGTCCCCGGCGGCGGGCGCCACGGTCGTCTGACAGGGGGAGACGGCGGGGGACGGGCACGCAGCCGTCGCCGTCAGCCCAGCTTCAGCGTCTTCTTCGCCAGCTCGTACGCCGGGAGCATCTCCTGGTGCTCCTGGGAGTCCAGCCCGCCCAGGTGCACCACGACCGGGCCGTCGGGGGTCGTGACCGCGAAGGCGTGCTCGGTCTTCGGCTCGTCCAGCAGCTCGCCGCTCACGGTGTAGCCGACCTCGGCGGCGGGCAGCGGACCGGCCTCGACCTCGGTGTACGCGGCCTCGCCCGCGTTCGGGTCGGCCTTGACGAAGGCCTCCAGCACCGCGCGGGGGGTGTCGCCGGACGCCTCGCCCTGCCACACGCGGAGGTAGCCGATGTTCCCCGCCGGCTTCGCGTCGACCTCGCAGACCATGGTGACCGGGCCCTGTTCGCCCAGCGCGGCCAGGTCGGAACCCGGCTCCACCGTGACGGCCTGCGGCTTCCAGTCCGCCGCCAGGTCGAACGTCACCGGCAGCTCGCAGGGCGAGCCCGCGCCGCCGAGCGTGACGCCCTTCGCCGCGGCGGTGCTCCCGGCGGCCCCGGAAGGGGCGCTGTCCCCGTTCTTCCCCGGGTCCGCACCGTCACCGCCGCCGGACGACGACGAACAGCCGGCCAGCGCCACCGCCGCCACCGCCGCCGGAATCAGAGCCCGTACCGCTCCACGCATCATGAAGTCCCCACCCCGAAGATGTTCCGAACCGCTCCGACCTGGGGTTTCTCCCCATGATCGATCGCCGCACGCTATCGCACCCCGCGTGGCGACTACCCTGGGACGCCGAGCGGTCCCCGACGCAGGGACCCCCGTCGCAGGAGTGAAATGGCCGTCAATCTGGTCAATGTCGAGCAGGTCAGCAAGGTGTACGGCACCCGTGCCCTGCTCGACGGTGTATCCCTCGGGGTGTCCGAGGGCGACCGGATCGGCGTCGTCGGCCGCAACGGCGACGGCAAGACGACGCTCATCCGGATGCTCGCCAAGCTGGAGGACGCCGACACCGGCCGCGTCACCCACAACGGCGGGCTGCGTCTCGGTGTCCTCACCCAGCACGACTCCCTGGACCCGGCGAAGACCATCCGCCAGGAGGTCATCGGCGATCTCGCCGACCACGAGTGGGCCGGCAGCGCCAAGATCCGCGACGTACTCACCGGACTCTTCGGCGGCCTCGCCCTCCCCGGCTTCGAACACGGCCTGGACACCGTCATCGCCCCGCTCTCCGGCGGCGAGCGGCGCCGGATCGCGCTGGCCAAGCTGCTCATCGGCGAGCCGGACCTGATCGTCCTCGACGAGCCCACCAACCACCTCGACGTCGAGGGCATCTCCTGGCTGGCAGGACACCTGCGCGCCCGCCGGTCCGCACTCGTCTGCGTCACCCACGACCGGTGGTTCCTCGACCAGGTCTGCACCAGCATGTGGGACGTCCAGCGCGGCGCGGTCCACGAGTACGAGGGCGGCTACAGCGACTACGTGTTCGCGCGGGCCGAGCGGGAGCGGATCGCCGCCACCGAGGAGTCCAAGCGGCAGAACCTGATGCGCAAGGAGCTGGCCTGGCTGCGCCGGGGCGCCCCCGCGCGCACGTCCAAGCCGCGCTACCGCATCGAGGCCGCCAACGAGCTGATCGCCGATGTGCCGCCCCCGCGCGACACCAGCGAGCTGATGAAGTTCGCCAACGCCCGGCTCGGCAAGACCGTCTTCGACCTGGAGGACGTGACCGTCCAGGCCGGACCCAAGACGCTGCTCACCCACCTCACCTGGCAGCTCGGCCCCGGCGACCGCGTCGGCCTCGTCGGCGTCAACGGCGCGGGCAAGACCTCGCTGCTGCGCGCGCTCGCCGAGGCGGCCCGCAGCCAGGGCGACGTGCAGCCCGCGGCCGGGAAGGTCGTCGTCGGCAAGACCGTCAAGCTCGCCTACCTCTCCCAGGAGGTCGCCGAACTCAACCCGAACCTGCGGGTCCTCGAAGCCGTCCAGCAGGTCCGCGACCGCGTCGACCTCGGCAAGGGCCGTGAGATGACGGCCGGGCAGCTCTGCGAGCAGTTCGGCTTCGCCAAGGAGAAGCAGTGGACCCCCGTCGGCGACCTCTCCGGCGGTGAGCGGCGCCGGCTGCAGATCCTGCGGCTGCTGATGGACGAGCCCAACGTCCTCTTCCTCGACGAGCCCACCAACGACCTGGACATCGAGACCCTGACCCAGCTGGAGGACCTCCTCGACGGCTGGCCCGGATCGATGATCGTGATCTCCCACGACCGGTTCTTCATCGAGCGGACCACCGACAAGGTGATGGCGCTCCTCGGCGACCACGCGCTGCGGATGCTGCCGCGCGGCATTGACGAGTACATCGAGCGCAGGCAGCGCATGGAGGAGACGGCGACGCCCGCCTCCGCCGCCGGGTCCTCGGCGCCGAAGGCCGCACCGGCCGAGACGGTCTCGCCGCAGGCGGCGCGCGCCGCGAAGAAGGAGCTCCAGAAGGTCGAGCGGCAGCTCGACAAGATGTCGACCAGGGAGACGGCACTGCACGCGCAGATCGCCGACAACGCCACCGACTTCGAGAAGGTCGCCACCCTCGACGCCGAGCTGCGCGAACTGGTCGCGGAGCGGGACGTGTTGGAGATGCGCTGGCTGGAACTGGCCGAGGACGCCTGACGGATGGCCCCGGTGCGGGCCGAGAGCCGTGCCCGGGCGGGTGGTAGAAAGTAGATCCGCTCGGGTTGGCGTGACCCTGCGGAGCCATGGACGTACGAGGGGGATCCGCCGATGACTCAGCCTGCCGGCCAACAACCGCAGGGGAGCTTCGGAGCCCCGTACGATCCGCCGCCCGGCGCCCCTGGATACGGTCACCCGCCGACCCCGTACGCCCCGCATCCCGGGCCGTACGGGCCGACGGCGCAGGGGAGTTACGGCCCCCCGCCGCCGCAGCCGCCCGGTGGCACGGGACCGGCCGGCCCCGGCGGCGGTGGCCGCTCCAAGGGCAGGACCCGCGCGGTCGTCGGCGCCGTGCTCGCCCTGGTCCTGGTCGCCGGGGGCGGCGTCTGGTTCGCCCTGAGCGGTGACGACGGCAGGAAGCCGGCCGCCGGACCCGCGCCCACGGCCGGCCAGAGCGACGGGAAGAGCGACGGCGAGGGCGAGAGCGACGCCGAACTGGCGGCGCGGCTCGACGGCCTCCGCGAGCCGGGCGAGGCGAAGGTCCGCTGGGTCCGGAGCCTGGGCGTCGACCTCCCGGCCCGGGCCATGGGCGTGTACGGGCCGTGGAGGGCCGGCGACATCGTCGCCAAGTCCTTCTACCGCACCGTGTCGGGCTACTCGATGTCCGACGGGGCGGAGCGGTGGAGCCTGCGGCTGCCGAAGGAGATCTGCGGAGCGCCCACCCTGCCCACCACGGACGGCAAGATCGTCGTCGTGACCGAGGGGGAGGAGACCGACACCGGCGCGGACTGCTCGGTCATGCAGATGATCGACCTGCGGACGGGGAAGACGGGCTGGACGAAGTCCATGCCGAACAACCCCGACATCCAGCGGCGGCCAGCCATGGCGTCGAACGGCGCCACGGTGACGTTCGCGCGCCCCGGACAGGTCCACACCTACCGGGCGGCCGACGGGCAGGAGCTGTTCGCCGCACAGCCACGCGACTGCCAGTCCTACTCCTTCGTGAGCGGACCCCGGACGGTGGCCCTCGCGAACTGCGCGGAGGGCCACGAGGTCCAGGAGTTCGACCCGGCGACCGGAAAGCTGAAGTGGCGGTACGCCGTCGAGGAGGGCTGGTCCGTCGAACAGGTCTACTCGGTCAGCCCCTTGGTGGTGGCGATGGGCAAGGACGACGCATGGCGGCTCGTCGCCCTGAGGGACGACGGCACCTACCGTTCGCGGATCGATCTGGGCACCCGGGACGTCGACCTCGGTTTCGCCGACTACGAGGTGAGGTGCGGCGGTTACCTGGTCCTCTCCAGGAACAGGGACGACTGCGAGGGCGCCGCCGCGGACGACGACACCTTCTACATCTCGACCAAGCGGAAGCACGTCGAGTTCGACATCGACAACCGGGTCGTCGCGTTCGACCTCGACACCGGCCGGCAGAAATGGGCGGCCGACGCCCCGCTCGGGCGGAGGATGGAACCGATGCGTGTGGACGGCGGGAAGCTGCTCGTCCACGTGGCCGCCACCGAGACACGGGGCGGCGAGATCGCGACGCTCGCACCCACCGGCGGCGAGCCGCGGACGCTGCTCACCCACCCCGCGTCGACGGCCGCCATCGAGGCGGGCATGACCGCCGCCGAGGTCGACTACGAGGACGGCCGTTCCCTCCTCACCCTGCCGCTGGTCGGCACCACCGAGGACGACGAGGCCGAGATGAGCACGAAGACGATGCTCGCCTTCGGCGAGTGAGCGGGCGGCCCGCCCGCCGCGCCGCGGACGGCGCAGAGGACTCCGCCCGGCCGTGTGAACGCGCCGGGCACCGGACCGCACGAAGGGGGACGTGCTGATGACCCAGCCGCCCGGCCCGCAACCGCCCGAGGGAAGCTTCGGTGCCGCGCACGACCGTCCGCCCGGGGCCCCTCAGCCGGCACCCGGATACGGATACCCGCCGCAGCAGCCGGGCTCGTACGCCCAGCAGCCGGGCCCCTACGGTCCCGGCACCCAGCAGCCCGCCCCGTACGCCCAGCCGAACCCTTATGCCCAGCACCCGGGTTACGGCGGTCCGCCGCAGCCGCCCACCGTCACGGCACCGGGCGGACCGCCGCCGGGGCCCGGCGGCGGTGGCCGGTTCAAGGGCCGGACCGGTGTGGTCGTCGGCGCCGCGCTCGCCGTGCTGCTGCTGGCCGGCGGCGGCATATGGCTGGCCACGGGCGACGACGGGGGCGGCACGAAGAAGCCCGTCGCCGGAGAGAGCGGTGACGTCGCGAAGCCGAGCGGCTCACCCACGGCGGACAAGGACGGGACCGTCACCGCACCGACCGCCGCCGAACTCAACGCGGGGCGCGAGCCGGGCGAGGCGAAGGTCGCGTGGCTCGCGGCGAACGGCGTCGACCTGCCCGCGTACGGCGAGGACGCCTACGGCCCCTGGTTCGCCGGGGACATCGTCGCCAAGGGCATGTACCGCAAGGTGACCGGTTACGCGGCGGCCGGCGGCACCGAGAAGTGGTCCCTGGCCCTTCCCACCGACCTCTGCGCGGCGCCCACCCTGCCCACCGCGGACGGGAAGATCGTCGTCGCCGTCGAGGACAACGTCGCGGAGGAGGAAGCGGACTGCTCCGTCCTCCAGATGATCGACCTCCGTACCGGCAGGGCGGGCTGGAGGAAGACGGTCCCGCGCACCGGGGCGCAGGACGCCCTGTCCCACGTCGCCATGGCCGTCAACGGCGACACACTGACCTTTGGACGCACCGGCAACACCTCCGCCTTCCGGATCAGCGACGGCAAGGAGCTCTTCGGCAGGCGCGAGGGCGTCTGCCAGCCGTACGCCTACACCAGCGGCGCCCGGATGATCGGAGCCGTCAGCTGCCAGGCGCAGCCCGACGACCCCGTCCAGCAGGAGGTGCAGGAGGTCGACCCCACCACCGGTGCCCCGAAGTGGACGTACCGGCTGAAGCCCGGCTGGGAGGTCGCGCACGTCTACTCCGTGAGCCCGCTCGTCATCTCGATCAAGCAGCCCGAGAAGTGGGCCATCGCCGTCCTGAACGACGACGGCACCTACCGCTCCCAGCTGGCCGGCGGGGACGATAACTACGCCGTGCGGTGCGACGAGGACTCCGTGACGGAGGGCGGCAACCTCGACGGCTGCGCCGGTGTCGCGGCCGACAGCGGCCGCGTCTATCTGTCGACCGAGCCGAAGGCCGACAAGGAGGGGGAGGCCAACAAGGTCGTCGCCTTCGACCTGGCCACCGGCAAGGCCGTCTGGAAGGCCGCCGCACCCGGCCACCGGCTGGTGTGGCCGCTGCGCATGGAAGGCACGGACGTGCTCGTCCACGTGCAGGCGTCGTACCGCAAGGCCGGATCGATCGCCACGCTCGCACCGACCGGCGGAGAACTCCGGACACTGCTGAAGCACCCGGCGTCGGCGGCCGAGACCGAAAGCTCCCTCTTCGAGCCGAAAGTCGCCTATGCGGGAGGCCGTTCCGTACTGCTGGCGACCCGGATCAGCGCGGACGACGACGAGGAGGAGATGGCGGCGACCGCGCTGCTGGTCTTCGGCGAATAGGGCGCACCTGCGAGGATCCTGTGAAAGCCGCACCTCCCGGGCACAGTTGACGGAGCATCGGGGAGGACGGGCCCGGGCGGCCGTGACAGGTGCATAACGACGGCGTCACGGCCCGGTTCTCCCTTGGGAACAGGGGGTGGACCGAACCGGTGCCCTGTGTGGTGCGGGTGGTACAAAGAAGCCCCGCTCGACTGTCGTAACGCCGCGGAAGCCATGCCCGATTCGCTCCTTTCCGGGGGGAATTCAGAGATTCCTTGCACCTGATCCTCTGAGCCCAGCGGAATCGCGGGGGAGACCGGACCGGGCACCGGACCGCACGAAGGGGGACGTGCTGATGACCCAGCCGCCCAGCCAGCAACCGCCGCAGGGGGGCTTCGGGGCTCCGCAGGATCCGCAGGGCACCCCCCAGCCGCCCCAGCCGCAGTCACCACCGGCGGCCCCGCCGCAGATGCCGCCCGTGCCCCCGCAGACGCCGCCCCCGGGCGCGCCGCAGACGCCTCCGCCCGCGCAGCCCGGTTACGGCTACCCGCAGGCACCGGGGGCGCAGCCGGGCTACGGCTACCCGCAGGCACCCGGTCAGCCGGCGCCCGGCCCGTACGCCCAGCAGCCCGGTCCCTACGGCGCCCCGGCCGGCCCGTACGCGCAACAGCCCGGCCCCTACGGTCAACAGCCCGGTTACGGCTACCCGCAGCAGCAGTACCCCGGCACCCCCGCGCCCGGCGGCTCCGGCAGCGGTCCCTTCAAGGGCAAGCCCGCCGTCATCATCGGTGCCGCGGTCGCCGTGCTCCTCGTCGCCGGCGCCGGCATCTTCTTCGCCACGAGCGGTGACGACGACGAGAAGAAGCCCGTCGCCAAGTCCAGCAGCGGCGCCCCTGACCCGAGCACCTCGCCCACCGTTGACCAGGGCGACGGCAAGGGCGACGGCCGTGAGGCGAACGACGACCTCAACGCCGGGCGCAAGGACGGCGAGGCGAAGGTCCTCTGGCTGACGAAGAACGACGTCGACCTTCCGCGCAACGGCGCCGACGTGTACGGCCCGTGGATCGTAGGGGACACGATCGTCAAGGGCATGTACCGCTCGGTCGTCGGCTACTCCGTGGCGGACGGCAAGGAGAAGTGGAAGCTCCCGCTGCCCGCCGACATGTGCTCGGCGCCCGGGACGGCCACCGCCGACGGCAAGATCGTCATCGGCGTGAAGAACGGCACGACGGACAGGGCCGACTGCGCCGACCTCCAGATGATCGACCTCAACACCGGCAAGGCCGGCTGGAAGAAGTCGGTCAAGAAGAACGGCACCTGGGACCTGCTGTCCGACATCGGCCTGGCGATCAGCGGTGACACCCTGACCGTCGGCCGTACGAGCAACTCCAACGCCTACCGGGTCAGCGACGGCAAGGAGCTGTTCGGCAAGCCGTCGGGCAACTGCCAGCCGTTCGCCTTCGCCGGCGGCCCCAAGCTGATCGCCGCGGTGAGCTGCCGCACCGACGACGTGGACAACCCGCAGCACCAGATCCAGGAGGTCGACCCGACCACCGGGAAGGCCAAGTGGACGTACCAGCCCAAGCGCGGCTGGGAGATCGACAAGGTCTACTCGGTGAGCCCGCTCGTCGTCTCGCTGACCCAGCGCGAGGAGAAGAAGTGGGGCATCCTCGCGCTCAAGGAGAACGGAGCGCTCCGTTCCCAGCTGATCAGTGACAAGGGGGACAACCCCGCCGTCGACTGCGGGAACGACTTCTCGGTCTTCGGCCAGCAGCTGGAAGGGTGCAGCGGTCTCGCCGCCGACGCCAACACCTTCTACATGATGACCGAGGACGACACCAGCGGCACCGGCCGCACCAACAAGGTCATCGCGTTCGACCTGAACACCGGCAAGACCAAGTGGAAGTCGGCGGCGCCCGCCGAGCGCACCATGAAGCCGCTGGGTATGGAGGGCGGCAAGGTCCTGGTCTACCTGGAGCCCTCGTACGACAAGGGCGGGGCCATCGCGACGATCGCACCTACCGGAGGGGCGCCCGAGGTGGTGCTGCAGCACCCGGACTCCACGACCCGGATCGAGAACTTCTTCTCGTCCAAGACCTTCTATGTGGGCGGCCGTTCCTTCGTCGTCAGCGACCGCGTCAGCGCGAGCAACGACGAGGAGGAGAAGGAACAGACGACCATGATGGCCTTCGGCAAGTGACGGCCGACGACCGCCACCGCAGCCCCTCCTTCTCAGACTCCGCAGAGGTACGTACGCCATGACCCAGCCGCCCCAGCCGCCCAACGAACCGCCCCAGGGCGGATTCGGAGCACCGCAGGACCCGCCGCCCGGCGGTTTCGGCGCACCCACCCCGCCGCCCGCCGACCCGCTGGCCAAGCAGCCCCCGGCCGCACCGCCCACGCCGCCCGCCGGTGGCTACGGCAGCCCGCCCCCGCCGCCCGCCGGTGGCTACGGCAGCCCGCCCCCGCCGCCCGCCGGTGGCTACGGCTTCCCGCAGACGCCCCCGCCGGGGCAGCCGCCGCAGAACCCGGCGTACGGCTACCCGCAGGCACCGCCTCCCGGGCAGCCGCCGGCCCAGCCCGGTTACGGCTTCCCGCAGGGACCGCCTCCCGGGCAGCCGCCGGCCCAGCCCGGCTACGGCTTCCCGCAGACGCCCCCGCCCGGCCAGCCCGGCATGTACCCGCAGCAGGGGTACGGCTACCCGACCGCGCCGATGCAGCCGCAGTACGCCACCCCCCAGCCCGGCGGCGGCAAGAAGTTCACCACCCAGATGCAGATCATCGTCGCCGCGGTCGTCGCCGTGGTGCTGATCGTCGGCGGCGGGATCATCTACGCCTCCAGCAGCGGTGACGACGGCAAGCAGGACGAGGCGTCCTCGGCCGGCCCCGACGGCGGCGGCGCCGACGGCGAGGGCAAGGGAGGCAAGGGCGACGGCCTGGCCGGCGGCACCGAGAAGGCACCGTCCGACACCAAGTCCAAGGTCGGCTTCCAGCTTCCGCACCCGAAGGTCACCGACACCACGGTCGTCGCCGGCTCCTGGGCCACCGACAAGGTGTACGTGAAGTCCGGCGTGTACGAGATCGTCGGCTACGACCTCGCCAAGGGCACCAAACTCTGGTCCATCCCGCTGGAAGGCCAGGTCTGCGCCGCGTCCCGGCACATGAGCAAGGACTACAAGACGGCCATCGCCTTCCAGGAGGGCAAGCCGACCGCCAAGGACAAGTACCCCTCCTGCAACCGGATCGGCGCGCTCGACCTCGCCACCGGCAAGCTGATGTGGAGCAAGTCCGTCACCTCCTCCGCCAGCGGTGACGAGCCCGTCAGGTTCAACGAGGTCACGCTCAGCGGCACCACGGTCGCCGCGGGCGGCACCAGCGGCGGCGCCGCCTTCAACCTCGCGAACGGCGCCGAGCTCTGGAAGCCGAAGGCCGACACCAACAACTGCTACGACATGGGTTACGGCGGCGGCGAGGCCCTCGCGGTCGTGCGCAAGTGCGGCAGCTACGACGAACCGCAGCTGACCATCCAGGCGCTCAACCCGACCACCGGCGCACCGCTCTCCTCGTACAACATGCCGGCCGGCGTCGAGTACGCGCACATCGTCTCCACCAAGCCGCTCGTCGTCGCGGCCGACGTCGGCGACACCGCCGGCGACGGCAGCAGCATCTCGGACTTCTTCTCCATCGACGCGGCCACCGGCAAGCTCATCGTCCGGATCTCCGCCGACGCGGACAAGTACGCGGGCGACTGCGGCTCCACCGAGGTCGAGGACTGCACCTCGCTGGCCGTCGGCAACAACAGGATCTACGTGCCGACCGAGGAGCACGAGGGCGGCGGCGAGTACGGCGACACCAACGAGATCGTCGCCTTCGACCTCACCACCGGCAAGCTCGTCGGAGGCAGGGCGGACGCGGGCGACCGCTACACGCTGACCCCGCTGCGCACGGACGGCTCCAACGTCATCGCGTACAAGAGGCCCCCGTACGACAAGGGCGGCCAGATCGTCTCCATCAACGGCTCGACCTTCGAGGAGACCGTGCTGATGGTCAACCCGGACGACGAGTCGGTGCGCGAGGCGGAGACCAGCTTCTCCGTCAACTACGCCGAGTTCATCTACGAGAAGGGCCGGCTGTTCATCTCCGAGCAGATGGTCAGTGAGCCCAGCAAGTCCAGCACACTGGACGACAAGCAGTACCTCGTCGTCTCCTTCAGCACCGTCTGACCCGCCCGGCCCGCTCCCGGGCGGGTCAGGCGGAACGGCCCTGCCGGTTGATCATCCGACCGGCAGGGCCGATCGTTTTCCGACGGGCAAGTAGTACTGAATGACTCAGAATTCGGCATTCAGGGGGGCTTCTGCCCGGTAGAGGGCGCGCCACGTCGAACAAGCGTGTAACTTGCCGGGTCAGAGAGGCCGGGGGGCCTGTTCGGAGTTACGCAGCGGTAGTGCGCTGCACACGTGGGGGCTATCTCGATGGGCGTGCGGCTCATGGTGGTCGATGACCACCGTCTGCTCGCCGAGGCACTCGCCTCGGCGCTGAAATTGCGCGGGCACCGGGTGCTCGCGGCAGCCGCGCCGACCTCGGGGGCCGCGGAACTCGTCGTCAGCAGGGCGCCGGAGGTCTGCCTGTTCGGCACGGCGGCGCCCGCCGAACCCGGGGCGTTCGACCCGATCGTACGGATCGGACGGGAGCGCCCGCAGGTCGCGGTGGTGGTGCTCGGACCGGTGCCGAGCCCGCGGGGGATCGCCGCCGCCTTCGCCGCGGGAGCGGCCGGTTACGTCCGCCACGACGAACGCATAGAGGGCGTCGAGCGCGCCATGGTCAAGGCCCGCGCGGGAGAGGTCGCGGTCGCCCCGCAGCTGCTGCGCGGCGCGTTCGCCGAGCTGCTGCACCCGGCGGTCCAGCCGGACGACGAGGGGCAGCGGCTGCTGCGCATGCTGACCCCGCGCGAGGTCGAGGTGCTGGTGCGGGTCGCCGAGGGTGAGGACACCCGGCTGATCGCGGCGGGCATGGGGATCGCGCCGAGCACCGCCCGCACCCATGTGCAGCGGGTGCTGATGAAGCTCGGGGTCGGCTCCCGGCTGGAGGCCGCCGCACTCGCGGCCCGTACGGGACTGCTCGACCGGGCCGCGCCGGGAATGCCGCAGGGGCCGGACGGCCTCGCGTGAACGCGTGACGGTCCGGCCCCTGCGGCGTTCCGGTCAGCTCTCCGGCGTGCCGGGCGCCCCGTCGGGCACCTGGGCCGGGCGCAGCTTCATCCAGATCAGGAAGAAGAGGCCGAGTGCCAGCATGGCCAGGCCGGTCCAGAGGTTGATGTGGACGCCCTCGGCCTTCTTCAGGTCGGCGTCGGACGGGTCGATACCGGCGATGGTGACGATCACTCCGTAGACCACGAAGAGACCGCCGATGATCCGCCGGATGTCGAAGAGCCGGGCCGCGGTCGCGGACTTCTGCTCCAGCTCGGAGACTTCCTTGTGCAGGTCGGACATGGTGAGTGCCTCCGATCAGAGCGAGTAGGGCAGGTAGCAGAGGGCGGCGAGGACGATGGCGCCCCAGCCGAGGAGTGCCGGCTTGCGGTACCAGGCGTCGTCGCCCTCCTCGGGCGGCTCGTCGGCGCCGGGGGCCTCGGTCCCGTAGACCAGACCGGCCAGTTCGGCCTCCGGCTTGGGCGCGGTGAAGAGGGTGACGGCGACCATGACGACCGCGCCGGCGACGAATCCGACGATCGCGGAGACGAAGTTGGCGCCCTGGTCGGAGGGGATGTCGATGATGCCCTGCTTGTAGATGACGAAGTAGTTGACCATCGCCGCGGTGGTGCCCGCGACCAGCCCCCAGACTCCGGACTTCATCGACGCGCGCTTCCAGAACATGCCGATGATGAAGACCACGAACATCGGGACGTTGAAGAAGGAGAAGAGCGTCTGGAGGTAGCTCATGATGTTCGAGAAGCTCGAAGCGATGAACGCGGTGCCGATCGAGGCCAGCACACCGGCGGCCGTGACGCCGCGGCCGAACTTCAGGTAGTACGCGTCCGGCTTGTCCTTCTGCACGTAACGCGCCCAGATGTCCGTGGTGAACACCGTGTTGAACGACGAGACGTTGGCGGCCATACCGGCCATGAACGCGGCCAGCAGACCGGTCACCGCGATACCGAGCACACCGTTGGGCAGGAGCTCCCGCATCAGCAGCGGAATGGCGTCGTTGTACGTGAGGTCCGAGTGGGCCGATCCGATGTTCGGGACGACGACGGCGGCGACCATGCCCGGGATCATCACGAGGAAGACGATGAAGATCTTCGGGAACGCGGCGATGAGCGGGGTGCGCTGGGCGGCCGAGAGGTTCTTCGCGGACAGGGCACGCTGCACCTCGGCGAAGTTGGTCGTCCAGTAGCCGAAGGAGAGCACGAAGCCCAGGCCGAGGATGATCGTCAGCCAGTTGGCGCCGAGCGGGTTGGCGTCACCGATGCCCGTCCCGCCCCAGGCGGAGAGGAAGTTCTCGCCGTGGCTCTGCTCCAGCGAGCCGGTCAGACCGTCCCAGCCGCCGACGCGCTTGAGACCGAGGATGGTCAGGGGTATGAGCGCGGCAAGGATGACGAAGAACTGGAGCACCTCGTTGTAGATCGCCGAGGAGAGGCCGCCGATGGTGATGTAGAGCAGCACGAAGATGCCGGCCACGACGATCGCGACCCACTTCGGCCAGCCCAGCAGGGCCTCCACGACGATCGACAGCGCGTAGAGGTTCACACCGGCGATCAGGATCGCCGCGAAGGCGAAGAGGGCCGAGCTCAGCAGGTGCGCCGACTTGTCGAAGCGCTGGAGCAGGAACTCCGGTACGGAGCGGACCTTCGACCGGTAGTAGAAGGGCATCATCACCAGGCCGAGGAAGACCATGGCGGGGATGGCGCCGATCCAGTACCAGTGGACGACCGCGACGCCGTACTGCGCGCCGGTCGCCGCCATGCCGAGGATCTCGGTGGCACCGAGATTCGCCGCGACGAAGGCCAGACCGGTCACCCAGGCGGGCAGTGACCTTCCGGACAGGAAGAAGTCGAGACTCGTCTTCACACTGGCCCGGGCGGCGAAGCCGATGCCGAGCACCACGACGAAGTAGATCGCCAGGATTGTGTAATCGAGCCCGTTCGTGGGGAGCCGGAGCCCTTCGGCCAGATAGTGCATGGGGGGTACTCGCTTCGTTGCGCGAACTGAACCCGTCGGAACCTACGCCTATGTGTTCAGAAAATGAACAGGTCGCATGACGTTCTTTGTTTGATCGTGATCGGACGGGAGGAAATGTCCTGATCTGCCCATCCATCTGCACATGCTGCTCACAGGACTCGGCGGCATTGACGTTCCGTGTTGACTTGTGATTTGTTATGTGCGGTTATGTTTGGAGGGTGTCGCGTTATATGGAGGAGCCTGGTGAAGAAGACGGTTACGACCCTCGCCGACGGCCGTGAGCTGATCTATTACGACTCCGCGGACGACACCGTCCGCGACGCCGTCGACCTGCGGCCGCTGGATGCCGTCCCCGCTTCCGGGGAGGACTCGGAGATCCGCCACGACCCCCTGCTCGGCGACTCGGTGGCCATCGCCTCGCACCGCCAGGGGCGCACCTACCACCCGCCGGCCGACGAGTGCCCGCTCTGCCCCTCGCAGGAGGGCCGGCTCAGCGAGATCCCCGACACCCACTACGACGTCGCCGTCTTCGAGAACCGCTTCCCCTCCCTCGCCGGTGACTCCGGCCGGTGCGAGGTCGTCTGCTTCACCTCCGACCACGACGTGTCGTTCGCCGGCCTCACCGAGGACCAGGCCGCCCTGGTCCTGGAGGCGTGGACCGACCGCACCGCCGACCTCGCCGAGCTCCCGCAGGTCACCCAGGTGTTCTGCTTCGAGAACCGGGGCGCCGAGATCGGCGTCACCCTCGGCCACCCGCACGGGCAGATCTACGGCTACCCGTTCGTCACCCCGCGCACCGAGCAGATGCTCCGCTCGATGGAGGCCCACCGCGCGGAGACCGGCCGCAACCTCTTCGACGACGTCGTCGCCCGCGAGCTCGCCGACGGCGACCGCGTCGTCCTGGAGGGCGAGCACTGGGTCGCCTTCGTGCCGTACGCCGCGCACTGGCCGTACGAGGTCCACCTCCACCCGCGCCACCGCGTCCCCGACCTGCGGGAACTCGACGAGGGCGCCCGCACAGAGTTCCCACAGATCTATCTGGAACTCTTGAGGCGATTCGACCGGATCTTCGGCCCCGGCGAGCCGCCGACCCCGTACATCTCCGCCTGGCACCAGGCTCCCTTCAGGGTCCCCGGCCGCGAGGAGTTCGGACTGCACCTGGAGCTTTTCACCATCCGGCGGACCACCGGCAAGCTGAAGTTCCTCGCGGGCTCCGAGTCCGGCATGGGCGTGTTCATCAACGACGTGCCGCCGGAGGCCGCGGCCCAGCGACTGCGAGAGGTAGCGAGCGAGTGAGCAACACCGGCAAGAAGTACCTGGTGACGGGCGGCGCGGGATACGTCGGCAGTGTCGTCGCCACCCACCTGCTGGAGGCCGGTCACACCGTGACCGTCCTCGACGACCTGTCGACCGGCTTCCGCGAAGGCGTCCCCGAGGGCGCCGAGTTCATCGAGGGCCGCATCCAGGACGCCGCCAAGTGGCTGGACCCCTCCTACGACGGAGTGCTGCACTTCGCCGCGTACTCCCAGGTCGGCGAGTCCGTCGCCGACCCCGAGAAGTACTGGGTCAACAACGTCGGCGGCACCACCGCCCTCCTCGCCGCCATGCGCGACGCCGGAGTGCGCACCCTCGTCTTCTCCTCCACCGCGGCGACCTACGGCGAGCCCGTCTCCAGCCCCATCACGGAGACCGACCCGACCGCGCCCACCAGCCCCTACGGCGCCTCCAAGCTCGCCGTCGACCACATGATCTCCGGCGAGGCGACCGCCCACGGCCTGGCCGCCGTCTCCCTGCGCTACTTCAACGTCGCGGGCGCCTACGGCAGCTGCGGCGAGCGCCACAGCCCCGAGTCGCACCTCATCCCGCTGGTCCTCCAGGTCGCCCTCGGACAGCGCGGGTCGATCTCCGTCTACGGCGACGACTACCCGACCCCCGACGGCACCTGCGTACGCGACTACATCCACGTCGCCGACCTCGCCGAGGCCCACCTCCTGGCCCTCGGAGCGGCCACCGCGGGCGAACACCTCATCTGCAACCTCGGCAACGGCAACGGCTTCTCCGTACGCGAGGTCATCGAGACCGTCCGCAAGGTCACCGGCCACCCCGTCCCGGAGACCGCCGCACCCCGGCGCGGCGGCGACCCGGCCGTCCTCGTCGCCTCCGCCGCCACCGCCAGGGAGCGGCTCGGCTGGCAGCCGTCGCGCGCCGACCTGGCCGCCATCGTCGCCGACGCCTGGACGTTCGCCCGCCGAGAGGAGCCCACCGCACCATGACCGACAACGCCGAGCTCACCGCCTCCTTCACCGAGCTCTACGGGACCGCCCCCGAGGGGATCTGGGCCGCCCCCGGGCGGGTGAACCTGATCGGTGAGTACACCGACTTCAACGACGGCTTCGTCATGCCGCTCGCCCTCCCGCACACCGCCCGCGCCGCCGTCGCCCGCCGTACCGACGGGCAGCTGCGGCTGCACTCCACCGACGTACCGGGCGGCGTCGTCTCCCTGCGCGTCGACGAGCTGACCCCGCACTCGGGCCACGGCTGGGCCGCCTACCCGGCCGGTGTCGTCTGGGCGCTCACCGAGGCCGGGCATTCCGTCACGGGCGCGGACATCCAGCTCACCTCCACCGTCCCGGTCGGCGCCGGCCTCTCCTCCTCGGCCGCCCTGGAGGTCGTCACCGCGCTCGCCCTGAACGACCTCTTCCAGCTGGGCCTGAGCGCCCCGGAGATCGCCGTGCTCGGCCAGCGGGCCGAGAACGCCTTCGTCGGCGTGCCCTGCGGCGTCATGGACCAGATGGCCTCGGCGTGCTGCACCGAGGGCCACGCCCTGCACCTCGACACCCGCGACCTCACCCTGCGCCAGGTCCCCTTCGACCTCGCCGCGCACGGACTGCGCCTGCTGGTCGTCGACACCCGCGTCAAGCACGCCCTGGGCGACGGCGCCTACGCCGAGCGCCGGTCCGGCTGTGAGGCGGGCGCCCGGGCGCTCGGCATCGGCACCCTCCGCGACCTCCCGTACGAGGGCCTCGACGCCGCGCTGGAGACCCTCGCGGCGGCCGGCGAGGACGAGTCGGTCGTGCGCTACGTCCGCCATGTGGTGAGCGACAACCACCGGGTGGAGCAGGTCATCGCGCTGCTCGACGCGGGCGAGGTGCGCGCGGCGGGCCCGGTCCTCAACGAGGGCCACGTCTCGCTCCGCGACGACCTGCGGGTCTCGTGCCCGGAGCTGGACCTCGTGGTCTCCGCGGCGAACGAGGCCGGGGCGCTCGGCGCCAGGATGACCGGCGGCGGCTTCGGCGGCTCGGCGATCGTGCTGGTGGAGGAGGCGATGGAGGACACCGTCGCCAAGGCCGTCTCGGAGGCCTTCACCGCGGCCGGTTACGCCGCCCCAGGAGTCTTCCCCGCGGTTCCCTCGGCGGGCGGCCGGCGGATCGCTCCAACTGCTTGACCAGGATGAACTCCGCGACGCCGGGCGGGTAGTCCTCGACCTCGCCGACCACCTCGTACCCCTGCTTCCGGTAGAAGTCCGGGGCCTGGAAGCCCCAGGTCTCCAGCCGGGAGCGGATACAGGCCCGGTCGTCGTGGGCGAGGCGCTCCGCCTCGGCGAGCAGCCGTGAGCCGAGACCGAGACCGCGGTGGCGGGTGTCGACCCAGAGCAGGTCCACATGGAGCCAGTAGGCCCAGGTCCGCCCGCTCAGTCCGCCGGCCAGCTCCCCCCGTTCGTCCAGGAGCCAGACCTCCAGCGGGACTTCGTGCTCGGCGGAGGTGGACCGCAGGGCGCGTAACTCGGGTGATCCGTCCCAGTTGTCGTCGTGCAGCCGACGGCCCAGCAGAATACGACGTTCCTTGTCCACTTCGGTCTCAAGACGGAACATGTGCAACACCCTAAACACCTTGGGCGGTCAGTTCTGTGAATCGCCTTCCGACAACCACCGCCCACCGTAGGCTGATGCGCAGCACCGGTGGGGGCCGGTGCCGTTTCAGGGGACGAGACAGTCGGATACGACGCCCGGGGCGGGTGGCGGCCGGCACACGGCGGCGGCCGTGAGCCGGCTGTTCACCGGAACGCTCCGGGCGTCGTGTCCGCCGTGGTCCGTCCTCGTCGGGGCAGGCCATGAACGGGGCGCCCCAGGAGTTCACACAGCATGGGGGTGTCTGTGGCGCGTATCCGGGTTCTGGTGGTCGACGACCACCGCATCTTTGCCGAGTCCTTGGCGGCGGCCCTCGCCGCCGAACCGGACGTCGACGTGTCCGCGGCGGGCAGCGGTCCCGCCGCGCTGCGGTGTCTGGAGCGCGCGGCCGCCGAGGGGCGGCGTTACGACGTGATGCTGGTCGACGCCGAACTGGGCATTCTCGCCCCGGGTGGCGCCGGCGTCGTCCCCGCGCCGCGCGGCGCACCGGAGGGCGCACCCGCCGGCGGTCCGGTGGACGGCATCTCGCTGGTGGCGGGGGTGCGTTCGAGTCAGCCCCGGATCCGCACGGTGGTCCTCGCCGAGAAGGACGACCCGCGCCGGGCCGCGAAGGCGCTGCAGGCCGGTGCCTCGGGCTGGGTCGCCAAGGACTGTTCGCTGCAACGGCTGCTGACGGTCATACGGGGTGTGCTGCGGGACGAGACGCATCTGCCGGCCGCGCTGCTGACCGGGGTCCTGCGGGAGCTGACGGCGGCCCGCAAGCACCGCACCGAGAGCGAGCAGCTCGTCGAGTCGCTGACACCGCGCGAGCGCGAGGTGCTGCGCTGCATGGTGGCGGGCCTGGGCCGCAAGGCGGTCGCGGAGCGGCTCTTCCTGTCCCCGCACACGGTGCGTACGCATATGCAGAACGTGCTGGGGAAGCTGGGCGTGCACTCGACGCTGGCGGCCGTGGCGCTGGCCCGGCGGGCCGGGGTGGGACCGGTCGCGCTAACCGGGGATGTTGTCGAACGGGGCGGTCAACTGGCGTAGCAGTCCGGCCAGTTCGGACCGCTGCTGGCGGGAGAGCTCACCCAGGATGGCCCGCTCCTGGGCGAGCAGCCCGGCCAGCGACTGGTCGGCCTTGTCGCGGCCCAGGTCGGTCAGCCGGACGAGGACGCCACGGCGGTCGCTCGGGTCGGGGAGCCGCTCCACCAGATTCTTCTTGGTCAGCCGGTCGATGCGGTTCGTCATCGTGCCCGAGGTGACCAGGGTCTGGGTCAGGAGCTGGCCGGGGGAGAGCTGGTACGGGGCGCCCGCGCGGCGCAGGGACGTCAGGACGTCGAATTCCCAGGGCTCCAGCTGGTGCTCCGCGAAGGCGATCCTGCGGGCCCGGTCCAGGTGCCGGGCCAGGCGCGAGACGCGGCTCAGGACCTCGAGTGGTTCCACGTCGAGGTCGGGGCGCTCGCGGCGCCATGCAGCGACCAGTCGGTCGACCTCGTCCTCCATGTCGATCAGTGTAGAGGGTCCCTCGACATGAAGTCTCTTGAATTCAAGTGTCTTGACATCAAGAGAAAATGCTGGTGATCCTGATCCCATGGCAGCAACCAGCTGGGACCCCCAGCAGTACCTCCGTCACGCGGACCACCGCACCCGCCCCTTCCACGACCTCCTGGCCCGCATCGGCCCCCTCCCGCACGAACCCGCACCCCGGATCGCCGACCTCGGCTGCGGCGCCGGCAACGTCACCGCGCTCCTCGGCGACCGCTGGCCCGGAGCCCGCACCACCGGCTACGACAGCTCACCCCGCATGCTGGAACGCGCCCGCACCCACGCCGGACCCCTCCTCGACTTCACCGAGGCCGACGCCGCGACCTGGGAGCCCACCGAGACGTACGACCTCATCGTCTCCAACGCCCTGCTCCAGTGGGTCCCCGGCCACACCGCCCGCTTCCCCCACTGGCTGGACGCCCTCGCCCCGGGCGGCACCCTCGCCTTCCAGGTCCCCGGCAACTTCGACGCCCCCAGCCACACCCTCATGCGCGAACTCGCCGAATCCCCCCGCTGGCACGACCGCCTCGGCAGCCTCCTGCGCCACGCGGACGCCGTACACACCCCCACCGAATACCTGGAACACCTCACCGCGCCCGGCCGCACCGTGGACGTCTGGGAGACCACCTACCTGCACCTGCTCCAGGGCGAGGACCCCGTCCTCGACTGGGTCAAGGGCACCGGCCTGCGCCCCGTCCTCGACGCCCTCGCCGACGACCCCGAGGCCCACGACGCCTTCCTCACCGCATACCGCGACCTGTTGCGCACCGCCTACCCGGCCGGCCCGCACGGCACGGTCTTCCCGTTCCGCCGGATCTTCGCGGTGGTCCGCACGGCCGGATGACCGCTCAGAGCCGGTCGAGCGCCTCCGGCGAGATGTCGACGTCGACAGGGAAGGGCACACCCGTCTTGAGCCGGTCGTGATGGATGCCCGTCAGCGCGTACGTCTTGTTCACCGGGTCCAGCTCGTAGACCCGCACGACCGGGTGCTTGTCGCTCCCGGCCATCTCGACCAGCCAGAAGTTCGGGATGCCGGCCGCCGCGTACTTCTGCGGCTTGGTGTCACGGTCGCGGGCCTCGGAGTCGGGTGAGACCACCTCGACGGCGAGGAGCACGTCCGCAGCTGCGAAACGGGTCAGCTCCGGCCCGGTGACCGCTTCCGCCCGGACGACGGACACATCCGGCTCGGGAGCGTTGCGCCGGTCGAGGACCACGGTCATCTCGCGGCGCGCCCTCAGTTCCGGTGGGGCGCTGTGCCGGAGCCCGGTCACCAGAAGGTCGATCATCGTGCTGTGGAAATCTCGCTGCGGACTCACAAAAACCAGGCTCCCGTCAAGCAATTCCGTGTGCGGCGGGAGATCGGGCAGCGTGAACAGGTCGTCCACGGTGTATCCGTCCTGCGGGGGCACCGGCCAGCGGCTGCTGTGCCCGGTGATCGGCTCGGCGCTCATGGTTGTTCCTCCCATGGACGGGATTCTGTGCCCTGCCGACCACACTACGGCCGGGAATCCACAGGCGTCATCACAACGGGTGACGCGCCGCTGATCAGCTCTTCCGGTGGCCTATCAGCCGCGGCTTCGACTCCAGGTTCTCCAGCCCGTGCCACGCCAGATTCACCAGGTGGGCGGCCACCTCGGCCTTCTTCGGCTTCCGTACGTCCAGCCACCACTGACCCGTCAGCGCCACCATCCCCACCAGCGCCTGCGCGTACAGCGGGGCCAGCTTCGGGTCGAAGCCCCGGGCCTTGAACTCCAGGCCCAGGATGTCCTCGACCTGCGTCGCGATGTCACTGATCAGCGACGCGAAGGTGCCCGTGGACTGCGCGACCGGCGAGTCACGCACCAGGATCCGGAAACCGTCCGTGTACGTCTCGATGTAGTCCAGCAGCGCGAACGCCGCCTGCTCCAGCAGCTCGCGCGGATGCCCCGCCGTGAGCGCCCCCGTCACCAGGTCCAGCAACTGGCGCATCTCGCGGTCGACCACGACGGCGTACAGACCCTCCTTGCCGCCGAAGTGCTCGTACACCACCGGCTTGGAGACCCCGGCACGCGCCGCGATCTCCTCCACCGAGGTGCCCTCGAAGCCCTTGTCGGCGAACAGGGTGCGGCCGATGTCCAGGAGCTGCTCGCGGCGCTCCTTGCCGGTCATCCGGACCCGCCGGGGCCTTCGCGTGGGGGCAGGCCTGCTCTTCTCGCCGCTGGTACTTCCGTCGGTCGCCACGTCGTCAATCATGCCGGGTCTGCGGCCGCGGCCTTGCGGCGGGAGGCGATACGCGAGGCATCAGGCCACCGCACGTCGCTCGCCCAGCCCAGCTTCTCGAACCAGCGGATCAGCCGGGCGCTGGAGTCGATCTGGCCCCTCATCACCCCGTGCCGCGCGCTCGTCGGGTCCGCGTGGTGCAGGTTGTGCCAGGACTCGCCGCACGAGAGCACCGCCAGCCACCACACGTTCCCGGACCTGTCACGGGACTTGAAGGGCCGCTTGCCGACCGCGTGACAGATCGAGTTGATCGACCACGTCACGTGGTGCAGCAGCGCGACCCGGACCAGCGAGCCCCAGAAGAAGGCGGTGAACGCACCCCACCAGGACATCGTGACCAGGCCACCGACCAGCGGCGGGATCGCCAGCGAGAGGATCGTGAAGCTGAGGAAGTGACGCGAGATCGCACGGATCGCCGGGTCCTTGACCAGGTCCGGGGCGTACTTCTGCTGCGGTGTCTGCTCCTCGTTGAACATCCAGCCGATGTGGGCCCACCACAGGCCCTTCAGCAGCGCCGGCAGATTCTCACCGAACCGCCACGGCGAGTGCGGGTCGCCCTCGGCGTCGGAGAACCGGTGGTGCTTGCGGTGATCGGCCACCCAGCGCACCAGCGGCCCCTCCACCGCCATCGAGCCCGCGACGGCCAGGGTGAGCCGGAGCGGACGCTTCGCCTTGAACGAGCCGTGCGTGAAGTACCGGTGGAAGCCGATCGTCACACCGTGGCAGCCCCAGTAGTACATGGCGACCAGCAGACCCAGGTCGAGCCAGCTGACACCGCGGCCCCAGGCCAGCGGCACCGCCGCGACCAGGGCCGCGAAGGGCACCACGATGAACAGCAGCAGCGCGATCTGTTCGATCGAACGCTTCTTGTCGCCGCCGAGCGTGCCGGACCGGGTTGCGGAGTCGCCTGCCGTCGGCAGGCCGTCGTCGATCACATCGGGGCTGGTGGGCATGGGGAGTCCCCCGTGAGGTGAGGAAATATGACGGTATGAACGGGCTACGCTTCCGTAACCTACGGCAACGTAAGTATGACAGCGAAGAGCGCCACGACACGAGAGCGCCGCCGCCACAACCCCCGTGCGGCGAGGCCCCCACCCCCCGCCTGCCACCGATCCGTCTCACGGTGCAGGGCAACGAGCACGCCGAACCCCCGGACACCTATCCTGGGTGGGTCGGACAGCGCGGTCCGCACTCTGCATACCCGGGGTGACCCGTCAGCACCGCGAGCGCCCCGGCCCCCCTGACAGACGTGCTCAACCACTGCAAGGAGCCGCACACTGTGAGCAGTGCCGACCAGACCCCTGCCGCCAACACCGAACTGCGGGCCGACATCCGCCGCCTCGGCGACCTCCTCGGCGAGACCCTCGTACGACAGGAGGGCCAGGACCTCCTCGACCTCGTCGAGCGCGTCCGCGCCCTGACCCGCACCGACGGCGAGGCAGCAGCCGAGCTCCTCGGCGACACGGACCTGGAGACCGCCGCACAGCTCGTGCGCGCCTTCTCCACCTACTTCCACCTCGCCAACGTCACCGAGCAGGTCCACCGCGCCCACGAGATGCGCGACCGCCGGGCAGCCGAAGGCGGACTCCTCGCCCGCACCGCCGACCGCCTCAAGGACGCCGACCCCGAACACCTGCGCGAGACGGTCAAGAACCTCAACGTCCGGCCCGTCTTCACCGCACACCCCACCGAGGCCGCACGGCGCTCCGTACTCAACAAGCTCCGCCGCATCGCCGAACTCCTCGAAACCCCGGTCATCGAGGCCGACCGCCGACGCCAGGACATCCGGCTGGCCGAGAACATCGACCTCATCTGGCAGACCGACGAACTCCGCGTGGTCCGCCCGGAGCCCGCCGACGAGGCCCGCAACGCCATCTACTACCTCGACGAACTCCACGCCAACGCGGTGGGCGACGTCTTGGAGGACCTGGCCGCGGAGCTGGAGCGCGTCGGCGTCGAACTCCCCGCCGGCACCCGCCCCCTCACCTTCGGCACCTGGATCGGAGGCGACCGCGACGGCAACCCCAACGTCACGCCCACCGTCACCTGGGACGTGCTCATCCTCCAGCACGAGCACGGCATCACCGACGCCCTCGAACTCGTCGACCAGCTGCGCGGACTGCTCTCCAACTCCATCCGCTACACCGGAGCCACCGACGAGCTCCTCACCTCACTCCAGACCGACCTGGAGCGCCTCCCCGAGATCAGCCCCCGCTACAAGCGGCTGAACGCCGAGGAGCCCTACCGCCTCAAGGCCACCTGCATCCGGCAGAAGCTCGTCAACACCCGCGAGCGCCTCGCCTCAGGCACCCCCCACCGCCCCGGCTGCGACTACCTCGGCACCTCCGAGCTCATCGCCGACCTGGTCCTCATCCAGACCTCCCTGCGCGAGCACCGCGGCGGACTCTTCGCCGACGGCCGCATGGACCGCACCATCCGCACGCTCACCGCGTTCGGCCTCCAGCTCGCCACCATGGACGTCCGCGAACACGCCGACGCCCACCACCACGCACTCGGCCAACTCTTCGACCGCCTCGGCGAGGAATCCTGGCGCTACGCCGACATGCCCCGCGACTACCGGCAGAAGCTCCTCGCCAAGGAACTCCGCTCCCGCCGCCCCCTCGCCCCCACCCCGGCCCCGCTGGACGCCGCAGGCGAGAAGACCCTCGGCGTCTTCCACACCATCAGCCAGGCCTTCGAGCGCTTCGGCCCCGAAGTCATCGAGTCCTACATCATCTCGATGTGCCAGGGCGCCGACGACGTCTTCGCCGCCGCCGTCCTCGCCCGCGAAGCCGGCCTCATCGACCTCCACGGCGGCTGGGCCAAGATCGGCATCGTCCCCCTCCTGGAGACCACCGACGAGCTCAAGGCCGCCGACGTCATCCTCGACGAGATGCTCGCCGACCCCTCCTACCGCCGGCTCGTCTCCCTCCGCGGCGACGTCCAGGAGGTCATGCTCGGCTACTCCGACTCCTCCAAGTTCGGCGGCATCACCACCTCCCAGTGGGAGATCCACCGCGCCCAGCGCCGCCTCCGCGACGTCGCCCACCGCTACGGCGTACGCCTGCGCCTCTTCCACGGCCGCGGCGGCACCGTCGGCCGCGGCGGCGGCCCCTCGCACGACGCGATCCTCGCCCAGCCGTGGGGAACGCTGGAGGGCGAGATCAAGGTGACCGAGCAGGGCGAGGTCATCTCCGACAAGTACCTCATCCCCGCCCTCGCCCGCGAAAACCTGGAACTGACCGTCGCGGCCACCCTCCAGGCCTCCGCACTCCACACCGCACCCCGCCAGTCCGACGAAGCCCTCGCCCGCTGGGACGCGGCCATGGACACCGTCTCCGACGCCGCCCACCACGCCTACCGCAAGCTCGTCGAGGACCCCGACCTCCCCGCCTACTTCCTCGCCTCCACCCCGGTGGACCAGCTCGCCGACCTGCACCTCGGCTCCCGGCCCTCCCGCCGCCCCGGCTCAGGTGTCTCACTCGACGGCCTGCGCGCCATCCCCTGGGTCTTCGGCTGGACCCAGTCACGCCAGATCGTCCCCGGCTGGTTCGGCGTCGGCTCCGGCCTCAAGGCACTGCGCGAAGCCGGCCTCGACCCCGTCCTGGAAGAAATGCACGGACAGTGGCACTTCTTCCAGAACTTCCTCTCCAACGTCGAGATGACCCTCGCCAAGACCGACCTGCGCATCGCCCGGCACTACGTCGACACCCTCGTCCCCGACGAGCTCAAGCACGTCTTCGACGTCATCGAGGCCGAGCACGCACTCACCGTGCAGGAAGTCCTCAAGGTCACCGGCGGCAAGGAACTCCTCGGCACCAGCCCGGTGCTCCAGCAGACCTTCGCCATCCGCGACGCCTACCTGGACCCCATCTCCTACCTCCAGGTATCCCTGCTCGCCCGCCAGCGCCAGGCCGCCGAACGCGGCGAAGAAGCCGACCCGCTGCTCGCACGGGCCCTGCTGCTCACCGTCAACGGCGTCGCCGCAGGCCTCCGCAACACCGGCTGATCACCATGTGAGCGGGTGCGGCCCCTGTCAGAGGGCGATGAACGTCGCCACCAGCAGGACCGCACCCGCGACCCCGGTGCCCCATGCAGTACGGGGCAACCGCATCCCGCCGCCGATCAACAACGCGGCCAGCACCAGCGCACCACCCAACGGCACCCAGGCATGCAGAAAGCCCGGCAACCCGGTACGCACGACGTCCCCGGTCCCGGGCTTCACCACCACGGGGAAACGATCCCCCTTCTTCACCGCGACGGACCGCTCCACCGCCACCTCGGACCGCGCCTGCGAATCCGCGTCCGGCGCGAACGACCCCGTACACGCGTCGTCACCACACCCCGTCACCGTCATCGTCCCGTGCTCACGGCCCTTGGCCAGAACGATGTGATGCGCGGTGTCCCACGACGTCCACACGCCCGCCACCAGCAACAACAGCACGACACAACCCGCGGCGAACGTACGGCCATGGGCCACCAGCCGGTGGGAGGAACTCCGCTTCATGGGGGCCGATCCTTGGGCAGAGCCCTGCCGCCGGTCAACCTATGGCCGAAAAACACCCAAGAAGCACCAGGAATGTCAGGAGTTGTACGCGGACTGAGCCCGCTCCAACCCCTCCGCCAACAACGACTCCACCGCATCCGCCGACCGGTCCACCAGATACGCAAGCTCCTTGCGCTCCGCCGACGAAAAATCCTTCAGAACAAAATCCGCCACCTGCATACGCCCAGGCGGCCGCCCGATCCCGAACCGCACCCGGTGATAATCCGGACCCATCGCCTTCGTCATCGACTTCAACCCGTTGTGCCCGTTGTCACCGCCACCCAGCTTCAGCCGCAACATCCCGAAATCGATGTCCAGCTCGTCATGCACCGCCACCACATGATCCGTCGGCACCTTGTAGAAATCCCGCAACGCCGTCACCGGCCCACCCGACAGATTCATGTACGACATCGGCTTCGCCAGCACCACACGACGACTCGCCGGCCCCGGCGGACCGACCCGCCCCTCCAACACCTGCGCCTGCGCCTTCTGCGCCCGCTTGAACTTCCCACCGATCCGCTCCGCCAGCAGATCGGCCACCATGAAACCGACATTGTGCCGGTTCGCCGCATACTCGGGGCCAGGATTACCGAGGCCCACGATCAGCCAGGGGTCGGTGACGTCGGACATCAGAGCTCGGTCTCCTCGCGTACGTACACAGCCGGTCGATACAGGGAAACGGGGCGGCGGAACCCCCGGAAGGGAACCGCCACCCCGTCAGTCAAACAGGTGGAGCGAGGATCAGGCCTCGGCCGGGGCCTCCTCGGCGGGGGCCTCCTCGACCTGCGCGGAGACGACCTGGAGCACCACGGCGTCCTCGTCACCGGCGAGCACGGAGCCCTTCGGCAGCGGGATGTTCTTCGCCAGGATCGAGTCACCGGCGTCCAGACCAGCGATCGAGACCGTGACGGACTCCGGAATGTGCGTGGCCTCGGCCTCGACGAGCAGCGTGTTCTGCACGTACTCCAGGAGGTTGCCACCCGGGGCCAGCTCGCCCTCGACGTGCACCGCGACCTCGACCTCGACCTTCTCGCCGCGCTTCACGGTCAGCAGGTCGACGTGCTCGATGTTGCCCTTGATGGCGTTACGCTGCACGGCCTTCGGGATCACCAGCGCGTCCTTGCCGTCGATCTCAAGACCGATCAGCACGTTGGCGGTACGCAGCGCCAGCAGCAGCTCGTGGCCCGGCAGGTTGATGTGAACCGGCTCAGCACCGTGGCCGTAGACGACCCCGGGAACCAGGTTGGCACGACGGGTACGACGGGCAGCGCCCTTGCCGAACTCCGTACGGACCGTTGCGTCGAGCTTGATCTCAGCCATGCTGCACTCCTCGTAGGTGACACAAAAGGTGACGAAAAACCGATGGTCACCCGGCCCACGACAGGCCTGCTACGAAGAGCGCGTCGATAACGGACCACCGACCCCATGACCAGGCATGAGAACGGCCTCCCTCGCCGAGCAACTTGTTCAGTCTACCCGGCGGGAAGGCCGCACCCAAAGTCGATCACCCGCAGGCGATCAACCGTGTGACTACTCCTGCTCCTCGAAGAGGCTCGTCACCGAACCGTCCTCGAACACCTCACGCACCGCACGCGCGATCGTCGGCGCGATCGAAAGCACCGTGATCTTGTCGATCTCCAGCTCACCCGGCGTCGGCAGCGTGTCCGTGAACACGAACTCACTCACCTTCGAATTCTTCAGACGGTCCGCGGCCGGACCCGACAGCACCCCGTGCGTCGCCGTCACTATGACGTCCTCCGCACCGTGCGCGAACAGGGCGTCCGCAGCGGCACAGATCGTGCCACCCGTGTCGATCATGTCGTCGACCAGCACACACACCCGGCCCTCGACGTTACCCACGACCTCATGGACGCTGACCTGGTTCGGCACGTCCTTGTCACGCCGCTTGTGCACGATCGCCAGCGGAGCGTCCAGCCGGTCGCACCAACGGTCCGCCACCCGCACACGGCCGGCGTCCGGCGAGACGATCGTCAGCTTCGAACGGTCGACCTTCGCACCCACGTAGTCCGCCAGGATCGGCAGCGCGAACAGGTGGTCCACCGGACCGTCGAAGAAGCCCTGGATCTGGTCCGTGTGCAGATCCACCGTGAGGATGCGGTCCGCACCCGCCGTCTTCATCAGATCCGCGATCAGACGCGCCGAGATCGGCTCACGCCCACGGTGCTTCTTGTCCTGACGGGCATACCCGTAGAACGGCACGATCACCGTGATCGACCGAGCAGACGCGCGCTTCAGCGCGTCCAGCATGATCAACTGCTCCATGATCCACTTGTTGATCGGAGCCGTGTGGCTCTGGATCAGGAAGCAGTCCGCGCCACGGGCGGACTCCTGGAAACGCACGTAGATCTCACCGTTGGCGAAATCGAAGGCCTTCGTCGGCACGAGGCCGACACCCAGCTGATGCGCGACCTCCTCGGCCAGCTCGGGGTGGGCGCGGCCGGAGAAGAACATCAGTTTCTTCTCGCCGGTCGTCTTGATCCCGGTCACAGCACAGTCTCCTCAGACGTGTATCTGGCCCCGCGCAGCATGTGTCCCGATGTGCGACGAGCCAGCCGAAATGGGTGAGCATCTATCACGGTACGCCGCCTTTGGCGCACCCGTTTCCGGTCAGCTTTCGCCGTCGGACTCCTGCGAGGCGGCCTGAGCGGCCTGAGCCGCCGCGCTCCCGGGCCGCTTCCGGGCGACCCAACCCTCGATATTCCGCTGCTGGCCCCGGGCGACGGCCAGCGAACCCGCCGGCACATCCTTGGTGATGACCGAACCCGCAGCCGTGTAAACGCCGTCCCCGACCGTGACAGGCGCCACAAACATATTGTCCGACCCGGTCCGGCAGTGCGACCCGATCGTGGTGTGGTGCTTCGCCACCCCGTCGTAGTTCACGAACACGCTCGCCGCACCGATGTTGGTGTGATCGCCGATCGTCGCGTCCCCGACATAACTCAGATGCGGCACCTTCGTGCCCTCACCGATCGTCGCGTTCTTCATCTCGACGTACGTACCCGCCTTGGCCTTCGCACCCAGCCGCGTACCCGGCCGCAGATACGCGAACGGCCCCACCGACGCCCCAGGACCCACCTCAGCACCGTCCGAGACCGTGTTGTCCACCCGCGCGCCCGCATGGACCACGGTGTCCTTCAGACGGGAGTTCGGACCCACCTCGGCGTCCTCGGCGAGATGCGTCGACCCCAGCAGCTGCGTCCCCGGGTGCACGACCGCGTCACGCTCGTACGTCACCGTCGCATCGATCAGCGTCGACGCCGGGTCCACGACCGTCACACCCGCCAGCATCGCGCGCTCCAGCAGCCGCTCGTTCAGCAGACGCCGCGCCTCGGCCAGCTGCAGCCGGTTGTTGATGCCCAGGATCTCCCGGTGGTCGCCCGCCACCGACGCCCCCACACGGTGCCCGGCCTCACGCAGGATCGACAGCACGTCGGTGAGGTACTCCTCGCCCTGACTGTTGTCCGTACGCACCTTGCCGAGCGCCTCGCTCAGCAGCCGGCCGTCGAACGCGAAGACCCCGGAGTTGATCTCCCGGATCGCACGCTGCGCATCGGTGGCGTCCTTGTGCTCGACGATTTCGGTGACCGCCCTGGTGGCCGTGTCGCGGACGATCCGGCCGTAGCCCGTGGAGTCCGGGACCTCGGCGGTCAGCACGGTGACCGCGTTGGCGTCCGCCGTGTGGGTGGCGGCGAGCGCGGAGAGGGTCTCGCCGGAGAGCAGCGGGGTGTCCCCGCAGACGACGATCACGGTGCCGTCGACGGTGCCGCCGAGCTCCTCCAGGCCCATCCGGACCGCGTGGCCGGTGCCGTTCTGCTCGGCCTGGTAGGCGGTGCGTACGGGGGTGTCCCCGGCGGCGAGGTGCGCGGTGACCTGCTCGGCGGCGTGGCCGACGACAACGACGAGGTGCTGCGGGTCGAGCTCACGGGAGGCGGCGACGACATGTCCGACGAGCGAGCGCCCGGAGATCTCGTGCAGGACCTTGGGAGTCTTCGACTTCATGCGGGTGCCCTCACCCGCTGCGAGGACGACGACGGCGGCCGGGCGGTTGGCGCTCACGGATGTGCCCTTCGGCTTCGGGTGGTGGACATCCGCAGGATACCGGGGGCGTATATACCCGAAACGAGCGCGGGCCCCGACCGTGAGGTCGGGGCCCGATGCGAAGCTCCCCTACCAGGGCTCGAACCTGGAATATGTTATCCAAAGTAACACGTGTTGCCGATTACACCATAGGGGATGGCGGGTGTCGCTGTCAAACCGGACAAGGTCATCCGGCCGACAGTGTGGCTCCCACTATGCCGCACCACCAGCCCTCGATGCGACGGTACAGTTCGGCACTTTTCAGGACGCGTACTACGAGGCAGCCTCGATAGCTCTCCCCGACGTTCTTCCGGTTCGTCTTCGGTGAGTGCGTTTTCAGCGTGGTCTTGCCGAATGCCGAGTCCGGGGCGCCCGTCAGGTCCGCCCAGTAGCGCTCCGATGCTGCGACGTCGGCGGTCTCGTGGATGTGTACGTGGAACCGGAGATGTTCCGGCGGTACGCCAAGGAGGCGCAGCCAGGCGAGGTAGAGCGAGATCATGTCCGGATCGCTGTTGATGAACGTGACCCTCTCCTGCGGCCGGTGAGGCTTGGATTTGGAGCCTTCTGCCCAGTAGAGCGCGACCCCGATGGCGAACAGCTCCCGATCGGTCAGCGTCGCGAACTCGGCGGCCGCCATCCGCTTCGTCTCCTGACGCTCCTCCTCGCGCCGCTGAAGAGTCGCTTCCCAGCCGCGCCGCGCGATGGCGGATGCCTCCTCGCGAGTCCGCTTGCGTTCCGGCTTCGGCAGATCTCGTACCCACAGCGAGATCGAGCTCTTCGAACACCCCAGCTCCACCTGGATCTGGTCGTAGGTCATGCCCTGGAGCCGTAGCTCCCGGGCCTTCGCGCGCATGTCGTCCTTGGCGTTGGGGCGCTTCGTCCACTCCGGGGCGGGCTCGCCTTCCAGGAGGCGGTTGAGGATGTCGTTGTTGTCGACGTACAGCCGGTCGCGGATCTGGCGGCGGCTGAGCCCCTCCCGCCGGAGCGCGATCGCCTTCTCGCGCAGGCCTTCGAAGTCCGCGTACTTGCCACTGGCATGTGTCATACGGAAAGCGTGGTCCGGAATGCGGACGTCCGGGTCGAAAGGATGCTCGGTTCACCAGATCGTGCGATCTACCCGCCTTTGCGGTGTGACCGGTCACTTTCCGTGCTGCCGGAGTCTCCGGAAAATGAGATGCGTCCGCCCGTACGCTGGATGCCATGACCGCAACGGGGGCAGACCAGGAAGCGGCGGGGCCGACCCCCCGCGGCTACTGGTGGTGGGAGCGGCGGCGCGGTGTCGCCCTGGACGTGGGGCTGGCGCTGGTTTCGGCGCTGGAGTGTGCGCTGGAGGGCGTGGAGTTCGCCGGGGACACCGGGTTGCCGGTGCCGTTGGGGGTGCTCTTCGGGCTGCTGGCCGGTTCGGTGCTGGTGCTGCGGCGGCGGTGGCCGATCGCGGTGGTGCTGGTGTCGATAGCGACGACGCCGGCCGAGATGGGCTTCCTGATGGCGATCGTCGGGCTCTACACGCTGGCGGCGTCGGAGGTGCCGCGCAGGATCACGGTGGTGCTGACGGGGATGACGCTGGTCGGCACGTTCATCGTGTCGTACGTCCGGCTGCGGCAGAGCGTGGACGAGCACGCGGATTTCGGGCCGGGTGTCTGGTACGTGCCGGTGGTGTCCCTGTTCATGTCGCTGGGCCTGACGGCGCCCTCGGTGCTCTTCGGTCTTTACATCGGGGCCAGGCGCAGGCTGATGGAGAGCCTGCGGGAGCGTGCGGATTCGCTGGAGCGGGAGCTGTCGCTGCTGGCGGACCGGGCGGAGGAGCGGGCCGAGTGGGCGCGTACGGAGGAGCGGACCCGGATCGCGCGGGAGATGCATGACGTGGTGGCGCACCGGGTGAGTCTGATGGTGGTGCATGCGGCGGCGTTGCAGGCGGTGGCGCCGAAGGATCCGGCGAAGGCGGTGCGTAACGCGGTGCTGGTGGGGGACATGGGCCGGCAGGCGTTGACGGAGCTGCGGGAGATGCTCGGGGTGTTGCGGAGTGGGGACGCGCTGGTGGCTCCGCGGGCGGGTCAGGTGCCGTTGGCTTCGGTGGGCCGGGTGGCGGCCGCTGTTGCTGCGGAGGCGCTGGAGGAGGGGCCTCGGCTGCATGAGGTGGAGGCGTTGGTGGCGCAGTCGCGTGAGGCGGGGATGACGGTGGAGCTCTCGGTGGAGGGGGAGTTGCGTCCGTATGCGCCGGAGGTGGAGCAGACGGCGTATCGGGTGGTGCAGGAGGCGTTGACGAACGTGCACAAGCATGCGGCGGGTGCGCGGACGTGGGTGCGGTTGGCGCATCGGGGGGCGGAGGTGGCGATGCAGGTGGAGAACGGTCCGACGGATGGTGTGACGGCGGATGCGGGGCTGCCGAGTGGTGGCAACGGTCTGGTGGGGATGCGGGAGCGGGTGCTGGGGCTGGGGGGTGTGTTCGTGTCGGGGCCGACGGATGCGGGGGGTTTCCGGGTGTCGGCGGTGCTGCCGGATGCCGGGGAGGCGTGAGGGGGGTCAGCCGCTGGTGAGGCGGGCGGGCTGGGTGCCGGTCATGAGGGTTTCGAGGGCGCGGTCGATGTCGGAGCCGAGGTACCAGTCGCCGGTGTGGTCGATGGAGTAGACGCGTCCTTCGTTGTCGATGGCGAGGACGGCTTGTCCGTCGCCTTCTTCGCCGAGGGGGGCGACTTCGGTTTCGAGTGCGCGTCCGAGGTCGCCGAGGGTGCGTGCGAGGTGGAGTCCGCTGAGCGGGTCGATGTGCACGGTGGGGGTGGCGATCTGCCGGCCGGGTGCGGACGTGGTGATGCGGAGTCCGCCGAATTCGGCCCAGGCTTCGACGGCTGCGGGGAAGACGGCGTGCTGGTGTCCGGCGGGGGAGGCGTGGGAGCGGAGGGCGTCGGCCCATTCCTCGGCCTGGCGGATGTCCCAGCGGCCGGGTTGCCATCCGGCGTCGCGGAGGGCGGCGTCGACGGCGACGGGGAAGCGGGTGGTGGAGGTGCGGGTCTGCTGGGCGGGTACGTCGGTGCGGTCGTGCATGGTGGTGTGCTCAGCCCTTCTCGGCGGTGGTCGCCGCCCCGGTGGTGAGGTCGACGGGGCGTACGCCGAAGTGGGCGAGCATCGCCGTGCAGGAGCGGCAGGGGGGTGCGTAGCTGCCGTGGAGGGGGTCGCCGTCCTCGCGGATGCGGCGGGCGGTGAGGCGGGCGTGTTTGAGTGCGCGGCGGGCTTCGCCGTTGGTGAGGGGTTTGCGCTGGGCGCGTTTGGAGCGGCTGTCGTCGGCTGCGGTGAGCTGGCGTGACAGGAGTATGGCTTCGGGGCAGCGGCCGGTGAAGCGTTCGCGCTGGTTGCTGGTGAGGGTGTCGAGGAAGTCCTGTACGAGGGGGTGGAGGACGGGTGGTTGGTCGCCTTTGCCTGCGGTGCAGGTGAGGGTTTCTCCGCGTACGGACAGTGCTGCGGCCACCGCGGGCAGGATGCCGTCGCGGCGGTGGTGGAGCTGGGGTGGGTGGTTGGGTTCGGTGGTGCTCCAGCTGAGTCGTGGGTCTCCGGATGTGACTGTTTGTGCTGTGTGCATGGTGCTGGTGTCCCTCCCTGCAATCCCCCGAGTTGCGGGGGACAGCCTGCCAAATATGCAGGGTGGTGGGGAAGCGGGGTGGGTGAAACGTGTCTGCGTGTCGCGGGTGGGTGGGGTGGTTGTCGTGCGTCCGTCACGTGGTGGTGACGGTGGGTGAGGGGGTGGCCGGGGGCGGGGGGTGTTGTTGCGTCACCGCATAGGCTGTGCGGAACACCAGACGCAGCAGGGGGCAACCGCCATGACGACAGGTCGGCTCGGGCAGCAAGCCGCGCCACCGAATGCGGCCTATGCCGGGCAGGTCGTGCATTTCCCGGATCCGGTCCGGGCGTCCCGCCACCCGAGGGGTGTGCGTGTGGACGGGGACGGCTATCCGGTGCTTTCGCCGTATGCGCGTGCGGCCGCGGAGATCGCGGATCCGCCTCCGGGGTTCGGTGTCGATGAGCTGCGGTTGACGGATTACGTGTCGGCGAACGCGGCGTTGGCGGCGAGTGGTCATGAGCTGTGGGACACGATTCCCGCGGTGGCGACTCCGCACGGCTGGACGTGGCATCACGTGGCGGGTGGCCGGCGGATGGAGCTGGTGCCGGTCGAGGTGAAGGCGTTGTTGCGTCATCACGGTGGTCTGGCGACGGCGGCGGTGGATCAGGACCGTCGGGGTACGCGGCCGTTGCAGGAGACGCGGCCTGCTCATTTCCGGTTGCCGAAGGGTTCGGTGGCGGTGGGTGAGCAGCAGGTCCTGGGGGTCGAGGAGGATCTGGGGTATCGGCTTCCGGGTGCGTACCGGTCGTTCCTGAAGGCGGCGGGTGGTTCGGCGCCGGTGGGTGCGGCGTTGGACGCGGAGTTGGGTCTGCTGGTGGATCAGCCGTTCTTCACGGTGCGTGAGGAAGCGGCTGTGAATGATCTGGTCTATGTGAACAAGTGTCTGCGTGATCACTTCACGAAGGATTTTCTGGGCGTGGGTTTTGTCCAGGGTGGGATTCTTGCGGTGAAGGTGCGGGGTGCCGACGTGGGTTCGGTGTGGTTCTGCGCGTACGACGATGCGCGGGATCAGGACGGCTGGGGTGTGCAGGAGCGGGTGGACCGGCTTCTGCTGCCGTGCGGTGAGGACTTCGATGCGTTCCTTCAGCGGCTGGCGGGGAATCCGCCGGAGCTGGAGACGGTGGCGAACCTGATGGTGGACGGTGGCTTCGCGCGGGCCGTCCCGGTGGAGGGGTGAGCGCGGTGGTGACGTTCGCGCAGGCGCAGGAGCGGGCGGATGAGTGGGTCAACGGTGATGTGCCCGCGTATCAGCACCGTGAGGTCCGGGTCCGTGAGTTCGAGCTGGGTTTCGTGGTGTGGGCCGAGGACCGTGCGGAGGGTCCTGTTTCGGACGGGGGCCGTCAGCGGCTGGTGATCGCCCGGGACAGTGGTGAGGCGACGTTGTGGCCGGGGTTGCCGGTGGGTGAGGTGATCCGGCGGTATGAGGAGGATTACGGGGTGTCCGCGGAGGTGGATGCTGCTCCGGAGCCGCCGCAGCGTATTGATCTGAATCAGACGTCGTTCTTGTTGACGCCGCCGGAGTGGCTTCAGGAGGCGGCGGACAAATTGGGGATTCCGGACCGACGTGCGGAGTCGGATGCGCCGCCTGCGCCCTCTCCCTCCCTCTCTCCCTCTCCTCCTTCTGTTCCGGCGCCGGCGCGTGCTGATTCGGGGTCGGCGTGGCCGGCTGCCGGTGGGCAGGCGGATCACGAGCCGACGGCGAATGACGGGGTGCCGGCCGGGGGGACGCCGTGGGCGGGTACGGACACGAACGCGGGTGCCGATGAGGGTGCGGTGCCGTTGCCGGCGACGGTGTTCGCGCCGCCGCTCTCGGGGTCGGACGATGACGAGGCTCCGCCGCGGGTCGTTCCGGCGGAGGCTCCCACGGCTCTGATGTCGGGGGGCAGTCAGCTGCCGCCGACGGCGGTCGTTCCGGGGCTGGATCCGCAGGCGCCGCCTCCGGGGCCTCGTGTTCCTGCTGCCTCGGCTCCTTCTGCGCCTTCTACTCCTGCGCCTGTTGCTCCTTCTTCTGCGGGTCCGGGTGCCGGGGCGCAGGACATCGCGGACGCGGCAACGAGCAAGGCGGTCGTGCCGCCGCGGGGTGCGCGGGGGTCGGGGTCGACGACTCCGCCGCCGCCCGGGGCGCCTGGTACGCCGGGGGTGCGGCCGGGTGCGACTCCGCCGCCTTCGGGGCCTGGTGCGCCGGGTGCGCCGGCGGGTGGTTATGTGCCGACGCAGCTCGTTTCGCAGCTGGGTCCTCCGGGTGCGCCGGATTCGGGTGCGACGCCGCCTCCGGGGGCGCAGCCGCCGGCGCCTCCTGGTCCGCCCGGGCCTCCTCCGGGGGCGACGCCGCCTCCGGGTGGTGGGGTGCACCATGCCGCGACGATGTTCGCGGACGCGAGTATCGGTGGGCCGAACGCGCCGCGTCCTCCGGGTCCGCCCGGTCCGCCGGCGCCTCCCGGTCCTCCGGGTGCTCCTGGGGCTCAGGGCGCTCAGGGTGTGACGCCGCCGCCTCCTGGTCCTCCGGGTCCGCCCGGGCCTCCTCCGGGGGCGACGCCGCCTCCGGGTGGTGGGGTGCACCATGCCGCGACGATGTTCGCCGACGCGAGTATCGGTGGGCCGAGTGCGCCGCGTCCTCCGGGTCCGCCCGGTCCTCCCGGGGCTCCGGCTCAGGGCCCGCACACTCCGCCGCCTCCTCCTCCCGGGGCGTACGGCTATCCGCAGCAGCCGGCGGGGCAGCCGACGGTCGGTCCGGGCTATCAGGCCGTGCTGCGTTTCCGTGCGGCGGACGGCAGTGAGCAGCAGTTGATCCGGCGTTCGGCGCCGGGTACGCCGCATCCGGAGTGGCAGATGCTGCATGAGCTGCGGGCGATGAACGTGCCGCCGCAGCAGGTCATCGAGCTGCACACGGAGTTGGAGTCGTGTGAGCTGCCGGGTGGTTACTGTGCGCGGATGATCCGGGAGACGTGGCCGCAGGTCCGGATCACGAGTGTCGCGCCGTACGGTACGGATCATGCGAGCCGGCAGCAGGGGATGCAGCATCTGCTGACGCATCAGGGTGAGTTGCACCAGGTGGCGGACGGTCCGGCGCGGCCGGCTCCGGTGCGGGCGCCGTTGCCGCAGATGCCGCCTGCCATGGCGGTGCCTCCGGAGGCGTTGGCGGAGGAGATGCTGGGGGCGTTCGGTCCTCAGGGTGTGCTGCGTTTCGATCAGCGGGCGGTGTCCCGTCAGGGTGTACCCGAGGTGGTGGCGCGGACGCTGGTGTGGGCGGGGCTGCCCGTTGATTTCGGGCCGTTCTTCTGGGCGCAGCCGGGTCATCCGGTGGTGCCGACGCTGGCGGAGCTGGCGGCGCAGCGTCAGGTGCAGCCTGCGTCGGACGCGGGTTCGTACCTGGTGATGGGTTCGGACTTCGGCCGGGCGATCTGTGTGCAGTACGGGACGGCGAACATCGTGGCTGTTCCGGTGGAGGCGGGTCCGGGTGGTCAGCCGGTTCCGCCGCAGTTCGTGAACACGGGGCTGCCGGAGTTCGTGCGGTCGATGGCGTTGTTGGGCCGGATGTGGCGTCTGCGGTTCGGGTTGAACCCGGAGCAGGCTGGGCGTTGGACGGTTGATTTCCAGGCGCAGCTGGTGGCGGTCGATCCGGCGGCGCTGGCGTCGCCGGAGGGCTGGTGGTCGGTTCTGCTGGAGCAGATGTGGGATGGGCTGCTGTGAGCCGGTCCGATCGGATCTGACCTTTTGTGTACGAGAGGCGCTCGTCCCGTGATGGGGTGGGCGCCTTTTGTGTGGAGTTCTGTGATGCGGGTCGCTTCGGTCCTGAATACGGCTGATCGATTCCGACTTCCGGGCTAATTACCGCATCCTTGACGTATTGCTTCATGGTCGTCGGGTCGGAGAGCGGGAAAGAGGGCTTCAGGGATGAGTGGTGGACCGGTGTCCGCGCACGGTTTCGTCGGTGTACGGGGGCGTGGTTACCGTCCTGAGCAGGTGGACCGCATGGTGGCCTCGCTGTCCGCGGAGCGGGACGGGGCGGAGGAGCGGCTCTCCCGGCTGACGGTGCAGGCCGAGGAGCTGGCGGCGGAGGCGGCGCGGCTGGGCGAGGTGGTGGCCTCGCTCGCGCCGCAGACGTTTGTGTCGCTGGGGGAGCGGGCGCAGCGGATCCTGGCTCTGGCGGAGGCCGAGGCGGAGGCGGCGCGGGGGGCGGCGCTGGAGGAGGCGCAGGCGCTGCGGGACGCGGCGGACGCGGCGGGCCGGGAGGTCCGTGAGGCGGCGCGTGAGCAGGCGGACGCGGTGCGGGCCGCGGCGGACGCCCGTGCGGAGGAGGCGCTGGCCGCGGCGCGGGGCGGTGCCGGGGCGCTGGTGGAGGAGGCGCGCCAGGAGGCCGGTGAGGTGCGGGGTGCCGCCGAGGCGGAGATGGCCGGGACCCGTCGTCGTACGGCGGGCGTGTTGTCGCACCAGGAGCAGGAGCACACCGAGCGGGGCAAGGCGGCGGACGGTGAGATCGCCCGTGCGGAGGCCGCGACGGCGGAGCGTGAGGCGGAGCTGACGGCGCACGGGGAGGCGCTGCTCGCGCGGGCGCGGCGGGAGCTCGCGGATGTGGAGGAGGCGGCCCGGCACGGTCAGGAGGACGCGGAGGCGCGGGCGGCCGAGCTGCTGTCGGGGGCCCGGATGGCCGAGGAGCGTGTGGTGCGCGAGACCGAGCGGATCCTGCGGGAGCACGAGGAGGTCCGCGAGGAGGTGCAGGCGCACATGACGCACGTACGCAATTCGCTGGCGGCGCTGACGGGGCGCGCGGTGGCAGGTCCCGCGGGGGACTGAGGGGGGGCCGGGGGGCTTCAGTCAGGGGTTCGCGGCCGGAGGGCGTTCTTGTGACGTCCGTCCGGCCGTTTTCGGCGTGGCCCGAGATGTGTACTGGACACATAACGTGTATGACACATTGGACGTGTACGATGCACATCGTTATCGGGTAGAACGCAACAACGATCCCTAGGAGTCCCATCCTCATGGATGCCCCCCAGCCGACAGCCAGATCAGGCGGTGTGATCGCCACGCTCGCCTTTGCCGGCACCGTGGCGGCGATCATGCAGACCCTGGTCACCCCGCTCATCGCGGAGCTGCCGAAGCTCCTCGACACCACGTCCTCGAACGCCGCCTGGGTGATCACGGCCACCCTGCTGGTCTCGGCGGTGTGTGTGCCGGTCTCCGGACGGCTGGGCGACCTGCTGGGCAAGCGCCGGATGCTGCTCGCCTGCGCGGTCCCGCTGATCGTCGGGTCCGTGGTGTGCGCGCTCGCGTCCTCCGTCGTCCCCATGATCGTCGGACGCGGTCTGCAGGGGATGGGCATGGGCATGGTGCCGCTCGGCATCGCCCTGCTGCGTGACGTGGTGCCGAAGGAGAAGATGAGCTCCTCCATCGCCCTGGTCAGCGCCTCCCTCGGCATCGGCGGCGCCCTCGGCCTGCCGATCGCCTCGGCGGTCGCCCAGTACGCGAACTGGCGGGTGCTCTTCTGGGGCTCCGCCGTGCTGGCCCTCGTCATCTTCGCCCTGATCTGGTTCCTGATCCCGGACGTCCCGGCCGCCGCCAAGGGGCAGCGTTTCGACGTGCCCGGCGCCCTCGGCCTGGCCGTCGGTCTGGTCTGCCTGCTCCTCGCCGTGTCCAAGGGCGCCGAGTGGGGCTGGACCTCCACCACCACGCTCGGCCTGTTCGCCGTCGCCGTCGTGGTGCTCCTCGTCTGGGGCTACTGGGAGCTGCGGACCAAGGACCCGCTGGTCGACCTGCGCACCACGGCCCGCCCCCGCGTCCTCATCACCAACATCGCGTCGCTCTTCGTCGGCTTCGGCATGTACGCCGGCATGCTGATCGCGCCGCAGCTCCTGCAGTTCCCCGAGGCCACCGGCTACGGCCTGGGCCAGTCGATGCTCGCCGCGGGCCTGTGGATGGCGCCCGGCGGTCTCATGATGATGATCGTCTCCCCGTTCGGCGGAAAGCTCATCGACGCCCGGGGCCCCAAGTTCACGCTGATCTCCGGTGTGCTGGTCATCGCCGCGGCCTACGGGATCGGGATCCTCCTGATGGGATCGGCCTGGGGGCTGATGCTGTTCCTCATGATCAGCAGCAGCGGTGTCGGCCTCGCCTACGGTGCGATCCCCGCCCTGATCATGAGCTCGGTCCCGCTGTCCGAGACGGCCGCGGCCAACGGGTTCAACACCCTCATGCGTTCGCTCGGCACCTCGATCGGCGCCGCGGTGATCGGCGCGCTCCTGGCCCAGATGACCACGGAGACGGCCGGCTACAGCTTCACCTCCGAGGCCGGGTTCCGTACCGGTCTGATGTTCGGCTGCGGTGTCGCCGTCGTCGCCGTGGCGATCGCCGCGTTCATCCCGGCCGTACGCCGGGACGCCGCCTCCGGTGAGACGGCCGACGCGTCCGCCTCCCCCGAGGTGGCCGCGCTCAAGGGCTGACCTGCCACGCGCGCCCCGTACGCCGACGGCCCGGCTCCGACCCCCGCGGGGGCCGGAGCCGGGCCCGTTTCATCCCCGTCCCGCGGGCGGGGCGCCCGCGAGGATCCAGGGTTCGACGGCCTCGTACTGCCGGCGCTGTCCGGCGGTGTCCTGGTCCCGTCCGTACACGGTGCCCAGCCACCCGGCCAGGAAGCCGAAGGGGATGGAGACCAGGCCGGTCGTGGTGAGCGGGAACCAGTTGAAGTCCCGCCCGGGAAAGACCGAACCGGGGGATCCGGAGACGAGGTTGGTGCCGGTGATCAGGACGAACACGCAGGCGGTGCCGCCGAGGAGGGTGCAGAGCAGCCCGGTGCGGGTGAAGCGGCGCCAGAACATGCTGTAGACGAGTGCCGGGGCGATGGCGGACGCCCCGACGCAGAAGGACAGGGTCACCAGCGCCTGGACGTTCCAGTGCCGTGCGAGGACGGCCAGGGTGACGGCGACCGCTCCGACGCCGATCGCCGCGCCCTGGGCGGTGGCCATCTCGGTGCGGGGCTCCATCGGGCGGCCGGCCGGCCTGCCGTGGGCGAACAGGTCGTGGGCGAGCGAGTTGGCGCAGGCCAGGATCATTCCGGCGACCGAGGCCAGCAGGGTCAGGAAGATCGCCGTGGTCATGGTGGTGACGACGAGCGCCCCGAGCTCGCCGCCGCCCGCGACGGCGCCGGTGACCTGGAGGACGGCGCTGTTGCCCTGGGCGCCGGCGGCGGTGATGCGGTCGCTCCCGACGAGTGCGGCGGCCCCGAAGCCGATGACGGCGAGGAGGAGGCAGAGGCCGACGACGACGCAGACCGCCCAGGACAGGGAGCGCCGGACCGCCTGGGCATCGCGGACGCCGGTCATCCGCATGGTGATGTGGGGCAGGCAGGCGGCGCCGAGCACGACGGTGAGCTCGGAGCTGATCATGTCGAGGTCGCTGCCGCCGAACTGGAGGCCGGAGTGCAGGTAGGCGGTGCCGGCGCCGCTGCCGGTCTCGGCGGCGCGGAGGAGGGCGCCGGCGTCCCAGTCGAAGCGGTCGAGGACGAGTACGGAGACGAGGAGTCCCGCGCCGAGGAGTACGACGGTCTTGAGGATCTGGATCAGGGCGGTGCCCTTCATCCCGCCGATGGCCGCGTAGCCGATCATGACGATGCCGAGGGCGATGATGGATCCGGTGCGGAATCCGGAGCTGTCGAAGCCGAGGATGAAGGAGAGCAGATTGCCGCTGCCGGCGAGCTGCACGACCATCAGCGGCAGCAGCGCGGCGAGGGTGACGGCGCACGAGGCGATGCGGGCGGCCCGGCCGGGGGCCCGCCGGGTGAGCATGTCGCCCATGGTGAACCGGCCCGCGTTGCGCAGGGGTTCGGCGAGCAGGAACATCAGCAGGACCAGGGAGAGCACCGTGCTGAGGGCGAGTACGAGGCCGTCGTGGCCGGTGAGCGCGATGACTCCGGTGGTGCCGAGGACGGTGGCGGCGGAGAGGTAGTCACCGGCTATGGCGAGGCCGCCCCGCAGGGGTGAGAGCGCGCGGTAGCCGGTGTAGAACGCGTCGAGGTCGTCGCGGTCGGGTCCGGTCATGACGCAGAGCAGCAGGGTGAGGCTGGCGACGGCGATGAACGCGGTGAGCGACATCGTCTGGGCGGAAGCGTCGAACCCGTTCACCGGCCCGCGCCTCTCCGGCGGTCCGGTGCCGGTGCCTGGCGGGTGCCGCGGCCGGCCCGGTCGCGGAGTCCGGCGCTCAGCGGGTCGACGGTGCGGCGGGCGGTCCATTCGTAGAGGGCGAGGGAGACGAGGATGACGGGGAACTGGCACAGGCCCAGGAGGAGGCCGGTGGTGAGCCCGCCGTCGCCGACAGGACGGGTCATCAGGGCGGGGGCGTAGCCGGACAGCAGGAGGAACAGGGTGAAGTAGCCGAGTGCGGTGAGGGTCGAGACGCGGCGCAGCAGCCGGTAGGCGGTGCGCAGCCGTCGCAGGTCGCTGTGGTGCCCGGGTGCCGGGGCGGGGCCCGGGGTGCGTTGCGGGCGGCGGGGTGGTGGCGGCGGGCAGCTCTGCCAGGGCATGAGGTAGTCGCCGGGGTACGGGGGTGGGGCGGGGCGGTGGGTGTGCGGGGGCTGCCGGGGCGGGGGTGGCTGCGAGTCGTGCGGCATGGCGGTGCTCCTTGCATGGCTCGGGCCCGGGGACGGGCTGCAAGGCAGGTGCGCGGGTGCGCGGGTGGGAGCGCGTACGTTACTCGCGGGTATCGCGGAGGGGGAGGGTTACGGACGAACTACCCCAGGTAACCCGTCAGTTGTCTAGGCCTTCGGTGCCCGGGGAGCGCTCTCGTGCTCGGCCAGGACAGGGAAGCGGCGCGGGGCCACGAGGACGAGCACCAGCAGGGCGAGGGCGGCGGCGACCGCGGCGCCGGTGAACACGTGGTCCACGGCGGTGTCGACGGCCCGCCGCAGATGGTCCGTCGCCGCCGCGGAGAGCGCCGCCGGGTCGTCGAGTGCGTGCGAGACGGCGTCCAGGTCGCCGGGCAGCCCCGGGACGGGGGAGGCGGCCAGCCGTGAGGCGAGCACGCCGTTGGCGACGGCGCCGAAGAGCGCGGCGCCCACGCTCTGGCCGACCTGGCGGCAGAAGAGCACGGACGCGGTCGTCGTGCCGCGCTCGGTCCAGCCGACCGTCGACTGGACCCCGACGATCAGCGGGAGCTGGAAGAGGCCGAGCGTCGCGCCGAGCAGCAGCATGAGCAGCGCGGGCTGCCAGGCGGCGCCGGGGTAGGGCAGCAGCGGGAAGCAGAGCAGGACCAGCAGCGCCCCGGACATCCCGGTGATCGCGGTGCGGCGGAAGCCGATGCGGTTGTAGACCCGGTCGGAGAGGGCGGCGGCGACCGGCCAGCTGAGGGTCATCACGGACAGGACGAACCCGGCGGCGATCGGGCCGAGTCCGAGGACGGACTGGGCGTAGGTCGGCAGGAAGACGGTCGGGGCGACCATGAGCAGCCCCATCGCGCCGAGGGCGAGATTGACCGAGGCGATGGTGCGGCGCCGCCAGACCCAGCCCGGGATGACGGGTTCGGCGGCGCGGCGCTCGATGAGGACGGTCAGGGCGGCCAGCGCGGCGGTCGCCCCCAGCAGTCCGAGCGAGGGGGCGGAGAGCCAGGGCCAGGCGACGCCGCCCTGGACGAGCGCGGTCAGCAGGAGCGCGCCCGTGGCGAAGACGGCGAGCGCGCCCGCCCAGTCGATGCGGGGGCGGGTGGCGGGGCGCGGCCGGGAGGGTTCGTGGAGGTGACGGACCACCAGCCAGAGGGCGACGGCGCCGACCGGCAGGTTGATCAGGAAGATCCAGCGCCAGTCCGCGTACGCGGCGAGCAGTCCGCCGACCGCGGGCCCCGCCACGGCCGAAGTGGCCCAGACGGTCGACAGTTTCGCCTGGATCTTCGGCCGTTCCCTGAGCGGGTACAGGTCGGCGGCGATGGTCTGCACCGTGCCCTGGAGGGCGCCGCCGCCGAGCCCCTGGACGACGCGGAACGCGATGAGGGCGGCCATGTTCCAGGCGGCGGCGCAGAGCAGGGAGCCGGCCAGGAAGAGGATGATGCCGGCGATCAGGACGGGCTTGCGGCCGAAGGTGTCGGAGAGCTTCCCGTACACCGGCAGGGTGACGGTCACGGCGAGCAGGTAGCCGGAGAAGAGCCAGGAGAAGACGGAGAATCCGCCGAGGTCGCCGACGATCTGGGGGACGGCGGTCGCGACGATGGTGCCGTCGATGGCGGCGAGCCCCATGCCGAGCATGAGGGCCGCGGCGACGGGGCGGCGTCCCCGGTCGGTGTCCGGGGCCGTGTCCGGGGCGGTCCCGCCGCGTACCGCTTCCGGGCTGTCCGTACCGCCGGTGCCGTCCGTGCCGCCTGTGCCGCCCGTGCCGCCCACAGGGTTCCCTTCCCTATGCATCTATGTGCCGGGTGACACTGTCTCACCGCCGGTGGCCGTCCGGGAGCCGCAGGCCGAGGGGTGAGACCCCTACTCGGCTCCCGCCCCGAGGGCCCCGACCCCTAGGGGGAGCACCGTAGTTGGGCCTGGGGGCCGTTCCTCCCGCCGGAGGACGAGACGGGGGCACCCCGTTCCTTAGCGTGTTCCTACACCGCGGAACGAACCGCGGATGCGGCCGGCCGCAGGGGGCGGGGTGGGGAAAACCCCCCTCGAAGACTGCGCCGGGCACCAGCGCGCCGGAACCCCTCTGCACCCGAGACTCGGAACGTACACAGAGACGTCCGCGCATCGACCGACATAGGAGATAAACCGTGACAACGGCTGTAACCATTCCCAGGCACGGGGACACTGGAGGGCGTACGGCCGTCGCTGCGCGGGCGCGGCAGGTCGTCAAGGCGTACGGCGCCGGGGAGACCCGGGTCGTGGCGCTCGACCACGTCGATGTGGACATCGTCCGCGGGCAGTTCACGGCGATCATGGGCCCGTCCGGGTCCGGCAAGTCGACGCTGATGCACTGCCTGGCGGGCCTGGACACGGTGACCTCCGGTCAGATCCACCTCGCCGACACCGAGATCACCGGTCTCAAGGACAAGAAGCTGACGCAGCTGCGCCGGGACCGGGTCGGCTTCATCTTCCAGGCGTTCAACCTGCTCCCCACGCTCAACGCCATCGAGAACATCACGCTGCCGATGGATATCGCGGGCCGTAAGCCCGACGCGGCCTGGCTGCGGCAGGTCGTGGAGACCGTGGGTCTCGCCGAGCGGCTCAAGCACCGGCCCACCCAGCTCTCCGGCGGTCAGCAGCAGCGCGTCGCGGTGGCCAGGGCGCTCGCGGCCCGCCCCGAGATCATCTTCGGGGACGAGCCCACCGGGAACCTGGACTCGCGGGCCGGCGCCGAGGTGCTGTCCTTCCTGCGCAGGTCGGTCGACGAGCTCGGCCAGACCATCGTCATGGTCACCCACGACCCGGTGGCCGCCTCCTACGCGGACCGGGTCCTCTACCTCGCCGACGGCTCCATCGTCGACGAGATGAAGAACCCGACCGCCGAGCAGGTCCTGGACCGGATGAAGGACTTCGACGCACGCGGGCGGACGTCATGACCGTGTGGAAGACCTCGATGCGCAACTTCCTCGCGCACAAGGGGCGGATGGCGCTCTCCGCCGTCGCCGTCCTGCTGTCGGTGGCGTTCGTCTGCGGCACGCTCGTCTTCACCGACACGATGAACACCACCTTCGACAAGCTCTTCGCGGCGACGTCCGCCGACGTCACGGTCAGCCCGAAGGCCGCCGAGGTCACCGACGTCCCGGAGAACGGCAAGCCCGAGGCGCTTCCCGCGTCCCTCGTCGCCGAGGTCTCCGGCGTGGACGGGGTGAAGGAGGCGGAGGGCGCGGTCAGCAGCATGGCCGTCACCCTCGTCGACAGTCACAACAAGAACCTCGGGTCGGACACCGGTGCCCCGACCATCGCGGGCAACTGGACCGACAACGACCTGCGGTCCATGGAGATCACCTCCGGTCATGCCCCGCGCGGGCCCACCGAGGCCATGATCGACGCCGACACCGCCGAGAAGCACCACCTGGCCCTCGGCGACGAGGTGCGCACCATCGCCGTGACCGGGGACATCAAGGCGAAGATCAGCGGTATCGCCTCGTTCACCGTGACCAACCCCGGTGCGGCCGTCGTCTACCTCGACACCGCCACCGCGCAGCAGAAGTTGCTGGGCGCGCCCGACGTCTTCACGCACATCTCGGTCACCGCCGAACCCGGTGTCGGGGACACCGAGCTGAAGAAGAGCGTCGCCGCCGCGCTGGGTGACACGGCCGCGTACAAGCTGCAGACACAGAAGGAGGCCGCGGACGCCAACAAGGACTCCATGGGCTCCTTCCTGGACGTCATGAAGTACGCGATGCTCGGCTTCGCGGGGATCGCCTTCCTCGTCGGCATCTTCCTGATCGTCAACACCTTCTCGATGCTGGTCGCCCAGCGCACCCGCGAGATCGGCCTCATGCGGGCCATCGGCTCCAGCCGTAAGCAGGTCAACCGGTCGGTGCTCGTCGAAGCGGTGCTCCTGGGCATCGTCGGGTCGGTCCTGGGCGTCGCGGCCGGCATCGGGCTCGCCGTCGGGCTGATGAAGCTCATGGGCGCCGTCGGCATGGAGCTGTCCACCAGGGACCTCACCATCGCCTGGACGACTCCCGCGATCGGCCTTGCGCTCGGCATCGTCGTCACCGTCCTCGCCGCGTACATCCCGGCCCGCCGGGCCGGCAAGGTCTCCCCGATGGCCGCCCTGCGGGACGCGGGTACCCCGGCGGACGCGAAGTCCGGCTGGATCCGTGCCGGGATCGGCCTGGTCCTCACCGGGGCCGGAGCCGCGGGCCTGTGGGCGACGACCCGGGTCGACGAGGCGGGCGAGGGTTCGCTCTACCTCGGCCTCGGCGTGGTCCTCACCCTCATCGGCTTCATCGTGATCGGCCCGCTGCTCGCCGGTGCGGTCGTACGGGTCCTCGGCCTCGTCGTCCTGCGGCTGTTCGGCCCGGTCGGACGGCTCGCGGAGCGCAACGCGCTGCGCAACCCCCGGCGTACGGGAGCGACCGGCGCGGCCCTGATGATCGGCCTGGCCCTGGTGGCGTGCCTGTCCGTCGTCGGCTCGTCCATGGTCGCCTCGGCCACCGACGAGCTCGACAAGTCGGTCGGCACCGACTTCATCGTCCAGTCCGACACCGGCCAGCTGATCGTGCCGCAGGCCGCCGACGCCATCGGGAAGGTCCCCGGCATCGAGCACGTCACGAACTACAGGGTGCTCGCCGCGAAGCTCACCAACCCGGACGGCTCGACGGCGGACGAGCAGGTCACCGCCGCCGACCCGACGTACCCGCAGGACCTGCGGCGCGAGACCGTCGCCGGTGAACTGTCCGCGGCGTACGGCGAGAACGCCATGTCGGTCGGCTCCGACTACGCCGCCCTGCACAGGATCGAGGTCGGCGACGAGCTCACCGTCGCCTTCAAGGCCGGAGACACCGCGAAGCTGAAGGTCGCCGCGATCACCTCGGACGACACGAGCGTCGACCAGGGTGCGATGTACATCAACGTCGCCACGGCCGAGCGTCACGTCGCCGCCGACCGGATGCCCGGGAACATGATCATGTTCGCGACGGCGGAGGACGGCAAGGAGAAGGAAGCCTACGCCGCCCTCAAGAGCTCGCTCGCCGCGTACCCGCAGTACAAGGTGCAGAACCAGGCCGACTTCAAGGAGGACCTGAAGGACCAGATCGGCCAGCTGCTGAACATCGTGTACGGCCTGCTCGCCCTGGCGATCATCGTCGCGGTGCTCGGTGTGGTGAACACCCTGGCCCTGTCGGTGGTCGAGCGGACCCGTGAGATCGGCCTGATGCGGGCGATCGGCCTCTCCCGCCGGCAGCTGCGCCGCATGATCCGGCTGGAGTCCGTGGTCATCGCCCTGTTCGGCGCGCTGCTCGGACTCGGCCTGGGCATGGGCTGGGGCACCTCGGCCCAGAAGCTGCTGGCCCTGGAGGGGCTCGGGGTCCTGGAGATCCCGTGGCCGACGATCCTCACCGTGTTCGTCGCCTCGGCCTTCGTCGGCCTGTTCGCCGCCCTGGTCCCGGCCTTCCGGGCCGGCCGGATGAACGTCCTGAACGCGATCGCCACGGACGGGTGACGGCGGCGGACGTAGGATGACGGATCCGGCCCCGGGGTGTTCCTCCAAACACCCCGGGGCCGGTTCGGTTCCCGCTGCCTTCGTCAGGCGTGCATGACCGGCACGTCGTACTGGGGGATCCACTTGTCGCGGGTGACGATCGTCAGCCCTTCGGTCTGGGCCTGGGCGACGAGGATGCGGTCGAAGGGGTCACGGTGGAGCGGGGGGAGGCGGCCGGCCCTGACCCCGTGTCCTGCGGTGATCGCGAGGCTCGTCAGCTGGCAGTCGCGGACCCGCTCGGCCAGATCATCGGGTCCCGCGAGCTTCCCGGCGGACTGCTTGATGGCGATTTCCCAGGGAGTGGCGGCGCTGAGGAACACGGCGGGCTCCGTGTCGATCAGGTCCTTCACCTCCTCGGAAAGCTCGGGGGAGTCTTCGAGCCACCAGAGGGCGATATGGGTATCGAGCAGAAGACGCATCAGCGCATCCCGAAGGCTTCGGCGATATCGTCCGGGAGCTCATCGAAGTCGTCGGGGATGTGAATCTGTCCCCGGAGCGAGCCGCGACCGGTCCGTCGCACCTTCGGGTGCAGGGGCACGACCTTGGCGACTGGCTCCCCCGCCCGGCTGATCACGACTTCCTCGCCCGTCTCGACCTGCTGCAGGATGCGCGAGAAGTGCGTCTTGGCCTCGTGCACGTTGTACTGCCGGGCTGCTTCCATGACCGCCTCGCTCGGGCCAGAAGTGGACTAGCTGCTGGACTAAGTTTAGCCTCGCTGCCGCCGTACGGACAACGGCGTTCCCTCGCGCGAGTGACACACCGGCGTCGTACGCTGGAGCCCCCGGCCCGTGCCACGTGTCGGGTCCTTCGCGTTGCTCCACTCGCCCCACCGGACGGAACCTTCATGAGCCTGCACGGTCTGCTGGATGTCGTCGTCACCGACCCGGCGCTCTCCGAAGCGGTGAAGGCCGCCTCCGACGGCCACCGGGCCCATGTCGACCTGGTCGGCCCGCCCGCCGCGCGCCCCTTCGCCGTGGCCGCGCTGGCCCGTGACGCCGGGCGTACCGTGCTCGCCGTCACCGCGACCGGCCGGGAGGCCGAGGACCTGGCGGCCGCGCTGCGGACCCTGCTGCCGCCGGACACCGTCGCGGAGTACCCCTCCTGGGAGACCCTGCCCCATGAGCGGCTCTCACCCCGCTCGGACACCGTGGGCCGCCGTCTCGCCGTGCTCCGGCGCCTTGCGCACCCCCGGCCCGACGACCCGGAGACCGGCCCGGTCAAGGTGGTCGTCGCACCGGTGCGGTCCGTCCTCCAGCCGCAGGTCAAGGGGCTCGGCGACCTGGAACCCGTCGCGCTCAGCAGTGGGCAGAGCGCGGATCTGGGCGAGGTCGTGGACGCGCTCGCGGCGGCGGCGTACGCCCGGGTCGAGCTGGTCGAGAAGCGCGGCGAGTTCGCCGTGCGCGGCGGCATCCTGGACGTCTTCCCGCCGACCGAGGAACACCCCCTGCGGGTGGAGTTCTGGGGCGACGACGTCGAGGAGATCCGCTACTTCAAGATCGCCGACCAGCGGTCCCTGGAGGTCGCCGAGCACGGCCTGTGGGCCCCGCCCTGCCGTGAGCTGCTGCTCACCGAGGACGTACGCACCCGGGCCGCGGCCCTCGCCGAGGCCCATCCGGAGCTGGGCGAGCTGCTGGGGAAGATCGCGGAGGGCATCGCCGTCGAGGGCATGGAGTCCCTCGCCCCGGTGCTCGTCGACGAGATGGAGCTGCTGCTCGACGTCCTGCCGAAGGGCTCCATGGCGCTGGTCTGCGACCCGGAGCGGGTGCGGACCAGGGCCGCCGACCTCGTCGCGACGAGCCAGGAGTTCCTCCAGGCGTCCTGGGCGGCCACGGCGGGCGGCGGCGAGGCCCCGATCGACGTCGGTGCGGCGTCCCTGTGGGGCATCGCGGACGTCCGGGACCGGGCCCGTGAGCTGGGCATGATGTGGTGGTCGACCTCCCCGTTCGCCGCCGACGAGGAGCTCGACGGGGACTCCCTGAAGCTCGGGATGCACGCCCCGGAGGCGTACCGCGGCGACACCGCCCGGGCGCTCGCCGACACCAAGGGGTGGCTCGCCGAGGGCTGGCGCACGGTGTACGTCACCGAGGGGCAGGGCCCCGCCTCCCGCACGGTCGAGGTGCTCGGCGGCGAGGGCATCCCGGCCCGTCTCGACCAGGACCTGGCCGAGATCACGCCGTCGCTCGTCCATGTCTCCTGCGGCGCCATCGACAACGGCTTCGTGGACCCGGCGCTGAAGCTGGCCGTGCTGACCGAGACGGATCTGACCGGGCAGCGCACCGCCAGCAAGGACCTGGGGCGGATGCCGGCCCGCCGCCGTAAGTCCATCGACCCGCTGACCCTCCAGGCGAACGACTACATCGTCCACGAGCAGCACGGTGTCGGCCGCTACATCGAGATGGTGCAGCGCACCGTGCAGGGCGCGACCCGCGAGTACCTCCTCGTCGAGTACGCCCCCGCCAAGCGCGGCCAGCCCGGCGACCGCCTCTACATCCCCACCGACCAGCTGGAGCAGGTCACCAAGTACGTCGGTGGCGAGGCCCCGACCCTGCACCGGCTCGGCGGCGCCGACTGGACGAAGACGAAGCAGCGCGCCAAGAAGGCGGTCAAGGAGATCGCCGCCGACCTGATCAAGCTGTACTCGGCGCGGATGGCGGCCCCCGGCCACGCGTTCGCCCCGGACACCCCGTGGCAGCGGGAGCTGGAGGACGCCTTCCCGTACGCGGAGACGCCCGACCAGCTGTCCACGATCGCCGAGGTCAAGGAGGACATGGAGAAGTCGGTCCCGATGGACCGGCTGATCTGCGGCGACGTCGGGTACGGCAAGACGGAGATCGCGGTGCGCGCCGCCTTCAAGGCGGTCCAGGACGGCAAGCAGGTCGCCGTCCTGGTGCCCACGACGCTGCTGGTCCAGCAGCACTTCGGCACCTTCACCGAGCGGTACGCGCAATTCCCCGTCAACGTAAGGGCGCTGAGCCGCTTCCAGTCGGACACCGAGTCGAAGGCGACGCTGGAGGGGCTGAAGGACGGGTCCGTGGACCTGGTCATCGGCACGCACCGGCTGTTCTCGTCGGAGACGAAGTTCAAGGACCTGGGCCTGGTCATCGTCGACGAGGAGCAGCGCTTCGGTGTCGAGCACAAGGAGCAGCTGAAGAAGCTCCGGGCCAACGTGGACGTGCTCACGATGTCGGCGACACCCATCCCCCGTACGCTCGAAATGGCGGTCACGGGCATCCGTGAGATGTCGACGATCACGACGCCCCCCGAGGAGCGGCACCCGGTCCTCACCTTCGTCGGGCCGTACGAGGAGAAGCAGATCGGCGCGGCCGTGCGGCGTGAACTCCTGCGTGAGGGCCAGGTGTTCTACATCCACAACCGGGTCGAGTCCATCGACCGGGCGGCGGCGCGGCTGCGGGAGATCGTGCCCGAGGCGCGGATCGCGACGGCGCACGGGCAGATGGGGGAGAGCCAGCTGGAGCAGGTCGTCGTCGACTTCTGGGAGAAGCGGTTCGACGTGCTGGTCTCCACGACGATCGTCGAGTCCGGCATCGACATCTCCAACGCGAACACGCTGATCGTGGAGCGCGGCGACAACTTCGGCCTCTCCCAGCTGCACCAGCTGCGCGGCCGCGTCGGCCGTGGCCGGGACCGGGGTTACTCCTACTTCCTGTATCCGCCGGAGAAGCCGCTGACCGAGACCGCGCACGAGCGGCTCGCGACCATCGCCCAGCACACCGAGATGGGCGCGGGCATGTATGTGGCGATGAAGGACCTGGAGATCCGCGGCGCCGGGAACATGCTCGGCGGTGAGCAGTCCGGGCACATCGCGGGGGTCGGCTTCGACCTGTACATCCGGATGGTCGGTGAGGCGGTCGCGGACTACCGGGCGGCCGTGGACGGCGGGGTCGAGGAGGAGCCGCCGCTGGAGGTCAAGATCGAGCTCCCGGTCGACGCGCACGTCCCGCACGACTACGCCCCGGGTGAGCGGCTGCGTCTGCAGGCGTACCGCTCGATCGCCTCCGCGAATTCGGAGGAGGACATCAGGGCGGTGCGCGAGGAGCTCACCGACCGTTACGGCAAGCTGCCGGAGCCGGTGGAGAACCTGCTGCTGGTGGCGGGGCTGCGGATGCTGGCCCGGGCCTGCGGGGTGGGCGAGATCGTGCTCCAGGGGCCGAACATCCGCTTCGCGCCGGTGGAGCTGCGGGAGTCGCAGGAGCTGCGGCTGAAGCGGCTGCACCCGAAGACGGTCATCAAGCAGGCCGCCCACCAGATCCTGGTGCCGCGTCCGACCGCGGGCCGGATCGGCGGGAAGCCGGTGGTCGGGCGTGAACTCCTCTCGTGGACCGGGGAGTTCCTCACGACGATCCTGGGGTCGTAGAGCCTCCCGGGGGTGCGGCGGGGCGCCGACGGGGGCGTGACCCCCTTCGGCGCCCTTGCGCCCTGCGCCTACGCTGGCCGCCGTGACGCCTCTTCCTTCCGTACGCCACCCGCACCGCCACCGCCTGGCCCCGCTGCTGACGCTGGCCCTGACCGGGTCGCTGGCCCTGACCGGCTGCGACGCCCTGGACGACCTGCCGGACCCTTCGGCCACCACGACCGCACCGGCCGCCGGCGGGGCGGCGCTCAAGGCGGTCGACGCGCTCGTGGTGAAGGGCCGGGCGCCGAAGACCGGTTACGACCGTGACGAGTTCGGGTCCGCCTGGCTGGACACCGACCGCAACGGGTGCGGCACCCGGGACGACGTACTCGCACACCAGCTGTCCGGGGTCCGGCGGGACGCCGACGGCTGCAAGGTGCTCAGCGGCGTCCTCGACCCCGATCCGTACACCGGGGGCCGCATCGCTTTCGAACGCGGCCGCAGCAAGGTGGACATAGACCACCTCGTCGCCCTGTCCGACGCCTGGCAGAAGGGCGCCCAGAAGTGGAGCGACGGCAAGCGGCGGGCCTTCGCGAACGATCCGCTCAACCTGGTGGCGGCCGACTCGTCCACCAACCGCCGCAAGGGCGACGGGGACACCGCGACCTGGCTGCCGCCGAACAAGGCGTACCGCTGCACGTATGTGGCGGGTCAGGTGTCGGTGAAGGCGAAGTACGGCCTGTGGGTGACCGAGGCCGAACGGGACGCCATGCGGAAGGTGCTGTCCGGCTGCCCCGCCGAGAAGCTGCCCACCGGCGGCAGTCCGACCGAGGCGCCCACGCGCTGAGGACGCCCTGACGGGGCCGGTGACGCCCATGCCCGGGCGGGTGTGCTGGTCACCGGCCCGGTGCGGGCCCGGAAATATGTTGGCCCGGGGGCGGGCGCTGCATACCGTGGCCGCATGGACCTGAAGATCACCACGCTGGCCGAGCGTCCCGAGCTCGCCGGGGCGCTCGGGGAGATGCCCGACACCTGGCCCGCTTTCGTGCTGGAGGACCTGGTCGGCTGGGCCAACTTCCCCCGCATAGCCACCGAGTTCCCCGAGTTCGTGCTCGTGGCCACCGACCCCGGGGGCGCCGTGGTGGCCCGGGGGTACAGCGTGCCGTTCGCCCTCGGCGCGCCGGGACGGGGGCGGCTGCCGGAAGGCGGCTGGGACCAGGTGCTGCTGTGGGCGTTCTCCGACCTGCGGCACGGGCGCACCCCGGACACCGTCAGCGCGATCGAGATCACGGTGGCGACCGGGCGGCTCGGGCAGGGCATCTCCGGGCGCATGGTGGCCGCGATGCGGGACAACGCCAGGCGCCTCGGGTTCCGGGAACTCGTCGCCCCGGTCAGGCCGAGCGCGAAGCACGCGGAGGCCGCGGTGCCGATGGCCGAGTACGCCCGCCGAGTCCGGGACGAGGACGGACTGCCGTACGACCCGTGGCTGCGGGTCCACGTGCGGGCCGGCGGAGTCATCGAGGGAGTGGCCCCCGTGTCGATGACGGTGAGCGGATCGCTGGACCGGTGGCGGGAGTGGACCGGGCTGCCGTTCGACACGGAGGGGCCGGTCGAGGTGGCGGGCGCTCTGGTCCCGGTGCACTGTTCGCCCGCCCACGGGTACGCCGTGTACGTCGAGCCGAACGTCTGGGTGCGGCACCGGACGGGCTGACGCCACAGGACCGGCCCGCCTCCGAGGAGGCGGGCCGACGTCCTCGTCCGTCAGAGCTTCAGTTCCCACTGGCTCGCGTCCCAGTCGAAGCCGGGGGCGACCTCGACGGTCAGGTGCCCGGCGTCGGCCGGGGCGTCGAAGGCGTACTTCGCCGTGATCTTCTTGCCCGGCAGGACGGTGCCGGTGAAGCCCTCGCCGATCGTGCCGTCGTAGATCTGCTCGGCGTTCACACCGTCCTTCCCGGCGCGGGCGTCGAGGCTGACGAGCGACGTGTCGAACTTCTCCTTGCCCTTGTTCTCGATGACGACCGAGACCGTCCAGGCGCTGTTGCCCTTGGTGTGACCGATCGCGAACTCGTCGGCGGTGTACGAGGCCGGGGCGCCCACGGTGATCTCCAGGCCGTCGTCGTACACCGCGGAGTCGCCCTGTCTGAGGACGTCGTCCTTGCCCTCCGTGCCGCCGGCCGCTCCTTCGCCGGCCGCCGCCTCCCCGCCCGCGGCCGGCTTCGCGGAGGCCGAACTCTCCTGGACCGCCTTGTTGATGTCGGTCACCACGTCGTCCACGGCCTTGAAGGTCAGGACCGCTCCGACGACCGACAGGATCAGTGCGACGAGGCCGAGGACCGCGCCGAACGTCGTCACCCCCTTGTTCGTGGCCTCCCCGCGCTTGGCGCGGCCCCGCCCGGCCAGCCCCAGGATCAGGGCGATCAGGCCGAGGATCCCCGCGAGCCAGAAGAAGAACGGGATCAGCCCCGAGACCGTCCCGATGATGCCGAGCACGAGGGCGGCGGTACCGAGACCGTTGCGGGCGGGGCTTGTGCCCGGCGCCTGCGCGGGGGCGTACGGCTGCTGGGGCTGTTGCGGCTGCGTGTACTGGGACATGGCTGTGCCCTTCCGATGAAGAACGGGGACTGTGAGCGGAACGCTGCGCCGCATCGGTGTGCGGCAGGTCAATAAGACCATTCCCTGTGAACCGAGTCAACACTGCATTTCGTGTGAACCGGTAGCTTGGCGGTATCGGTATGCTCACCCACACACAGCAGGCGACACCGATGTGCGCGGAACGGGAGACAGGCCAGTGCCGGATAACTCGACCGAGGTGACCGCGGCCGGAATCGCCAGGCTCGCGGGCGTGGGCCGCGCCGCCGTCAGCAACTGGCGCCGCCGGCACGCCGACTTCCCCAAGCCCGTCGGAGGCACCGAGGCCAGCCCTTCGTTCGCGCTTCCCGAGGTCGAGGATTGGCTCCGCGACCAGGGCAAGCTCGCCGAGGTACCGCTACGCGAACGGGTCTGGCAGCAGGTGGCCGGTCACCCCGACGGCGCGGTGACCGCACTCGTCCACACCGGGTGCGCCCTGCTGCTCGTCAGGGACCGGCCCACCGCCTGGCTGGAGATCACCGCCGTCTCGGACGCCCGGATGGCAGGCGTGCTGCCCGGCGCCCTGGACCACGTGTTCACAGCCCGCTTCGGAGCGGGCCGGGCGGTCCCCACACCCACGGCGTCCGCCCTCCTGCCCTCCGTCCCGCTGCTGCGCGCCGCGGCCGAACTGGCCGCGGAGACCGGCGCCCGGCAGGCCTTCGACTTCCTCTTCCGCCGCCAGCTCGACGCGAACCCACGCCAGTACACCCTCACGCCCCCCGGCCTCGCCGAGCTGATGGCCGACCTCGCCGCACCGGCGAGGGAGGCCGCCCGGCAGAACGGCGGGCGAGGATCCCGCACGGTCCTCGACCCCGCCGCCGGAACAGGCGCCCTGCTGTGCGCCGTAGGCCGGCCCACGGCGCTGTACGCACAGGAGGCCGACCCCGACCTCGCGGCGCTCACCGCGCTCCGGCTCGCCCTGCACTCCGAGGGGGGCGGAGCCGACGGACCCGCCCTCGCCGTACGGACCGGCGACACCCTGCGCACCGACGCGTTCCCCGGGCTGGCCGTGGACGCCGTGCTCTGCCACCCCCCGTTCAACGAGCGCAACTGGGGCCACGACGAACTGGCCTACGACCCACGCTGGGAGTACGGCTTCCCCGCCCGCACCGAGTCCGAACTCGCCTGGGTCCAGCACGCCCTCGCCCATCTCCGCGAAGGCGGCACCGCCGTGGTGCTGATGCCCCCGGCCGCCGCCTCCCGCCGCTCGGGCCGCCGGATCCGCGCCGACCTGCTCCGCCGGGGCGCCCTGCGTGCCGTCATCGCGCTCCCCGCGGGCGCCGCACCCCCGTACGGCATCCCGCTCCACATCTGGGTCCTCCGCAAGCCGGGCACCGAACAGCCCTCGACGCCCGAACTGCTCGTCGTCGACGCGGCGGAGCCCGAACCCGCGGGCGCCCCCTCCGGCCGTGACCGGCTGGACTGGCCGGCGGTCCGCGGCGCCGTGCTCGACGCGTGGACCCCCTTCGACGCGCCGGGGCGCCGGGAACCCGTGGAGGAGCGCCCCGGCACCAGCCGGGCCGTCCCCGTCATCGAACTCCTCGACGACGACGTGGACCTGGCCCCCGCCCGCCATCTGCCGCCCCCGGCCACCGGCGCCACCGCCGCCGAACTCGTACGCGTACGGGAGCGGCTGGACGAGACCCTGAAGCTGACCACCCGGCTCACCCCGCCCCCCGCCACCCCTTGCGAACCGGCCAGGCGGCCGTACACCACGGTCGGTGAACTGGCCCGCGCGGGCGCCCTGCACCTGCGGACCGGCACCGGCTCGGGCAGCGGCACCGCACCGGTCCTCACCGAGCACGACGTCCTCTCCGGGACGGCCCCCAGCGGTACGCCCTCCACCCCGCCGGCCGCGTCCCCGGAAGGCGCCCCGATCCTGCTGGAACCGGGCGACGTCGTCGTGCCCGTGATCGGCGGCGGTTCGGTCGCCAGGGTCGTCGACGAGGCCACCGCCGGGGCCGCGCTCGGCCGCAACCTCCAGCTCCTGCGCCCCGATCCGGCCGCCCTCGACCCCTGGTTCCTCGCCGGCTTCCTGCGCGGCACCGCCAACAACCGCCAGGCGAGCAGCTACGCCTCCACCGCGACCCGGCTCGACGCCCGACGCCTCCAGGTGCCGCGCCTGCCGCTGGCCGAACAGCGCACGTATGGTGAGCAGTTCAGCGCACTCGCAGCCTTCGAGGACGCGCTGCGCACGGCCGGCCGGCTCGGTGGGCAACTGGTGCAGGGGATGTACGACGGGCTCACGGACGGATCGGTCGCTCCGAAGTGACGTGAGCACAACGGTTGTGCACAACCCGGGACCGGTTGTCCGTATCGCTGTATACGCTCACTGCACACGTCCCATTCCACCCCTCCGGGAGCAGCACATGCACGGCTACGGCTATCCGCCGGAGCAGCAGCCGAAGCGCCGTCCGTCCCCGTCCACGCTGGTCGCACTGCGCGTGGTCTTCGTGGCGCTCACCCTGCTGAGCTGCACGTTCCTCGCCTGGGCGCCGATGCTCCGACTGGCGATCGTCACCCGCAAGCAGCGCGACTGGTGGCTGTTCGGCCTCGTACTGGCGCTGAACATCGGACTCATCGTGTACCTCGGGGCGTTGCCCGTGGAGGACGACGACGTGATCACGGACGGCCAGGCGATCGTCATGCTGTCCTGGATGCTGGTGGTCTTCATCGGCGCGGTCACCTACTACCTGTACACGGACATACGGCACTTCGCGGCGCGCGACAGCCTCCGGACCGGGCCGCAGGCAGGTCCGTACGGCAACCCCTACAACGGCGGTAACCCCGGAGTGTCCTCGTTCCCGTCCGCAGGGCTCGCGCCGCGGCAGCCCGCACCCACCCCGCCCGCACCCTCCAACAGCTATCTGCCCGCCCCGCGCCAGAACCCCGCCCCCGCACAGCCCGCACCCCCCGTTCCCGCACCCGCCACGCCCCCCGCCACCCCGAGGCCCGCCGGGCCCCAGCGCATCGACCAGGTGCGCGCCGAGCTCGACGAGCTGAGCGACTACCTCCGCAAGGAGGGTGACAGTAGGTGAACGGGCGCGTCATCGCCGGGCGTTACCAGCTGGCGACCATTCTCGGCCAGGGAGGCATGGGACAGGTCTGGACGGCGTACGACCAGCGCCTCGACCGCAGGGTCGCGGTGAAGCTCCTGCACCCCGAACGCGTCGCGGGCCCCTCCGGCAGCGGGGCCGCCGACGAGCTGCGCCGCCGGTTCGTCCGCGAGTGCCGGGTCACCGCGCAGGTCGACCACCCCGGCCTGGTCACCGTCCACGACGCGGGGAGCGACGGCGACGACCTCTTCCTCGTCATGCAGTACGTCGAGGGCGCCGACCTCGCCGACCACCTCGCCGAGCACGACCCCTACCCATGGCCCTGGGCCGTGGCCATCGCCGCCCAGCTGTGCGCCGTGCTCTCCGCCGTGCACGCCGTGCCGATCGTCCACCGCGACCTGAAGCCCCGTAACGCGATGGTGAAGCCCGACGGCACCCTCACGGTGCTCGACCTCGGCATCGCCTCCGTGATGGACACCGACACCACCCGTCTGACGCACACGGGATCGGTGATCGGCTCCCCGGCCTACATGGCCCCCGAACAGGCGATGGGCGGCGCCGTCGGCCCGTACACCGATCTGTACGCCCTCGGCGTGCTCCTGCACGAACTCCTCTGCGGCGACGTCCCGTTCAGCGGCTCCACCGCCCTCGGCGTCCTGCACCGCCACCTCTACGAGCCACCGCTCCCGGTCCGGCACCTCAGGCCCGAGGTCCCCGAGGCCCTCGAAACGCTCGTCCTGCGGCTGCTCGCCAAGGACCCCCAGGACCGCCCCGCCTCCGCCCAGGAGGTCTACGAGTCCCTGCGCCCCCTGCTGCCCCTCGGCGGCACCCCGGCCGGGCCCCTCGACCCGACCCGCCCCTTCCTCCGCCCGCACGCCCCCTGGCCCGACCGGGCGGCCGTCCCCGCGTCCGCGCCCGTACCCGCCCAGCAGGCACCCCCCGCCCCCGAGGCACCGCCCGCCCGGCCGAACGTCGCGCAGGCCGTCGACGACGTGAAGCGGCTGCTCGGGGAGGGCCGTATCACCCAGGCCGTCGACATCCTCGGGGGCATCCTCCCGGCCGCCGCCCAGGAGCACGGCGAACACTCACCGGTCGTCCGGATCCTGCGCAAGCAGTACGCGGCCACGCTCATGGACGACGGCCAGTACCGCCGCGCCCTCCCGGAGCTCCGCCGCCTCGCCGACGACCGCGCGGCGGAAGCGGGCCCCGCCGACTCCCAGGCCCTGCAGTTCCGTTACGACGCCGCGCAGTGCCTGGAGCAGCTCGGCGAGGCGGCCGCCGCGCTCGCCGAATACCGCGCCGTCCTCCCCTCCTACGAGAACGGCTACGCGACACAGTCCGGCCCCGGCCGGGCGTTCGACATCCGCCACCGCATCGGGCACCTCCTGCTCGGGGTGGGCGACCACGCGGCGGGCCGCGCCCAGTTGCAGGCCCTCCTGTACGACACGGAGCGCGTCTACGGCCCGCACCACCCGCTCCCCACCGAACTCCGCCGGCAACTCTCCCACCACCAGGACGTACGCGGTTCGGCGTGAGGCCGGGGACGGCCGAAAAGGGTGAGCCGGAAGGGATTTCGCCCGCGACCCCACACTGACCGGTCCGGAAATCGTTGGTCGAAGCAGTGGCCCGAATCACGTCCACTGCCTAACATCGATCACCGCAAGGCTTTGTGCACTGATGCACAAACTCTCCCCGGGAGGCTCCTTTGCACCGCCGTCGTCGTACCGCGCTCGCCCTTTCCGCCGCCACGCTCGTCGCGGCGCCGCTCCTGACCGCCTGCGGCAGCGAGGCCCACCCCGGTGCCGCGGCCGTGGTCGGCGGCGACCGGATCGACGTGGCCACGGTCCAGGCACAGGCGGCCGACGTGCGCAGCGCGCAGCAGGAATCCGTCCGTTCCGAGGAACTGGTGACGAAGTCGGGCCAGCTGACCCGGGTCAAGCTGTCCGGCCTGATCTTCGGACGGGTCCTCGACCGGGCCACGAAGGACGCCGGGGTGAGCGTCAGCCGCAAGGAGATCCAGCAGATCCGCAGCGCAGCCGCCGAGCAGTCCGGCGGCGACGAGGCCGTACGGACGGGCATGCTGGAGCAGCGCTGGGTGGCACCCGGCCAGATCGACGCGAGCCTGCGCCAGGAGGTCCAGCTCCAGAAGCTGGCCCAGGCGCTCGGCGCCGACCTGCAGAGCCCCGCCGGGGTGCAGGCCGTCGGCGAGAACCTCACCAAGGCGTCGAAGGCGCTGCACATCGACGTCAACCCGCGCTACGGCAGCTGGGACGACCAGAAGGTCCAGCTCAGCACCTACAAGACGCCGTGGATCACCCAGGTCACCCCGGTCGAGGGGCAGGAGCAGGCGGGCGCCTGACGCGTTCCCGGAGGTAGGTTCGGGGGGTGAACGCTGAAGACCCCGGCCGCATCGTCCTGCTCACCGCCAGCCACCGGGTCGCCCCCGGTCTGCTGTCCTGGCCCGCCTGGCAGACGCTGCACGCCGCCGACCGGGTGCTCTGCGCCGAGCCCGGCCACCCGCAGCTGCCGTATCTGCGGGAGGCCGGCGTGGCCGTGGAGCACGGCGCGCCGTCGGCGGAGGAGATGGTGGACGACTGCGCGGGCGGCCGGACCGTGGTGGTGCTGGTGGGCGGCGAGGGCGATCAGCGGCTCACCGACGGCCTGGCCCGCCTCGGCGGTTCGGGCCGGGTGCAGATGCCGGACCTGGAGCTGCTCCCCGGCTCGTACGACCTGCCCGGCGCGCGGCTCCTGGACCTGGTGCAGGTGATGGACCGGATCCGGCTCGAATGCCCCTGGACCTCGCAGAAGACGCACAAGGGCCTCGCGAAGTACGCCATCGAGGAGGCCTACGAACTGGTCGAGGCCATCGAGGACGGCGACCGCGAGGAACTGCGCGAGGAGCTCGGTGACGTCCTGCTCCAGGTCGTCTTCCACGCCCGGATCGCGCAGGAGGACCAGGAGGAGCCGTTCGGCATCGACGACGTGGCGGCCACGATCGTCGAGAAGCTGATCCACCGCCACCCGCATGTCTTCGGCGACGCGACCGCCGAGACCCCGGAGGACGTCCACGCGCACTGGCTCCGTACGAAGGCGATCGAGAAGCAGCGCGAATCGGTCACCGACGGGGTGCCGCTCGGCCAGCCCGGTCTGGCGCTGGCCGCCAAGCTCGGCAGCCGGGCCCGGGCCGCGGGCCTCGACGCCGTGCTCCCCGAGGGCGACGGAGTCGGCTACCGGCTGCTCGCCCTCGCCGTGGAGGCCGAACAGGACGGGACCGACCCGGAGGCCGCCCTGCGGGCCGCGGCCCGCGCCTACCGGGACGCGATCCGGACGGCGGAGGGGCTCACGGCCCCCGGGACCGCTCCGGATAGCGTCGGGGAGTGAAGGACAGCCCCGGGGCAGGCTGTCCCGAGACGCCCCCGGCACGGCCCACGCGCCCGCCGCAGCGCCCGAACTCTTCACCTGGGAGTTCGCCACCGACCCGTACGGCGGGGTTCCAGCAGGCTCACCTCCGGGCCGTCACCGAGGAGTGAACTCCACCGGCAGCGTGCGCAGGCCGCGCATGATCAGGCCACCCCGCCATCGCAGGTCGTCGGGGCTGGTGGCCAGCTGAAGATCCGGCAGACGACGGAACAGGGTCGCCAGCGCGGTGCGGCCCTCCAGCCGGGCCAGCGGAGCTCCCAGGCAGTAGTGGATGCCGTGCCCGTATCCGAGGTGCTGGTTGTCGCGGCGGGAGAGGTCGAGGGTGTCGGGTTCCTCGAAGCGGGCCGGATCACGGTCAGCAGCGGCGAGTACGACCAGGACCGGATCGCCCTCGCGAATCTCCTGCCCGCCGATTTCCAGCGCCTCGGTGGCGTAGCGCCAGGTGGCGATTTCCACCGGGCCGTCGAAACGCAGCAGCTCCTCGATGGCGGTGTCCAGGAACGTGTCGTCACCCCCGTCGACAGCATTCTGGAAAACGGAGCGTTGTGCGGGGTTGCGAAAGAACGCGTGGGCGCTGTTCCCGATCAAATTGATGGTGGTTTCGAAACCGGCAAAGAGGATGACGAAGCACATGGCGGCGGCCTCGTTCTCCGTGAGGTGCTCGCCGTGGTCGCTCGCCCGGATCAGGTCGGAGATCAGGTCGTCGCCGGGATTCTCCCTCTTGCGGTGGATCAGTTCGGCGAGATAGCTGCGAATCTTCTTCACCGACCGGGCCACGCCGCCACGAGGGCCGCCACCGTGCCGGATCATCATTCCTGCCCAGTCCCGGAATTGGTCCTGATCCTCGCTCGGGACTCCGAGCAGGTCGCAGATCGCATAGATGGGCAGCGGGAACGCGAAATCGTGGATCAGGTCCGCCTCCCCCCGGCCGGCGAATCCGTCGATGAGGTGGTCCGTCAACTCCTGCACGCGCGGTGCGAACTCGGCGACCCGGCGCGGGGTGAACGCCTTGGACACGAGTCGGCGTAGCCGGGTGTGATCGGGTGGGTCGATGTTCAGCAGGTGCGTCATGAGGTTGGCACTGCGCTCCCCAGGGATGCCGGTCTTGCTCTTCCCCTGCGCGTCTTCGGCGTGGTGCGCCGGGTTCTTCGAGAGGCGACTGTCGGCGAGGGCCTGCCGGGCATGCGCGTAACGGGTCACCAACCAGGCCTCGACACCGCTGGGCAGCGTGGTGCGGTGCACGGGGCTGTGCTCGCGGAGCGAGGCGTACGCGGGATACGGGTCGGTAGCGAACTCCCAGGTGAAGAGTTCCGGCGACGGGGTGTGGTTCACCGGACGACGGTATCCGGCGGGTGCCTGCTGCCACCCCTCGCCCCTGCCCTGCCCGACCAGGCGGGACGCCCGCCCCCTGGCGCGCCCTGCCGTTCGTCACTCTGCGGCCATTCCGGCCCTCGCCCCGGTGCCATGCTTTCACGCAGTGTCTCCTGAAGATCGAGGAATCGCGGCACAGCAGGAGGATTTTATGATTATCGTGCGCATGTTCCGGGGGGAGGTCTCTCTGCTCCTCCGTGAAATCCGCAGGAGATTTCATCGGCTCCTTTTCGAATCACCAACTGAGGTACGCTCCCCATAAAATGCCCCGGCCTCAACGGAGCGGTGTCCGGGGCTCTGGAGAGTCGCCCGGAGATGGAGCGCCTCGTTCTCGATGCGCACCAGCAGCGCTTCAACCGAATCCTCGTCCCCAGGATCGACCGCATCGGCCGCACCGCCCGCGCTGCCTACCAGTGGGCCTGGGGGATGGCCGACCTCGGTATCCACTTCATCTCGGTAGGCGAAGGGATCGATACCAACACGGACTTCGGCTGGTCCCAGTTCATGCAGTACGTCACCTTCTCCGAGCGGGAGTGGCGGCGCATCGCGGAGCGCACCTCCGCCGGCCGCGAACTGAAAATCAGCTACGGCGGCTGGCCTGGCGGCCCCGCGCCCTACGGCTACGCGATCGCCCAGGAAGCTTCGTGGGTCGGAAAGCGCCAAAAGGAGTTCAGCGTCCTCGTCACCGACGAGCACGAGTTCATGGTGCTCGCTGTTGCTGTCGAGCTCGTCACCGACCAGGGCGCGAGCCTCACCAGGACCTGCGACGAACTCAACAAGCGCAAGCTGTTCACCCGTAGTGGAGTGCCCTGGACCGTCGGGAACCTACGCAACCGCCTCTACAGCGAGACCATTCACAACGGATACGTGGTCTACCGCAAGACCGACCGAGGCAGCGGTAGGAACACGACACTGCGCCATGACGACGGCACTCCTGTCCACGGCGAACAGGTGAAGATCGGCGTGCCGGCGATCTTCAGCGAGGAGCGCGCCCGGTGTCTCATGGAGGCGCTGAAGAAGCTTGGCTTCCGGAACGGGCGTATCGGCGATCAGGTCTACCCCTTGAGTGGACGCATCAAGAGTCTTTGCGGCGAGGTCTACACCGGCGCCGGACGCCGCGGCGAGGATGGGCGCGCAGGGGAGTGGAGGTGTACCGGCGGCCTACGGTGCCTCAGCTCACTGTCATCGGCCAGCTCCGTTCCGGGGTACTGGCGGTGGTGCGAACCGCAACTCCGTCTCTCTGATGTCGGCCGGATCGACAGCGCGGCGCCTGGGAGCTACCGCGCTGCGCCGATCGGGATCCGGACAGATTCCAGGATGCGGACACCCTGGATCTCGCTCGGAGTGACAATCAGCACCTGGGCTACGGTCACGGAATCCACTACTGCCTGGGGGCTCCACTGGCCCGGCTGGAGGGGCAGGTGGCCCTGGCGACCCTGTTGAGGCGCCTCCCTGACCTGCGGCTCGCTGCGGATCCTGCCGATTTGCGGTGGCGCGGTGGACTCATCATGCGTGGACTGCGCACGCTTCCTGTGGAGTTCGGTCCGGGGCATCCGGCCGAAAAAGGTGACAGCCTGTCAACTCTGTGACTTTCACGTGATCTCCGCTGCATCGACTTGTGACACACGTTCGAGTAGGGCTAGGTTCACCGTTCGACTCACCCGTCACATGTCAGTCACACGGAAGGCAATCCCATGGGCTCCGCGACCGGCAGACACCGCCGCCCTCGCCAGGCACCCGCCATCGTCGTCGCCGCAGGCGTCACCGGATCGGCCATTGCCATCCCGCTGCTCGGCGCCGGAGGCGCGCAAGCCGCTGACGCGTCGACCTGGGACCGGGTCGCCGAATGCGAGAGCGGCGGCATGTGGAGTGCCGACCTCGGCAACGGCTACTACGGCGGTCTGCAGTTCTCGCAGGACACATGGTCGGCGTACGGCGGCACGGCGTTCGCGCCCCGGGCCGACCTCGCCAGCCGCTCGCAGCAGATCTCGGTCGCGGAGAAGGTCCTGGACGACAAGGGACCGCAGGCGTGGCCGAGCTGCGCGGTGATCTCCGGTCTCGCCCTGGACGGGACGCTGCCGGGTATCGACCCGGGCGGCGAGCCCTCCGCGGAGCCCTCGGACACCGCGACGCCGTCCGAGACCCCCTCCGCCGAGCCCTCGGACACCGCGACCCCGTCCGGGACCCCCTCGTCCGAAGCGCCGGACCCGTCGGACGCCTCCGACGGCACGGCGGACAAGGGGGACGAGGACGGCGCGTCGCCGTCGGCCACCCCGTCCCCCGAGGCCTCCGGGAAGTCCGGCGCCTCGAAGGGCGACGGCGGGACGGCCGGCAAGCACCGCGGCACGCCCGCCCCCGAGGCGGGCGAGGGATCGGGCCCGGACGACGGGCGCGAGTCCGGCCGGCACGCCTCGCGCGGTGAATCCGAGGCGCGTCAGGGTGCGGAGGGGACGTACACCGTCCGCGAGGGCGACAACCTCTGGGCGATCGCCGACGCGCAGGATCTCCGCGGCGGCTGGCCCGCGCTCTACGAGGCCAACAAGGACGAGCTGGGCTCCGACCCGGACCTGATCCTTCCCGGCCAGAGCCTGGACCTCCTCGGCCTCGGGTCCGACGCGCAGGACGCGCCGTCGGAGACCGCCGCCGCCAACTGATCAAAAGCAGGAAAACACCCCGAAATCAGGGGTAGTTCAGAGGCCTATGTCCACTTATGCGTAAGTGAGACATGGGTCTCTTTGCTTGAACTGTTGCGGCCGGTCCGTCCGATCCGTCCATATTGGCTCCGACCTGCGTAAACGGATGTTCACCTTGGATCGGTTCGGGCTGATTGGTCGTTATGTCCATCTTTGAATGTGGGGGTTGCGTGTGTTTACGGTCGGAGCCGCTCGCACCGCGGGCACCTTCGACCGTCACGCCGAATCCTGCCGTCGGCCGAAGGGGACCGACGCGTAAAGCGCCGTAGGCAGGAGCGGGGGACCCAGGTAAGCGCCGGACCCGGCCGTCGGAAGACGGGCGGAGGTACGGCTAGGGGTGAAGTCGTCCGCGAGTGGGGGCGACCGGGCAACTCACAGGCCCGAACCCGACAGCTCACCTCGTAGGCGTCGGTGAGGAGAACCATGCTGCTTTCCAGCAAGGGCAAGCACCGTCGCCCGTCCAAGGCCGTCCGTGTCGCGACCCTGGCCGGTGTCACCGGTGCCGCCGTCGCCGTACCGCTGATGGGCGCGACCGGCGCCTCCGCCGCCTCCGTCGAGACCTGGGACGCCGTCGCCCAGTGCGAGTCCGGTGGCAACTGGTCCATCAACACCGGCAACGGTTACTACGGCGGCCTGCAGTTCTCGCAGTCCAGCTGGGCCGCCGCCGGCGGTACGCAGTACGCCGCGCGTGCCGACCTGGCCTCCAAGGACCAGCAGATAGCCGCCGCCGAGAAGCTCCTCGACCTGCAGGGCCCGGGTGCCTGGGCCTGCGCCGGGGCCGGCGGCCTGACGAACGACGGTGTGGACCCGGGTGTCGACACCGGCTCCTCGAAGAACGGCGACACGGCCCCGCAGGCCGCGCCGGAGCGCAAGGCCGAGCAGCCCACCACGCGCAGCGAGAAGCGCACGGCCGCCGAGAAGACCGTCACCACCCCGACCGGCGAGAAGGTCGAGAAGGGCGACGGCGAGTACAAGGTCAAGGCCGGCGACACCCTCAGTAAGATCGCCGACGCGAAGAAGGTCAAGGGCGGCTGGGCGAAGCTGTTCAAGCTGAACGACGACATCGTCGACGACGCCGACCTGATCTTCCCGGGTCAGCAGCTCCACCTGAAGTAGCCGGAAACGGCCCGGGGTCTTCCTCCTGCCCCGGAGACCCGGCCCGGCGCGCAGACCCCCCGCGCGCCGGGCCGGGGTCGTGTCCGGACCCCTGCGGCCGTCGCGCTCGGGGGCGGGGCGCGGGCCCGCCGTGGAGGTGAGTGTTCAACAGTTGTGGTTACCCGTCAGTAAATTTCTGGAGCTTTGCCCGGAATGCAGGTCCTTGGGTCCTTTTTCGTCCCAGGGGACGGGCGGACGGCCGACGGAGCGTGCCGAGCCGGTTAGGCTCGTGGCGCAAGGCCACAGTGACCCTGCACAACCAGTGTCAGATCCCAGAAGGAGATGCCTCGTGCCGTCCATCGACGTCGTCGTAGCCAGGGAAATCCTCGACTCCCGGGGCAACCCCACGGTCGAGGTCGAGGTTGGCCTCGACGACGGCAGCACGGGACGTGCTGCTGTTCCGTCCGGCGCCTCCACCGGTGCGTTCGAGGCCATTGAGCTTCGCGACGGGGACCCCAACCGTTACCAGGGCAAGGGCGTCGAGAAGGCCGTCCTCGCCGTGATCGAGCAGATCGGCCCGGAGCTCGTCGGTTACGACGCCACCGAGCAGCGCCTCATCGACCAGGCGATGTTCGACCTGGACGCCACCGAGAACAAGGGCTCCCTCGGCGCCAACGCCATCCTCGGCGTCTCGCTGGCCGTGGCGCACGCCGCGTCCGAGGCGTCCGACCTCCCGCTGTTCCGCTACCTCGGCGGCCCGAACGCGCACCTGCTGCCCGTTCCGATGATGAACATCCTGAACGGCGGCTCGCACGCCGACTCCAACGTGGACATCCAGGAGTTCATGATCGCGCCGATCGGCGCCGAGTCCTTCTCCGAGGCCCTTCGCTGGGGCGCGGAGATCTACCACACGCTGAAGAAGGTCCTGAAGACCAAGGGCCTGTCCACCGGCCTCGGTGACGAGGGCGGCTTCGCCCCCAACCTGGAGTCCAACCGCGCCGCCCTCGACCTCATCCTGGAGGCCGTCAAGGAGGCCGGTTACGTCCCGGGCCGCGACATCGCGCTCGCGCTCGACGTCGCCGCGTCCGAGTTCTACAAGGACGGCGTCTACGAGTTCGAGGGCAAGTCCCGCTCGGCCGCCGAGATGACCGAGTACTACGAGGAGCTCGTCTCCGCGTACCCGCTGGTCTCCATCGAGGACCCGCTGTACGAGGACGACTGGGCGGGCTGGAAGGTCATCACCGACAAGCTCGGCTCCAAGGTGCAGATCGTCGGTGACGACCTGTTCGTCACCAACCCGGAGCGCCTCGCCCGTGGCATCGAGGAGGGCTCGGCCAACGCCCTGCTCGTCAAGGTGAACCAGATCGGTTCGCTGACCGAGACCCTGGACGCCGTCGAGCTGGCCCAGCGCAACGGCTTCAAGTGCATGATGTCCCACCGCTCCGGTGAGACCGAGGACGTCACCATCGCCGACCTCGCCGTCGCGGTGAACTGCGGCCAGATCAAGACCGGCGCCCCGGCCCGCTCGGACCGCGTCGCCAAGTACAACCAGCTGCTGCGCATCGAGGAGATCCTCGACGACGCCGCGGTGTACGCCGGTCGTTCGGCGTTCCCGCGGTTCCGCTTCGAGGGCTGACAGCCCGAGTCCGGAGCACCAGCCTCCGTCCGTCCCCGCATCCGGTCCCGTACCGTGTGCGGGGACGGACGTGCGTAACGGGGAGGCGTGAGACATGGCCGGGAAGGACCGCGACCGGTTCTCCACCGCGACCAGGCTGCGGCTGCTCGGCGAGCAGACGGCGGCCCGCGTCTACCGGTCCCAGAACCGCCGCCAGGCCCGCCGTTCACGGCTCACCGGGCGGGCCGCGTTCCTGGCGCTGATCGTCTGCTCCCTGGTGGTCGCGCTCGCGTACCCCATGCGGCAGTACATCTCCCAGCGCGACCAGATCGCCGATCAGGAGAGGCTCTCCCGGGAGGCCCACCAGCGGACCGAGGAGCTGCGCGACGAGAAGGCGCGGCTCAAGGACGACGCGTACATCCGGCGTCTCGCGCGTCAGCACCTGCACTACGTGCTGCCCGGCGAGACCGGTTATACGGTGGTCGACCCGGACGCGGCCGAGGAGCGCGGGGGCGAGCCGGGGGCGACGGGGCGGCCCTGGCACTCGAACCTCTGGGACGGCGTCGACAGCGCGGACCGCGAGTGACCCCGGGTACGCGCCGCACCCTCTCCCCGTACCGATTCATACAGTCCGACCGATGACATTCAAGGCAGGCATGGACACGCCCCCTCCGCAGACCGAATCCACCGCGCCCACCGCTGCGGACATCGCCGCGTTCGAGCTCCAGCTCGGCCGGCCGCCGCGCGGGCTGCGCGCCATCGCGCACCGCTGCCCGTGCGGCAACCCGGACGTGGTCGAGACCCAGCCCCGTCTGGAGGACGGCACGCCGTTCCCGACGACGTACTACCTGACCTGCCCGCGTGCCGCGTCCGCGATCGGCACGCTGGAGGCCAATGGGGTCATGAAGGAGATGACCGAGCGGCTCACGACGGACCCGGAGCTGGCCGCGGCCTACCGTGCCGCGCACGAGGACTACCTCGCGCGCCGTGACGCCATCGAGGTCCTGGAGGGTTTCCCGAGTGCGGGCGGCATGCCGGACCGGGTGAAGTGCCTGCACGTCCTGGTCGGCCACTCGCTGGCGGCGGGCCCCGGGGTGAACCCGCTGGGCGACGAGGCGATCGCGATGCTGCCGGAGTGGTGGGCGAAGGGCCCGTGCGTCACCCCGTGCGGCGCCGAAGAGGCCTGACCTCCCGGAGCCCCCGTAACCACGACCACAGGAGCCCCTCATGACCCGCGTTGCCGCCATCGACTGCGGTACCAACTCCATCCGTCTGCTCGTCGCGGACGTGGATCCCGCGACCGGGGAGTTCACGGAGCTCGACCGGCGGATGGAGATCGTCCGGCTCGGCCAGGGTGTCGACCGGACGGGCCGGCTGGCCCCCGAGGCGATCGAGCGCACCTTCGAGGCCTGCCGCGAGTACGCGGCCGCGGTCAAGGAGCTCGGCGCCGAGCGGATCCGCTTCGTCGCCACGTCCGCCTCGCGCGACGCGGAGAACAGCGACACGTTCGTACGCGGGGTGCTGGAGATCCTGGGCGTCGAGCCCGAGGTGGTCACCGGTGACCAGGAGGCGCAGCTCTCCTTCGACGGTGCCACCAAGGAGCTGGTGGGCGGCGACCACCTGGAGAAGCCGTACCTCGTCGTGGACATCGGCGGCGGTTCCACCGAGTTCGTCGTCGGCGACGACCGGGTGCGCGCGGCCCGGTCCGTGGACATCGGCTGCGTGCGCCTGACCGAGCGTCACCTCGTCGTGGACGGGGCCGTGGTGGACCCGCCCACGCCCGCCGCGGTCGCCGCGATCCGCGCGGACATCGGCGCCGCCCTGGATCTGGCCGAGGAGACCGTGCCGATCTCCTCGGCGGCGACGCTCGTCGGCCTGGCCGGGACGGTCACCACCGTCGCCGCGATAGCGCTCGGGCTGACGGAGTACGACTCCGAGGCGATCCACCACTCCCGGGTCTCCGTCGAGCGGGTGCGGGAGATCACCGAGCGGCTGCTCGCCTCGACGCACGAGGAGCGCGCGGCGATCCCCGCGATGCACCCGGGCCGGGTCGATGTGATCCCCTCGGGTGCGCTCGTCCTGCTCGCGCTGATGGAGCGGACCGGTGCCCGTGAGGTCGTCGTCAGCGAGCACGACATCCTTGACGGGATCGCCTGGTCGGCCGCTTGATCACAGCGCCGGGGCGGGTGCGGTGAGATGCCGCTCATACGCATTCCGGCCTGCACCTTTGAGCTGGTGGAGCCCTCTCCGGACGTGTCCGGGGAGGGCTTTCGCGAGGTGCTCCGACGAACTTCGTGAACTTCTTCACAAGGAATTCGGCCCCACTGGGCGAAGTTCTGCCCCGGGAGGGCAGTCGGGGCCGCCCGGAGGTGTCCGTGGGGGTGCTGCGGGGTCGTTTCGGGGGTGTGGCGGCGGCGTGTCCCGGGCAGGTGGTTCATCGTGTCCGGGGGCTCAAGGGCCAGCTCACAAGCGGTGAACAACGTTCGCCGGAACGTCGTGGTTCCCCACCCGCACCATGACCTGGGTCACGTGGGCGGCGAAGTGTAGCAGAGGGTTGGCCATACCTTGTGAAGGGGCTCACGAGCATGCCCCCCGAGGGGGGTGGATACTCGATGGCATGAGCACCACGGAGCGTCCCAGGATCCTCGTTGTAGGCGGTGGGTACGTAGGCCTGTACGCAGCTCGTCGCATTCTGAAGAAGATGCGGTATGGAGAGGCGACCGTCACGGTCGTCGACCCGCGCTCGTACATGACGTACCAGCCCTTCCTCCCCGAAGCTGCTGCCGGCAGCATCTCGCCTCGGCATGTCGTCGTCCCGCTGCGACGCGTGCTGCCCAAGGCAGAGGTTCTCACCGGCCGTGTCACGACCATCGATCAGGACCGCAAGGTCGCCACGGTCGCGCCGCTCGTCGGCGAGGCCTACGAGCTGCCCTTCGACTACCTGGTCATCGCGATGGGCGCGGTCTCCCGTACCTTCCCGATCCCCGGCCTCGCCGAGCAGGGCATCGGCATGAAGGGCATCGAGGAGTCCATCGGTCTGCGCAACCACGTCCTCGAGCAGCTGGACAAGGCCGACTCGACGACCGATGAGGACGTCCGCCGCAAGGCGCTGACGTTCGTCTTCGTGGGCGGCGGCTTCGCCGGTGCGGAGACCATCGGCGAGGTCGAGGACATGGCGCGCGACGCGGCGAAGTACTACACGAGCGTGAAGCGCGAGGACATGCGCTTCATCCTGGTCGACGCCGCCGACAAGATCCTTCCCGAGGTCGGCCCGAAGCTGGGCGCGTACGGCAAGGAGCACCTGGAGAGCCGTGGTGTCGAGGTCTACCTCTCGACCTCCATGGACTCCTGCGTCGACGGCCACGTCGTCCTGAAGAACGGCCTCGAGGTCGACTCCAGCACGATCGTGTGGACCGCCGGTGTGAAGCCGAACCCGGCGCTGGCCCGCTTCGGTCTGCCGCTCGGCCCGCGTGGTCACGTGGACACCTCCGAGAAGCTCCAGGTGCAGGGCACCGACTACATCTGGGCCGCGGGCGACAACGCCCAGGTGCCGGACATGGTCGGCCGCCGCGCCGGCAACCCGAACGCCTGGTGCCCGCCGAACGCCCAGCACGCGCTGCGTCAGGCCAAGGTCCTCGGCGACAACGTCATCTCCGGCATGCGGGGCTTCCCGCAGAAGGAGTACAGCCACGCCAACAAGGGTGCGGTCGCCGGTCTCGGCCTGCACAAGGGCGTCGCGATGATCGTCGTCGGCAAGGTGAAGATCAAGGTCAAGGGCCGTCTCGCCTGGTACATGCACCGTGGCTACCACGGCATGGCGATGCCGACCTGGAACCGTAAGATCCGGATCTTCGCGGACTGGACGCTGGCGATGTTCCTGAAGCGCGAGGTCGTCTCGCTCGGCGCCATGGAGACTCCGCGCGAGGAGTTCTACGAGGCCGCCAAGCCGAGCCCGGCGCCGGTCGCGGCCAAGGCCGACGGCGACAAGAGCAAGTCCGGCGAGAAGGCCAAGGCCTCCTAGCGCCCGTACGTCACCGAAGGGGTCGTCCGCCATCCGTGGTGCGGACGACCCCTCCGGCGTTCCTGCACCCCCGGAAGTAGATGGTGGGCGCAGGTATTTTGCCGTTCCGTTGCCGAGGAACGGGATGGCGCGGCTGCCGGACGGCGTTGAGGGTGGTGTACCTCGCCGTGGCCCCGAGGTGTCGCGGCCTGGTTCGGGTGCGTATATGCGAATTTAGGCACGTTCGGAAACACCACCACGGAGGTGTGCACCATGGCCGACGCCGCATCGCGGCTGACCGCTCTTGCCGAAGAGTTGCTGGGAGAACCCCTGCCGGTCCGGATCCGGGCCTGGGACGGCAGCGAATCCGGGCCGCCGGGTGCCCCCGCCCTCGTCCTGCGCCACCGCCGCGCCCTGCGGAGGCTGCTCTGGAAGCCGGGCGAACTGGGCCTGGCCCGCGCCTGGGTGGCCGGTGAGATCGACGTCGATGGTGACCTGTACGAGGTTCTGAACGCCCTGGCCTCGCTGCTCTGGGAACGCGGTGCCGACGCGAAGGACACCGTCCACCCCGTCCGCGACCCGAAGGTGCGGGAGTTCGCCCGCGGCCTGGTCCAGCTGGCCGGGCCCTGGCCGCCGCCGCCCCCGCCCGCTGAGGAGGTCCGCCGCCGGACGGGGCCGCTGCACACCAGACGCCGCGACAAGGAATCGATCAGCCACCACTACGACGTGGGCAACGACTTCTACGCGATGGTCCTCGGCCCGTCCATGGTCTACTCCTGCGCCTACTGGCAGGACGGCGCCACACTCGAGGACGCCCAGCGCGACAAGCTCGACCTCGTCTGCCGCAAGCTCGCGCTGAAGGAGGGCGACCGTCTCCTCGACGTCGGCTGCGGCTGGGGCTCCATGGCCATCCACGCGGCCCGTGAGTACGGCGCCCGGGTCACCGGAGTGACCCTCTCCACCGAGCAGGCCGCCTTCGCCCGCAAGCGCATCGCGGAGGAGGGGCTCACCGACCGGATCGAGATCCGGGTCCAGGACTACCGTGACGTCAGGGACGGGCCGTACGACGCCATCTCCTCGATCGGCATGGCCGAGCACGTGGGCACGGTCCGCTTCCGTGAGTACGCCGACGACCTCTACGCGCTCCTGAAGCCCGGAGGGCGGCTGCTCAACCACCAGATCGCCCGCCGCCCCGAGAAGGACGAGTCGGCCTACCACGTCGACGACTTCATCGACGCCTACGTCTTCCCCGACGGTGAACTGGCCCCGGTGGGCCGCACCGTCGCCACCCTGGAGGAGGCCGGCTTCGAGGCCCGGGACGTCGAGGCGATCCGGGAGCACTACGCACTGACCCTGCGCCAGTGGGTCGCCAATCTGGAACGGCACTGGAAGGAGGCCGTACGGGCCACCTCGCCCGGCCGGGCCAGGGTGTGGCGGCTCTACATGGCCGCCTCGGCGCTCTCCTTCGAGCACAACAAGATCGGCGTCAACCAGATCCTCGCGGTGCGGCCGCGGGAGGGCGGCGGGGCGGGCATGCCGCTGCGCGCCCGCGAGTGGACGGCGTCGGCCAACGGCTGATCCGGGAACGCGGAAGGGCCGGTACCCGCGGTGCGGGTACCGGCCCTTCGTCCGTGCGGCTACTCCGTCTTGATCGCCGTCAGCATGTTCAGCTTCGCGCCGCTGCGGGCCGGCCACAGCGAGGCCAGCACACCCACGAGCCCTGCCAGCAGCAGGAAGATGCCGAGCCGGTCCCACGGGATGACCAGGGCGTAGCCCGGGATCGAGGCGGACAGGCTCTTGCCGATCGCCCAGCCGAGGAACGTACCGAGGGCGACCCCGACCACCGCTCCGAAGAGCGAGATGACGACGGCCTCCAGGCGGATCATGCGCTTGACCTTGCGCCGGTCGAGACCGATCGCCCGCAGCATGCCGATCTCCTGCTGGCGTTCGAAGACCGACATGGCCAGGGTGTTCACGACGCCGAGCACCGCGATGATCAGGGCCATCGCCAGCAGCGCGTACATGATGTTCAGCGCGGTGTTGATGAACCCGCCGAACATGTCGCGGATGCCCTGGCGGTCCATGACGCTCATCGCCGGGTTGTCGCCGAGCGCGTCGATCACGGCCTTCTCGTTGGCGTCGGTCTGGCCGCCGTCCATGGTCAGCCAGACCTCGCGGATGTCGGCGAGGGTCTCGTGCGGGTCGACGACGTCCTCGGAGATCAGGACCGGGGAGAGGAACTCGTTGCCCTCGTAGAGGGCCCCGACCTTCAGGGTCTCCTTCTTCTCGTCCTGGAACTTCACCGGCACGCTGTCGCCGGTCTTCCAGCCGTGCGACTTCGCGGTCTTGCGGTCGACGGCGATCTCGCCGTCCTTCAGGGAGGCCAGCGACCCGGAGACCGTCTTCAGGTCGAAGACCTTCTCGACATCGCCCGGGGTGACTCCGGAGGCCGAGACGCTGTCGTCCTCGCCGACGGTGAGCCAGACGGCACGCTGCGGGGATGCCGCCTCGACGCCATCGGCCTTGCGCAGGGCGGAGAGAGCCGTCTCGTCGAGGGGGCCCCCGCTGGCCATCGAGACCATGTAGTCGGCCCGGATGTTGTCCGTCGTCATCTTGTCGATCGCCTGGCCGAGCGTCACGCCGAGCACCGAGATGCCGGTGACCAGGGTGAGCCCGATCGCCAGGGCGGAGGCGGTGGCCCCGGTGCGGCGCGGATTGCGGACCGCGTTCTGTGCGGCCAGCTTGCCGGAGACCCCGAACAGCCGTCGCAGCAGCGGGCGCACCAGGGCGATCACCGGCCGGGAGAGCAGCGGGATGAGCACGATGACACCGATCAGGGCGAGGAAGGCCCCGCCGCCGATGAGCCAGCGGCCGTTCTCGTCGCCCTGCGCGGCACCGGCGACGATCAGGGCGGACCCGGCGAGGGTGATCACCCCGCCGAACGAGTTCCGCACGACCAGCGACTTGGTGGTGGCCACCGCGTGCACGCTGCTCATCGCCGCCACCGGCGGGATCTTGGCGGCGCGGCGGGCGGGCAGCCAGGCGGCGAACACGGTGATCAGCACGCCCACGGCGAACGCCGCGACGACCGCCGTGGGGGAGACGACCAGCGGACCGGCCGGGATCTTCCCGCCGAACATGCCCATCGCGGAGCGCAGCGCCGTCGCGAGCCCGACGCCCAGCGCGAAGCCGATCACCGAGGCGATCACACCGACCACACCGGCCTCGAGCAGGATGGCCCGCTTGACCTGCCGGCGGGAGGCGCCGACGGCGCGCATCAGGGCGAGTTCCTTGGTGCGCTGGGCGATGAGCATGGTGAACGTGTTGGCGATCAGGAACACACCGACGAAGAGCGCGATGCCCGCGAAGGCCAGCAGCATCGAGTTGAGGCTCTTGAGGCCGGACTCGGTCATCTCGGCCTCCTCGTCCGCGAGGGCCGCCCCGGTCTTGGCCTCGGCGTTCTCCGGGAGGAGGGGCTTCACGGCAGCGAGCAGCTTCTGGTCGGACGCGCCGGGCGCGGCGGTCACGGTGACGTCCTTGAACTCGCCGGGCCGCAGGTAGAGCTGCTGGGCGACCTCGGTGTCGAAGAGGACCAGGCTGCCGCCCGCGTTGACGGCGCCGTCCTCGGTGGTGAAGACACCGGCGAGGGTGTACTCCTTCACCGGCCCGTTGGTGGCGACCCGCACCTTCTCGCCGACCCGGTACTCACCCTTGTCCGCGGTGCTCCGGTCGAGGGCGATCTGCCCGGCCTCGACGGGCCCCGTGCCCTCGGTGAAGGTGTACTGGGCGTCCTTGCCGCCTGAACCGGGGGCGAAGTTGGAACCGGTGTTGGACCAGCCGTCACCGATGAGCTTGCCGTGGGTGTCGGCGACGCCGGCGAATCCGGAGACCCGGCCGGTGGCCTCCGCCACGCCGTCGAGGGCCTTGATCTTCTTGAGCGTGGCCTCGTCGACGGCGGCGGTTTCCTCGTCGCCGCGCTCGGCATAGGTCGTGACGGCGACGGCGACGTCGTCGTAGCTCTTGGCGGACTGGTTGCGGAAGGCGTTGCCGAGGGTGTCGGTGAAGACCAGGGTGCCGGAGACGAAGGCGACGCCGAGCATCACGGCGAGCACGGTCATCAGCAGCCTGGCCTTGTGCGCAAGGACATTGCGCACGGCGGTACGGAACATGTCGTCAATTCCTGGGGGGAGTTCGGAGTGCGGAAGGGGGGTGCGACAGCCTGTGGGACGTCAGCTGGTGCGGCCCTTCGCGTCGAACGCCTTCATCCGGTCGAGGACCCCGTCGGCGGTGGGGTTCAGCATCTGGTCGACGACCGCGCCGTCGGCGAGGAAGACCACACGGTCCGCGTAGGAGGCGGCCACCGGGTCGTGGGTCACCATCACCACGGTCTGGCCGAGCTCGCGCACCGAGTTGCGCAGGAAGCCGAGGACCTCCGCGCCGGAGCGGGAGTCGAGGTTCCCGGTCGGCTCGTCACCGAAGATGATCTCCGGCTGCGAGGCCAGGGCGCGGGCGACCGCGACGCGCTGCTGCTGGCCGCCGGAGAGCTCCGTGGGGCGGTGCTTCAACCGCTCGGAGAGGCCCACCATGTCGATGACCTTCTGGAGCCAGGCCGCGTCGGGCTTACGCCCCGCGATGTCCATCGGCAGGGTGATGTTCTCCAGCGCGGTCAGGGTGGGCAGCAGGTTGAAGGCCTGGAAGATGAAGCCGATCTTGTCCCGGCGCAGCTTGGTGAGCTGCTTGTCCTTCAGCGTCCCGAGCTCGGTCTCGCCGATGCGTACGGAACCGCTGCTGAAGCTGTCGAGGCCGGCCACGCAGTGCATCAGCGTGGACTTCCCGGAACCCGACGGGCCCATGATCGCCGTGAACTCCCCCTGCGGGAAGTCGACGGTCACGCGGTCGAGGGCGACCACCTGGGTCTCACCCGCGCCGTAGACCTTCGACAGCTCCGTCGCGCGGGCGGCGACCGCGGTGGTGCGGTGAACGGTGGTGGTGGTCACAGGGGTACTCCTGGTTCGAACGGCGTGTTCACGGGGACCCCTCCATCCTCGCCGCCGTACGGCGCCGGGACGTCAGCCCTCGTGCCCGTTCGCGGGGCCCCCTTGAGTCGCACCCGCCGGGCGCCGGTGTAGTCCTGAGGTAGGACACCGACCCTGAGCCGGGCCGGGACCTCAGCGGGGCGGAGCGGTGGATCCGCGGGGCACCAGGCGGGCCGCCGCGTCCTCGAAGCCGGGGGCCGATCCGTCGGCCACCATCGCCAGCAGCGTACGGGCCGCGTGGCTGCCGTACGCGGGGATGTCCCTGCTCAGCGCGGTCAGCGGGGGCCGCACGACGCGGGAGAGCTGGGAGTCGTCCCAGGCGACGAGCGAGAGGTCGGCGGGGACGTCCAGGCCCATCTCCTGGGCGACCGAGAGCCCGGCGACGGCCATGATGTCGTTGTCGTAGATGACGGCGGTCGGCCGCTCGGCCGAGCTGATCAGCCGGCGGGTGGCGTGCGCCCCCTCCTCGCCGGAGTAGTCCGTGTGCACCACCACCGGTTCGCCCAGTCCGAGTTCGGCGCTGATCTCGCGCTGGGCACGGTCGCGCAGCTGGGTGTGGATCAGCTCGGGGAGTCCGGCAACCCGGGCGACGGAGCGGTGGCCGAGCGCGGCCAGATACGTCAGGGTGTCGCGCAGGGCCGCCGAGTCGTCCGACCACACGGGCGTGAGGGTCCCGGCCGCCGAGGGGTGGCCGATGACCACGGCGGGCATGCCCAGCTCGGCGATGCCCTCGATGCGCGGGTCGGGGGAGCGCACATCGGCGAGGAACACCCCGTCCACCCGGCCCTCGCCCCACCAGCGGCGGTACATCTCCAGCTCCTGCACAGGGTCGGTGACGACCTGGAGGAGCAGGGCGCAGCCACGGGCGGACAGCTCGGTCTCGATGCCGCTGATCAGCTCCATGAAGAACGGCTCGACCCCCAGCATCCTGGCGGGCCGGGACAGTGCGAGCCCCACGGTGTCGGCCCGCGCGTGGGTGAGGGCGCGGGCCGCGCTGTTGGGGCGCCAGCCGATCTCCTGGGCGATGGCCTTGATGGAGGCGCGGGTCGCGGGGGAGACGCCGGGGCGGTCGTTCAGGGCGTACGACACCGCGACCTTCGAGACCCCGGCGCGGCGCGCGATGTCGGCGATCGTGGGGCGGTGCTTGGACATGCGACCTCGCTTAACCGGTTCGTGTTCATCCCGCATCCTAGCCGGGGCCCCCTGACCTCTGTCTTCCCCCGAGCGGTCCAGACCTCTGCGTGAGCCCGGGAAAAAACTGCAATGGGAGCGCTCCCGCACCCTTGACACGACTCCTGGGCGCCCATACCTTCACGGCACTTACCCGGTTCAGTAACTCCGCTCGGCAGGGACGGCGCGGGGGAAAAGGAGGGGCTATGGGTACGCGTACCCGGCTGCGGGTCACGACCGCACTCGCCGTGTTCACACTCGCCGCGACCGCGTGCACGGGAGGCGGCTCGGGGGCGGGCGGCACCGGTGGCACGGCAGGCAAGGGCGGCTCGCTGCCGCGCAACGAGACGCTCTACACGACCGGCACCCAGTGGGGGCCGCCGGCCAACTACAACCCGCTGCGCAACTGGGACCACGCGACCGGCACCAAGGGTCTGGTCTACGAGACCCTGTTCCACTTCGACCCGAACGAGGGCAAGCTGACGCCCTGGCTCGCGGAGTCGGGCAGCTGGACCGGGGACAAGACGTACGAGGTGAAGCTGCGCCAGGGCATCACCTGGGCCGACGGCAAGCCGCTGACCGCCAAGGACGTCGCGTACTCCTACGGCCTCGGCAAGATCGAGGCCTCCGCCTTCCACTCGCTGTGGAGCTGGCTGTCGGACGCGAAGGCGGTGGACGACTCCACGGTCCGCTTCACCTTCAAGGAGGCCCGCTACCAGGAGTGGGACTACACCCTCTACGGCCAGCCGGTCGTCCCCGAGCACGTCTGGAGCTCGCGCACCGACGAGGACATCCTCAACGGCGTCAACGACAAGCCGGTCGGCACCGGGGCGTACAAGCTGAAGAGCAAGAGCCAGGACCGGGTCGTCTGGGAGCGGCGTGACGACTGGTGGGGCACGAAGGCGCTGAGCATGACGCCGGCCCCGCGCTACATCGTCGACGTCTCCAACCCGAGCAACGAGGTCGTCATCGGCCAGCTGGGCCAGGGCCAGCTGGACCTCAGCAACAACTTCCTGCCGGGCGCCTCCTCGCTGATCAAGAGCAAGAAGGTCGTGTCGTACTACGACGAGGCCCCCTACATGCTCTCGGCCAACACCGCCTGGCTGGTGCCCAACACGACCAAGAAGCCGATGGACGACGCGGCCTTCCGTCGGGCGCTCGCCGCGTCCGTCGACACCGGGAAGATTGTCAAGGGTGTGTACGGCGACCTGGTCAAGCCGGCCTCCCCGACCGGTCTGCTGCCGCAGTGGGAGCAGTTCGACGACAAGGCCCTCATCGCGGAGAAGGGCTTCACGCACGACGCCGCCGCGGCGAAGAAGGAGCTCGCGGACGCCGGCTACAAGGACAAGAACGGCGACGGCTTCGTCGAGAACAAGGACGGCTCCACGCTCAGCCTGAAGCTGGCCGTGCCCTCGGGCTGGACCGACTGGATGGAGGCGGCCAAGGTCATCGCCGCCGGGGCCAAGGACGCGGGCATCAAGATCAGCACCGAGTTCCCCGACCAGAACGCCCTGAACGAGCAGCGCGGAAAGGGCGACTTCGACCTCGTCATCAACAACGAGCGCCAGCTGTCCAACACCCCCTGGACGTACTACGACTACATCTTCCAGATGCCGGTCCAGAAGCAGCAGAACACGGTCAACTTCGGGCGCTACGAGAACGAGGAGGCCTGGAAGCTGGTGCAGGAGCTCGGCGGGGTCAAGACCGACGACACGGCGGGCATGAAGGCCGCCGTCTCGAAGATCCAGGACATCCAGCTGACCGAGATGCCCATCATCCCGCTCTGGTACAACGGCCTCTGGTCGCAGTCCACCACCGGGACCTGGACGAACTGGCCGTCGGACGCCGAGGGCGCCCCGAGGACGGCGCCGGCCCTGTGGCGCAACTGGCTGGAGATGGGCGGCTTCGAGACGCTCACCCAGCTGAAGCCCGCCAAGTGACGCCGCTGACTCCATGACCGCCCCGCCGTGCGCGTACACCTGACCGTGCGCGCACGGCGGGGCTCTCCACCAGGGGAGCACACCCTTGCGCCGCTATTTCGCCCGCAAACTTCTCATCTACGGACTGACGTTCGTCGTCGCCGTCACCGTCAACTGGATGATCCCGCGCTTCATGCCCGGCGACCCGGTCTCCGCCATGGTCGCCCGAGCCCGCGTCTCGCAGCCCGAGGCCGCCGAGGCGATGCGCACCTACTACAACAACCTGTTCGGCTTCGACGAGCCGCTGTGGCAGCAGTACCTGCACTTCTGGGGCGCGCTGCTCCAGGGCGACTTCGGGATCTCCATCTTCGTCTTCCCCACGCCCGTCGGCGACGTCCTGCTCGACGCGCTGCCGTACACGCTCGGCCTGATGATCCCGGCCGTCCTGCTCAGCTGGTTCGTCGGCAACTGGATCGGCGCGCTGTCCGCCCGCCGCAAGGTCCTCGACAACACGGTGCTGCCGGCCGGCTATCTGCTGACGGCCATGCCGTACATGTGGATCGCCGTCATCCTCGCCTGGGCGCTGGGTGCGAAGGCCGGCTGGTTCCCCATCTCCGGCGGCTACAGCCTGGACATCCAGCCCGGCTGGAGCGCCGACTTCGTGCTGGACGCGCTGCACCACTGGGTGCTGCCGTTCCTCTCGCTGTTCCTCGTCGCGCTCGGCGGCTGGGCCATCGGCATGCGCAACATGATCATCTACGAGCTGGAGTCCGACTACTCCTCCTATCTGTCGGCCCTCGGCGCGCCCCAGCGGCTCATTCGCCGCTACGCCTTCCGCAACGCCGTCCTGCCCCAGGTCACCGGGCTGGCGCTCCAGTTGGGCGTGCTGGTCGCCGGGGCGCTCGTCACCGAGATCGTCTTCGCCTATCCGGGGCTCGGCTCACTGATCCTGGCGGCGATCCAGAACCAGGACTTCTTCCTGCTCCAGGGCGCGTTCCTGTTCATCGTCATCGGCGTACTGATCGCCAACTTCCTCATCGACATCGTGTACGTCGTCGTCGACCCCCGCACCCGTACGGGCATGGCAGGAGGCACCTCATGAGCACACTGCCCGACCCGGCGCCCGAGGCCCCCTCCGCCGAGGCGCCCGTGGCCAAGCCGGGCCGCGAGTCGCTGCACTACGCGGTGCGCAACCCCAAGCTGATCATCGGCGTGACCCTGGTCCTCATCCTGCTCGCGATCGGTGTCGTCGGGCCGATGCTGCTCGACAGCGGCAACCCCAACGAGTACGTGGGCCCGCAGGCGTCCGCGCCGGACGGCACGTACTGGATGGGCACCACCACCTTCGGCCAGGACGTGTACGCCCAGTTCGTGCACGGGCTGCGCGCGACCTTCCTGGTGGGCGTCGTCGGCGGGGCCATCGCTGCCGTCATCGCGATGGTCGTCGGCTTCCTCGCCGGCTACCGGGGCGGCGTCACCGACGAGATCCTCAACATGCTCACCAACGTCGTCCTGGTGATCCCCGCCCTCGCCGTCCTGCTGATCATCAACGCCTACATGGGGGTGCGCAGCGTCGCGGTGCAGGGCCTCTTCATCGGCCTGACGTCCTGGCCCTGGGCGGCCCGCGCGATCCGCGCGCAGACGTTCTCGCTGCGCACCCGGGAGTTCGTGGACCTGGCCCGGCTCAGCGGCAGCGGCACCTGGCGGATCGTGTTCCGCGAGATCGCGCCCAACATGAGCTCGTACCTCTTCATGATGTTCATCCTGCTCTTCGGCGGGTCCATCCTGATCGCCTCCTCGCTGGACTTCATCGGGCTCGGCCCGACCGAGGGCGTCTCGCTCGGTCTGATGCTGCAGAGCGCCCAGCAGTGGAGCGCGCTCCAACTCGGCATGTGGTGGTGGTTCGTTCCGCCGGGCGCCGGGATCACCGCGATCGTCGGCGCGCTCTACGTCGCCAACGTCGGCCTCGACGAGGTCTTCAACCCGAAGCTGAGGGAGTCCTGAGCACATGACCCTGACCGTCAACGATCTGCGGGTCCACTACCGCACGCTGCGTGGCGAGGTCCGGGCCCTGGACGGCGTCGGCTTCGACCTGGCGGACGGCGAGATCCTGGGCCTGGCCGGCGAGTCCGGCTGCGGCAAGACCACCCTGGGCAAGTCCCTCATCCGGCTCGACGGCCGGATGCGGCACGTCGGCGGCACCGTCACGCTGGACGGCGACGAACTGCCGCTCTCCGACGACCGGGCGATGAACGCCTACCGCTTCCACAAGATCTCGCTCGTCCCGCAGTACTCGATGAGCGCGCTCAACCCGACCCGGCGCATCGGCCGCATGATCCGGGAGCTCCTCGCCTCGCGCGGGGTCAGCGTGGACACGGACGAACTGCACCGCAGGCTCGCCCTGGTCGGCCTGGAACCCGAGGTCCTGGACCGGTATCCCATCGAGCTGTCCGGGGGCATGAAGCAGCGCGCCGTCATGGTGATCTCCACGCTGCTCGACCCGTCCGTCCTGATCGCCGACGAGGTCACCTCGGCCCTGGACGTCTCCAACCAGCAGGCCGTCGTGGGCGCCCTCACGGGCCTCCGTGACAAGGGCCTGGTCACCAGCATGATCTTCGTGACCCACGACCTCGGGCTGACCTCGCACATCGCCGACTCGATCATGGTGATGTACGCGGGCAAGCTCGCCGAGAAGGCCCCCACGAGGGTGCTCACGACCGAGCCCCGCCACCCGTACACGAAGATGCTGATCGGCTCGCTGCCCCAGGTCGGCGCCCGCTACAAGGACAAGCCGCTCAGCGGCATCGAGGGCTCCCCGCCCTCCCTGCTGAATCCCCCGGCCGGCTGCCGCTTCCGCGACCGCTGCCCCCTCGCCGACGCCCGGTGCGCCGAGGAGCCGCCCGTCGTCGAGATCGCCCCCCGCCACTCCGTCGCATGCTGGAAGGCGGCCTGATGCTGACCCTCGACCGTGTCACCAAGACCTTCCGGGCCGGCGCCTTCGGCGGCGGCTCCACCACCGCCGTCGACCGGGTCTCCTTCGAGGCGGCCCCCGGTGAACTGGTCTCGCTCATCGGGGAGAGCGGCAGCGGGAAGTCCACCATCGGCCGCATGGTCCTGGGCCTCACCCGGGCTACCTCGGGCAGCCTCACCCTGGACGGCGAACAGGTTCGGCCGGGCAAGGACTTCTACCGCCGCGTCCAGGGCGTCTTCCAGGACCCCTTCAGCTGCTACAACCCCGTCTTCAAGGCCGACCGCGTCTTCGACCTCGTCCGCCGCGCCTACCACCCGGGCGTCCCCGACAAGGAGTGGGCCGACCGTGTGGAGAGCGCCGTACGGGACGTACGCCTGGACCCCGGGCAGGTGCTCGGCCGCTATCCGCACCAGCTCAGCGGCGGCCAGCTGCAACGCCTGCTGATCGCCCGCGCCCTCCTGCTCGACCTGCGCTTCCTGGTCGCCGACGAGATCACCAGCATGCTCGACGCCTCCACCCGCATCGATGTGCTCAACCTCCTCGCCGGCCTCAAGGAGCGCGGCCTCGGCGTCCTCTACATCACCCACGACCTCTCGCTCGGCACCTACCTCGCCGAGAAGACCGTGGTGCTGAGGAACGGCCGGGTCGTCGAACGCGGCGACACCCAGAAGGTCTTCGGCAACCCCCTCCACCCCTACACCCGCACCCTCCTGGCGGCCGTGCCCCGGCTGAACCAGCCCTGGACGTCCGCCGAACCCGTGGAGGCCTGCGCCTTCCACGAGGGCGGCGCCCGGGACACCGACCTGTACGAGACCGAGCCGGACCACTTCGTCGCCTGCGCCGGACTCCCCGACTGCGGAAGGACCTCCGCGTGACCTCTCGCCACCTGCCCCTGCACGACGGCTGGACGCTCAGCGCCGACAGCGCCGTTCCGGTGGGGCTCCCCACAGGAGGCGTCCCGGCGGCCGTCCCCGGCTGCGTCCACACCGACCTGCTGGCCGCCGGACTGATCGACGACCCGTACCTGGACGACAACGAGACACGGCTCGGCTGGATCGGCCGCACCGACTGGACGTACAGCACCGCCTTCGACTGGTCGGCCGACGGGCACGAGTTCACCGACCTGTGCTTCGACGGCCTCGACACCGTCGCCACCGTCCTGCTCAACGGCACCGAGGTCGGCTCCACCGCCAACCAGCACCGCAGCTACCGCTTCCCCGTCCGGCCGCTGCTGCGTGAGGGCACCAACACCCTCGCCGTGCGCTTCACCGCCCCGTACACCTACGCCGAGGCGCTGCGCGACACGCTCGGCGACCGGCCCGGCGCGTACACCGAGCCGTATGCCTTCATCCGCAAGATGGCCTGCAACTTCGGCTGGGACTGGGGCCCCACCCTGGTCGCCTCCGGCATCTGGCGGCCGGTCGCGCTGGAGTCCTGGACCGGCCCGCGCCTCGCCGGGGTGAAGGTCATCGGCGACCTCGACGAGGACGGGGTGCCGCGCCTGTCCGTCACCCTGGACGTGGACCGCCCCGGCGGCGCGGCCCTGTCCGGCTCGGTCGAGGTGCTGGGCGCGTGCACCGTCTTCGTCGCCGACGCCGGTGCCGACGCGCACCGCGTCTCGACCACCCTGTCCGTCCCCCAGGCCACGCGCTGGTGGCCGCACAGCCACGGCGAGCAGCCGCTGTACGACGTCACGGTCCGCCTGGGCGACGAGGTCGCCTGGGCCGGCCGGACCGGCTTCCGGAGCGTCGGCCTGGAGCGCGAGGCGTTCCGTATCTCCGTCAACGACGAGCCCGTCTTCGTACGCGGGGTGAACTGGATCCCCGACGACTGCTTCCCTGCCCGGATCACCCGGCAGCGGATCTCCGACCGCCTCGACCAGGCGCTCGCCGCGAACGTCAACCTGATCCGCGTCTGGGGCGGCGGGCTCTACGAGAGCGACGACTTCTACGAGCTGTGCGACGAGAAGGGGCTGCTGGTCTGGCAGGACTTCCCGTTCGCCTGCGCCGCCTACCCGGAGGAGCAGCCGCTGTACGACGAGGTGGCCGCGGAGGTACGCGAGAACCTCGTCCGGCTCGCCCCGCACCCCTCACTGGTGCTGTGGTGCGGCAACAACGAGAACCTGGAGGGCCACGCCGACTGGGGCTGGCAGGAGAAGCTCGAAGGCCGCACCTGGGGCCACGGCTACTACCACGAGCTGCTGCCCGCCCTCTGCGCCGAGACCGACCCCTCGCGCCCGTACTGGCCGGGGTCGCCCTACTCGGGCTCCCCGGAGCTGCCCCCGCAGGACCCCGCGCGCGGCACGGTCCACCTCTGGGACGTCTGGAACCGGGTCGACTACAGCCACTACGCCGACACCGCCCACCGCTTCGTCGCGGAGTTCGGCTTCCAGGGCCCGCCCGCGTACGCGACGCTCCGCCGCGCGGTCAGCGGCCCGCTCGCCCCGGGCTCCCCGCTGCTCGCCCACCACCAGAAGGCGGAGGACGGCGACGCCAAGCTGCTGCGGGGCCTGGGCGACCACCTGCCGCAGCCGACGGACTTCGATGACTGGCACTGGCTCACCCAGCTGAACCAGGCCCGCGCGGTCGCCTTCGGGATCCGCCACTTCCGTTCCCACACGCCGTACTGCATGGGCTCGATCGTCTGGCAGCTCAACGACTGCTGGCCGGTGGTCTCCTGGGCGGCCGTGGACGGCGACGGCCGCCGCAAACCGCTCTGGTACGCCCTGCGCCAGGTGTACGCGGACCGGCTGATGGCCGTACGCGACGGCGCCCTGCACCTGGTCAACGACTCCGCCCGCCCGTGGGAGGGCACGCTGCGGCTGACCCGGCGCTCCCTGGACGGAACCGTCCTGGCCGAGGAGACGGTGGCGGTGGGCACCGCGGCCCGCGGAGTCACCCGGGTGCCCCTGCCGCCCTCGGTCGCCGAGCCGGACGACAGCACCCGCGAGGTGCTGGTGGCGGAGCTGGGCGAGCAGCGGTTGGCCGAGTTCTACGAGGAGGACACCCGTGTCGCGCTGCCGCCGGCACGGTACGACGTCACGGTCACCCAGGGTGACGAATCGGGCATCGGCTACCGGGTCACGGTGACGGCGCGGACGCTGCTGCGCGATCTCGCGCTCTTCCCGGACCGGCTGGATCCGGCGGCCGAGGTGGACGACATGCTCGTCACTCTGCTGCCCGGTGAGAGCGCCGTCTTCCACGTCACGGGCGCGGTGCTGAAGGACCCGGAGGCGCTGGGCTCACGTCCGGTTCTCCGGTGCGTCGGCGACACCGTCGACGGCTGAGGTGGCGGGGCCCTGGCGAACGGTGGCGCAGCCCATGGCGGATGGACCGTGCGGGTGCGGCGACTTTCCGTCATTCCCGTTTGCCGGGGTTCGTACCCCCTGCCCGGGCCGGGCGTGTGCTGATGCGGTGTCAGGTGTCTGACGGACCCTCACACGGTCAATAAAATAAGACAACATCGAGGGCATGTTCCGCTGTTCGAGGGATGCCCCCGGATAGGGTCTTGTGCCAAACGCGGAGCCTCGCGCCCACGCCCGGGTGGTGGAATGCAGACACGGCGAGCTTAAACCTCGCTGCCTCCTCGGGGGCGTGCCGGTTCGAGTCCGGCTCCGGGCACCACCGCTCAGCCGGTGGAGCCCGGGACGGCCGCGCGGTACTTCAGGCGTCAACTTCCCTCGTCCCGAATCACACCTGCGCGCGATGCTCTCCGGGATGTCACCGTACGTAGGCGAATGGTGTCCCGAGCGCCTTCGTCGGCGTATCCGCCGCCCACGGCCCGTACCCGGGGCTGGGCCCTGTCCTCTGGCTAGGCTCCCGGTCATGACTGACTACGTGCAGGTATCCACAGCCACGGAAACACAGGAGCAGGCCGTTGCCCTTGCGGGGCTCGCAGTCCAGAAGCGCCTTGCCGCTGGTGCTCAGGTCGTCGGGCCGGTCATCAGCGTGTTCTGGCACCTGGGCGAGTACGGCACCGGCGAGGAGTGGCAGGTCCTTCTGAAGACGACGGCGGACCGGTATCCGGAGCTGGAGGCGCATCTCCTGGAGCATCACCCGTGGGACAACCCGGAGCTGTGCGCTGTGCCGGTCTCCATGGGCGCAGACCGGTGCTTGCGGTGGATCAGGGATTCGGTGGAGGGAGCCTGATCGGCCACGTGGTTCAGGAGGTCGCGGACCTGGCTGGTGTGCGCGTAGGGGCGTAGGCGGTCGAGCAGGGGTGTGAGGCGCTGCCGGGGCCGGATGGATGCGACGCCCGTCGCGAGCTGGAGGGCGCGGCCTGTGGTTTCAGCTGCCTGTTCGACTTCCCCGGCGGCAAGGTAGGCGTCGGCGAGCCAGGAGAGGTAAAGGGCTTTGTCGCGGGCGTGTTCGTCGGTGAACCGGCTGAGTGCGTCGGTGAGGACGGGGACCGCGCGAAGGGGGCGGCCGAGCTCGGTCCAGCAGCGGCCGGTCATGATGTCGAGCTCGGTGTGGTCGACCCAGACGGCCCAGTCCGGTTGAGGCTCGCCGTCAGGCGCATGGTCAAGAGCTCGGCGGGCGGCGGTGAGGGCCTCCTCAGTGCTGGCGGCTCGGCCGTCGACGGCGCAGGCCCAGGCGAGGCGCTCGTACAGGAGGGCGCGGACGGACGACGGCGTACGGGCGGTGATCGTCGCGCACGAGTCTTCGGCGAACGCGACGGCGGTACGCCGGTCGTCCGCGAGGGTTTTGTAGGCGAGGAACGCGAGGCTGTTGCCGTAGAGGTCGGGGTCGTCTGCGTCGCGCGCCGCCGTGCGGCTCTCCTCGTAGAGGGCTACGGCATCGGGTGTCCGGCCGCCGTCGAAGGCCGCCCACCCGGCTTGCTGGGCCTGCTCGGCCAGGAGCGCAGTGAGTCGGATGCGGGCTTCGACGGTGAAGGATCCTTGCCGTAGGAGGCCCTTCGTGTGCTGGACCTCGCCGAGATAGACGCGGTAGGTGTCGCCGCCGCCGAGGACCTCGTCCAGGCGCCGCAGGCGGGCGGTGCGCTCACGGAGCCGCTCGACGTACGTCTCGGTGATGCGCTGCGGAGCGTCAGGCCGGTGGAGGGAGGGAAGGGCGGCGGCGAGGCCGGTGGAGGTGGCGGCCTGGAGGAGGGTTCGGCGACGCACGTTCTGGGGTCCGTTCTCTGCGCGGGACGTTCCAGCAGGAGCGCTGTCCGCCTCCCACAGGCGGGGAGCTAGGCCGACGAGGTATCCGGGGACGCGCAAGGCGTCGGAGATCTGCGCGACCTTCCCGAACGTCGTGATCCGGCCCTGGCCCCGTGCGAGCGTCCCGACCCGTTCGGGCTTGATGTCGCACTCGGCGGCGATTTTCGAGTAGCTGATCCCGGCCCGTTCGCGTGCGATCCGGAACACCGTCCCGAAGTCATGGTCCCGCAGGGCGTGTTGTAAGTCGTTGTCACTGAGGAGGTCTCGCGGCAGCGCCGTCGGCGGCTCGTAGGTCATTCAGCACTTCTTCCTGCTGACGCGAGTGTGTACGGCGCGTGTTCAGGGCGCCTACCCATCATGGGGATACCCCGCGCCGGGAGGCGGAGATTTCGCGGGGATACCACTCTCGTACGCCAGAGCCCCCGGAGGGCGATGCTGTCCGCGATCCCGGGGCGTGACGACTGTGAGGAGTCGCCGTGATCGAACGTACCCAGTGGGCTGCCGTGGATGTGGCGCGATGAGAGGGAGGGCGAGTACGGCCGTCGGCTCGCCTCAGGAGGGTGGGGCGGCTCGCGTGGAGCGACGGGTCGGCGCACTGGGCGCACATGAAGGGGACGAGGGCGCGGATCCCGTCCTGAGCCGGCCCCGGGTCGTCGTGCATACGCGGGCCACCACGGAGTTCGCTGTGCTCTCGTGGCTGCTCTGCGCGGCCGACGACCGCGAGGCGGCACGACGCGAGTGGGAGAGCGAGAAGATGACTCTCCTCCGCTGCGGGGCCCTGTTCTCCGCAGTCCGGATCTCCGGCGAACTCGTCCGCGCCGCCGCGGGGATGGGCCAGGAAGCCTGCCGGGGAGACGCCTCCAGGATCGACGCCTTCCTGGCGACCGCGCTGCAGGATGGCCCGGTCGTCGTGGACTCGTACGCCGCCCGGTACTACGCGCTGGTCCCGGCGAGCACCTGCCGCTGGTGGCACGTGCCCGAGACCGAATGCCTGGGCCCCGGCGCTTACCTGGGGGTGCCGCGCCCCGGCCTGGATGATCCGCACTGCGTCCGCTCGTACTGGTCGGTGCCGATGGAAAGCCCAGGGTCCCTGTGCTCACCGAGCATGGTGCGGGCGTTGGTGCTGAACGCTAAGGCCCTCGCGGCGGTGCAGCGGCGGGAGCTGGAGGCCGGCTGTGAACTCTGAGCTACTTCCGGACAGCGCGACGATGCCCGCCTCCGCCGAACGCGTGTGTGCCCTCGGCGGGGCCACGGCCGACGACTTGGACGAGCTGATCGTCGCCCTGCGCGGCCGCATCGATGCCTGTGCGCTCACGTCGAGCGTTCGAGCTGTGCTTCGTCCTCCCCGTATGCGTGGCTTCCATCCACAGAAATCGCGATCTCACAAGGAGGCGGTCAGTGACTCTCACGACAAGCGAGAAGACGACGGTGAGTGCGGAGCAGCTGCACACTGCGAGCAGGCGGGACGTAACCCGGGCAGTTGAGGGCCTTTGGCCGGACAGGGAGGTCAGTCTCGGCCCGCAGTGCCCGAGTGTCACGTCGTACGTCTGCCGGGTAACGGTCGACGGCGAGGGGCTGATCGCGAAGTACAGCTGGCTCGGGATGTCTTTGGTGTCTGTCCTGCGGGGCGCCGGAGGGACGTGGGACGAAGTTCAGGAAGCGCAGCGTGCGTATGCCCAGGGCTCCGACGGGGTGACGGTGCGCGAGGCACAGAACCTGGTCGCCCTGCGGAGACTGCGACGCCCTCGGGTGTGCGAGACGGCTGGTCTGCGTAACGGAGTTCTCTTCACCCGGATCGTGGCGGGGACGTCTCTGGCTGACGAGCTGGCGGCGCGCCCACGGGAAACGGCGGCTCTCTTGAACGCGGTCCTCGTCACGCTCGGCGATCTCCATGGTCCGCCCGGCGCGGACTGCTTGCGCCGAGTGGCGCCGATCGGTGAGCGGTCCGTCGTCGGGGTCTTCCGCAGGAAGTTCAGCGGCCCGAACCCCGCCTGCTGTCTGCCCGGGCTCGGCCGGGACAGTCGGCTGCCGGAACACGAGCGGCACGAGGTCGTGGAGCTGCTCCAGCACGCGGTGCGTCGGCTGATGCGGATGGCCGGGGCGATCTCGACCCGCCGAGACGCCGTGGTGTTCGGCGATCTCAAGCCCGAGCATGTCTACATCGACGGCACCGGCCTCAACTTCATCGATCCGGCGGTGCAGTGGGCGGCCGGACCTCAGCCGGATGTCGCCAAGCTCACCGGTCGGGCGCTGCTTCTCGCCCTCGGGCATCCGGATCCGCGTGCGGGACGACAGATCGTGCATGGGGTGGCTTCTACACTCGCTCGGCACGTCGCGGCTTTACCCGAGCACGAGAAGGTGCCACGGCTTCGTGAAGTCATGGTTCTGTGGCTCATGGACACGGTGAGCATCCTGAGTACGTGCCTCAGTGCGTCCCCAGGGCTTCCCTTGACCTCTCTTCAGCGGACTCTCGTTGTGAAGGCTCGCGCGGTGGCGGGCATCGTGGACCGGGTGAGCGCGCTTCTCGTCGGGACGACGTCCGGGCCCCGGCTCCTGGATGCTGTCTTCTCCGAGGTGGAGCACACCTGTGGGAGCGCTCGGTGAGTGGCCCGGTGGTGGGGATCGTCGGGGCGGGCGCCGTCGGGCAGACCCTCGCCGCAGGTCTCGTGACCGCCACCCTGCCCGAACGCCTCCTTGTCGTGTCCCGGCAGGCCGACCAGGCTCGTGCGCTGTCCGCCGACCTTCAGGACCTCGCGCAGACATCCCGCTCGCACACGCAGATCGAGGCGGCCGGCCTCGCTGATCTCCACGGGTGTGACGCGGTGGTGGTCGCGCTGCGCAGTGACTTCAAGAACGTTGCCGAGCGGGATATCCGGCGCGGAGGGGCGGCGGCGAACGCGCCCGCTGTCAGCCTCCTGGCACGCGAGCTGCGGGGGTACGGCGGTGCTGTCCTCGTCGTCACGAATCCGGTGGATCTGATGTCCCGTCGCTTCGCTGAGGTGTCGGGCTGCACTCGGGTCTTCGGGGTCGGCTCCAACCTCGACTCCGCTCGGTACCGGCTGCTCCTGGCCAGGTACGCCCAGGTATCTCCTGACCGCGTGCACGGCCATGTCATCGGCGAGCATGGTGACCGCGCCGTCGTCTGTGCCTCGACGACCACCGTCGACGACCGCCCCGTCGCGGTCCCCGTGCGTGCGGTCGTCGAAGACCTCCGACGGCGTCCGGCGCTGATCCGGAACGGCATCGGCCGCACCCGCTGTGGACCTGCCGGTGCGGTGCTGTCGACTCTGCGCAAGGTTCTCGGCCTGGTCGACGGTGTCGAGGAGCTGTCCGTGCCGTACGGGGATGTCTGGCTTGGACTTCCGATGCGTTTCACCGGCGGTGCGGTAGTGCCGTGCCTGCCCCTGCTCACTCGTTCCGAACGCCTGTGTCTGGATTCTGCGGCCAGCAGTCTCCGCCACGCGTACACCCGTCTCCCCGCCCGTACCGAGAGGACCGCCCCATGATGAGCGCTACCCGACTTGAGGCCGCCGCCGCGGTCGTCACCGTCTTCAGTAACCGTGCGGAGGTCACGGACTGGGCCCTGCGCTACTTCGGGCCGTGGTGGAAAGCCGCTTCGGTGGACGCCGCAGAGGTGTGCGCCGAAGCCGTCGTCAGCGCGGACGTCAATCCGCGCGGCTACGAGGAGACCACTCTCCTTGTCCAGGACGGCCGGCCCACGGAGGCCGTGGACTACGCGAAGCACCCGCTGCTGGTGGCACATGACGGCGACGACATCATCGCCACGTCGCCGGAGGAGGGGATCGCGTACCGCAGTTCGCCGTCCTCAGGGCTTCTCGCTCTCGCCGGGACGGACGCGCAGCGTCTTGCCCTCGCCGCCACGCGCCTTGCGCGGGAGGCGATCCGTGGTCAGCTGCTTCGGGAGGGCTGGGCGGTGCTCCATTCCTCTGCGGTCGTGAGGCCCGACGACGGCGCGACGCTCCTGGCCTTCGGCGACAAGGGGGCGGGGAAGACGACGTCGGCCCTCCTGCTGGCCTCGCACGGCTGGCAGCTCCTGGCCAACGATCGGGTCCTGGTCAGGCCGACCGGCGAGCGGGACGTCGAGGTCGTGCCGTGGCCGTCCGCTGCCGCGCTTGGCCTCGGCCTGCTCCATTCGCTGGGCTGGGACGTCACTGCGCAGGAACATCTGCGGGCCGGGGGCAGCTTCCACCCGACTCAGCACGTGTCCGTGACTGAGGCGTTGCTGGCCGGCGACCACACACCGCTGTGGGAGAGCGCGAAGCGGGAGCGGAAGGTCCAGGTGTTCCCGGACCAGTTCCCGGACCTGTTCGACGTGCCACTGGCCACCGGCGGCAGGGCGGCGGCGCTTCTCTTCCCCCAGGTCGAGGCCGACGCGGCGCCGGACGTCATCGATGGCACCCGCACGCTGGGAGAGGCCGACTTCATGTCGGGTGCGACGGAAGACCGGTACCCGGACGTTTTCGGGCAGGCCCGGGGTGTGGACGGCGGTGGTCGGGACAGCGCCCGCGCGGAGGTGGCGTCGCGCCTCGCAGAGTTGCCGCATCACGCGGTCCGGCTGAGTCACGACGTCCCGGCGAGTGCCGCCCTGCTGAGCAAGGTCGCCGACGCGAGCTGACCGCGTGGAGGACTTGGGTGGGCAGGGCGTTTCCACAGGCCAGATGGTGCGGATGGTGCCGGTTCGAGTCACGCTCCGGGCACCACCGCTCAGCCGGTGGAGCCCGGGACGGCCGCGCGGTACTTCAGGCGTCAACTTCTTACGGTGGTCCTCGCCGGATCCTGGCGCGGTGCATGCGTGGCTACTGTGCGTACGGGCGGGCCCGGTCGTACGGCGGGTCCGGAGGCACCCGCCGCCGGGGCGTGGGCGGCCGGCTGGGAGACTCTGGTCATGGACACCACATCTGGGCAGATGAGTTCCTGGACGGCGGCCGGATGGGCGGTCGCGCTCGCGGGTCTGGGGGCGCTCACCGGATTCGTCTGGGACGGTCCATTCCTCGCCTTCGCCTGCGCCCTGTCCCTGGGAGGCGGGGCCGCCCTGGGCGCGATCCTGTTCCGCCGCCGCATGGCCGAGAGCATCCGGGAGGGGCAGGGGAAGGCCGCCGCGCGCGGGTACGCCGATGGGATCGGCGACATGGTGGTGCTGGGGATATCCGCCTACGAGGCCTCGGTCTTCCCGCTGGCCGGCCCGGACGCGGTGGATTCCTCCGAGCGTGCGGCGCGGCGGGAGGCCGCCTACCGCCTGACGGCGGCCGAAGGGCTTCCGCACCATGTCCGGGAGGCCGCGGCCGCCGCGCTCGAAGCGATCGACGAGGAGCGTGACGGCGAGGCCAGGACCTCCCTCGCCGAACTCATCAAGGCCGTGCACGGTCAGCGCTGACGCACGAAGATCCTCCTTCGGTACTAGGGTGATTGTTTTGCCTACCCATTACTCTTGACGCAAGGCCGCGCAGGGTGGCCATGAAGGAGTGAAATGAGGAGCAGCAACCCGGTCTTCTCGCGACGGGGGTTCAGCCGCGACAACGGCCACGCGGGCTTCAACGCGGCGCCGCAGGCCGGGGCCGCCGCAGCGGGCACCAACCCGTACGCGCAGGGCACCGCCGCCAACCCGTACGCCACGAACCCGTACGCCCAGCAGGACACCCAGTACGGCGCCCCGCAGGCGCCCGCGCGCTCCGGCGCGATGACGATCGACGACGTCGTCACCCGTACGGCGATGACGCTGGGCACCGTGGTGCTCACCGCCGCGCTCTCCTGGGCCCTGCTGCCGGTCGACGAGGCCAACCTCGGCAAGTCCTACGGCATCGGCATCGGCGCCGCCCTGGTGGCGTTCGTCTTCGCGATCATCCAGTCCTTCAAGCGCAAGGCGTCGCCCGCGCTGATCCTGGCCTACGCGGCCTTCGAGGGTGTCTTCCTCGGAGTGATCTCCAGCACGGTCAGCACCTACATCAGCCCCGGCACGGTGATGCAGGCGGTGATGGGCACCATGTGTGTCTTCGCCGGTGTCCTCATCGCGTACAAGATGCGCTGGATCCGCGTCACCCGCCGTTTCTACGGCTTCGTGATGGCGGCCGCCATGGGCTTCGTGCTCCTGATGATGGTCAACCTGCTGTTCAGCGTCTTCGGCGGCGGTGACGGCCTCGGCTTCCGCAGCGGTGGCCTCGGCATCCTCTTCGGAGTCGTCGGCATCATCCTCGGCGCGTGCTTCCTCGCCCTGGACTTCAAGCAGGTCGAGGACGGCATCGCCTACGGCGCACCGCGCGAGGAGTCCTGGCTGGCGGCCTTCGGCCTCACCCTGACCCTGGTGTGGATCTACCTGGAGATGCTGCGTCTGCTCTCCATCCTCAACGGGGACGACTGACCCCGTAGGTACGACGACGGGACGGCCCGCAGGCACCATGCCTGCGGGCCGTCCCGTTTCGTCCTCGCGGGGGGATGCGTGCCTCAGAGGAGCTTCCGCGCGGCCCGTCTCAGGTCGTACTCATGGATGATCGCCTTGGCGTGGCCGTAGGTGAGGTCGTGTTCGCTCCGCAGCCAGCTGACCTTCTCCTCGAAGCGGAAGAGAGAGGGGCCTTCGTCGACGGTGCGGAGCCAGTCGGCGATGTCACGACCGGTGCAATGGGGGATCCGTGAGAGCAGGTTGCGATGGGTTTCTTCGGAGAAGACTTGAGACATCGGCGCCTCCGACGCAGTACGCGTTGCTGGTCCTTCCCGACACCGTGCCCGAGCGTGGGCGCGTTGGCAACCATCCTGGAGGGGCGCGTAGGGTCACGGCGTGCTTGATACGACCCCCCTGATCACCGCCGTGGACCGTTTCGCCGACCGCCTGCGGAGTACGCCGCAGAGCCGGCTGCAGCGCGGCGTGGCCGCCGAGGCCCTGGCGACGGCCAGGGAGCTGTCCGCCCGGGCCCAGCGCGCCGAGGCCCCGGACCGGGAGCCGAGGACCATGCCGGACGCGGGGATATTCGCCGTGGGCGACCAGCTGGCGGTCGCCGGGCGGGATCTGGCCGTGGCACTGGAAACGGCCTCGTCCCAGGAGCTGGACGAGGCCGTGCGTCGTGTCGAGGAGGCGGCGGCGCGCGCATACGCACCCGGGCCGCGCTAGAAGGAGGCGATGACGCGGTCGGCCAGGATGTAGACGTTCTCCTGGCCGCACGAGAAGGTCAGCGCATAGGCGCCGGAGACCCCGGAACCGCCCAGCAGCACCGGCTGCTCACCGGAGCGCAGCGAGGCGGCGAGCCGTTCGGCGGTCTCCCGGTGGCCCGGGGTCATACAGAGCGTGGTGCCGTCGGCGAAGACGTACACATCGAGTGTCCCGAGGGGGCCGGGGCGCACGTCGGTGAGCTCCGTACCGGTATCGGCGAGCCGCTCCAGCCGGTTCACGGTACGCTCATGGTCGGTGACAACCGGTGTCTGCACGGGGATGAAGTCCGGGTGCGAGGGGTGGCGGCGACGGGCCGCGGCCAGCTCGGGCGAGTCCTCGGCGTACTCGGTGACCTCGGGCATGTCGGTGAGCTCCGCCAGCTCCGCCAGTTCGTCCAGCGCATCGCCGGCGTCGAGGTCCATCGCCTCCAGACCCGCGAAGTCCGTCTGGCGGGGCATGAAGAAGGGGGCGTCCTCGCCGAGCCCGCCCAGCAGGGACGGGGCGTCGGCGGCGTCGCGGGCCTCCTGGGCGGCCCAGAAGGCACGAGCCTCGGCGAGCTCGCGCTCCCGTTCCTCGGCGAGCGCGTCGGCCACGGCCGCGCGTATCTCCTCGGCGGGTGTGCCGGTGCTCCGGTTCTGCTGCTCGGGTACGGAGGCGAGCGGACTCCGCCCCTCCGCCAGCTCCGTGCGCAGGGCTGTGACCTGCTTGCGCAGCCCGTGAGCAGCGTGCAGAGCGGCGGCGCCGACGGCCGTGGCAGCGGCGGTGGTCAGCAACAGGGCAAACGGCATGGCGCTCACTGACATACTCCCGGTTTCAATCGACACCCCCGACTTCCTACATCAGCTTGTCCTGTACTGGTGCCTGCTGTCAGTGCATTACGTCACGAATTGGACAGGTCTTTGGGCCTGGTGTTTAGCTCTGTGGCTGGTGTGACCTGCAGAAACGACTCTCCCCCGGGATGCAGATCACATCCTGGGGGAGATTCGGTCACGTTCGGAGCTCGGCCCGGTTAGCTCAGCCGCTCGCTTCCCTGGTCGCGCTGAGCTTCGCCTCCGCTGCGGGCAGGTGCCGCCCTCGTACCTCGGACGACCCCTACCCTCCGCTGCGGCTCAGCTCAGCCGCTCGCTTTTTTGGTCGCGCTGAGCTTCGCCTCCGCTGCGGGCAGGTGCCGCCCTCGTCCCTCGGGCGACCCCTACCCTCCGCTGCGGCTCAGCTCAGCCGCTCGTGTTGTCGCTCGCGCTGAGCTTCGCCTCCGCTGCGGGCAGGTGCCGCCCTCGTACCTCGGACGACCCCTACCCTCCGCTGCGGCTCAGCTCAGCCGCTCGATGACCATGGCCATGCCCTGGCCGCCGCCCACGCACATCGTCTCCAGGCCGAACTGCTTGTCGTGGAACTGCAGGCTGTTGATCAGCGTGCCGGTGATGCGGGCGCCGGTCATGCCGAAGGGGTGGCCGACGGCGATCGCGCCACCGTTGACGTTGACCTTGTCCAGCGGCAGGCCGAGGTCCCGGTAGGAGGGGATGACCTGGGCGGCGAACGCCTCGTTGATCTCGGCGAGGTCGATGTCGTCGATGGTCAGCCCGGCGCGCTTCAGCGCCTGCTTGCTGGCCTCGACCGGTCCGTAGCCCATGATCTCGGGGGACAGGCCGGAGACGCCCGTCGAGACGATGCGGGCCAGCGGGGTCAGGCCCAGCTCGCGTGCCTTGGTGTCGGACATGATCACGAGTGCGGCGGCGCCGTCGTTGAGCGGGCAGCAGTTGGCGGCGGTGACGAGCCCGTCGGGGCGGAACACCGGCTTCAGGCCCTGCACGCCCTCCAGGGTGACGCCCGCACGCGGGCCGTCGTCCTTCGAGACGACCGTGCCGTCCGGCGTCGTCACGGGGGTGATCTCGCGCTCCCAGAAGCCGTTCTTGATGGCTTCCTCGGCGAGGTTCTGCGACCGTACGCCGAACTCGTCCATGTCCTGACGGGTGACGCCCTTGATCCGGGCCAGGTTCTCGGCGGTCTGCCCCATCGCAATGTACGCGTCCGGGACCAGGCCCTCCTCGCGCGGGTCGGTCCAGCTCGTGCCCTCCTGCTCCGCGCGCGCGGCCGTGCGGGCCTCCGCGTCGGCGAAGACCGGGTTGTGCGTGTCCGGCAGGCTGTCGGAGTTGCCCTTCACGAAGCGGGACACCGTCTCGACACCGGCGGAGATGAAGACGTCGCCCTCGCCTGCCTTGATGGCGTGCAGCGCCATGCGGCTGGTCTGGAGCGAGGACGAGCAGTAACGGGTGACCGTGCAGCCGGGGAGGTGGTCCATCCCCATCTGTACGGCGATGATGCGGCCCAGGTTGTTGCCCTGCTCGCCGCCGGGGAGGCCGCAGCCGAGCATCAGGTCGTCGATGTCCCTCGGGTCCAGCTCGGGGACCTTGGCCAGCGCGGTCTGGATGATGGTCGCGGTCAGGTCGTCCGCGCGCAGATCCTTGAGGGACCCCTTGAAGGCCCGGCCGATGGGCGAACGGGCGGCAGAGACGATCACGGCTTCGGGCATCACGCGGCTCCATGAGGGCTGGAAGGCAGGAAGGCTGGACTGCCTTGGAAGTTACCCGGACGTATAGCTGAGGTCACCCAACAGGTGATGTGATGCGGACCTCTTTTCTAAGCAACCGCTCAGTCGCCTGGATTGTTCCCCCGGTGCGCTCATGCCCTCCGCCACGTCGCGCCCGACCCCCGCCCCGGCATGGGCCCGCCGTCCGTGTCCGTCCCCGTGTCGTCGTGAGGCACCGGTTCCGTGTGGGCGGGCAGGCGCCGGCGCCTGCGGTGCTTGAGCAGGGCCCAGGGCGCCCGCGCCGCCGTCACCTCGGTGCCCGCCTCCCGTGCGGCGCGGGAGGCCGCCTTGGCGACCGGCAGCATGCCCTCGCGGCGCGAACCGTCGAGGTGGTCGGATTCCGGCCACAGTCCGAGGGCCGCGCACAGGGTCGGCAGCATCGCCATCGCGGCCGTCGCGTACCCCTCGGCCGAGGGGTGGTAGTTGTCGGGGCCGAAGAGCTCCCGGGGGTTCGCCTCGAACTCGGGGCCGAGCAGGTCGCCCAGCGAGACCGTCCGCCCGCCCTGTTCCACCGCTCCGATCGTCTGCGCCGCCGCCAGCTGCCGGCTCACCCGCCGGGCCAGCCACCGCAGCGGCTGGTAGACCGGCTCGATCGTGCCCAGGTCCGGGCAGGTGCCCACGACGACCTCCGCACCGGCCGTGCGCAGCCTCCGTACGGCCGTGCTCAGACAGCGCACCGACTGCGTCGCCGGCATCCGGTGGGTCACGTCGTTCGCGCCAATCATGATCACGCAGACGTCCGGCACTCCCGACGGATCCGCCAGGACCAGGGACACCTGCCGCTCCAGATCGTCCGACCGGGCCCCCGGCAGGGCCGCGTTCCGCAGATCCACCGGCCGTTCGGCCACCGCCGCCAGTCCGGACGCCAGCAGCGCCCCCGGGGTCTGCCCCGCCCTGCGCACCCCCTGGCCGGCCGCCGTCGAGTCGCCCAGCAGGACGAAGCGCAGGGGATCGGCGGGGCCGGCGAACGCCACCCCGTACCGTCCGTCCGCACTCGGCGGGACCGGTGCCTTGCCCCCGCCCACCTGCCGTTTCGCCAGCTGCACCTCGGCCAGCACCAGCCCCACCGTCGCCGCACCGATCAGACCGACGCTGCCGCCACCGTAGGCCGCACCCGCTGCGATCCGCCGTGCCACCCTCGCTCTCGACACAGTCCGGTCCACCTCCTCAGTGCCGTACAGCCCTACAGCCGTACACAGCACTACCTGCCCCGCGGAGGACGTAGCTCAATCGCTTCGCCCGATCTCCTGCCCGTACGCATACTCTTGCCTGACCATTACGGAGATCCCGGAGTACACGGTGCAATTCCACGATTCGATGATCAGTCTTGTCGGCAATACCCCGCTGGTCAGGCTGCGCAATGTGTCGGCAGGCATTCAGGCGACGGTCCTGGCCAAGGTCGAGTACTTCAACCCCGGCGGGTCGGTGAAGGACCGCATCGCGCTGCGCATGATCGAGGCGGCCGAGGAGAGCGGCGAACTCCGGCCCGGCGGCACGATCGTCGAGCCGACCAGTGGCAACACGGGTGTCGGCCTGGCCATCGTCGCCCAGCAGAAGGGCTACAAGTGCATCTTCGTCTGCCCGGACAAGGTGTCCACGGACAAGATCAACGTGTTGCGCGCGTACGGTGCGGAGGTCGTCGTCTGCCCGACGGCCGTCGACCCCGAGCACCCCGACTCGTACTACAACGTCTCCGACCGTCTGGTCCGTGAGACGCCGGGGGCCTGGAAGCCCGACCAGTACTCCAACCCCAACAACCCGCGCTCGCACTACGAGACCACGGGTCCTGAGCTCTGGGAGCAGACGGAGGGGAGGATCACCCACTTCGTCGCGGGCGTCGGCACCGGCGGCACGATCACCGGTACGGGCCGCTACCTCAAGGAGATCAGCGAGAACCGCGTGCAGGTCATCGGCGCCGACCCGGAGGGCTCCGTCTACTCCGGCGGCTCGGGGCGTCCCTACCTCGTGGAGGGTGTCGGCGAGGACTTCTGGCCGAGCGCCTACGACCGTACGGTCACGGACGAGATCGTCGCGGTCTCGGACAAGGACTCCTTCCAGATGACCCGCCGCCTCGCCAAGGAGGAGGGGCTCCTCGTCGGCGGTTCCTGCGGGATGGCGGTCGTCGCGGCGCTGGAGGTCGCCAAGCGGCTCGGCCCGGAGGACGTGGTCGTCGTCCTGCTGCCGGACAGCGGCCGTGGCTACATGAGCAAGATCTTCAACGACGAGTGGATGGCCGACTACGGCTTCCTGGAGGACTCCGGTCCGTCCGCCCGGGTCGGCGCGGTGCTCGACTTCAAGGAGGGCCCGCTGCCCTCGCTCGTCCACATGCACCCGGAGGAGACGGTCGGCGAGGCCATCGACGTACTCCGGGAGTACGGCGTCTCCCAGATGCCGATCGTGAAGCCGGGCGCGGGGCACCCGGACGTGATGGCCGCCGAGGTCATCGGCTCCGTCGTGGAGCGTCAGCTCCTGGACGCGCTGTTCACACAGCGGGCCACGCTGACCGACCCGCTGGAGAAGCACATGTCGGCCCCGCTGCCGCAGGTCGGCTCGGGGGAGCCCGTCGAGGACCTGATGGCCGTGCTCAGCGGCGCGGACGGTGCCGACGCGGCGATCGTCCTCGTCGAGGGCAAGCCGAAGGGCGTCGTGAGCAGGCAGGACCTCCTGGCCTTCCTGGCGAAGGACGCGGCGCCGAAGCCGTAGCGCCCAGGTTTCCGGGGTTCGCGAAAACGGTACGAGCGCGACACGTTGACGCAGCACCGGCTTAACACGGCTACGGCACAGTAAGGGGTGTCGGCAGGGAAACCCGCCGGCACCACGAACGGCGACACGGACTACGGAGCGGCTCCCGGACCTCCACCGTCGCCCGGACGCGGCACCCGGCCCTGACCCGGGACCGCGTCCCTCGCGGGGACCGCCGTCGTCCCGCCCTCCGGGCAACCGGGGGTGCGGCGGTCCCCGCGATTATTCATATGCGGAGCTGCTCCCTGCTCCCAGCTGTTTCAGCCGTCCCAGTCGGACGCGGTACGCCGCTTTCCCCGGGCCCATGGCCACGTGCGGGCGGCGTGCACGGCGTTCACGCCGACGATTCCCAGCCAGGCCACGACGAGCCCCTCGATCCCGGCGTTCGCGACGCCGATCGCGGACAGGGGGATGGCCAGGACCAGGGAGACGACCCCGAAGCCGAACCGCTCCCCGAAGGTGCCGATGGCCGGCCCGGCGGGCCGCACGGTGCCACGGGCGGCGGCCATCTGCTGCTCGGCGTACAGGCGCCTCGTCCGCTGGTCGTGCGTGCCGGCGAGCCGCTGCTCGACCTTCTCCAGGAACGAGTCGATGAGCGCGGACTCGTAGTCGGGCCCCAGCTCGCTGCGGGCCTGCAGGGTCGCGTCGAGCTCTCGCCTGAGCTCAGGGTCACGGGCTTCCATACGCCTACGGTACGAACCGCGGGCCCCCGGGTCAGTGGGGTTAGCCCCCCTGTTTCGGCGGCCCGTCGCGCAGGGCGTGCCGGGCCCCGTCGGCGTAGCGTTGTTGCCGGAGGACCGGAGACGGGAGGCGCGCCCATGGCCACCACGACATCCTCCGCCCGTGCGATTCCCCGGACGTCCGGGAGACGGGCCCGGCTGGTCAACGAGGCCGAGCTGCGGGCGACGCTCTCCACGTTCCGTGAACTCTCGGACGAGGACTGGAGGCGCCCGACCGTCTGCGCCGGCTGGACGGTCCGGGACATGCTGGCGCACACCGTCGGCCAGTACGAGGAGGTGCCGCGCCCCTGGGTCGCGGTGCGCCGGATCCGCAGGGCCGCGCGGACCCATCCGCACCTCGGCCCGCTGGACGGGCACAACGAGAGCCAGATCGAGGACCGGAAGGCGGTTCCGGGCCGTGAGCTTATCGGCGCCCTCGCCCACTTCGCCCCCCAGGGCCTCATCGCGCTGCGCCGCATGCCCGCCCCGGCCCGGCGAAGGGTCCGGCTGAGTCTGCTCTACCCGGAGGCGAAGGCCCTGCCCGACGACTCGATGGACTACCTCGGCAACGTCCTCGTCGCCCGCGACACCTGGATGCACCGGGTGGACCTCTGTGACGCCATCGGGGGCGAGCTGATCCTCGACGGGCACGACCGGGAGATCGTGGACCAGGTGGTGCTGGACCTGGCCCTCGCCTGGACGGGGCCCGCCGTGGAGCTCGACCTGAGCGGCCCCGCCGGAGGACGCCGTCTGCTGGGCATCGGCACCCCGGCGGCCACCCTCCACGCGGACGCCGTGGACTTCGCCCGGCACGTGTCGGGGCGGCCGGTGCGCGGCGGCCTGGAGATCGAGGGCGACCCCGGGGCGCGGGCCGCGCTGACGGCGGCCCGCGTGGTGTTCTGAGCGTGATGGGCGGACGCCGGGTTCACGGGGGAGTCACCTCGGCGAGGAAGGCCTCGGGCGTCACCGCGTATCCCATGGCGTTGATGACGGAGACCGGGGTGCGGTCGATCAGGACCGTCGGGGTGGACCGGACGCCGCTGGTCTCGAAGGCGGCCGACACCTGCGCCGCCCAGGGCAGATAGGTGCGCTCCATGACCTTCTGCCGGAAGGCGTCGGTGTGCAGCGCCGCGACCTCGTCGGCCAGCCGCAGCAAGGTGGCCCGGTCGGCGAAGGCGTCCACGTCCTCGCTGGGCTGATCGGCGTACAGCGCCCGCAGGAAGTGCATGAACGGCTTCTGCCCCTCGTCCGCGGCGGCCCCCAGCGCGGCCAGCGCCTCAAGGGAGCCGCTGCCGCCCGCGGAGTCGTCGATGAACGTGCCGAAATGGTGGTCCACCGCGAACCGGCCCTCGTCGGCGGCCTGCTCCATCACGGCTCCGAGGCCCAGCTCCATGCGCTTGCAGTAGGGGCAGCGCAGATCGGCGTAGACGCTCAGCACGTGCGCGGCCTCGGTGTCGCCGTAGCGGACGACGACACCGCCGGGCCCTCTCGTATTGGCTGGGATCATGCCCCCAGGGTCGGCAGACGAGGACGGTCCCGCAATGCGAGCGGCGGGGAGCGGGCCGCACGGGACGCGGGCTGTATATGGACATGCAGACCGCTTGCTGGCTGAATGGATTCCTCGGTGCCGGACCGGCGCGGCGGACAGGTGGAGGGGACAGCATGAGCGGGAGCAGCCCGGCTGCGCGGTTGCAGCGGCTCTTCGAGGGGCAGCGGCTCACGCCCACCCAGCGGCGGATCGCGCACTCCATGGTGCGGCGGGCCGCCGACGCCCCGTTCCTGTCGAGTGTGGAGCTGGCCGAGCTGGCCGGGGTCAGCCAGCCGTCCGTCACCCGCTTCGCGGTGGCGCTCGGGTTCGACGGGTACCCCGCCCTGCGCAAGCACCTCAGGGACGTCACCCCGGAGGGGCCGGCCGGCGGGGACGGCGTGGAGGAGAGCTTCAACGAGTACCAGCAGGCGGTGCGGGCCGAGATCGAGAACCTGCGGCAGCTGTCCGAACTGCTCGCCGACCCTGCCCCGGTGGAGCGGGCGGGGCGGCTGCTCGCCGGGTCCAGGCCGCTGCTCGTGCTCGGGCTGCGGGCCGCGTCCTCGCAGGCCCGGGGGTTCGGGTACTTCGCCGCCAAGGTGCACCCGGATGTGCGGGTCGTCGACGAGGGCGGCAGCATGCTGCACGACCGCGTCGACGCCGCCAGGCGGGCCGGTGCGAGCGTGCTGCTGTGCTTCGCGCTGCCGCGGCACCCGCGCGAGGTCGTGGACGCGCTGGCGTACGCCCGGGAGCAGGGGCTGACCGTCGTGACCGTCGCCGACTCGGCGTTCGCACCGGTGGCGGCCCACAGCGATCTGCTGATCCCGGGGGCCGTGGGGACCGGGCTGGCCTTCGACACCGCGTGTGCGCCGATGCTGCTGGGGCGGGTGCTGCTGGAGGCCATGTGCGACGGGCTGCCCGAGGCGCAGGCCCGGCTGGAGGAGTTCGACGCGAGGGCCGCGGCGCGGGGGCTGTTCGTCGAGTGACCGGCGGGCGCCGGTGCTCCGGACGGCCCGCCTCCGCCGATTCTCAGAGATCGCTCATCTGTGCCTATTAATCTCCGCGCCCAGAAGGTCGACAGGGAACCGCGTGAGAGGGGTACGGACGTGGGGCGCGGAGCGCAGTCGTTGGCGAGGGTGGCCGTGATCGTACGGGCCGGGGCGGCGCCGTTGTGGTGGCCGGGGCTGCTGGCGGCTGCCGTCGGCGCGTTCGTCCCGGGCCTCACCGGCCGCCGGATCGGCCTGCTGGCAGGGGCCGCGCTGTTCCTGGTGACCCTGGCCGCCGTGGCGTTCAGCCGCACGGGGCGGTACGCGGAGCTCGCGAGGGGCGCCGCACGGGCCGGGCGCGGCGACTTCCTCCAGGACCGGGACGTGACCGTACGGAACCGGCGGCGTGAATACCGCTGGTGGCTGGCCGGCGCGTTCCTCGTGGCGGTCGCGAGCGCGTACGTGCTGCCCGGTGCGGGCGGACTCGTGCTGGCCGGGGCCGGTGCCGGGCTCTGGCTGAAGGCCGCCCGGATCGGGCAGCGGGAGCGGCGGGACGACGCCCTGTACTGGGTGCGCACCGACTGGGTGGAGCGCGGCCGGCCCACGGGCAGCCGGGTGAAGGCGTACCGGACGACCGGTCCCATGGCGGGGGACGCCGCGCCCGGTGGGGCGCGGCGTCGCCGCCGGTGAGGGAGCCGGATCAGACCTCCAGTTCCGCCTCGATCTTCCGCAGCTGGTGGCGGGCCATCGCCAGGTTGGACCTGGCCTTGTCGATGACGAGGTAGAGGAACAGGCCGTTGCTGCCGCGGGTCTTGAGGAGCCGGATCAGGTGGTACTGGGCGCCGAGGGTGATCAGGATGTCCTCGATCTCGTCCTTGATGCCCAGGTGCTCCATGGTCCGGAGCTTCGCGCGGACGACGTCCGTGTTCCCGGCGGCGGCGACCTCCAGGTTGAAGTCCTTGCCGCCGCCCAGGGTGCCCAGCGCCATGCCGCTGGTGTAGTCGACGAGTGCGACACCGACGGTCCCCTCGATCGACGCCATCGCATCCTTCAGTGACGCTTCGGTGTTGGCCATAGTGCTCGTTTCCTTTCCCTGGCCGGCCCGGTGGCCGGTCCGCTGCTGGGTGGTGCGTTGCCGGGTGGTGCGGGGTGTCACGTGGCATCCGGTGGGGTGGTGCGGCGGGGCAGGGCCCGCGGCGACTGCTGCGGCCGCGGAGGCGGCACGGGGCGGTCGGGGCGGTCCTGCGCGGCGTCGACCACTTCGCCGATGCGCGCACCCGCGCGGCGGCCTTCGAGGTGGAGACGGCCGACGTTGATGCGGTCCTCGGCGAGCAGGGTGAGGACGGCGGAGGAGCCCGCCGCGTAGGTGGCGATGTAGCCGCTCTCGCCACGGATCAGGAGTTCGCGGAAGCCGCCGCGTCCGGTGGCGTCGGTCATCCGGATCGAGACCCCGAGCGCGGCGGCGGTCAGTGCGGCGACGCCTTCCGCCTCGATGCCGGGGGTGTCCTGGGCGACGACCAGGCCGTCCGTACTGGCGGCCAGTGCACCGGTCAGGAGCGGGACCCGGGCGCGTAACCGCTGGAGCTCGTCGAGGACGTCCCTTACCTCTGCCTCGGGCACCATCAGCTGTCTCCTCCCGGCACGCTGTCTGAGCGCGCGTATCACAAGGCCTCCAATGCGTCTCTGAGCCGGCGCAGCAGGGCGACATCGGGGTCGGTCGTGACCTCGGGCAGCGTGATGCGGCCCTGCCCGGACCCCGATGCGGGTCCGGCGGCGGGACGGACCGCTTCGACCAGTCCGGCGGCCGCCAGCCGGCGCAGGTCGACCAGGATGTGGAAGGCCGAGCGGCCCAGTTCCTGGGCGATGTCCGTGGCCGTGCGCTCGCCGTTCACCAGGGCCAGGACGCGCCGCTGGCGCGGCGGGACCGGGGCGTCGACCGGGTGGGCCGTGGGGGCGAGCGGTGCGCTGTCGGTGAGCGCGTCCGGCCAGATCCGGTCCAGGAGTTCCCGGCGCCGGAGCGTCTCGCGCTGCACGGCGTGCACGGGTACGGGGCGGACCGGGCCGATCCAGTGGGAGACGCCGTAACGGAAGCGGGCCGGTGTGTGCGTGGGGGCCAGGGCGAAGAAGGCCGCGTCGTACAGGGCGCCCAGGTGGCAGAGCTCCAGGGCGCCGCCGGGGACCCGGCCGCTGTCCACGAGGTAGCGGCCGACCCGCTGTCCGGCACCCGCCTGGGCGACCGCGTCCCACCAGCCCTCGGAGCGCAGGGCTCCGCCGGTGGTGAGCAGGATGTCGATCCCGGGGGTCGCCGGGCTCTCCGCGTGGACGACCTGTCCGTCGGCGAGGTACAGGGTGCCGCGGTCGCGCATCAGTGCGCCGGTGGCGCGCTCCGCCTCGAGCCGCTGCAGCATCGGGGAGGGCGCCGCCCGTTCGGGTGCGACGGGCGGGGCGGTCGCGGTGGGTCTCATGCCAGGACCAGCCGCTCCGCTATCTCGCCGAGCCGTATGCGTGCCAGGGCGAGGTTGCCCTCCGCACGGTCCAGCCAGAGATGGAGGAAGACGCTGCTGTCGAAGGCCGTTTCGACGAAACGGAGGATGTGGTAGCCGGGGGCGGTGGTGACGATGACGTCCTCGACGGCGGGGGCGGGCGGCCCCGGTAACCCGGTGGGCGCGTCGGCCTGCGCGAAGACCGGCTGCTCGGCGGCCATCCTCGCCACCTCGGCCGTCTCGGCGGCCGTGGCCTCGTGGTCGCCGTTGGGCGACTCGCCGATCGTGCCGAGCGCGAGACCGCTCGTCCAGTCGACCACCGCGGCACCCCGGGCACCGGGCAGTCTCATGACCTCGATCAGACATTCGTCGATTCCGGGCAACGCGAACTCCCTCCCGACGTGGCGTGCGGATGTAATGGAGAGGCTACGCAACGTGTGCGCGCCTGGTGGGAGTTCTGGCATTTTCCATAGGTACATGCGGCGGGCGGTGTAAAGGGACCGTGGCCGGGCGCGCGACAGCCGGCCGGAACGTCGTCCGGCCGGCTGTCGTCCCGTGGCGGATCCGGTCCGCCTCCGCCCGTTGTCAGGCCTTCTCCTGGGCGGACATCACCGCCTTGTTGACCGCCCAGAGACCGATTCCGATCAGGAGGAGGATCCCGGCGCGGATGTAGACGTCCGCGGCCCGGTCGGCCAGCGGGCTCGCCAGGATCAGGGAGGTGACGGCCCCCAGTACGGGCAGCGCCGTCGGCGTACGGAAGTGCCGGTGCTCCACCCGGTCCTTGCGCAGCACCAGTACGGCGATGTTGACGACGGCGAAGACGCAGAGGAGGAGGAAGGAGGTGGTGTCGCCGAGGCCCTCGATCTCGCCGGTGGAGACGAGGCCGACGGCGAGCACGGTCACGAAGACGATGCCGACCCAGGGGGTGCGGCGCTTGGCGAGGACGCTGCCCATCGCGCGGGGCAGGATGCGTTCGTTGGCCATGCCGTAGCAGAGCCGCGAGGCCATCATGATGTTGATGAGTGCCGAGTTGGTGACCGCGAACAGGGCGATGAGCGCGAAGAGTTTGGGCGGGAAGTCGACGCCGCCCGCCTTCACCACTTCGAGCAGCGGCCCGCTGGAACCCTCCAGGGTGCGGGAGTCGACCAGCAGGGACGAGACGAGGGCGACCAGGACGTAGATGGTGCCCGTCACCGCGACGCCGATGAAGATGGCGCGCGGGAAGGTCCTGGCCGGGTCGTGGGTCTCCTCGGCCATGTTCACCGAGTCCTCGAAGCCGACGAAGGCGAAGAAGCCGAGCGCCGTCGCGCCGAGGACGCCGGTGAGCAGGGCGTATCCGGTGCCGCCCGTCTCCAGCTCGGTGAGCCGGGAGGGCTCGCCACCGCCGGACAGGACGGCGTAGGCGCCGATCGAGAGGATCACCACGAGGCCGCTGAGCTCGACGAGCGTCAGGACGACGTTGGCCTTCACGGACTCGGCGACCCCGCGCAGATTGATCGCGGCGAGGGCGAGGATGAAGAGGATCGCGACGAGGGTGGGCGGCAGGGCGTCGGTGAACTCGCCGAGGTAGTCGCCGCTGAACGCGCGCGCCGCGGCGCTGGCGGAGGACAGGCCCGAGCACATGACCATGAAGGCGACGACGAAGGTCAGGAACGGGACCTTGAACGCCTTCTGGGTGTAGAGCGCGGCCCCGGCCGCCTTGGGGTACTTGCCGACGAGTTCGACGTACGAGGCCGCCGTGAGTATCGCGACCACGAAGCCGATCAGGAAGGGCAGCCAGAGGGCCCCGCCGACCTTCCCCGCGACCTTGCCGGTGGTGGCGTAGATGCCGGTGCCGAGGATGTCGCCGATGACGAACAGGATGAGGAGCTTGGGGCCGATGGCCCGCTTGAGCGCGGGTTCACCGGACGTGGTCGACGCTTTCGTGGGCCGCGATGCGGACACGGAGCCTCCCCGGGAATGTGGTGACTTGAAGGCCTGCCCGGGGGAGGGGAGGACCTCACCTGTTGACTAGGAGTATTCAGGGAGACAGGATGTGAATAACAGAGCCACATTCGCGAGGAGGCACCGCCATGTCAGGACCCCGCCCCGTACGGGCACCGCGCGGTACGGAACTGAGCGCCCTGGGATGGCAGCAGGAAGCCGCCCTCCGCATGCTGCAGAACAATCTCGACCCCGAGGTCGCCGAACACCCCGACAAGCTCGTCGTCTACGGCGGCACGGGCAAGGCGGCCCGCGACTGGCGGTCCTTCGACGCCATGGTCCGTACGCTGCGGACGCTCAAGCAGGACGAGACGATGCTCGTCCAGTCCGGGCGGCCGGTCGGCGTCATGCAGACCCACGAGTGGGCGCCGCGCGTCCTGATCGCCAACTCCAACCTGGTGGGCGACTGGGCCAACTGGGAGGAGTTCCGCCGGCTGGAGTCCCTCGGGCTCACCATGTACGGCCAGATGACCGCCGGGTCCTGGATCTACATCGGCACGCAGGGCATCCTGCAGGGCACCTACGAGACCTTCGCCGCCGTCGCCGCGAAGCGGTTCGGCGGCACCCTGGCCGGCACCATCACGCTGACCGCCGGACTCGGCGGCATGGGCGGCGCCCAGCCGCTGGCCGTCACCATGAACGACGGCGTCGCGATCTGTATCGACGTCGACCCGCGCGCCATCGAGCGCCGGATCGAGCACCGCTTCCTGGACGTCCGGGCCGACTCCCTGGAGCACGCGCTCCAGCTGGCCGTCGAGGCCCGCGACGCGCGGCGCCCGCTCTCCATCGGCCTGCTCGGCAACGCGGCGGAGCTGCTGCCCCGGATGCTCGCCGAGGGTGCCCCCGTCGACATCGTCACGGACCAGACCAGCGCGCACGACCCGCTCGCCTATCTGCCCGTCGGCGTCGACTTCGACGACATGGCCTCGTACGCCGCCGAGAAGCCCGCCGACTTCACCCTGCGCGCCCGGGAGTCGATGGCCGCGCACGTCGAGGCCATGGTCGGCTTCATGGACGCCGGGGCGGAGGTCTTCGACTACGGCAACTCGATCCGGGGCGAGGCCCAGCTCGCCGGATACGCCCGGGCGTTCGACTTCCCCGGCTTCGTGCCCGCCTACATCCGGCCCCTCTTCTGCGAGGGGAAGGGTCCCTTCCGGTGGGCGGCGCTGTCGGGCGAGGCGTCGGACATCCACAAGACGGACAAGGCGCTGCTCGACCTCTTCCCGGAGAACGAGTCGCTGCACCGCTGGATCAGGATGGCCGGCGAGCGTGTCCACTTCCAGGGCCTTCCGGCGCGCATCTGCTGGCTCGGCCAGGGTGAGCGCGACAAGGCGGGCGACATGTTCAACGACATGGTCGGCAACGGCACCCTCGCCGCCCCGCTCGCGATCGGCCGTGACCACCTGGACTGCGGTTCGGTGGCTTCCCCCTACCGCGAGACGGAAGCCATGCTCGACGGCTCCGACGCGATCGCCGACTGGCCGCTCCTGAACGCCATGGTGAACGTCGCCTCCGGCGCCTCCTGGGTCTCCATCCACCACGGCGGCGGTGTCGGCATGGGCCGCTCCCTCCATGCGGGCCAGGTCTCGGTCGCCGACGGCACGAAGCTGGCCGGCGAGAAGATCCGCCGTGTCCTCACCAACGACCCCGGCATGGGCGTCATCCGGCACGTGGACGCGGGCTACGACATCGCGGAGTCGGTGGCGGACGAGCGCGGCGTGCGCATCCCGATGCGGGAGGAAGGCACCGCGTGAGCGACACCTTCCACGCCATGTGGCGCTCGCTGCGGCCCATCGGCCGCAGCGACGCCTCCGGTGGCTACCGCCGCTACGCCTGGACCGGCGCCGACGCCGACTGCCGCCTGTGGTTCCAGGCGCAGGCCGAGGCGCGCGGCCTCGACCACGAGATCGACCGCAACGGCAACCAGTGGGCCTGGCTCGGCGATCCGCTCGCCGGGGACGCCGTGGTCACCGGGTCCCACCTCGACTCCGTGCCCGACGGGGGCGCCTTCGACGGCCCCCTCGGCGTGGTGTCCTCCTTCGCCGCCCTGGACGAACTCCGCCGCAGGGGAGCGGTGTTCACCAAACCTCTCGCCATCACCAACTTCGGCGACGAGGAAGGGGCCCGGTTCGGGCTCGCCTGCGTCGGCTCACGGCTCGCCGCCGGGCAGCTGACCGTCGAGAACGCGCACCGGCTCCGCGACGGGGACGGCGTCTCGCTCCCGCAGGCCATGGAGGCCGCCGGGTACGACCCCGACGCCATCGGGCCCGACCCCGAACGCCTCGCCCGGATCGGTGCGTTCGTCGAACTCCATGTGGAGCAGGGGCGCGCCCTGGACCTGACCGGGGACCCGGTCGGGGTCGCCTCCGCCATCTGGCCGCACGGCCGCTGGCGGTTCGACTTCCGGGGCGAGGCCAACCACGCCGGCACCACACGCCTCGCCGACCGCCGCGACCCGATGCTCACGTACGCCGAGACCGTGCTCGCGGCCCGGCGCGAGGCGGAGCTCGCCGGGGGTCTCGCGACCTTCGGCAAGATCGCCGTCGAGCCGAACGGGGTCAACGCGATCCCCTCCCTGGTGCGGGGCTGGCTCGACTCACGGGCTGCCGACCAGGACACACTCGACGCCGTCGTCAGCGGTGTCGAGCGGGCCGCGCGGGAGCACGCCGAGCGGGCCGGGATCGATCTCGACGTCGTACGCGAGTCGTTCACGCCCGTGGTGGACTTCCAGCACGCGCTGCGGGACGAGATCCGCCGGGTGCTGGAGAAGCGGGGCACGCACGGCGCGGACGCCGGTGGGGGCACGGTGCCCCTGCTCGGCACGGGGGCCGGACACGACGCGGGTATTTTGTCCGCTTCCGTGCCGACCGCCATGCTGTTCGTACGGAACCCCACCGGGATCTCGCACTCACCCGCCGAGCACGCCACGGAGGACGACTGCGTGGCCGGGGTGAGGGCACTCGCCGACGTACTGGAAGGTCTCGCGTGCAGCTGACAACGCAACCGACGGGCACACCGGTCACCGCGACGTACTGGATGTCGCACGCCTGGCTCGGCACCCATGTCGAGCCGGGGGTCCTCCTGGACGTGGCCGACGGGCGCATCGCCGGTGTCCGGACCGGCATCGACGCACCGCCGCCCGGGGCCACCGTGCTGGAGGGGCTGACCGTCCCGGGGCTGGCCAACACCCACTCGCACGCCTTCCACCGCGCGCTGCGCTCCACCGTCCAGGTGGGCACCGGCACCTTCTGGACCTGGCGCGAGCTGATGTACCGCACGGCCGCCCGTCTCACCCCCGACACCTATTACGACCTGGCCCGGGCCACGTACGCCGAGATGGCGCTGGCCGGGATCACCGCGGTCGGCGAATTCCACTATCTCCACCACGCGCCCGGCGGAACGCCCTACGACGAGCCGAACGCCATGGGCGAGGCGCTCATCGCCGCGGCGGCCGAAGCCGGCATCCGCATCACCCTGCTCGACACCGCCTATCTCGCCGCCGGATTCGACGAGAAGCCGAGCCGGCACCAGCTGCGCTTCTCCGACACCACCGCCGACGCCTGGGCCGAGCGGGCCTCCCTCCTCAAGGGCGACGACGACATGGTGGTGATCGGCGCCGCGATCCACTCCGTGCGCGCCGTGCCGGCGGGACAGCTGGCCACCGTCGCCGGCTGGGCCCAGGAGCGGGGCGTCCCGCTGCACGTCCATCTCTCCGAGCAGACCGCGGAGAACGACGCCTGCCTCGCCGCCCACCGCCGCACCCCCACCCGGCTCCTCGCCGACCACGGGGTCCTCGGACCGCACACCACCGCCGTCCACAGCACGCACCTCACGGCCGAGGACATCGAGCTGCTGGGCTCCTCCCGGACGGGCACCTGCATGTGTCCCACGACCGAACGCGACCTGGCCGACGGCATCGGCCCAGCCGCCGCGCTCCAGAGCGCGGGCTCCCCCCTCTCGCTGGGCAGCGACAGCCACGCCGTGATCGACCTCTTCGAGGAGTCCCGGGCGATGGAGCTGAACGAACGGCTGCGCACCCATGTGCGCGGCCACTGGACGGCGGCGGCCCTGCTCAGGGCGGCCTCCGCCGACGGACACGCGGCGCTCGGCCGCCCGGACGCCGGCGTGCTCGAACCGGGCGCGCGGGCCGACTTCGCCACCGTCGCGCTGGACTCCGTCAGAACAGCGGGGCCGGTGCCGCGGATGGCGGCCGAAGCAGCCGTATTCGCCGCCACCGCCGCCGATGTGCGGCACACCGTGGTCGCGGGCCGGCAGATCGTCCGGGACGGCCGGCACACACGGATCGAGGACGTGCCCGGAGCGCTCGCCTCGGCCGTCGCCGCGCTGTACGGCTGAGCGCGCGGCGGATCCCCGCACCGTAGACCCGAGTCCGACCCGGGCTCGGGTCCGTGCCGGAAGTCCGGCCCGGACCCGAGCCCGCGCCAGAAGAAAGCTGTGCCCGGATGACGACGACCACGACGACCGCCATCACCCACATCGCGAACATGGTCACCAACGACCCCTCCCTCGGAGACGGGACCCCCCTGGGCCTGATCCGGGACGCGGCCGTCGTCATCGACGGCGACCGCATCGTGTGGACCGGTGAATCCAGCAAAGCACCCGCCACTGACAACGCCGTCGACGCGGGCGGCAGGGCCGTGATCCCCGGCTTCGTGGACTCCCACTCCCACCTGGTGTTCGCCGGGGACCGCACCGCGGAGTTCAACGCCCGTATGTCCGGCCGCCCCTACTCCGCGGGCGGCATCCGCACCACCGTCGCCGCCACCCGCGCCGCCTCCGACGAGGAGCTCTCCGCCAACGTCGCGCACTATCTGGCGGAGGCGCTCCGGCAGGGCACCACCACCTTCGAGACCAAGTCCGGCTACGGCCTCACCGTCGAGGACGAGGCGCGCGCCCTGCGGATCGCGGCCACCCACACCGACGAGGTCACCTTCCTCGGCGCCCACATCGTGTCCCCCGACTACGCCGAAGACCCCTCCGGTTACGTCGACCTCGTCACCGGGCCGATGCTGGACGCCTGCGCCCCGCACGCCCGTTGGATCGACGTCTTCTGCGAGCGCGGCGCCTTCGACGAGGACCAGGCGCGCACGATCCTCACGGCGGGGGCGGCCAGGGGCCTGCACCCCCGCGTCCACGCCAACCAGTTGGGCCACGGCCCCGGGGTCCGGCTCGCCGTCGAGCTGGACGCGGCCTCCGCCGACCACTGCACCCACCTCGACGACGCCGACCTCGACGCGCTCGGCCAGGGAAGGACCGTCGCCACCCTGCTCCCCGGCGCCGAGTTCTCCACCCGCGCGCAGTGGCCCGACGCCCGCCGGATCCTCGGCGCGGGCGCCACCGTCGCCCTGTCCACGGACTGCAACCCGGGCTCCTCGTTCACCTCCTCCATGCCGTTCTGCATCGCCCTCGCCGTACGGGACATGGGCATGACCCCCGACGAAGCGGTCTGGTCGGCCACCGCCGGAGGGGCCGCGGCGCTGCGCCGCACCGACATCGGCCGCATCACCCCCGGCGCCCGCGCCGACCTCGTGATGCTGGACGCGCCGAGCCATGTCCACCTCGCCTACCGGCCGGGGGTCCCGCTGGTGAGCGCGGTGTGGCGGGGCGGACAGCGGGCCGCCTGACGCCCCGGCGGCGGAGCCGTTTTTCACCGGTCGGTCACGGGATGTCGCGGTCGTCTACCGCTGGGTGACCGCGCCCGGTACCGTTCTGGGCAGCGTGGCTCAGGGGGTAGGACCGGGGGGTCTTGGTGAGCAGCAGGCGCATACGTGTGGTCAGGCCCGGAGATCTGGGCGCGGGGGACATCGAGAGCTGGCGGGAGCTGCGGGCCAAGTCCGGGGCCCCGGCCCATCCGTTCATGGAACCGGAGTTCGCCCTCGCCGTGGGCCGCGTCCGGCCGCGCGCCCGGGTGGCGGTCATCGGCGACGGCTCCGGGGCGACGGCCGGTTTCCTCCCCTTCGAGCGGGGGCGGCTCGGCCACGGCCGGGCCATCGGCCTGGGGGTCTCCGACGTCCAGGGCGCCGTGCTGCGCCCCGGGTCCGAGCCGGACACGAAGGAACTGCTGCGGGCCTGCGGGCTCTCGGCCTGGGAGTTCGACAACCTCGAAGAGGGCCAGAAGCTCTTCGAGCCGGACGCAGCGCGCGCGTACGCCTCGTACGTCATCGACGTCGGCGACGGCTACGAGAGCTACGAGAAGGCCCTGCGCGCCCGGTCGCCGAAGTTCCTCAGGACCACCCTGGCCAAGGAGCGCAAGCTCGGCCGCGACGCCGGGGAGGTGCGGTTCGTCCTCGACGAGCGTGACCCGGCGGTGCTGGGGACCCTGATGGGGTGGAAGTCCGCCCAGTACCGCAGGACCGGCCGCCGCGACCGCTTCGCCAAGGAGTGGATCCGCGATCTGGCGGAGTTCCTCTTCCACACCCGGGCGCCCGGATGCTCCGGCCTGCTCTCCGTCCTGTACGCGGGAGACCGGCCGGTGGCCGCCCACTTCGGGCTGCGCTCGCGCACGGTGCTCTCCTGCTGGTTCCCGGCGTACGACCCCGCGTTCGCGAAGTTCTCGCCGGGCCTGATCCTGCATCTGGGGATGGCGCGGGCGGCTGCGGACGACGGCATCGGGATGCTCGACATGGGGCGCGGGGCCGCCGAGTACAAGGACGCGCTGAAGACCGGTGAGCTCACGGTGTACGAGGGCGCGTCGGTGAGGCCGGGCCCGGGCGCGGCGCTGCAGTGGATCGGCCGCGAGCCCTCCCGCCGCGCCCACAGCTTCGTACGGAACCGGCCCCGGCTGGCGGGCCTGGCGCAGCGCGGCCTCGAACGGGCCGGCCGGCTGCGCGAACCGAAACGTCCATAGCGTCACGACCCGGGGGGACCGGATGCCGTACCGGAACGGACAGACAGGGAAGACGCCGCGGTTACCCGACATCGGCCGGCTCACCGGCCTGGCCGTCGCCGAGCTGGAGCTCGACGCCGCCGACGGCACGGGCGTACGGCTGGGGCCGGTGCCCGGCGGGCCGCCCCTGGACACCACCCCGCGCGACGGGGACGACCAGCGGTTCTTCGCCCTCGTACGGCTGCGCGGGCGCCCGGTCGGCACGGTCGTCGGGCGGGTCAGGGCGGGTGACGATCCGGCCGCCGTGCTCGCGAAGCAGGCGGCGGACGAGATCGTCGTCCCGGACGCCCCGGAGCGGCCGCCGGCCGGGGAGGTGCCGAGGGCCACGGTCGTCGTCGCGACCCGGGAGCGCCCCGCGCCGCTCGCCCGTGCCCTCGATTCGCTGCTCGCCCAGGACCACCCCGACTTCGAGATCGTGGTCGTCGACAACGCCCCGGCCACCGGCGCCACCCGCGAGCTGGTGGCCTCCGCCTACGCCGGCCGGGGCGTGCGTTACGCGCTGGAGCCGGTGCCCGGTCTGGCCGCCGCACACAACCGGGGCATCGCCGTCGCCACGTCCGACGTCCTCGCCTTCACCGACGACGACGTCATCGCCGACCCGCACTGGCTCACCGCCCTCACCCGGCCCTTCGGTGAGCACCCCCGGCCGGCCTGCGTCACCGGCCTGATCCTGCCGGCCAGGCTGACCACCCCGGCGCAGGTCCTGCTGGAGAGCCACGGCGGGTTCGCCAAGGGGTTCGCCGAGCGCCGCTACGACCCCGCGCACCCGCCCGCCGACGAGCCGCTCTTCCCGTTCACCGCCGGGCGGTTCGGCTCCGGCGCCAACATGGCGTTCCGCGCCGGGCCGTTGCGGGCGGTCGGCGGCTTCGACCCCGCGACCGGCACCGGTACCGCGGCCAAGGGGGGCGACGACCTCTACGCGTTCGTACGCCTCCTCGCCGAGGGGCACCCGCTGCACTACACGCCCGAGGCGGTCGTCTGGCACCACCACCGGGAGCGCTGGGAGGACCTGTGCGGGCAGGCGTACGGCTACGGCGCAGGGCTCACCGCCTCGCTCACCGCGCTCCTGCTCCGCAGCCCCGCCCTGCTGCCGCCCCTGCTGGCCCGGCTGCCGCGCGGCCTGGCCCATGCCCGCGCGATGACGGCGCCGCGTACGGCAGACGCCGCGGGCCGCACCGGCGTTCCCGGCACGCACGGCGCGTACACCTACCCGTGGCCCCGGCACCTGTCCCGTCTGGAGCGGCGCGGTCTGCTGTACGGCCCCCTCGGGTACGTACGGGCCCGGCTCGCCGTCCGAGGTGCGCCGCTCCCCTGGGAGGGGGCGTGAGCGCGCGTGGGGCGTCCCGGATCCCCGTGCTGCTGTACCACGCGGTGATGGACGACCCGCCGGGGTGGATCGCCGAATTCACCGTCAAACCGAGGGAGTTCGCCGCCCAGCTGGACGCGATCGGCGCCTGCGGCCGCACCCCGGTCCCGGTCGGCGCCCTCGCCGCCCATCTCGCGGGACGTGAGCCGCTGCCGGACCGGCCGGTCGTCCTGACCTTCGACGACGGTTTCGCGGACCTGCCGGGGCCGACCGCCGAGGCGCTCGCCGGACGGTCGATGCCGGCCACCGCCTATCTCACGACCGGTGCGCTGGCACGCCCGGGCCAAGGGGGCAGCCTGCTGCCGCCCGCGCCGATGATGTGCCTGGAGCAGGCGCCCCTGCTGGAGCAGTACGGCATGGAGGTGGGCGGGCACACCGTCACCCACGCGCAGCTGGACACGCTGCCCGCGGCGGACCTGCGCTCCGAACTCGTCGACTCCAAGGCGGCGCTGGAGGACGTCCTGGGTCATGAGGTGGCCCACCTCGCCTACCCGCACGGATACAACAGCGTGCGGGTGCGCCGCGCCGCCCGGGACGCCGGTTACGAGTCCGCCGTGGCCGTCCGGCACGCGCTGAGCTCCGGCCGGGACGAGCCGTACCGGATCGCACGGCTGATCCTGCGGCGCAGCCACACCGTGCGGGACGTCGAGCGCTGGATGGCGGGCGAGGGCGCGCCGGTGGCGCCGTTCCGCGACTCGCTGCCCACCGTCGGCTGGCGGTGGTACCGGCGGGCGCGGGCCGCCGCGCGGGGGCCGGTGTTCGCGGGGTGACACGGGTGGCGGGCGGAGAAATGGCCGGGAGCACCACAAAGGCGAAGCAGATTCCTATACTTCGCTTAGGGGACAGGACAGCGGCGTGACGGCCGCGACCACATCCGTGGGGGGAGTCGCACCGTGCCACAGCATGTGCCCGCGCCGGTCGAGGGGGACACCGCGGGGAGCGTCGAGCCGGTGCTGCCTCCCGGCGCCGCCCCGGGGGAGACGCCCCGCCGCCTCCCGGGTGCGCTGAGACCCCAGGTACTGCTCACCTGGCTGCCGTTAGTCCTGGCGGCCGTCCTCTGGATCTCCTCGCTGCCGCACATCGGGTTCCGCTCGATGGGCGAGTACGGCCTCCTGGACCGGCTGCCCGTCACCTACTACCTCTCCCTGCTCGTCCTGACCGCGGGCTTCCTGGCCGGTCTCCGCCGCGCGGGCACCGCCCCCTGGTGGCCCACCCTGTACTGCGCCGCCCTGCTGATGGCGCTCAAGGGCGTCCCCGCCGTCCTGTACGACTCGGAGCGCTACCCCTGGGCCTCCAAGCACGACGCCGTCATCGACCACCTGCTGGCCAACGGCGAACTGCGCCCGGGCGAGGGCCTGTCCGGCAACATGTCCGCCTACGACCAGTGGCCCGGCTTCTTCACGCTCAACGGCGGGCTGGTCCGCGCCTTCGGGGCCGACAGCGCAGCCGCCTATCTGAACTGGGCGCCCGTCGTCCTCGGCCTGCTGATGATGCCGGTCCTGATCCTGATCTACCGCACCTTCAGCGAGGACTGGCGCCTCGTGTGGGCCGCGGTCTGGATCTTCCAGCTCGCCAACTGGGTGGGCCAGGACTACCTCGCCCCGCAGGGCCTCGCCTACCTCCTCCACCTCGCCGTGCTCGCCGTCGTCGTACGGCACTTCGTACGCCCGGGATCGGCGGGGCGGCTGCGCTCACGCGCCTGGCTCGACCCGGCCGCCGCAGCCGTCCCGCCGCCCACCGGCACCCGGCAGCGCGCGGTCTGCGTCGTGGTCCTCGTGCCGCTGATCGCGGCCGTCAACGCGGTGCACCAGCTGACCCCGGTGATGCTCTGCGTCACCCTCCTCGCGTTCTGCCTCACCCGCCGCTACCGCAACCTCGGGCTCCTCGCCGTGGCCGGGCTGCTCATGCTGGCCTGGGACCTCACCATGGGCCGCCCCCTGTTCACCGAGACGCTGGGCACGCTGCGCGACTCCCTCGGACAGCTCACCCAGAACTCCCGCGCCGGATACGCCGGGCAGCTCACCGGCGCCGGCCCGGAACTCGCGGGGCGTGCCAACATCCTGATGGTGCTGGCCGTCGCCGTCCTCGCGGGCGCGGCCCTCCTGCTGCGCCGCCGCCTGGTGCACAGCGCCCTGCCGCTGCTGCTGGCCTCCGCAGCGCCCGTACCCCTGTTCGTGGTCAACGACTACGGCGGCGAAATGCTTTTCCGGGTCTATCTGTTCGCGCTCCCGGGCGCCGCCTTCTTCGCCGCCGCGGCGCTCGTCCCGGCCCCCGGAGGCAGCGGGGCGCACCGGGTGCGGCCCGCCGTACGGAGGATCTGCGCGGTCGCCCTCCCGGTGACCCTGATCGCGCTGCCGGCCGGGTTCATGCCCTCGTACTACGGCAAGGAGCGGATGAACTACACCCCGCCCGCGGAGACCGCGCTCGTCACCCGCGCCATCGACCGGGCCCCCGAGGGGGCGCTGATCCTGGCCACCACGGGCTCCTTCCCGAAGGCACTGCACCGCTACGACCACCTGGAGCACTGGTTCTTCGCCGAGCAGGAGCTGCCCGAGAACGTCGAGATGCTCAAGGACCCGGCGGACTATCTCTCGACGCGGCTGCCCGCCGGCACCACGGCCTACGTCATCCTCACGCGCACCCAGGACATCTACACCGCCGGTGAGGGGCTGCTGCCCCCCGGCGGCTTCGCCGCGCTGACCCGGGACCTCACCGCCTCGCCGCTCTTCCACGTGGTCGAGCGGACCGAGTACGGCGTCGTCCTGCGCTACGACAGCCCCTGAGCCCAGGAAGGCAGTTACGTGTCCGAGAACCGGCAACCGGCACTCCCCGCCCGGCAGACCCCGATCAGAGCCTCCCTGGCGCTCTCCGGATGGGTGGCGCTGGCCGCGACCGCGCTGCCGGGGGGCGCGCCCCTGCGCTGGATCCCCGTGCTCCTCTTCGTCTGCTTCGGCCCCGGCCTCGCCCTGCTGTATCCGCAGCCGGGACCGCTCAGGCCCGGTGCCCGGCTCGAAACGGCCGCGCTCGCCGCGCCCCTCGGGCTCTCCGTGGCCGTCGCCGTCGCCACCTCGCTGTTCCTGGTGGAGGGCTTCTCGGGGACGGCGTTCCTGGTGTCCCTCGCCGCGCTCACCACCCTCGCCTCGGTCCTCCCGGGGCTTCCGCTGCCCGCGGCCACCCGGGGCGCCGTCGAGCGGGCCGTGAGGCACCGGTGACCCGCCGCCGCGCACCGGAGCAGCCCCGGCCCCGTACGTACGCGGTGCTCGCCCTGCTCTCCGCCGCCGCGCTGCTGACCGGACTCCTGGCCTGGTTCGGCACGCCCTCCCCGGGGGACGACGAGAAGCTGCCGTCCGCCGGAGCCCTCCCCGCCGACGCCGCCACCGGCCCGGTCCCCGGCGGCACGTGCGCCCCCACCGCCACACTCGTACCGCCGTGCGGGGCCTGGTGGGGGGCCTACATCCCGTACGCCCCGAACGGCTCGCTCAAGGACGCGGTGTACGCGTTCGAGAAGAAGATCGGCCGGAAGCTCGACCTGCTGTACACGTACCACGACATGTCGAACACCGACCTCGACGGACAGCTCCTGACCCCCGACGAGCAGGTACTCGGCCGGGACCGGCTGCTGATGCTGGCCTGGGAGTCCACGGTGTGGCGCGAACCCCACCACGCGGGCTGGACCGAGGACCAGCTCGGCTGGGCGAAGCTCGCGTCGGGGGCGTACGACCGCGAGATCATCGACCCGCAGGCGCGCCGCATCAAGGCGTACGGGAAGCGGGTGTTCTTCTCCTTCGACCAGGAGGTCGACGCCCGGGTCGGCGACGCGGGCACCCCCGAGGAGTACGTCGCCGCCTACCGCCACCTCCACGACCGGTTCGAGGAGCTCGGTGTGGACAACGTGGTGTGGGTGTGGACGGTCTCCGGCTACCTCGCGAACGGGAAGCTCTTCGAGCGGCTCTACCCGGGCGACGACTACGTCGACTGGATCGGGATGGACCAGTACAACTACTTCACCTGCCACGACACCACGGACTGGAAGGACTTCGACCGCAGCCAGCGGCCGGCGTACGAGTGGCTGCGCACCCACATCAGCGCCGAGAAGCCGCTGATGTTCGCCGAGTTCGCCACGGTCCCCGATCCGGCGGACGAGGACCGCCAGCGCGAGTGGTACGAGGAGATCCCCGAGGTGGCCCGGACGATGCCCGGCGCCAAGGCGCTCGTGCACTGGAACCGGGCGGTCCCGGGCAAGGGCTGCGACCTCACGGTCGACGACGGGCCGGGCCTGGAGGGGTACCGCACGGCGGGCCGGGACGGCTGGTTCGAGCAGCCGGTGCCCGGCCGCTGACCCGCCCCCTCTTCCCGGGCGCCCGGCCGGTGAGGGCCGAGCGGAGCCCCAGCGCGGACACGGCCGCCACGGCGGTCATCGCCGTCAGCATCGCCCAGCCCGCTCCGGCGATCCCCGCCGGGCCGAGCAGCACGGCCGCGCTCCCCAGGACGAGTACGCACATCGCGCCCTGCAGGACGGCCAGCGCGCCGGTGCGGCCCTGCACCCGCAGCACGCCGATGTACAGCTCGACCACGACCCGGGGCAGGGCGGCCGCGGCCAGCAGCCGTAGGACCAGGGTGCCGTGGGCGGCGTAGTCGGAGCCGAAGGGGCGGAGGATCTGCGGGGCGAAGAGCACCAGGACGGCCACGACGGGGACGAGCAGGACCGCCATGCGGCGCAGCGCCCCGCGTACGCCCTCGGCCAGCCGGCCGGGGCTGTGCGAGGCGTGCGCGGTGAGGGAGGAGGCCATGTTGATGGCCATGAACTCCATGGTGCCGCCCACGGTGTAGGCGATGTAGAAGAAGCCGTTGTGCGCGGCGTCGAAGCGCACGGCCACCATCACCGGCAGCAGATTGATCATGGCCAGGCTGAAGAGCGCGCCGACGGAGTCACCGGCCAGGAACCTGCCGATCTCGCGCATCCGGGGCGGTTCGCGGTCCCGGTCGGCGCCGGCCTGGCGCGGGATCAGCCGGCGGAAGACCAGCCAGCCGAGGGGCAGTACGGACAGTGCGATGGCCGCGGCCCAGGACACGAAGACACCGAGGACGGGCAGGGCGCCCGCGAACACGACGAGGAGCAGCAGCTTGCCGAGGGAGAACACCGCGTTGCCGACGGGCACCCAGACGGCCTTGCGCAGCCCGGTCAGCACCCCGTCCTGGAGGGTGAGGACCGCCCAGGCGACGCAGGATCCGGTGAAGACGAGCCCGGCGGAGAGCGTGCCGAGCGGGGCGTACGAATCACCCCACAGGTCCAGCGTGAGCAGGAAGACCGTACAGGCGAGGGTCACGACGACCGAGCTGACCAGGTAGGTGCGGGCGACCAGGGAGCCGGTGGCGCGTCCGGCGCGGGGCACGTAGCGGACGACCGCGCCGATCATCGTGGTCGCGGTGACCGAGGCGAGGAGCCGCATCGCGGCGATGGCGGCGGAGCCCTGGCCGACGGCCTCCTCCGTGTAGTAGCGGGCGGCCACCAGCCAGAAGCCCAGGCCGAGAGCGGCGGAGACACCGGTGGAGAGCATCAGGGCGTACGCGTTGCGGAACATGGAGTCGCCGCCCGCTCCGCCCTTCGGCGCGGGCGGGGGCACCGCCTCCCTCGTCGGCCGGCCGGCTCTCGCCGTGTCAGCCACCGGGCAGCTCTCCCGCGGGGCGGACACCCGCCGAGGCCAGGACCTCGATGACCGGACCGGCGCGCAACGGGTCGACGGGCAGGGCGTGCCGGGCGAACCAGGCCGCCTCGGCGGGGGCGGGCGACGGGTCGGTGAACGGCGTGCCCGCGTAGGTGTCGAGCGGCGGGTCGTAGAGATAGCCGACGGTGATGCGGCGGCGGGCGAGCGCGGCGACGGCCGCGTCCCGGTCGGCCACCAGCAACGGCACCCGGAACAAAGGTTGTACGGGGGCACCGGCGGCGACCGGAGGCGCCCAGGGGCTCGCGAGGAGGCGCTCGGTGCCCGCCCGGTGCGCGTCGAGCCGTGTGTCGAGGCCGGCCAGCAGGCGCCGGATGCGCCGCAGCCGTGGGCGGCCCGGGGCGATGCGGTAGTCGTGCAGGTCGACGCGGACCCAGGAGTGGAAGGCCGTCAGGGAGGGCGCGGCGCCCAGGGCCTGGCGCAGCTCCTCCGGGCGCAACGGCATCCGGATCTCCTCCCGTTCCTGGAGTCCGAGGAGCCGCAGCGCCCACCAGGCGGCCGGGGCGAGCCGCAGCCCGCGCACGGCCGACTCCGCGTACGGGCGTACGGCGTAGGCGAGTTCGGCGGTGAGGCGGGACGGGTCGAGCAGGGCGACCCGGGCCCGCTCCAGCGGGGCGCGCAGGGCGGGGTCGGCGACGGCGAGGAAGCCTCCGGCCTTCGCGCCGACGTGTTTGGAGAGGCTGAAGACGGCCGCGTCCCCGAAGGAGCCGACCGGTCTGCCGTCCGTGACGCTGCCGATGGCGTGCGCCGCGTCCTCGATCAGCGGGACGCCGAGGCGGTCGCAGCGCTCGCGCAGCCGCCGGGCCGGGTCCGGATTGCCGTACAGGTTGGTGGTGAGGACGGCCGAGAGGCCGTTCCACACGGCGTCGGGCACGGCGTCCACGTCGATCGAACCGTCCGCGGCGGACAGCGGTGCCTGGACGGGGCGCAGTCCGGCGGCGAGGACGACGAAGAGGATGACGTCGTCGTTGACCGGGGACATCAGGATCCTGCCGCCGGGTTCGCACCAGTGGCGGAGCGCCAGATAGAGGCCGAGCCGGCAGGACGGGACGTAGAGGCACTCCCGGCCGAGCCGGGTACCCATCGCGGATTCCGCCGCTTCCGTCGCTTCCCGCACGGCACGGTCGGCAGGACCGCTTTCCCCATGAGTCATGTGTTCCCCCCAGAACCCAGCCCAATGTGGCCCAGTCCCGGGCACTTCGTCAACAATGCGGAAGGACCCGCCCGTCGTGCAGGGCAGGTCCTTCCGCAAGGTCGTACCGGTGTGCGGGTGACGCGGGGTCACTCCTCCACGGTCAGGCCCTTCCTGAGCTTGACGAGGGTCCGGGAGAGCAGCCTGGACACGTGCATCTGCGAGATGCCGAGCTCCTCACCGATCTCCGACTGCGTCATGTTGGAGACGAACCGCATGGAGAGGATCGTGCGGTCGCGCAGCGGGAGCGAGGCGATGAGCGGCTTGAGGGACTCGACGTACTCGATGCCTTCGAGGCCGTGGTCCTCGTAGCCGATGCGGTCCGCGAGCGCGCCGTCGTTGCCGTCGCCGTGGTCCTCGGGCTTGGCGTCCAGCGAGCTCGCGGTGTACGCGTTGCTCGCGGCCATGCCCTCGACGACCTCGTCCCTGCCGATGCCGAGGCGGTCGGCGAGTTCGACGACCGTGGGCGCGCGGTCCAGCTTCTGGGACAGCTCGTCGCCCGCCTTGGCCAGGTCCAGCCGCAGCTCCTGCAGCCGGCGCGGGACGCGCACGGACCAGCTGGTGTCACGGAAGAAGCGCTTGATCTCGCCGACGATGGTCGGCATCGCGAACGTCGGGAACTCGACGCCCCTGCTGAGCTCGAAGCGGTCGATCGCCTTGATCAGGCCGATGGTGCCGACCTGGACGATGTCCTCCATGGGCTCGCTGCGGGAGCGGAACCGGGCGGCTGCGAACTTGACCAGGGCCAGGTTGAGTTCGACGAGGGTGTTGCGTACGTACGCGTACTCGTGGGTGCCCTCCTCGAGGGCTTCGAGCCGCGCGAAGAGTGTCTTCGACAGGGCCCTGGCGTCCAGCGCGCCGACTTCGTCGTAGGGCGGGATCTCGGGGAGTCCCTCGAGACCCTCGAAGCCCTCGCCCGGGATGTGGTCGTCGGCGGTCAGGTCGGTGGTGGTGCCGGTGCTGGTACGCGGGCCGGGTACGGCGCTCGCGGCAGCGGAGTCGGAATCGGTCGGTCCCTGAGGACATGCCGACGTCGCGATGTGGGTACGCGATACGTCGAGCCGGGGTGACATGGTTCTCCTCCATCGTTCTCGGCATATGGCTGCCGATGCCCATACGTCTTCCTGCGGTGAAGCGGCGCCTCCGAAGCCGATCGAAATTACTCGTGCAGATGTCCCTTCTACCCTTACCCGTTTCCAGCCGTGAGTTACAAGCGCCAAATACGCCTGTATGTCCGGTTTGTTGAGTTCTTCGACTACCGTGTGGCGAGGGAAACGCGTAATGTTTTACGCACGTCGGGGGCCAGCCACGATGAAGCCGCGTACACAGGGACGTGGGTAGTGACGGACGGCGAAGAGGGACAGTCAATGGACCGCGGGACGGTCGGCAGTGCGAACCGGGGTCGGCTGAACGTCGGCGTCCGGACCGAGGGGTCGAGCGAGGTCGTGACGCCGGTGGGTGAGCTCGATCACCACACCGCCGATCTGCTTCGGGAGCCCCTGGAGAGCGCGGTCGCGCAAGGGCGCGCGCGCCTGGTGGTCGACTGTTCGGGGCTCGACTTCTGCGACTCCACCGGGCTCAACGTGCTGCTCGGTGCGCGTCTGAAGGCCGAGGCCGCCGGAGGAGGGGTCCATTTGGCCGGAATGCAGCCCGTGGTGGCTCGCGTCTTCGAGATCACGGGGGCGGAGGCGGTCTTCACCGTCCACGCCACCCTCGCAGACGCTCTGAGCAGCTGACAGCGGCGTTCCCATGCGTATCCCCGGCCTCGGGAGCCCCGGCTGTCACGCGAGTCACGCTCATGGCGTAGGCGAAAAGGGTGTTGTCACCATTCGGCCGGGCAGGAGACATCCCGTCGGGGTCATGGAACCCGCACACTCTGTATCTGATCAGTTCTGTTCGATGGCAACACGGTGAATCGGTGAGGTGAAGCGCTGATGAGCACCACCCGGCAGCATCCGCCGGGCGGCCTCGGCCGCGAGCCGGACGGCACGGGCCCCGCCTCTGCCGTTCCCGCTGACCGGCAGTGGCGCACGCTCTCGCTCCGGCAGGCCAGCGGCATCGTGCCGATGGCCCGCGACTTCGCCCGGCAGGCGCTCCACGACTGGGGCTGGCTGCCCGCGTCGAGCGCGGACTGCCGGGCGGCGGCCGAGGACGTCCTCCTGGTCGTCTCGGAGCTCGTGACGAACGCCTGCCTGCACGCGGACGGTCCTGAGGAGCTCCGTATCGCCTGCTCGCCCAAGATGCTCCGGGTCGAGGTCGTCGATGCCGGTGCGGGCCAGCCGGCACCGCGCACCCCGCACCGCGCGGGGCGGCCCGGCGGGCACGGCATGTTCATCGTGCAGCGGCTCTGTCTGGACTGGGGCGTGACGCGTACGCCGGAACAGCCGGGCAAGACCGTCTGGGCGGAGCTCGCCGCTCCGGCGTAATCCTTCCGCGCACCTCCGTGCCAAGTACGGCGTACGAACGGCCGAGGGCCCGCACCGATCATGATCGGTGCGGGCCCTCGGCCGTGTGCGGGGAGGTCCGTGTCAGTGGACGTCGCCCATGAGCTTCTTGACCTTGCCGCGGTACATGAAGATCGCGGCACCCGCGAAGACCGCCAGCGCGGCCTGGAGCGCCACCACTCCGTTGCCGTTGAGGTCGACCCCCGCGAGGGAGAGCAGACCCGTGGTGCAGTCGCCCGCCGTCACGGCCAGGAACCAGACACCCATCATCTGGCTGGCGTACTTGGCCGGGGCCATCTTGGTGGTGACCGAGAGGCCGACCGGGGAGAGCGTCAGCTCGCCGACGGTCTGCACGAAGTAGATCGCGACCAGCCACATCGCGGCGGCCTTGTGGCCGTCGCCCGCGATGGCCAGGGGCGCCAGGAACAGGAAGAACGACGCACCGACCAGCACCAGGCCGGAGCTGAACTTCACGATCGTGCTCGGCTCCTTGCCCCGCCGGTTCAGCGCCATCCAGAAGGCGGCGAAGACCGGGGCCAGCGCCATGATCAGGACCGGGTTGACCGACTGGTACCAGGAGACCGGGAAGGCCCAGCCGAGGACCGAGTTCTCCGCCGAGGAGTCGGCGAAGATCGCCAGGGTCGAACCGCCCTGGTCGTAGATCATCCAGAAGATGGCGGCGGCCACGAAGAACCAGATGTAGCCGGACATCTTCGCCTGCTCGGTCCTGCTGAGCTCCTTGTCGCGCTTGATGCGCGCCAGGACCATCACCGGGATGACCAGGCCGGCGACCGTGATCGGGACCAGCAGCCAGTTCAGCGTGTAGACGCCGGTGACGACCGTGCCGAGGTAGAAGACGGCGGCGATACCCAGCCAGATCATCGACTTGCGCAGCGTGGAGGAGCGCTCGTCCGCGGAGAGCGGCTTCGGCACGACGAGGCTGCGCTCGTTCAGGTGGCGGGTGCCGAGCAGGAACTGGGCGACACCGAGTCCCATGCCGAGGGCGGCCAGGGCGAAGCCCAGGTGCCAGTTCACGTTCTCGCCGACGGTGCCGATGATCAGCGGGGCGGCGAAGGCACCGAGGTTGATGCCCATGTAGAAGATCGTGAAGCCGCCGTCACGGCGCGGGTCGTCCGGGCCGTCGTAGAGCTGGCCGACCATCGTCGAGATGTTCGCCTTCAGCAGGCCCGAGCCGATGGCGACCAGGCCGAGACCGGCGAAGAAGGTGCCCTCGGAGGGCAGCGCCAGCGTCAGGTGGCCGAGCATGACGACGCCGCCCGCGATGGCGACGGTCTTGCGGGGTCCCCAGACGCGGTCGCCGATCCAGCCGCCGGGCATGGTGAGCAGGTACACCAGCGACAGGTAGACCGAGTAGATCGCCGTGGCCGTGGCGGGGTTCATGTGAAGCCCGCTGGGAGCGATCAGGTAGAGCGGGAGAAGGGCGCGCATGCCGTAGTAGCTGAAGCGCTCCCACATCTCCGTCATGAAGAGAGTGGCCAGGCCGCGGGGGTGGCCGAAGAAGGTCTTCTCCGAACCAGAAGTACTGGCCGAGTCCTTCGTCAGGCTGGACGCCATGGTCGATCCTTGCTGGTCGGGACGCGCCGCCTCGTGAGCGGTACGCGCCCGGTGGGGGGTAGCCGGCACCGGGCGGACACGCCCCACCCCTGACGCCTCGAGGGGATTCGATCCGGCCACCGCTCCGTGAGGAGTTCGGGGGCGAGGTCGTGGGACAGACCGCTCCGGGATCCACGCCCGGCACGCGTCCTCGCGCTCCGGGCCCGGCCCACAGGTCATTCACTGATCGGGACCGGCGGGAACCGGCCCGTACACGAAAGCGACCCTTGGCGCTAAAAGCTGCCCAAAGGTCCTTCGGTGGTGCAACAGGCGTCGAGCAACCATACGACACGACACACGGGGATATGAAAGGACTTGAGACATGGATCACAGGTGTCAGTGGAACCACAGTCCCATATTCGAAGGAGGATGCCCGATTCGTGGCCCTGACCCGCAGGGCCTGCCCAGTGCCTCACCCCGGCGGGCCTGTGCGGACTACCATCACTGCATGACCCGTGTACTGCTCGCCGAGGACGACGCATCCATCTCGGAGCCACTGGCCCGCGCCCTGCGTCGTGAGGGTTACGAGGTCGAGGTCCGCGAGGACGGTCCGACCGCACTCGACGCCGGACTCCAGGGAGGCGTCGACCTGGTCGTCCTCGACCTGGGGCTGCCCGGCATGGACGGCCTGGAGGTCGCCCGGCGGCTGCGGGCCGACGGCCACGCCGTCCCCATCCTGGTGCTCACCGCCCGGGCCGACGAGGTCGACACGGTGGTCGGCCTGGACGCCGGCGCCGACGACTACGTCACCAAGCCGTTCCGCCTCGCCGAGCTCCTCGCCCGGGTCCGCGCCCTGCTGCGCCGCGGCGCCACCGAGCCCGCCCCGCAGCCCGCCACGCACGGCGTCAGGATCGACGTCGAGTCCCACCGGGCCTGGATGGGCGACGAGGAACTCCAGCTCACCGCCAAGGAGTTCGACCTGCTGCGGGTCCTCGTGCGGGACGCCGGCCGGGTCGTCACCCGCGACCAGCTGATGCGCGAGGTCTGGGACACCACCTGGTGGTCCTCCACCAAGACGCTCGACATGCACATCTCCTGGCTCCGCAAGAAGCTCGGCGACGACGCGGCCAATCCGCGGTACATCGCCACCGTCCGGGGCGTCGGCTTCCGGTTCGAGAAGAGCTGACGTACAGAACAGTCATGCGCCGCCGACTGATCAACTCCACGCTCGCCGTGGTGCTCGTCGTGATCGCCGTCTTCGGCGTCTCCCTGGTCATCGTCGAGACCCGCACCATCAGCAACAGCGCCCAGGAGAGCGTCGACTCCGAGGCGTTCCGGCTGATCAGCGTCGTCGAGAGCCGGCTCCTCGGCGAGGAGCGGATCACCCCCCAGGTGCTCGCCGAGCAGGTCGACCCCAGCCGTTACGCCCGTGTCGAGATCCCCGGGCGTGCCCCCATCGAGGTCGGCGAGCGCCCCACGGACGGCAACGCCATCCGCAGTTCGGAGACGGGGGAGCAGGGCGAGAAGGTCACCGTCGAGGAGGACCGCTCCGCCGTGACCCGCGAGGTCGGCCGGACCCTGCTGATCATCGGGGCGGTGGCGCTGCTCGCCATCGTCTCCGCCGTACTCCTCGCCGTACGCCAGGCCAACCGGCTCACCTCCCCGCTCACCGACCTCGCCGAGACCGCCGAACGCCTCGGATCGGGCGACCCGCGCCCCCGGCACAAGCGGTACGGGGTGACGGAGCTGGACCGGGTCGCCGACGTCCTGGACTCCTCGGCCGAGCGGATCGCGCGGATGCTCACCGCGGAGCGGCGCCTGGCCGCGGACGCCTCGCACCAGCTCCGTACGCCGCTGACCGCCCTCTCCATGCGGATCGAGGAGATCTCCGTCACCGACGACCCGGACACGGTGAAGGAGGAGGCGAACATCGCGCTGACCCAGGTGGAGCGGCTCACGGACGTCGTGCAGCGGCTGCTGACCAACGCCCGTGACCCGCGCACCGGCTCCGCCGTCGTCTTCGACCTCGACGAGGTCGTCAAGCAGCAGATCGAGGAGTGGCGCCCCGCCTACCGCAGCGCCGGCCGCGCCGTCGTCTGCTCGGGGAAGCAGGGCCTGGAGGCCGTCGGCACCCCGGGAGCCGTCGCCCAGGTGCTCGCCGCCCTGATCGAGAACTCGCTGATGCACGGGGGCGGCACGGTCGCGCTGCGTACCCGCGTCACCGGCAACCAGGTCGTCGTCGAGGTCACGGACGAGGGCCCCGGCGTCCCGCCCGACCTCGGGGCGCGGATCTTCGAGCGGACCATCAGCGGCCGGAACTCCACCGGGATCGGCCTCGCCGTGGCCCGGGACCTCGCCGAGGCCGACGGCGGCCGGCTGGAACTGCTCCAGCAGCAGCCGCCGGTCTTCGCCCTCTTCCTCAGCCGGGTCGCGCCGAGCCGCAAGGAATCCGTACGCCCGGTGCGCTGAGCGGTCCGCACCGCCCGTACCGCCGCCGTCAGCGGGGCACGGGACCGGGTGTCACCTCGTCGGAGGGTCGCCGCTGCTCCAGAAATCGTTCCGCGTTGAGCACGGCCTCCTTGGCCGGCAGCGCCCTGAACACCCAGGTGCGGTAGGACCAGAAGCGGAACAGCGTGGCGATCCCGATGCCGAGGATCTTGAAGACGTTGCTCTGGACCGGGCTGTTCCACCCGAAGCCGTACGTCGCCACGTACAGCACGCCCGTCTCGATCACCGCGCCGACGGCGCTGAACAGCAGGAACAGCATCAGTTCCCGGGTCCGGCCGGTCTTGTCGCGGTCCCGGTAGGTCCAGTAGCGGAAGCCGACGTAGTTGAAGAGGATGGCGACGACCGTCCCCATCAGCCCGGCCCGCACAACCGGAATGTCCGTGGTGCGCCAGATCAGGTTGGAGACGACGATGTTCACGACCAGCCCGAGTGCGCCGACCGCGCCGAACTTGGCGACCTCCCGGGCCAGCAGATCAAGCCGGGCCCGCAGTGCGCCCCGTTCGCTCATGGTGATCGCTCAGCCCCGTCCGGTCGGTTTCGTCAACCCGGCCATGCTAACCAGCCCTCCCGTGTGATGCCCGTGAGCCGTCCCCCGTCCCGCGTGAGGAGGCGTCCTTCCCGGAGACGCGGGGCCCCGGCCGGAGAGGGTGAGGGAGCCCTCGCACGGCCCGATACCCTGGAGACGTGACGTTCCCTGTAGTCGGCATGGTCGGCGGCGGCCAGCTCGCCCGGATGACCCACGAGGCGGGCATCCCCCTCGGCCTCAAATTCAAGCTCCTCAGTGACACTCCCCAGGATTCGGCCGCCCAGGTGGCCGGCGAGGTGGTCGTCGGCGACTACCGCGACCTGGAGACGCTGCGCGCCTTCGCACGCGGCTGTGACGTGATCACCTTCGACCACGAGCACGTGCCGACCGAGCACCTGCGGGCCCTGGAGGCGGACGGCATCCCCGTACGCCCCGGGCCCGACGCGCTCGTGCACGCCCAGGACAAGGGGGTGATGCGCGCCAAGCTCACGGAGATCGGCGCGCCCTGCCCCCGCCACCGCATCGTCGCGGACCCGGCGGACGCCGCGGCCTTCGCCGACGAGGTGGGGGGCTTCCCCGTCATCCTCAAGACGGTCCGCGGCGGCTACGACGGCAAGGGCGTCTGGGTGGTCCGCTCCGAGGCGGACGCCGCGGAGCCCTTCCGGGCCGGTGTCCCCGTGCTCGCCGAGGAGAAGGTCGACTTCGTGCGGGAGCTGGCGGCCAACATCGTCCGCTCGCCGCACGGCCAGGCCGTCGCCTACCCGGTCGTCGAGTCCATCCAGGTCGACGGGGTCTGCGACACCGTCATCGCCCCGGCGCCCGGACTGGACGAACACCTCGCCGGCGAGGCCCAGCAGCTCGCCCTGCGGATCGCCGCCGAGCTCGGAGTGGTCGGCCACCTCGCGGTCGAGCTCTTCGAGACGCGCGACGGGCACATCCTCGTGAACGAGCTCGCGATGCGCCCGCACAACTCCGGGCACTGGACCCAGGACGGCGCGGTCACCTCGCAGTTCGCCAACCACGTACGGGCGGTCCTCGACCTCCCGCTCGGCGACCCCCGCCCGCGCGCCACCTGGACGGTCATGTGCAACGTCCTCGGCGGCGACTACCCGGACATGTACCAGGCGTACCTGCACTGCATGGCCCGCGACCCGCAGCTCAAGATCCACATGTACGGCAAGGACGTGAAGCCCGGCCGCAAGGTGGGCCACGTCAACACCTACGGCGACGATCTGGCGGACGTGCGGGAGCGCGCCCGGCACGCGGCCGACTACCTGCGAGGAACGATCACCGAATGACCGCACCAGGCTCCGCCCCCGTCGTCGGCATCGTCATGGGCTCGGACTCCGACTGGCCCGTGATGGAAGCGGCCGCCAAGGCCCTCGACGAGTTCGAGATCCCCTACGAGGTCGACGTCGTCTCCGCCCACCGCATGCCGCACGAGATGATCGCGTACGGCGAGAGGGCCGCCGACCGCGGCCTCAAGGCGATCATCGCGGGAGCGGGCGGGGCCGCCCACCTGCCGGGGATGCTCGCCTCCGTCACCCCGCTGCCGGTGATCGGCGTCCCGGTCCCGCTGAAGTACCTCGACGGCATGGACAGCCTGCTCTCCATCGTCCAGATGCCGGCCGGGGTCCCCGTCGCCACGGTCTCCGTCGGCGGCGCCCGTAACGCGGGTCTGCTCGCCGCCCGGATCCTCGCCGCCCACGACAGCGCGCTGCTGGAGCGGATGAAGGAGTTCCAGCAGGAGCTCAAGGAGCAGGCGACGGAGAAGGGCAAGCGGCTGCGCGCCAAGACCCAGGGCGCGGACTCCTTCGGCTTCGGTAAGTAGGGCGGCGACGATGGACAACCTGGACCGCGCCCGGCTGCTCCTCGCCGACCACCCCGTCGTCGACGGCCACAACGACCTCCCCTGGGCCCTGCGCGAGCAGGTCGGCTACGACCTCGACGCCCGTGACATCTCCCAGGACCAGACCGGCACCCTGCACACCGACATCCCGCGGCTGCGGGCCGGCGGCGTCGGCGCGCAGTTCTGGTCCGTCTACGTCGCACCCCGCCTGGCGGGCGACGACGCGGTCAGCGCCACGCTGGAGCAGATCGACGTGGTCGGCGAGATGCTGGCGCGCTACCCGGACGACCTCGCGCGCGCCCTGACCGCGGACGACATGGAGAAGGCCCGCGCGGAGGGCCGTATCGCCTCCCTGATGGGGGCCGAGGGCGGCCACTCCATCAACAACTCGCTGGCCACCCTGCGCGCGCTGCACACCCTCGGCGTCCGCTACATGACGCTCACGCACAACGACAACACCGACTGGGCGGACTCGGCGACCGACTCCCCGCGCGTGGGCGGCCTGTCGGAGTTCGGCCGTGAGGTCGTACGCGAGATGAACCGCGTCGGGATGCTGGTCGACCTCTCCCATGTGGCGGCCACCACGATGCGTGACGCGCTCGCCACCTCCGTCGCACCGGTGATCTTCTCGCACTCCTCGGCCCGGGCGGTCTGCGACCACCCGCGCAACATCCCCGACGACGTGCTGCGGATGCTCGCGGCCAACGGCGGCGTGGCCATGGCGACCTTCGTGCCGAAGTTCGTCCTGCCGGCGGCCGTCGAGTGGACGCTCGCCGCCGACCGGAACATGCGGGAGCACGGCCTGCACCACCTGGACACCACCCCGGCCGCCATGCGGATCCACGCGGACTTCGAGGCGCTCAACCCGCGCCCGATGGCCACCGTGGCCACGATCGCCGACCACCTCGACCACATGCGTGAGATCGCCGGGATCGACCACATCGGCGTCGGCGGCGACTACGACGGCACGGCGTTCCTCCCGCTGGAGCTGGAGGACGTCTCGGGCTACCCGCACCTGATCGCGGAGCTGCTGACGCGCGGCTGGTCGGACGGCGACGTGGCCAAGCTGACCTGGCAGAACGCCGTACGGGTCCTTCGCGATGCGGAGGTGGTGTCCCGCGAGCTGAGCACCCGCGTCGGCCCGTCGCACGCGACGATCGAGCAGTTGGACGGCCCGGCGGCGTAGCCACACCACACGCGGGCGGGGTGATCCGCCCCGCCCGGCGGCGCACCCGAAATCCCGGGCAGGGCCAAATCAAGCCCGTCCGGCGATTGAGGACAAGACGACCACCGGGCGGAACCGGTCACCCTGCCCCGTCCCGTCAGGCGCTACGCCTTCGGGCGCCCCATCGCCCGGTAGGTCCAGCCCGCCTCGCGCCACACCGCCGGGTCCAGCGCGTTGCGGCCGTCCAGGATGATCCGGCGCCCCGCGGCCTCGCCCAGCGCCGCCACGTCCAGCTCCCGGAACTCGCGCCACTCCGTCAGGTGCAGCACGACGTCCGCCCCGCGCACCGCGTCCAGCGCCGTGTCCGCGTAGCCGAGCGTCGGGAAGAGGCGCTGGGCGTTGTCCATGCCCTTGGGGTCGAAGACCGTGACCTGGCCGCCCTGCAGATGGATCTGCCCGGCGACGTTCAGGGCCGGGGAGTCGCGTACGTCGTCCGAGTCCGGCTTGAAGGTGGCGCCCAGCACCGCGACGCGCGTCCCCAGGAACGAGCCCCCGCCCACGGCCTCGCGGGCCAGCTCGACCATGTGGCCGCGCCGGCGCATGTTGATGGAGTCGACCTCCCGCAGGAAGGTCAGCGCCTGGTCGGCACCCAGCTCACCGGCGCGCGCCATGAAGGCCCGGATGTCCTTGGGCAGACAGCCCCCGCCGAAGCCGATCCCGGCCCGCAGGAACTTCTTCCCGATGCGCTCGTCGTGGCCGATCGCCTCGGCGAGCTTCACCACGTCGCCGTCGGCGGCCTCGCAGACCTCGGCCATCGCGTTGATGAACGAGATCTTGGTCGCGAGGAAGGAGTTGGCGGAGGTCTTCACCAGCTCGGCGGTCGGGAAGTCCGTCACCACGAAGGGCGAGCCCTCGGCGATCGGTCCCGCGTAGACCTCGCGCAGCAGCTTCTCGGCCCGCTCGCTCTCCACCCCGATGACGACCCGGTCCGGGTGCAGGGTGTCCTTCACCGCGAAGCCCTCGCGCAGGAACTCCGGGTTCCAGGCCAGCTCCGCGTCCGTACCCACCGGCGCCAGCTCGGCCAGCCGCGCGGAGAGCCGCGCGGCGGAGCCCACGGGGACGGTGGACTTGCCCACGACCAGCGCGGGCCGGGTCAGCTGCGGGGCCAGCGACTCGAAGGCGCTGTCCACGTAGCTCATGTCGCAGGCGTACTCGCCGTGCTTCTGGGGGGTGTTCACGCAGACGAAGTGCACATCGCCGAACGCGCCGATCTCCTCCCAGGAGGTGGTGAACCGCAGCCGCCCGGTCGAGCCCTCGATGCCCGCGACGTGCTTCTGCAGGATCTCCTCGAGCCCCGGCTCGTACATCGGGACCCTGCCCGCCGAGAGCATCTCGATCTTCTCGGGCACGACATCGAGCCCGAGGACTTCGAAGCCCAGCTCCGCCATGGCCGCGGCATGGGTGGCGCCGAGGTAGCCGGTGCCGATCACGGTGATCCTGAGGGCCATGGGTGCTCCTGAACGATGCGGACAGACGTGCGGAGCCGAGCATAACCGTGCGTGCGGAACGCTGTTTTCCGGCGGTCTCCGGGGCCGTCTCCGGGCCTGCCTCCGGGGCTGTCGGCAAGCTCACGTACCCCGCCCGTATGCCTGCGCTCGGCAGGGCCACTAAAATTGGGTTACTTAACGGTAGTTAGCATCCTTGGGGAGTGAGCGCGTTGGCGGGTTCGACCGATTTCGACCTGTACCGTCCGGCCGAGGAGCACGAGATGCTCCGCGAGACGATCCGTTCGCTCGCCGAGGCGAAGATCGCCCCGCATGCCGCCGCGGTCGACGAGGAGGCGCGCTTCCCGCACGAGGCGCTGAAGGCTCTGGTCGCCTCGGACCTGCACGCGGTGCACGTACCGGAGGAGTACGGCGGCGCGGGCGCCGACGCGCTCGCCACGGTCATCGTGATCGAGGAGGTGGCCCGTGTCTGCGCGTCGTCCTCCCTGATCCCGGCCGTGAACAAGCTGGGCTCGCTCCCGGTGATCCTCTCCGGTTCCGAGGACCTGAAGAAGAAGTACCTGGGCCCGCTCGCCAAGGGCGACGCGATGTTCTCGTACGCCCTGTCCGAGCCGGACGCCGGCTCCGACGCGGCGGGCATGAAGACCAAGGCCGTCCGTGACGGGGACTTCTGGGTCCTGAACGGTGTGAAGCGCTGGATCACCAACGCGGGCGAGTCCGAGTACTACACGGTGATGGCCGTCACCGACCCGACGAAGCGCTCCAAGGGCATCTCGGCGTTCGTCGTCGAGAAGTCCGACGAGGGCGTCTCCTTCGGCGCCCCGGAGAAGAAGCTCGGCATCAAGGGCTCCCCGACGCGCGAGGTCTACCTCGACAACGTCCGTATCCCCGCCGACCGCATGATCGGCGAGGAGGGCACCGGCTTCGCCACCGCGATGAAGACCCTGGACCACACCCGCATCACGATCGCGGCCCAGGCGCTCGGCATCGCCCAGGGCGCCCTCGACTACGCCAAGGGCTACGTCCAGGAGCGCAAGCAGTTCGGCAAGCCGATCGGCGACTTCCAGGGCATCCAGTTCATGCTCGCCGACATGGCGATGAAGCTGGAGGCGGCCCGCCAGCTGACGTACTCGGCGGCGGCCAAGTCCGAGCGCCTCGACGGCGACCTCACCTTCTTCGGAGCGGCGGCCAAGTGCTTCGCCTCCGACGTCGCGATGGAGGTCACCACGGACGCCGTCCAGCTGCTCGGCGGCTACGGCTACACCCGTGACTACCCGGTCGAGCGCATGATGCGCGATGCCAAGATCACCCAGATTTATGAGGGTACGAATCAGGTCCAGCGGATCGTCATGGCGCGGAACCTGCCGTAACGGCCGCGTTCCGCGCGGCAGGACCACCGGGGGTGTCGCCGATCGCAGAGGTGGCACCCCCGCCTGTGGCTGTCCGTTCCGGTACCGTCAGGCCCTCCGCAGGTAGCCGGCATCCGGGCTGGTGAGCCAGTGAATATGATCGATCAAACGGCCGACCACAGTGGTTGCTACGTCTCGCTGATCGGCTGAGCGAGAGCGTGGACAACGGCGCAGCCCCGCCGCCCGCAACGCCCCGCACTCATGGGGAGTGGCACGCCCGCTTTCCCGAACTGGGACAGTTTCTCGGCGGCTGGTTCTCCCAGGAAATGGTGGAGGAGTCCGACTACGCCCTCGCCGTCGCTGTACTGGGCATGGGGGTGGATCCTCCGGAGCCGTTGAGCGCCGGCGCCTGGCTCGTGGAGCTGGCCTACAGGATCTGATGGACGAGGATCAGGCAGCATCGATATGACCCGGCGCATGGACGGCAGGGCTGCCTCGTGACAGTCCGGTGACCTCAGGCTCGATCGGTGTGCCTGCGGCCTCCGGGCCGCTGAGACGGAGGCGAAGCTCTTCCCGCAGTGGCGCCCCCGGCTGGTACTCCTGCATGGCTCCGAGGCGGCTCGTACGGTGGACCGCTTCGATCTCGGCGGCTTCGCGTTCTTCCGTCCCGAGCTCATCGAGCAGTCGTGCGGTGGCGTCCGGGTCCTGGGCGCGTGCCTCGCGCATGCGGTGGCGCCAGCTGCTCGCGCTCACAGGCGCACCTTCAGGTAGCCACGCACGGCTGCCGCACTCGCCTCGGTGGAGACGTCCGCCTGGACCCGGACACCCTTGGATGTGTGGGGAGCTGGGCCTGGGAACGGGGTGCGGTCACCGGGCCGGGTTCACTCCTCGGCGAAGACGTCCTTGGCCGTGGTGGCGGTGACGGCGCTGCTGAACCACTGGTCCAGGAGACGCAGGTCGTCGCAGCCGGCGATCCTTTCGCGGGCCTCGTCCGGGACGGGGACGCCGCGCAGTTCGAGCAACCGCAGGATGTCCTCGGCCCGACCCTTCGCCCGGCCTTCGTCCCGGCCTTCGTCCCGGCCTTCGTTCCGGATTTCCTCGGAGAGGGGTGAGGTGTAGAAGGAGAGGTCCACGGCCACCAGGTTCCTCCATTGTTGTGCGGCGGGGCGGTTGCCCAGGCCTTGTGCGGTGAGTTCGATGAGCGGGTTCGCGATGCTTTCCGGTGTGTCCCGCAGGGTGGTCGACAGCGTTTTCAGTATGGCACCGATGTCCGGATCGTTGGCGTGTGTGATGAGGGCCAGCGTGGTGAAGGCCGGGTCTTTGCGGGCCTCGGCCACGTCGGTGATGACGGGCATGTTGTGGGGCCCGGCGACGAGGGGCCGCAGAGTGAGCGCCGGCCACTGCGGTGCGCCCAGGGGGACGGGGCGGGCCGCCCACCGGGCGGTGCTGTGGTCCTGGCAGACGACGAGCAGGGTGGTGGGGAGCCGGTACTTCTCCAGGAGATGGGCGAGGTAGTAGGCCCAGCTGGTCGGCTTGTCGGGGTCTTTTCTGCCCTGGGCCTCGACGGCGAGGAGGAAGGGGCCGTCGTTCTCGGTCTCGATGCGCAGGAGGGTGTCGACGCGTCGCTCCAGTGGCCGGTTCTCGGTGAGGTCGGTGGTCATGACCTTCGCGGAGGTGCCGGGTGGGAAGGTGACGCCCAGTGCTTCGGAGACGCTGGTGAACAGGTTCGGGTATTCCTGGAAGACGCGGTGCATCGCTTCGTGCGGTGCGCTGACCATGGGGTTCCGTTCGGGGTCAGGCTGCTGTGGGCAGGTCGGTGCGGCAGTCGCGGCAGTGGCCGGGGTGGCGGGAGCGGAAGGCGCGGTCGCAGCGGTCGCAGTTCTGGAGCGGGATGACCATCGCGCGGGGGCGTGCAGGCGAGGCGAGGTCCTGGGCGCCGGGGAGCGGGGGCGGCAGGAGTGTGGTGATGCGGTGGCGCAGGAGCTTCGCCGGATGTCTGAGCGGGACCGGCAGGTCGTGGGTGAGGGCGTGGTGGACGGTGTCGGGGTGGGCGTCGCGTTCGAGCCAGGCGGCGACACCGGGGGTGAGGGTGTTGATGTCCTGCTCGGAGAGCGTGAGTTGGGGTGCGTGGCGGCGCAGGTCGGCGAGGAGCGCGGAGGCCGCCCGCTGGAGCTCCTGGGTGAGCGCCTGAGGCTGGGGCAGCGGCGGGGGCGGGGCGATGCGTGCGGTGGGAGGCGGTACGAGGGCGGGGGCGGGCCCCGCGTGCGGTGCGGGTTCCGGCTCTGCTGGTGTGGTGACCGGCCGGGGTGCGGGCGGCTTCGGCGCAGGGTCGGGTACGTCGGCGGCTACCGGCTCGGGGAGCGGTCGGGGCGGCTCGGGCGCGGAGGCGGGTTCGGCCGTGTGGGGCGGAGGTACGGGCCGCTTGGGCCTGGTCTGCGGCCGAGGCGTGGCGGTGGGCGCGTCCGAGCCCGGCTGGTTGTACGAGAGCGTGCGCGTCACGATGCGGCCTCCGGGGAGGCGTACGCGGCTGCGGTGGAGGTAACCGGCGGCTTCCAGCTCCCGCAGGGCGGCGGCGATACGGGTCTCGCTCTCCGGGAAGCGCTCGGCGAGGCGCTTGATGCCGATCTTCGCCCCGGCGGGCAGCGACTGGATGTGCACGGCGAGCCCGATCGCGACGAGCGAGAGGCCGCGGTGCTGGGCCAGGTGGTTGCCGATGACGGTGAACCCGGCGGTGTGCCGCACGTTGAGGTGGATGACACCGGATGACGGTGTGATGTCCCCGGGTGACGGGGGCGGGGCGCACGGGGGCGCGATAATCTGCTGGGTATCCATCGGGAAGGTCTCTGCTTCCTCGGTGGTCAGGCCCTCGATCGGGATTCGCTGTCCCGGTCGGGGGCCGTCGCATGTCTGGGGTGGTCGGGGCGAGCATATGCCTGGTAAGCCACCCTAAATCCAGCAGAGTTGCCCTATGTCACCCGCGCGAGTGATGTGGACGGGAGCGGGTGGGGTTGGGGTGGGGAAGGTGATTTCTCCAGTTTCTTTAAAGCTTTATGCATCGTGGGGCGCCGCGTCGCGGCTCACCGGGTCGTGGGTTCCCGCGACCCGGTGGCGGTGGTCACGGTGCGAGGTCGAGTTCGGCCCAGACGGTCTTGCGTGGGACGGGCCCGACGTCCACGCCCCAGCGGTTTGCGAGTGCCTCGACGATCAGCAAACCGCGCCCGGATTCCGCGTGATCGGCTGGTGGTGCCGGGCGCGGTGGCCACTCGCCCCGGGTGTCGGTCACCGCGATGCGAAGAAGTCTGTCGTCGTGGACCGCGAGGCTCAGTTGGAAGTCCCGCCCCGGTACGCGGCCGTGGACAGTGGCGTTCGTCGCCAACTCGGCGACGATCTGTGCGGCTGACTCCGTGGGCAGCCCCCAGTCGCCCAGGTGCGCCGTGGCGAGGAGGCGGGCGAGCTGCGCACCCCGGCGGGTGGGGGAGAGCAGCACGGTGAACTGCCGGGTGGGAGCGGAATGTTCGGGCTGGGGACGTGCAGGGTTGAGCAGGAACGGCATGCACGTCGGAAGTGGGGCACGGATGAGCGTGGACGAGGCGGGTACGCAGCGCGTGGAGGACGGCGGGGCGGACGAGCCCGGCTGGGACGTCGATCCCGACGACGAGTCGGGGGTGGCGGTGGTCGCCGCGGTGGGCCGCCAGATCAAGGCCTGGCGTGAGGCGGCCGGGATGCGGGCCGGCGAGTTCGGAGCGGCGATCGGGTACGGGGAGGACCTGGTCCGCAAAGTGGAGGGCGGGAGGCGGATTCCTCGACCGGAGTTCCTGGACCGGGTGGACGAGGTGTGTGGGGCGGGCGGCAAGATCGCTGCGATGAAGCAGGATCTGGCGCAGGTCCGGTACCCGAAGAAGGTGCGGGACCTGGCGGGCGTGGAAGCCAAGTCGGTCGAGATTGCGGCCTACGCGGCGCACGGCCTACACGGGCTGTTGCAAGACCCCGGGGCATGCGCGGGCGCTGTTCGAGGCCCGGCAGCCCCCGTACTCGCAGGATGAGGTGGAACGGATGGTGGCCGCGCGCATCGCGCGGCAGTCGATCTTCGAGCGATCGCCAGGGCCTGCAATGAGTTTCGTGCAGGAGGAGTCGGCACTCAGGCGGCCCATCGGGGGCACGATGGAGTGGCAGCGACAACTTGAACGCTTGGGAGTGGCAGGGACAACTTGAACGCTTGCTGACGATCGGGCAGTTGCGCAGTGTCACTCTTCAAGTGATGCCTACGCGTCGCGAGGCGCATCCCGGCATGGACGGGGACATCAGAGTGTTGAAGTTCAGAGACGGTTCGGCGGTGGGGTGGTCGCACGGGGCGTTCAACGGGCGCAGGGTGACCGAGCCGAAACCGCTCCGTATCCTTGAGTTGCGGTATGGCATCATCCGGGCCGAGGCTCTCACGCCCCGAGAGACCCTGGCCCTCATCGAGCGAATGCTGGGAGAGACATGATTCGCAGGGCTTCCACGCAGAACGTTTCCGAGTTGACCTGGGTCAAGAGCAGCTACAGCAGCGACGGCAACGAAGGTGACTGCGTCGAGGTTGCGACTGCCACGGGCATGGTGCACGTGCGCGACTCCAAGAACGTGCCGGGCCCACGAGCGAGGTTCGGGGCGACTGCATGGGTGGACTTCGTGGCGTACGCGGCTAGGCGCTGAGCAACTCGCGCCCCACTGCCGGAAGATCCGGACGGTTCCCCGTCCGGATCTTCCAGGGTGCCGACGGATGGGACGGCTGTGGCCGGTCAGCTGCCCTTGACCGTGACCTTCTCGTCGTTCTTCAGCTGCTCCACGAGCTGCTTGACCTTGTCCTTGTCCCAGACGAGGTTGCCGTTCACGCTCTGCCCGGTGAGCGGGATGTTCATCGACGTGCCCTCGCCGCCCGTGACGCCCTTCATCGCGAAGAACATGTTGCCGAGCGACCAGAGCGACATGTCCTTGTCGACGATCAGCGTGTCCAGGCCCGCGCCCATCGTCGGGTAGAGCTTGAACGGGTTGAGGATCGTCGACGGGGTCGCCGTCTGGGAGGCCAGGGCCGCGAGGAACTTCTGCTGGTTCTTCGTGCGGTCCAGGTCACTGCCCGCGAACGCGTACCGGGTACGGACGAAGGCGAGGGACTGCTCGCCGTTCAGGGTCTGCTTGCCGGCCTGGAAGTCGGCGCCGGAGTTCTTGTCCTTGAAGGCCTTCGGGATGTCCATCTCGACCCCGCCGATGGCGTCCACGATCTTGGCGAAGCCGCCGAAGCCGATCTCGACGTAGTGGTCGATGTGCAGCCCGGTGTTGAACTCGACCGTGCGGACCAGCAGCTCCGGGCCGTCCTCGGCGTACGCCGCGTTCAGCTTCACCTGGCGGCCGGTGCCCTCGAACTTCTTGCCGGACTCGGAGCCGACGAACGAGGGGATCTCGACGTTCGAGTCACGCGGCAGGGAGATCAGCGTCGGCCCGTTGGAGCCGTCGTGCAGGATCATCATCGAGTCGGTCCGCTTGCCCTCGGCGGAGCCGGTATGCAGCTTCTTCTTGTCCTCGGCCGTCATGCCCTCACGGCTGTCGGAGCCGACGACCAGGTAGTTGGTGCCGTCGCCCTCGGAGGGGCGGTCGATGACCTTGGAGAGGTCGACCTCGCGCTTGAGCTTGCCGTCGGCCCAGAAGTACGTGCCGACGGAGACGGCGAGCACCACCACGACCAGGGACAGCACGCCGACCTTGAGGCGCCGGCCCCAGTTGGGTGCCGGGCGGGGCTGGACGTATCCGCTGTCACCGCCGCGGCCGCCGCCGCGCTGTCCGCCGCCGTAGACCTGGCCCGTGTTGTAGCCGCTGTCGTAGCCGGGGCCGTCGTCGTAGCCCTGTCCCTGCTGCGGCGGGATGTGGGGCGGGGACTGCGGCGGCGTGGGGCGCCGCCGGACGTGGGGCATGGCGCGGGCGCTCTCCGGCCGGGGGCTCGCGCTGCCCCGCCCGTAGCGTTCGCCGGGTCCGCCGTTCCGTCCTTCGGGCCAATCGCTCATGCGGACCAGTGTGCCGTCTCGGCCTGTGGCTCTTACAGGGTGTACGGGGGATCGGGGCACGGCTGTTGCCAAGCTGATGCAATGCAACCGGGTGCAAGCCCCCGCATAAGGTGGACGGCATGACAGATCAGTCCCAGCTACCGGAGGACGATATTCCGGTCAAGCCGACCTCGGCCTCCCGGACCACCCTCAGCCACATCATGACCGGCAACGACACCAACCTCCTGGGTACGGTGCACGGCGGCGTGATCATGAAGCTGGTCGACGACGCGGCGGGAGCGGTCGCCGGCCGGCACTCCGGCGGACCCGCCGTGACGGCCTCGATGGACGAAATGGTCTTTCTGGAGCCGGTCCGCGTGGGTGACCTTGTTCACGTCCGCGCCCAGGTGAACTGGACGGGCCGCTCCTCGATGGAGGTCGGCGTCCGCGTCATGGCCGAGCGGTGGAACGAGTCGACCCCGGCCCAGCAGGTCGGCAGTGCCTATCTGGTGTTCGCCGCGGTGGACGAGGAGGGCAAGCCGCGCCGCGTACCGCAGGTGGCCCCGGAGACGGAGCGCGACAAGCGGCGCTACCAGGAGGCCCAGATCCGGCGTACGCACCGCCTCGCCCGGCGACGCGCGATCAAGGAGCTGCGGGAGCAGCGGGCCGCCGAGGGCATCGACGACTGACTCCGGCCGCATGACCCCATGCCCCACCTCCGAACCCCGCGTCCTCCGCCGGCTACGGCCGCGCAGCCGATCGGCGGGGGACGCGCAGCCGTTCCAGCAGCGCGTCCTCGGCCTGCTCGGCGCCGGGCTCCTCCCAGAACGTCACGGGAACCCCTCTGATGTGACGGCCCAGGGGGTCCAGCACATGCCCGGCGATCTTCAGCTGCCAGAGGGCCACCGCCCGGTCCGCGACGGTGAGCTCGGGGAAACGGTCCGCCAGCCTGGCCTCGAACGCGCCGATGTCCTCGGCGGAGCGCAGCCACACCGTGAGCATCAGATTGTGCGGCCCGGTCAGCGACGCGCAGAGCCGCGTCTCCCGCATGCGGATGAGCTGGGAGGCGATGCGCGAGGCCTCGCCGGCCGGGGCGACGCCCCAGAGCGTGACCGAGATCGGCCAGCCGGAGAGGTGGCGGGCCACCTCGCAGCGGTAGATCAGGGCGTCCTGCCGGTGCATGCGGTCCAGCCTGCGGCGCACGGTGGTGGGGCTGACCCCGAGGCGCTCGGCGAGCCGGGCGGCCGGCTGGCGGAAGTCCTCGCTCAGCAGCAGGTAGAGCCGGGTGTCCAGTGCGTCCGGGGCGGGCAGCCCACGCCGAGGCATGGCGGGCGCCCGGTCCTTGGCCAGCATGTCCTGGCTGTCCGGGTCCAGCCGGTCCAGCCGCCAGCGGCTGCCCTCGGTGTGGACGGCGGTCGCCGTCTGGGACCGGGTGGCCGACACCCCGGGCAGCAGGCCGAGGCGGAAACCGACGTAACGGGCCAGCGTCGCCAGGTCGGGGAAGGCGGCGGTGAGGACCAGGTCCCGGGCGCCGGTGACGTGCTCGATGGTGATCAGATGCGGATCGTCCGCGATCTCCGCCGCCACCTCGTGCAGCGCCCCGGCCGCGCAGTCCACCTCGATGAACGCGATGATCGGCACCGCCGGCCCCACCGCCACCGTGTAACAGCTGAGCCAGGCGTGCCCCGCCTCCGTGAGCCGGTTCCAGCGGCGGGCCGCCGTCGAGGCGTCCACCCCGAGGACCTTCCCGATCTGGGCCCACTCCGCCCTGGGGGAGGTCTGGAGCGCGGTGATGAGGAGGTAGTCCAGCTCGTCCAGGGGCTCGGGCTGTTCCGTGCGCAGCAGGCGCTCGGGGAGCCCGGTGGATTCATGCGTCGAACGGCTCATGGGGAGCGCTTTCCTGCGGACGATCATGGGTGAGGGGTCTCGCTCTGCACGATACGCCCATGTCTTTGCTCCACGAGGCCCGTGACCTCGCCCCCGCCCTGACCGAACTGCGCCACGCCCTGCACCGCGAGCCGGAGCTCGGCCTCGACCTGCCGCTGACCCAGGCAAAGATCCTCGCCGCGCTGGACGGACTGGGCCTGGAGATCCGGACCGGTACGGCACTGAGCTCCGTGACCGCCGTGCTGCGCGGCGGCCGGCCCGGCCCCGCCGTCCTCCTGCGCGGCGACATGGACGCGCTCCCGGTACAGGAGGACACCGGGCTCCCGTACGCCTCCGTCGTCGACGGCCGGATGCACGCGTGCGGCCACGACCTGCATGTCACCGGGCTGGTCGGCGCCGCGCGGCTGCTGGCCGCCCGGCGGGAGGAGCTGGCCGGGGACGTGGTCCTCATGTTCCAGCCCGGCGAGGAGGGCCAGGGCGGCGCGCAGATCATGATCGACGAGGGTGTCCTCGACGCAGCCGGGGAGCGCGTCGTCGCCGCGTACGCCCTGCATGTGATCTCCACCGGCGCGCCCACCGGCTTCGCCGCGACCCGGCCCGGGCCCATGCTCGCCGCCTCGGACGCGGTGGAGGTCATCGTGCGCGGGCGGGGCGGGCACGGCTCCTCGCCGCACTCCGCCGCCGACCCGGTGCCCGCGATGTGCGCCATGGTCACCGCGCTCCAGACGGCCGTCACGCGTGAGATCGACGTCTTCGACCCGGCCGTCGTCACGGTCGGCAGGATCGAGGCGGGCACCGCGGCCAACGTCATCCCGGAGACCGCCCGGTTCGCCGCCACCGTACGGACCTTCTCCGACGCCTCCCACGCACGGATACGCGCCGCCTTCGAGCGGACCGTGCACGGGGTGGCCGCGGCCCACGGGGTGAGCGCCGAGATCGACTACGTCGAGCAGTACCCGCCGACCGTCAACGACGCGGAGGAGGCGGCGTTCGCCCTGGAGACCGCCCGGCAGGTCCTGGGCGAGGGGCACGTCTTCGAGGCGCCCGAGCCGATGGCCGGGGCCGAGGACTTCTCCTTCGTACTCCGGAAGGTGCCCGGCGCCTTCGTCGGCCTCGGTGCCTGCCCGCCCGGCACCGACCCGGCCACCGCCCCGATGAACCACTCCGCGCAGGCGGTCTACGACGACGACGCCCTGCCGCACGCCGCCGCCCTCCTCGCCGGCCTGGCACTGCGCCGGCTCGGCACACCGCTGGAGCCCGGTGCCTCCGCCGAGGCCACGCCCGCCCCCTCCCCGCAGGAGTAGCCCCATGACCGCCACCGCCACCCCGCCGCCGGACGCCCCGGCGGGCCGGGAGCCCCTCCCCGCGTCGGTCACCGCCGTCGTCGGCCTGCTCGTCCTCTTCGAGGTGACCAGCGGCTTCCTGCAGGTCGGACTCGCCCCGCTGCTGCCCGACCTGGCCGACCACCTGGGCATCGGCTCGGCCGCCCTGAACTGGGTCGTCTCCGTGCAGCTGCTGGCCGCCGCCGTCTGCGTCCCGCTGTTCGGCCGCCTCGGTGACCTCCACGGCCACCGGCGGATGCTCCGTATCGCCCTGGCGGTGATCGCGGTGGGCACCCTCGTGGTCGCGCTCGCCCCGGACTACGGCACGCTCCTCGCCGGCCGGGTGCTCCAGGGCCCGGTCGCCGCCCTGCTGCCCCTGGAGATCGCCCTCGTACGGGACAGGCTTCCGGTCGCCGACGCGCGGCGGGCCATCGCACGTCTGGTGGGCGCGCTGACGCTCGGCGCGATGGCCGGCGGGGTCGTGATGGGACTCGTCGACTCGGCCTTCGGCAACCTGCGGCTGACCCTGCTGGTGCCCGCCGCGCTCGCCGTGATCTGTGTGCCCGTCTCCTTCGTCGCGGTGCCGGAGTCCCGGAACAGGGCCGGCGGCCGGGTGGACCGGGCCGGGGTGGTGCTGCTCGGCGGCGCCATGGTCGCGCTGCTCGGCGGGGTCTCCGGGGCGGACGGCGGATCCTGGGGTTCCGCGCGGGTCCTGGGGCCGGTGGTGCTCGGTCTCGTGCTGCTTGCGGTGTGGGTGCTGGTGGAACTGCGCAGCCCCGAGCCCCTCGTCGACGTACGGGCACTGGCCGCCCGGACCACGGCCCCGTTCTACTGCGCGGCGTTCCTGTTCGGGGTCTTCTACTTCGGGAGCCAGGCGCCCAACTCCACGTTCTACGCGGCGGACCCCGAGGTCACCGGGTACGGCTTCGGGCTGAGCGCGCTGTCCATCTCCCTGGTCCTGCTGCCGGGGGCCGTCGGCAGCGTCATCGGTTCGCTGGGCACGGCCGCCGTCGCCCGGCGGATCGGCTACCGGCCCACGTTGATGGTGGCCTTCGGGCTGGTCGCCCTGACCTTCCTGCAGTTCGCCTTCCTGCACGAGGAGCTCTGGCAGATGGCGGCCGGGTCCGCGTTCACCGGCCTGGGGATCGGGCTGGCGCTGGGAGCCATGCCGACGGTGATCGTCGAGGCCTCCGATCCGTCCAGGACGGGCATTGCCGCCGCCCTCTACAACAACGTCAAGACGCTGGGCGGGGCCGTGGCGGGCGGTGTCTTCGCCGCCCTGCTCGGCGCGTTCCTGTCGGCCTCCACCGGCGAACCGGGCGAGGGCGGCTACACGGCCCTCTGGCTGGCCGCCTCCGCCGCGGCGGTCATCGCCCTCGTGGCGACCGCGTTCTCGCGGCGCCGCGAGGGGTGACCTCGCCCCGCGGCGCCGGGTCCAGGTCAGGGGCAGACCACCTGGTCGCCCGTCACCGTGCCGAATTCGCCACTCTGCGGGTTCTCGGCCTTCACGCGCTGCACCTTGGTGAAGTCCGCGCCCGCCGCGACCTTCATGGTCCCGCCCTGCCCCTTCACCGCCCTGAGCTCGCACCCGGGCAGCGCGGCGGCCAGGGACTTCGCCGACCGGTCCCAGCGCGGGTCGTAGGTCACCAGCGTCCGCTGAAGGTCGTGCGGCCCGCCGTTCAGCGGGGCGCGGGTGGTGTTGAACCCGGTGGAGCGCAGCGCCTCGTCGAGGTCCTGGCCGAGCCCGTCCTTCGGCGTCCCGTTGTAGACCTGCACCCGGATCTGCTCAGGGGCCACGTCGACGAGCGTCGCCTTGGGCTCCTTCGGCACGTGCGGGGCCAGCGGGCGGTCCTCGCGCAGGGCCTGGAACATGTCCTTCGACTTCTCGGCGTCCCACTTCACGGTGGAGCCGATGCCCTTGACCGGGAAGCCCTTCTCCTCCAGCGGTACGGTGGCGAATTCGGACGAGGCCGGGGTGAAGCCGCGCATGGCCTTGCCGAGCTCCAGCATCTCGTCCGTACCGAAGCCCTTGTCGGCGCGTACCGATTCGAGCATCGACGACGCGACCTGCTGGAACTTCATCGGGTTCATCAGCACACCGCTGCTGGTCGTCTGCTTGACCAGCGCCGCCATGAACTTCTGCTGGCGCTGCATCCGGCCGAGGTCGGCCGCCCCGTCCAGGTGCCGGGAGCGTACGTACTGGAGCGCCTGGCCACCGTCCAGCTTGTGGGTGCCGGCGGTCAGGTCCAGGCCGGTGTAGGAGTCCTTGAGCGGCTTCGCGGTGCAGATCTCCACCCCGCCCAGGGTGTCGACCGTCTTCATGAAGCTGGTGAAGTCGATCTCCAGGTAGTGGTCGATCTTGACGCCCGTCATCTGCTCGACGGTCCGCACCGTGAGGTGGGGCCCGCCCTCGGCGTACGCGGCGTTCAGCTTCACGGGGTGGGGGGAGTGCTCCTTGCCGGTGGTGGCGTCGGTGTGGGCGGGGAGCTCCGCGTAGCTGTCGCGCGGCAGGCTGACGACGCTGGCCCGCTGCTTGTCGGCCGAGACGTGGACCAGCATGAGGGTGTCGGTGCAGTGGCAGGGGGCGCCGCCCAGCTTGTACTTCTTCTTCTCGGCCGCGGTGATCCTGTCGCGGCCGTCGGTGCCGACGAGCAGGAAGTTCATGCCGTGGCCGCCCTGGGGGCGGTTCTTCATGTCCTTGAACGGGTCGACCCGGTCGATCCCCGTCTCCAGACCGCTCACCACGGCATGGCCGATGCCGCCGGCGCCGAGCACCAGCACGGACAGCCCGGTGGCGATCCGCATGCCCCACCGGGGTGGCGGCTTCTTCCTCCCGGTCCGGTTCCGCCGCGTGGCACGGCCACCGGCTCCGGGCTGCCGTGAGGGCCTGCGCTGCGGGGAAGCTGTGCGGGGGTGCGGTGGACGGGGCGATCGGTGCGGCGTGGGCACGAGGGACACCTCCGCGGTGCGAGTGGGACTTTCGCACGGTAGGCCCATACGATCTGCAGACCGGCAGGAGACCCGGCGGCGCGCGCCGCTGTCCCCCGTTCGCGGTAACGTGGCGGCCGAATCACGCCGCCTCCTGGGGTGCGAAATCCCCCGGAACCCTGGCACCCCCGAGGACCCCCCGAGGACCACATGTCTGCCGCGCAGTACCCCGCCGTCTCCGTGATCATGCCGGTGCTCAACGAGGAACGCCATCTCAGGAACTCGGTCCGGCACATCCTGGAGCAGGAGTACGCCGGTGAGATGGAGGTGGTGATCGCCCTCGGCCCCTCGAACGACCGTACGGACGAGATCGCCGCCGAGCTGGTACGGGAGGACTCCCGGGTCCACACCGTCCCCAACCCGACCGGCCGCACGCCCGCCGCGCTCAACGCCGCGATCAAGGCGTCACATCACCCGATCGTGGTACGGGTGGACGGCCACGGCATGCTCTCGCCGAACTACATCGCGACCGCCGTCCGCCTCCTGGAGGAGACCGGCGCGCAGAACGTCGGCGGCATCATGCACGCCGAGGGTGAGAACGCCTGGGAGGACGCCGTCGCCGCGGCGATGACGTCGAAGATCGGCGTGGGCAACGCGGCCTTCCACACCGGGGGGAAGGCGGGCCCGGCCGAGACCGTGTATCTGGGCGTCTTCCGCCGAGAGGCGCTGGAGCGCGCCGACGGCTACAACGTGGAGTTCATCCGCGCCCAGGACTGGGAGCTGAACTTCCGCATCCGCGAGTCCGGCGGCCTGATCTGGTTCTCGCCGGAGCTGAAGGTGCAGTACCGCCCGCGGCCCAGCATCCGCGCGCTCGCCAAGCAGTACAAGGAGTACGGCCGCTGGCGCCACGTCGTGGCCCGCTACCACTCGGGCTCGATCAACCTGCGCTACCTGGCCCCGCCCACCGCGGTCTGCGCGATAGCCGCGGGCATCGTCGTAGGGGCCGCTGTCACTCCGTGGGCGTTCGTCGTGCCCGCCGGGTACGTCGCGGCCATCGCGGCCGGGTCGCTGCCCGCGGGCAAGGGCCTGCCGCTCAAGGCCCGGGCGCAGATCCCGGTGGCGTTGGCCACCATGCACATGTCCTGGGGGTACGGCTTCCTGACCAGCCCCCGCTCGCTGGCGAAGCGGGTCATCGCCAGCCGCCGCCCGGCCGTGCGGGAGCAGACGGTCTGACCGCCGTACCCGCGGGAAGCGGGGAAGGGCCCCGCCGGTGACGGCGGGGCCCTTCCGGTACGTACGACGTCACCAGGTGAAGCCCGGGTTGACGTGCATGCACGCCTCCTCGTCCGCGCCGTTGAGCGGGTTCGCGGATTCCGGTGTCTTCTCCTCGGCGTCCTTGGCGGGGTACGCCTCGTCCTTGCGCCAGTCGGCGCCCACGGACAGCACGATGCCCGAGACGTCGGTCGACTTCTTCACCTGCGACACGGGGATCCCGAGCGCCTTGGCGACGGCCTGCGCGTCGCCCTCCAGGTCCGCGCTGGGGTACAGGATGCCGGTCCTGGCGGCCGCCTCGACGTTCTGCGAGTCGATCGACGCCTTGGTGAAGCCCGCCTCCGTGAGCAGGTCCTTGACCGTGGTCGCACGGCCCTGGACCGGACCGAGGGCGTCCGTGGAGGTCGCGTTGCGCACGCTCACCCCGATCTCGTCGGTGGGTGCGGCCTGGTCCTTGACGACGGGCGTCTTGCGCTTGGACGCCTTGCCGTCGAGCGGGATGTCCTCCCGGATCATGCGGAAGACCTGCTCGGCCTCCTCGGCCTTCGGGTACACCCGGCCGCTGAACTGCCCCGTGCCGTAGACGTTCGGCATGGTCGTCATGGTGATGCGGTCGGTCGGGGCCTTCTTGAGCTCCTCGGCGAGGTCGTACAGCTTCTTGACCGTGTCGAGGCCCTTGTCGACGGTCAGCGCGCTGGTGGCCGCCTCGGCGAGGTCCATCAGCTTTCCGGGGTCGGTGAGCTTGGTGCCCTTGCGCAGCTCACGGACCATCGAGTTCAGGTACTGGTGCTGGGCCTTGGTCCGGCCGAGGTCGGTGTTGTCCTCGAAGCCGTACCGGGTGCGCAGCCACTGGAGGGCCTGCTTGCCCTTGACGGAGGTCTTGCCCTCCTCCAGCTTCAGCCCGGATCCCTTGCCGGTGCTGGTGTGCGAGTAGACGTTGGCGTCGACACAGACCGGGACACCGCCGACCGCGTCGGCCATGGAGACCACGCCCGCGAAGTCGATCATCATGAAGTGGTCGATGGTGATGCCGGTGAGCTCGTACCAGGCGGCCACCGTGCAGCCGGGGCCGCCGCGGCCCAGGCTCTCGTTGGTCTGGACGTCGACCGTGCTGGCCGGGTAGACCTTGTCGGACTTCGGGTCGGTGCACTTGGGCATCTTCAGCATGGTGTCGCGCGGCATGCTGAGGACCGAGATGTTGCTGCGGTCCGCGGAGAGGTGAAGCAGCATCTGCACGTCGGCGAGCGGCGTGCCGCCGAAGGTCTCCTTCGCGCCGCCCAGCTTCTGGTTGGCCTCGGAGTCCCGGGCGTCGGAGCCGATGAGCAGGATGTTCAGAGGTGTCTGCCCGGCTGCGTTGGCCTTGTGGTCGGCCATCGCCTTGTCGCCGAGCGTCAGGTCCTCTTTCCTGATGTTGCCGTTGAGGTGCTTGTAGTACAGGTAACCGGCGCCGCCGGTGCCGAGTATCAGCAGCGCGAGAACGGACGCCACCCAGCGCAGGACACGTCGTTTGCCTCCTTTGCCTTTGCCGGCGGCGCGCCGTCGGTCGGCACGTGCCGGTCCCTGGCCGCTCCCGGCGGGGGTGGAGCGCTCCCGTCGGCCGTGGCCCCTCGGCCTGGCGCCGTCGGAGGCCTCACCACCGCTCCGTTTTGGCGGCCCGTCGTGCCGGCCACGTGGCCGTGTCCCCTCCCCGCGCGTACTGCTCCGTCCCACCAGGACCCCCCTGCTCCTATGAATTCCGCTGTGGCGCGAGGACCCGTCGTCACTTCGCGCATTCCGCCTTGTCGGCGCTTGCCCTCTGAATGTCTTCCGGCGCCTTCGCCGGACCGGTGACGGGCACCCCCGCGCCCTCGAAGTCCGCTCCCAGGGTCAGCACCATCGGCTGGAGCCCTTCGCTGCCGGCCGTTCCCTGCTTGAGCGCGGTGGCCGGCAGGCCCATGAGGTCCGCGAGCGCGCGGGCCTGGTCGGCCTGCTCGGGCGCGTAGGCCAGCGTCGTACGGTCGATCTTCGCCGGGGCGTTCGCCTTGTTCGTGGCACCCGTGACGCCCTGTTCGTCCTGAAGCCAGGTGACGGTCTCCGCCGCCGCGCCGGTGATGTCGCCGCCGTTGAGTACGTCGACACGGATGTCGGCGGCCTCGGCCCTGCTGCCCTGGAGGACCGCTTCCTGCTTGTCCTTGGCCGCCTGCTCCTTCTTCTTCACCTCGGTGAGGGAGGTGTCGGAGCGCATCATCGAGAACAGCTGCTGCGACTTCTGCGGGTCCACGACCACGGTGACCGGCGTCGGCTCGGCCGGGTTGTCCTTCACCGGCATCGTGACGAAGGTGATGTTCTCGGTGTCGATACTGCCGAGCTCCTTGGCGAGCGAGGTCAGCTTCTTGATCGACCCGATGCCGGAGTCGACGGTGAGCGCCTTGGTCGCCGCGTCGGCGAGCTTGAAGAGCTTGCCCGGGTCGGTCAGGGTGTCGTCGGACTTCATCCGACGGATCATCGAGCCGATGAACTGCTGCTGGACCTTGATCCGGTCCAGGTCGCTCTGGTTCCCGAAGCTGTGCCGGGTACGGACGAAGGCCAGCGCGTCCTCGCCCTGGATCGTGGACTCGCCCGCCGGCAGGGCGAGGTGCGAGTCCGGGTCCTTGACCGCTTTGTCCAGGCAGACCTTGACGCCGCCGACCGCCGTGGAGAGCGTCTTGACCGCGTTGAAGTCGACCATCATGAAGTGGTCGACCGACAGACCGGTTATCTCCTTGACCGTGCGCATCGTGCACCCGGGGTCGCGCCCCTCCTGGCCGAGGCTGACGTTGAAGCGCACGTTCTGCGAGCCGGGTATGTCCTTCTCCGAACCGTCCGCCTGCTTGGTGGTGCAGTCGGGGACATTCGTGATCAGGTCCCGGGGGATGCTCATCGCCGTCGCGTTGGTGCGGTCGGCGGAGACGTGGAAGAGGATGTTGGTGTCGGCGTGGCCCGTGCTGCCCTTGTCGCCGTAGCCCTCGTTGCCCTCGCCGGTCCGCTTGTCCGTGCCGATGATCAGGATGTTGAGCGGGCCGTCGGCGGCGACGCTCTTGCTGCCGGCGTCACCGACGTCGACGGTGGCGAGGTTGCCGTTGAACTTCTGGTAGAGCGCGTAGGCCCCCGCCGATCCGGCGACGACCACGAAGGCCATGATCCCGCCGGTCCACAGCAGGACCTTCTTCCGCCGTGATGTGCGGGGCTTGCCTCCCCGGCGGGCGGCCGGCGGTGTCCGGTCCCCGCCGCCCCCGGTCGTACGGCGGCTTCGCTGAGCGGGTACCGCGACGCGGGATTCACTCCGGCCGGCGGACGGATTCGGGGTACCGGAAGGGCTGGACGACTCTGTTCCGGAGTGGTTCAGTCGCAATTCGTAATTACCGGTCCGCGGGTTGAGTACCCACTGGTCGGCGGGGTCGATTTCGTCCGCCCGCCCACGACTATGCGCGTCCACGGTTTCCTGGATCCTCCGTCGGTCCCACGCGAGACGCCTCCCCCGGCAGGGCGCTCGGTTGTCCGTTCCGGCCGTGCGCGGTCTGGTCGCCGCGAGCACCGGATCGCGTCACACTATCCGGCGGAATCGACCACAGGGGGCGCGCGTGACACATTCCACGCTCTTTACAACCGGGCATTCTGCCTATTCCGCTCCGATTGTCGTCCATCTCTTGGGAATTGCTTTACGAGCCGCACAGGTCGTCCGCAGCATTCGACCCCGAATACGTGGGCGCGGGGGTCGGGCTCGCATCCGTATCGCCGGACTTTCGGCCGGACGTGTCGTTCCCGGAGCTGTGATCCGTCTGTGAATCCCCGGATTCGATTTCCTCGGGAGGGACGACGGTGACTACTTCGTCCTTGCGCAGCTGCGCGAACAGCTGGTCCGCGTCCGGCTGTACGAGCTCGTCGCGGTTCGGGTTGGCGGGGTAGGACCGCCGGGGCACGGTCAGGAACTGCACCTTCTCCGTCGGGACGTTCCGCATCCCGCGCACCAGGTCGTACAGGTCCCTCAGGGAGTCGAGGCCCGGGTCCGTGGTGAGCGACTTGGTCGCCGCGTCCAGCACCGGGTAGAGCCGCGTCGGGTTCAGCAGCACGCCGTTGCTCTGCATCTTGTTGACGAGTGCCCCCAGGAACTTCTGCTGACGGTCCATGCGCTCGGTGTCGCTGCCGTTCCCGATCGACTTACGGGCCCGCACGTATCCCAGGGCCTCCTCGCCGTCGAGCTTCTGGCGGCCCGCGGGGAGCTTGAGATGGGCGTCGGGGTCGTCGACCGGCTCCTTGAGGCAGACCTCCACACCGTCCACGGCGTCGACCATGTCCTTGAAGCCGTTGAAGTCGATGACCATGTGGTGGTCGACGCGGATGCCCGTCATCTTCTCGACCGTACGGATCGTGCAGGCCGTGCCGCCGAGCTCGAAGGCCGAGTTGAACTGGGCGAACCGCTTTGTCGTGGCCTTGCCGTCGTCCGTGTGGCAGCTGGGGATCTCGGCCATCAGGTCGCGCGGGATGGACACCGCCGTCGCGCTCCCGCGGTCGGCCGCGAGGTGCAGCAGGATCGTGGTGTCCGAACGCTGGCTGCCGCCGTCGTCACGTCCGTACGCGCTGTTGTCGCCGGAGCGGGTGTCGGAGCCGATGAGCAGGATGTTCTGCGCGTCACGCGCGATCGGCCGGGGGCGCTCCTTCTCGTACGCCTTGAGCTCGGCGGCCGCGCTCGTGTCGGTCGTGATGTTGCCGTCGAGCTTCTTGTACAGCCACCAGCCGACGCCGGCGGCGACCAGCACGAGCAGGGAGGCGGCGAGCGCGGTCCAGCGGAGCCAGGGGCGTCCGCGGCCCTGGGGCTCGCGCGCGGGCCGCTCACCCCAGGTGCCGTCCGGGGCCCCGCCGTCGCTCCCGTCCGCCCCCGAGCCTCTGTCGCCCCCGGACGGGGGCACGGCGGCGTCGTCCTCGGGGGCCGCCCCGGCGGCGTCCCGCGGTCCGTCCGCAGGCCCGCCCCCGGCCGAGTGGTCCGGGCGGTCCGGGTCGGCCGGGGTGCCGGGGCTGTCGCTCACGTCTGCGTCCATCCTTCACGTTCGGCGGCGCGATGGGCCGCCGGTCGCAGGAGTAGACGGCTGAACCTCACGCTTGGTTGTGCATTCAGGCGGCGTTCTCGGCGGTGCTTCGTACCGCCCGATCATGTACCGCCGCCGGTGCGCAGTCGTGAGGGCTCGGCCCGCCGTGGGCCGGACGGGTGGCGTTCGGAGCGCTTGTCATACCGCGGTGCCGGTGATCCGCTCGCTTTCGGCGCGCTTGGCCAGCCCGTTCTCGTCCAGCTGGTCCAGATGGCGGCAGAGGACCACGGAGCCCCCCGCGGCCAGCGGGGCGAAGAGTCCGGCGGACAGCCCCTCCCAGGTGTCGTACGTACGGCCCGTCAGGAGCCTGGACCCCTGGCCGAGTCCCAGCTCCGCCGCGTCCTCGCGGGCCCGCGCGACCAGCTGGTCCGCCGTCAGGACGACGCCGCCCACCGAGAGCGCGGGGGCCGCCGGGTCCACCGGGGCGTACGGGGCGAAGCGGTCGCCCTGGCCGGGCACCTCCACCGCGTAGTCCGCGAACCCCTCGGGGGGCCGGGGGAAGCGGCCGCCCAGCGGACGCAGCGCCAGCGCGACCCGCTCACCTCGGCAGGCACGGGCCCGGTCGAGCGTGTCCGGTCCGCTGACGACGAGGTCGGCGGAGGCCGGGTCGCCCTGCACCTCGGCGACGACCCCCACCGAGGAGCAGGCGAGCAGCCAGACGGCCGACTGCCAGTGCGCGGGGAGCAGCAGGGCGAGCCGGTCGCCCGGCTCGGCGGCGAGGTCGCCCTGGAGCAGATTGGCGGTCTTGGCCACCCAATTGGCGAAGGTGGCCACCGACAGTTCGACGCGCTCTCCGGTTGCGTCGTCGTAGAAGGTGACGAGGGGGCGGCCGGGGTCCGCGGCGAGCGCGGATCGCAGCAGGTCGGCGGGGGTGCGATCGCTGGCGTTCATCCGCGCAAGGGTACGCGGCGGGCGCCGGCCCGGCAGGGCGTGACGAGTGCCCCGTACACCGGTTCGGCAGACGGTGCGTCAACTGGTGGCGGCTTTACTCCAGTAGCCGGGAATGCCGGACTCTGTCAAGGATTTCCTGTATGCGTGCACTTCTTGCAACCTCGATCGGCGTCACCTGCGCGACGGCACTCACCCTCCCGCTCGCCGCGCCCGCTTCCGCCGCCCCCGTCCAGGCCCCGGTCCCGCGGGCGCCAGCGGCCGCTCCCGCCGAACCCGTGGGCTCGACCCAGTCACTGCGCCTCCGGCCGCTCACCGACGCGGTCCCGCGGACCACCGGCAAACCCACCGAATCCATGAATCCGGCAGCCGCACAGGGGCTGCTGCGACGTGACTCGCACCGCTTCTCGCTCGTCGGCGTGGTCTGGGACGACGCCGACGCCGAACTGCACGGCACCGTCCAGGTCCGCACCCGGGCGACCGGCACCACCAGGTGGTCGGGCTGGCAGTCCCTGGAGACCCACAACACCGACCACGCCGCCGACTCGGGCAGCCCCGAACGCGAATCGGGCACGGTGCGTGGCTCCACCGCCCCCCTCTGGGTCGGCGACTCGGACGGCGTCGAGGTACGCGTACGGTCCGAGACCGCCGGACCCCGGAGCGGCCCTCCCGACACCGCGCCCCTCCCGGCGGGCCTCCGGGTGGAGCTCGTCGACCCGGGCGACGACCCGGAGCCGTCGACCGCCGAGGCCACCCCGGCGGCAGGCACCCCGACGGCGGGCACCCCGTCCGCCGTCACCCAGCCGGCGGGCACCGCGACGCCCGCGACGGCCTCGGCCGCCCAGGCCGGCGCGCTCCCGGAGTCCGCGGGCCTCAGCATGGCCGCGGCCGAGAGCTCCGCGGTCAACGCCGACCTCGCGCCGCTCGGTGCCGCCGAGATCCCCGCACTGAGCAAGGCCGAGTCGGAGGAGCAGGCGGTCGTCGGAGCGGGCGCCAAGCCGTTCGTGGGACCGCGCCCGCGCATCGTCACCCGCAAGGGCTGGGGCGCCGACGAGAGCCTGCGCGAACGTGCCTTCGCGTACACCTCGACCGTCAAGGCCGCCTTCATCCATCACAGCGCCACCGGCAACAACTACACCTGCGCCCAGGCGCCCTCCGTCCTGCGCAGTATCTACCGCTACCACGTCAAGAGCAGCGGCTGGCGCGACTTCGGCTACAACTTCGCCGTCGACAAGTGCGGAAACATCTACGAAGGGCGCGCCGGAGGCGTGACGAAGGCGGTGCTCGGCGCCCACACCCTCGGTTTCAACTCGAACAGCATGGGCATCGCGGTACTCGGGACGTACAGCTCGAAGAACCCGCCCGCGGCCGCGGTCACCGCCATCGCCAAGCTCACCGCCTGGAAGCTCGGCCTGTTCGGCCGCAACCCCAAGGGGAAGGTCACGCTCGTCTCCGGCGGCAGCGGGAAGTACAAGAAGGGTGCGAAGGCCAAACTCAACGTCATCTCCGGGCACCGCGACGGGTTCGCAACCGAATGCCCAGGAATCCGTCTTTACAACAAGCTCGGCACGGCGCGGACCAGTTCGGCGAAGCTGCAGGGCCGCTGACCGGGAGGTTCCGAACGGTCTGCATACACTGGCCAGCCGATACGAGGCCCGGCCCCAGCAGGAAGCAGAGACGGTGCTGTGACAGAGGCAAAAGAAGCGATCCTCCTGGTCGGTGGCAAGGGCACCCGGCTGCGCCCGCTCACGGTGCACACCCCGAAGCCGATGGTCCCGGCGGCGGGGGTGCCCTTCCTCACGCACCAACTGGCGCGTGCCAGGGCGGCCGGGGTGGAGCACATCGTGCTCGCGACGTCCTACCTCGCGGAGGTGTTCGAACCGTACTTCGGTGACGGTTCGTCGCTCGGCCTCTCCATCGAGTACGTCACCGAGGACGAACCCCTCGGTACCGGCGGAGCCATCCGGAACGTGGCGTCGCGCCTGGCCTCGGGCCCGGACGAACCCGTCATCGTGTTCAACGGGGACATCCTCACCGGCCTCGACATCCGGGCCCTGGTCGCGGCGCACGCCACCTCAGGGGCGGACGTCTCCCTGCACCTCACCAGGGTGGAGGACCCGCGCGCCTTCGGTCTCGTACCGACGGACGCCACGGGCAGGGTGACGGCCTTCCTGGAGAAGCCGCAGACCCCCGAGGAGATAGTCACCGACCAGATCAACGCGGGGGCGTACATCTTCCGCCGCTCCGTCATCGACACGATCCCGGCCGGCCGGCCGGTCTCCGTGGAGCGCGAGACCTTCCCCGGCCTGCTGGCCGACGGCGCACATCTCCAGGGCATGGTGGACTCCACGTACTGGCTGGACCTCGGCACCCCGCAGGCGTTCGTCCGCGGCTCCGCCGACCTGGTCCTCGGCCGCGCCCCGTCCCCCGCGGTCCCCGGCCGCTGCGGCGACCGGCTCGTCCTGCCCACCGCCTCGGTGGCCGCCGACGCCAAGCTCACCGGCGGCACGGTCATCGGCGAGGGCGCCCTGATCGGCGAGGGCGCCAGGATCTCCGGCTCCACCGTGCTGGACGGCGCCGTCGTGGAGCCGGGCGCGGTGATCACCGACTCGCTGGTCGGAGCCGGCGCCAGGATCGGCGCCCGCTCGGTGCTCACGGGCGCGGTGATCGGCGACGGCGCCCAGGTGGGAGCCGACAACGAACTGCGGGACGGGATCCGTGTCTGGTGCGGCGCGGTCCTCCCGGACGCCTCGGTCCGCTTCTCGTCCGACCAGTGACCCGGCCCCTCCACCCGCTGAAAGGTCCGCGTCGGCCTTACCCTCGATAGGCACCCCCGACGACCGAGGACCTCACCCGTGGCAGGACGCTTCGTACCCCGCACCACCGCCGTGCCCCGGCAGGATCCGGGGTCCGGTGCCGGCGCCGCGTCCGCCACGCCGCGGACCCGGACGTGGGCCCCGCCGGGCCCGTTCGACCTGCGGCTCGTCCTGAGCCCGCTGCGGCGCGGCCCCGCGGACCCCACCTACCGTGCGCTGCCCGACGGATCCTTCTGGCGGGCGACCCGCACCCCGGCCGGCCCCGGCACCCTGCGCGTCTCCGCGTCCCGGGACGGCAGCGTCTCGGCGGCTGCCTGGGGCCCGGGCGCGCAGTGGCTCCTGGACGGACTCCCGGCGCTGCTCGGCGCGGACGACACCCCGGACGACTTCCGGCCGCGCCACCGGCTGCTCGCCCTGACCCAGCGCCGCCGGCCCGGGCTGCGGCTGCTGCGCACCGGGCTGGTCATGGAGTCCCTGATCCCGTCGATCCTGGAGCAGAAGGTCACCACCGACGAGGCCTACCGCGCCTGGCGGCTGCTGGTCCGCACCTACGGCACCCCAGCGCCCGGCCCCGCCGACGTGACCTTCGGCACGTACGGCCTGTACGTCATGCCCGACGCCAGGACCTGGTCGCTGATCCCGTCCTGGGAGTGGCACCGCGCGGGCGTGGACGCCAAACGCTCCGCCACGATCCTGCGCGCGGTCCGGGTGGCGCGGCGCATGGAGGAGGCGGCCGCCATGGAACTCCCCGAGGCGACGGCCCGGCTCCAGCTGATCCCGGGCATCGGCCCCTGGACGGCGGCGGAGACCCTCCAGCGCTCGAACGGCGCGGCGGACGCGGTGACGGTCGGCGACCTCCATCTGCCGGGCATCGTCGGCCACGCACTCGCGGACAACAGGAACGCCGACGACGAGGAGATGCTGGCCCTCCTCGCCCCGTACGAGGGCCAGCGCCACCGGGCGACGCGTCTGATCATGCTCTCGGGCCACACCCCGGCCCGCCGTGCCCCCCGGATGACGCCACGCGACATCGCCCGGCTGTGAGCCGGGCGGCTCGCCTCAGCGGACCTCGATGAACGCCCCCGCGTCCCGGGCGGGCCGTGCCGGCGGCGTCCCCTTCGGGTGCCCCACGGCCACCGCGCCCAGCGGATCCCAGGAGTCCGGCAGGTCCAGCACCTCGCGCACCACGGACCGGCAGAACATCGTCGAGGAGACCCACGCCGAGCCGAGGCGCTCACCCGCGAGCGCCACCAGGAAGTTCTGCACGCCCGCACCGGCCGCGACCACGAACATCTCGCGCTCCGCGGTGTCCCGGCGCTCGTCCCCGTAGGTGTGCGAGCCGTCCATCACGAGGCACGGCACCGCCAGGTACGGCGCGTCGCGCAGGACATCGCCCCGCCGCACCCGCTTGGCGACCGACTCCTCGCTGCGCCCGTCGCGCCGCAGATCGGCGATCCAGGCGTCCCGCATGGCGTCCAGCAGCCGGTGACGCGACTGCTCCGACTCCAGCAGGACGAACCGCCACGGCGTGGTGTGGTGGGGCGCCGGAGCCGTCACTGCCGCCGCCACCGCCCGTCGTACGGCCCCGGGGTCGACCGGTTCGTCCGTGAACTCCCGCACCGTGCGCCGGAGGTTCAGCGCTTCCCGCACCGCCTCGGACGTACCCAGCCGGAACATGTCGTCGGCCGCGACCCGCACCATCGCGCGGGCACCCTCGTCCTCGGAGGCGTCCGCCACCACATGGGGGAGCCCGCGCACCACCGCGACCGGCAGCCCGGAGGCCTTGCCCTTCACCAGGTCGCCGGCCGAGGCCAGTTCGTCGGCCGTGGCCACGACGGTGGCGCTCAGCGGATTGCCGTACCCGTCGGTGCCGCCCCGCAGATCGTCCAGGACCCTGACCCCCGCCGCTCCGATCGCCACGTCCGTGAGGCCGTTGCGCCAGGGGCGGCCGAAGGTGTCCGTGACGACGACCCCGACCTCGACCCCGAGCGTGTCCCGCAGGCCGTCGCGGATCAGCCGGGCCGACGCGTCCGGGTCCTCGGGCAGCAGAAGCACCGTCCCGGCCGGGGTGTTCGAGGCGTCGACCCCGGCGGCGGCCATGACGAGCCCCTGCCGGTTCTCGACGATCCTGAGCGTCCCGCGCCGGGCGACCACCCGGACGGTCTCGGCGTCGATCGCCGCCTCCCGGTCCGTGGCCTCGACGATCCGGCCCTCAGCCTTGGAGACGATCTTCGAGGTGACCAGCAGGACATCACCGTCCACCAGACCCGGCTCGGTGGCGGCGATCAGCTTCGCGAGGTCGTCACCCTTGTGCACCTCGGGCACCCCGGGCAGCGCCCACACCCGGTACGAGGGCGCCGTGCCGGCCGGTCCGCCGCTCATGCCCGTACCTCCTCGGCCAGCGCCAGGGCCTGCCGGGCCATCTCGGCGGTGGCGTCCACGTCCGTCATCATCAGCGGGACGGCGCGGCAGCGGATCCCCGCCGCCTCGACCTCGCCGACCACTGCCTCGTCCACGCTGTCGACGAGCCAGCCGTCGAGCAGCCCCGAACCGTAGTGCTGGGCGACGGCCGCGGCGGTGGACTCGACGCCCACCGCAGCCAGCACCTTGTCGGCCATGCCCCGCACGGGCGCGTCACCGACGATGGGGGAGAGCCCGACGACCGGGACCCCGGCCTCGGCGATCGCCTCCCGGATGCCGGGCACGGCGAGGATGGTGCCCACCGACACGACGGGGTTCGACGGCGGGAAGACGATGACGTCGGACGCGGCGATGGCCTCCAGCACCCCCGGCGCGGGCTTGGCCTGCTCCGCGCCCACCGGCACGACGGCCTGCGCGGGCACGGAGGCGCGCAGCTTCACCCAGTACTCCTGGAAGTGGATGGCCTTGCTCTCGCCGTCGACGTCCACCGCCACATGTGTCTCGACGCGGTCGTCGGACATGGGGATCAGCCGGACGCCCGGCTTCCACCTGGCGCAGAGGGCCTCGGTGACCGCGCTCAGCGGGTAGCCCGCGGCAAGCATCTGCGTACGGACGATGTGGGTCGCGAAGTCACGGTCGCCGAGGCCGAACCACTCGGGCCCCACCCCGTACGCCGCGAGCTCGTCCTTGACCCGGAAGCTCTCGTCGGTACGCCCCCAGCCCTGCTCCTCGTTGATGCCCCCGCCGAGGGTATACATCACGGTGTCGAGGTCGGGGCAGACCTTCAGTCCGAACAGATGGATGTCGTCGCCGGTATTGCCGATCACCGTGATGTCCGCGTCGGGCGCGGCCTGTTTGAGGCCACGCAGAAAACGAGCACCACCGATACCGCCGGCCAGAACCACAATGCGCATGAACGACAGTCTGTCAGGCGGAGCCTGATCGTTGTGGGGCGGTGGCGGAGCCTCAGGCCGGGACGACGTCGTCGGCGGCCGTGGCGCACCGGGCCGAATACATCGGCATGTCGGTCAGGCCCGGGAAGTAGACGTGCAGGCTGACGGCCGGTTCCAGCGAGTCGTTGACGACCTCGTGGACGTACCCCGGGGCGAAGACGCGCTGCGCGCCCGCCCCCAGGGCCTGTGCCCCGCGTGCCGTGTGCTCGGTCAACTCGCCGTCCAGGACGGTGAGTACGCCGGAGGAGAGGCCGTGGTCGTGGCGGCCGCTGCCCTGGCCGGGGACCCAGCTCAGCAGCCATACCTCGTAGCCCGGCCCCGTCTGCAGCCGGTGGTACCAGCGGGTGGTGGTGTCGTACCGGACGAGCGGCGCCCACCGGCCGCGGTCGGCGGCGATGGAGCGGGCGAGTCCGACGAACCCGGCCACGGTGGAGGGGTGGGGGCTGGCCGGCTGGAGAAGGTGCTGGACCTCAAGGATGTCGCCGGCGATCGAAAGGTCGCTGTCGCTGTTCATGGGTGCGGTGGTTCCTCGGCATGTGGGTGCGCGTGCGGGGGGTCCCCGAGCCTGGGGTGACCGGAATGCGATGAAACGAAGCTGGATCGGAGCTGGAGCGCGAGGGCTTCAACAGCTGTGACAGCTGGAACAGCAACAGCGGGCCTGGACAGCCGTACGGAACCCACGGGTGTGGGCCTGGTACGTCACTGCGGTCGCGTGCATGAAGTCAAGGAGACCGGGTGGATCCGTCCCCTGTCAACTCAATGCCCGATTTGGCGGCAATGTTTCACCCCATCCGGTTGCGCCTAATGGAGAAAGGTTTTGGCACCCCTCGCAGGGGCAAGGTGGCGCATCAACCGCTTCCGTAAACGCGGTTGAAAGTCCGTGACCCTACTGTGATCTTGGTCGCTTCGGTGATCGAATCGAAACATCGGGGCCATCCCACTCGTCTCACTCGGTGAGAAGCGGAGCCGGATGACGCCGATGGCATATGTCAGGTTTTTGGTGATTTGAACACTTAGCGCATACGCTTGGTTCCGCAGAGTGAATACCAAGGCCAATAGCAGATCTTCGCTTGACTGGCCCGAAGCTACACACTTGTAATTTCACTCGTGTCGTTCGGCCGTATCGATAACGGCCGCATCACGGGACGCAAGAGACAGACGAGGGGCGCACATGACCGAGCTGTTCCAGCAACTGCTGGTCGAGGACGCGGACGAGGAGCTCGGCTGGCAGGAGCGCGCGCTGTGCGCCCAGACCGATCCCGAGTCCTTCTTCCCCGAGAAGGGCGGCTCCACCCGCGAGGCCAAGAAGGTCTGTCTCGCCTGCGAAGTCCGCTCCGAATGCCTTGAGTACGCCCTCAACAACGACGAACGGTTCGGGATCTGGGGCGGCCTCTCCGAGCGCGAGCGGCGACGTCTGAAGAAGGCGGCCATCTGACGCCGCACACCCCGGACGCCGGGACCGCGATGGCCTGGGAGCCGTGCCCTGTGACGCAGGGTGCCGCCCTCAGGCCATCGGTGTGTCCGGCCCTCCCCGGTTCCCGCCGGTCAACCGTTCGGCGCGGGGCGGACATCCGTACCGTTAGTGTGGGGCCCCGTCCGAGAGACGCGCCAACGCCCCGCCGCGGCGCGCGTGTACACCGATGCAGCCCCCGGGGGGGACCCCCTCCGGACCCGGCCGGAGGGCCCGTACCCCGATGTCCGTGCACAGCCACTCGGCGGCGCCGAACGCGGCCGCCGCCGCCCCAGAGTTCCCCCGGCACGTCGTCACCGCCGTGCTCGTCTCGCACGACGGGGCACGCTGGCTGCCCCATGTGCTCGGCGGACTGCTCGGGCAGGAGCGCCCCGTACAGAACGTCGTCGCCGCCGACACCGGCAGCGCCGACGACTCCGCCCGCCTGGTCACCGAGGCGCTCGGCGGCGAGCGCGTGCTCCACCTGGCCCGGCGTACGAGCTTCGGTACGGCCGTCGAGGAGGCGACCCGTACGGCCGGCGTCCTCACCCCGGACGACCTGCCGTACCTGAAGCGCCCCAGCGGCTGGGACCCGGTCACCCGCAGCTGGCGCGACGACGCGTACGACCTGCCGGAGTTCCCGCACGGCGAACCCGTCCAGTGGCTCTGGCTGCTGCACGACGACAGCGCACCCGAGCCGGACGCGCTCGCCGAGATGCTCCGCGTCGTCGACAACGACAAGCACGCCGCGATCGTCGGACCCAAGCTGCGCGGCTGGTACGACCGCAAGCAACTCCTCGAGGTCGGCGTCTCCATCGCCAACAGCGGACGCCGCTGGACCGGCCTCGACCGCCGCGAGCAGGACCAGGGCCAGCACGACCAGGTCCGTACGGTGCTCTCCGTCTCCTCCGCCGGCATGCTGGTGCGCCGCGACGTCTGGGAGGAGCTCGGCGGCTTCGACCGCAGGCTCCCGCTGATGCGCGACGACGTCGACCTCTGCTGGCGCGCCCACATGGCAGGACACCGGGTGCTCGTCGCGCCCGACGCCGTCCTGCGGCATGCCGAGGCCTCCGCCAGGGAACGCCGCCCCATCGACTGTGCCGGACGCTCCGTCGCCAGTCCGCACCGCGTCGACAAGGCCGGTGCCGTCTACACGATGCTCGTCAACGCCCGCGGCAAACAGCTGCCGTGGGCCCTGCTCCGCCTCGTCGTCGGCACCCTGCTGCGCACCCTCGCCTACCTCGTCGGCAAGGTGCCCGGGCAGGCGCTCGACGAGGTGGCCGGACTCTTCGGCACCCTGCTGCGGCCCGGGCGGATCTTCGCCGCGCGCCGCGCGCGCAAGGGAGGGGCGGTGGACGCGGCCGAGCTGCGGTCGCTCTTCCCGCCGCCCGGTGCCACGGTCCGGGCCACCTTCGAACAGGTCGCGGGCAACTTCGGCAGCCGCACCGACTCCGACTCCGGCGGTTCACGTCACGGAGTGGTGGAGTCCGGGCCCGGCGGTGACGACGCCGACTTCCTGGAGATAGAGCAGTTCGCACGGCTCAAGAAGGTCGGCCGCAAGCCCGGCCCCGTGCTCTTCGCGCTCCTCCTCCTCGTCTCGCTGGTCGCCTGCCGAGGCCTCCTCGGCAGCGGCGCCCTCGCGGGCGGCGCACTGCTGCCCGCCCCCGCTGACGTCTCCGACCTCTGGGGGCGCTACGCGGACGGCTGGCACCCCGTCGGCACCGGCGGAACCCAGTCCGCCCCGCCCTACCTCGGCGTGATCGCCGCCCTGTCGGCGCTGTTCCTCGGCTCCACGGGCTTCGCGCTCACCCTCCTGCTCGTCTGCTCGGTCCCGCTGGCCGGGCTCACCGCGTACTTCGCCTCCCGGCCGCTGATCGAGTCCCGGCTCCTGCGGGCCTGGGCGAGCGTCGCGTACGCCTTCCTGCCCGCCGCGACCGGGGCGCTGGCCACCGGGCGGCTGGGCACGGCCGTCCTCGCCGTCCTGCTCCCGCTGATCGCCCGCGCGGCCGTCGCCGCGCACGGACTGCGGGGCGACGGCTCCACCGCACGCGGCAGCTGGCGCGCCACCTGGGCGTACACCCTGCTGCTCACCTTCACCATGGCCTTCACGCCGGTCGTCTGGCCGCTCGCGGTGGTCCTCGGCATCGGGGTGCTCGTGCTGCGGCGGGGCGACATCACCGCGTACGGACTGCGCTTCCTGGCCATGGCAGGTACCCCGGTCCTGGTCCTCGCGCCCTGGTCGCTGTCCCTGCTGAGCAGCCCGTCGAACTTCCTGAAGGAGGCCGGGCTCGACATCGGTACGGGCACGGCGTCCGCCCTCGACCTGCTCGGCATCAGCCCCGGCGGCCCCAAGGCCGCGGGCGGCGTCCTGCTGCTGGGCATCGTGCTGGCTGCGCTGGCGGCCCTGCTGCGCGGGGAGCGGCAGTTCGCGATCCGCACCGCCTGGGCCGTCGTGCTGGTCTCCCTGGTCTTCGCGGCGCTCTCCAACGGCTCCACCTGGGCGGGGCCCGCCACCCTCGTCTACGGCATCGCGCTGCTCGCCGCCGCGCTCCTCGGCGCGGACGGTGCCCGGGTCCGGGTCGCCGCGCTGAGCTTCGGCTGGCGTCAGCCGGTCGCCGCGCTGATCGCCCTGGCCGCCGGGCTCGCCCCGGTCCTGGCCGCGGCCGGCTGGATGATCGGCGGCGCGGCCGGTCCGCTGGAGCGCCGCGACCCCGTGCAGGTGCCCGCCTTCGTCGCGGAGGAGAGCAGCACCCGCGACCAGGCCCGCACGCTGGTGCTCGGGGGCACGTCACCCGCCGCCGTCTCCTACAGCCTGGTCCGTGGTTCGGGCGCCCGGCTGGGCGACGCCGAGCTCACCGAGGCCGGCGGCAGCAACACCCACCTCGACAAGGTCGTCGCCAACCTGGTCGCGGGCTCCGGCGCCGACCAGGGCAGCCAGCTCAGCGGCTTCGCGATCCGCTACGTCCTCGTACGGGACGGGGCGCCCCGCGAGATGAGCCGGGTGCTGGACTCGACCCCGGGCCTGAGCAGGCTCAGCCAGCTGGACGGCAGCGCCCTGTGGCGGGTCGACCGCCAGGTCTCCCGTGTGGCGATCGTGCCCTCCGGCGCGGGCGCCGAGCCCGTACCCGTCGGGTCGCTGGCCGTCGAGGCGCACAGCAAGATTCCCGAGGGCGACTCCGGCCGGGTGCTGCGGATCGCCGACGCGGCCGACCCGGGCTGGCAGGCCACGCTGAACGGCCGGGCGCTGACCCCGAAGACGGTCGACGGCTGGGCGCAGGGCTTCGACCTGCCCACCGAGGGCGGCGCCCTGGACCTCACCTACGACGCACCCGTCACGCACACCGCCTGGGTCTGGGCGCAGGTGGCGCTCGGCGTCGTCCTGGTGGTGATGGCCCTGCCGGGTCGCCGCCGGGAGATCGACGACGACCTGCCCGAGGAGACCGAGGCCGTCGCGGCCGAGCCGGTCGAGGGGGAGGGCCGCCGGGCACGCAGGCTGCGCGCCGCCGCCCAGGCGGAAGCCGCGGCGGCGGGCGACGACGGCGTGGGGACGGCGTACGCGGAGGCCGGCCCGGAGACCGGGGCCGGATACGGCGAGCAGGCTCCCGGCCTTCCGGAACAGGCGCCGGGGGAGTACATCCCGGCCCAGCAGAACACCGACCCGTACGCGGCGGTCCAGGACGACCAGGACGGCACGGGTACGTACGCCGCCGTCCCGGACGCCCAGGACGGCACCGGCACCTACGCGGCGGTCCCGCAGCAGCAGTACGGGGAGTGGGACGCGCAGCAGTACCAGGGCGCCGACTACGGCCAGTACCAGGGCGGGCAGGACGCCGGGCAGTACTACCACCCCGATCCCTATCAGCAGGACCCGTACCAGCAGGATCCGTACCAGCAGCAGGGCGCCTACGACCCGTACGGCTACGCCCAGCAGCAGCCCTACGCCACGGGGACCGGCGAACCCGCCCCGTACGACGGGCGTGACGGGCACGACGAGAACGCGACCCCGGGCCAGGAAAACCCGTGGCCGCACGGCAACGGCAACGCATCGCGAGGCGAGTCCGAGTGAAGTCCACCCCCCTGTCCCTCATCGCGGGCGTCGTCGCCCTGGCCGCCGTCACCGGTTTCGCCGCGCTCACGGTGCCCGGCGACGAGGGAGCCACGGAGGCGAAGGCCGCCGCCCGGCTTCCCGTCGAGCGCTCCAGCCTGGTCTGCCCGGCCCCGAGCACGTCCGAGCTGGCGGATACGACGTACACGTCCTTCACCCCGGTGGCGAAGGACGGGCCGAAGGACGGAGCCGCCGAGCTGAAGGCGGCCGACGCACTGCCCGCGGACGAGGACGAGCCGGCCGACGACAAGGCTGACGACAAGGCCGACGCCGACGCCAAGAAGAAGGCGGCCGACAGCAAGCCCGTCGTCTCCCTCAAGGACCTCGGCAAGCCGGCCACCGCCGAGACCTCCAAGTCCGGAGCTCCCGCGCTCGTCGGCACCGCCACCGGAAGGTTCGCCCCGGGCTGGACCGCCCAGCAGACCACCACGGCCGCCGCGGGCGGTGCTCGGGGCCTGCTCGGCGTCAGCTGCACGGCCCCCGACACGGACTTCTGGTTCCCGGGCGCGAGCACCGGGAAGGCACGTCAGGACTACGTGCACCTCACCAACCCCGACGACACCGCCGCCGTCGCCGACATCGAGCTGTACGGCGCCGAGGGCCCCCTGAAGTCCGACGTCGGGGAGGGCATCACCGTCCCGGCGCGGTCGAGCGTCCCCATGCTGATCTCGACCCTGACCAGCGAGGCCGCCGAGAACGTCACCGTCCACGTCACCACCCGGTCGGGGCGTGTCGGCGCGGTCGTGAGCGCCGCCGAGGACGAGGTGGGCAGCGACTGGCTGGCCGCCTCCGCCGACCCGGCGGGCACCCAGGTCCTGCCCGGGATCCCGGCCGACGCCACCTCCGTACGGCTGGTGGCGTTCGCGCCGGGGGAGGACGACGCCGATGTGAAGGTCCAGCTCCTGGGCAAGAACGGGGCGTTCTCACCCGCCGGGAACGACACCCTGCACATCAAGTCGCAGATGACCGCGAGCGTCGACCTCAAGGACGTCACCCGCGGGGAGCCCGGATCGCTCCGGCTGACGCCCACCGACGGCAGCAGGACCCCGGTGGTCGCCGCGCTGCGCGTGGTGCGCGGTACCGGTGCCGAGCAGGAGGTCGCGTTCATCCCGGCGACCGGGCCCGTCGGCGAACGGGCGAGCGTCGCCGACAACCGGGCGAAGGGTTCGGTGCTTTCCCTGACCGCACCGGGCGAAACGGCCAAGGTCAAGGTCACGGCGTCGGCGGGCAGCGGGGGCGGCGAGGCGGCCGTCAAGACGTACACGGTCAAGGGCGGCACGACGATCGAGGTCACGCCGGAAGCCCCGGCCGGCCTCAAGGGCGGTTACGCCCTGACGGTGGAGACCGAGTCGGGCGGCCCGGTGCACGCGGCTCGTACGCTCACGATCGCGGAGGGCGGTATCGACATGTTCACCGTGCAGACGCTGCAGGACGACGGGGGCACGGTCGAGGTGCCCGAGGCGGAGCAGGACCTCACGGTCCTGGACGACTGAGGACCGCGGGCTGCTCAGTCCTGCCCGTAGCGCGGGTCGACCGACTCGGGCGAGAGGCCGAGCAGCTCCGCGACCTGCTCCACCACGACCTCGTGGATCAGCAGGGCGCGCTCGTCGCGGCTCTTGGTGCGGATCTCGACGGGGCGCCGGTAGACGACGATCTGGGCGGGCCGTCCCTTCGCGGCGGACAGCGCGCGCCCCAGCGGCACGGTCTCCTCGAGCGCGTCCGGCACATCGAGGACCAGGAAGTCGACATCCGTGAGCTGCGGCCAGCGCCGCTCCAGCCGCTCCACCGAATCCTGGACGAGATCCCGGAAACTGTCGGCCCTGCTGACGGACAGCGGCACCTGTGGCGGTGCGACCGGTCCGCGCATGCCGCGGCCATGGCGGTCGCGGCGGCGGGGCCGGGGCTCGGAGGGGAGGGGCGGTACGGGACTGTCCATCACCGACGCAGCGTAACTCTCCTCGGGCCGCGGCGATCACGGCTTCTCCGCCGGTTCGCTGTGTGTCCCCGGATGACCATTCCAGCCAGGATCGAGTGCGATTCCGGTCCTCGATGTGATCGCTGAGCTTCCGTCGAACGAACGCTCACGTTCTCCCCGGCGGCCTCGGCCCGGCCCGCGCACACCGGCGCACAGGGGCTTCCCCGCAGGTCGGAACGGCTGCGCCGGCCCCGCGCCGGGCCCCGTTCGATGGGCGACACGACGGGGTGAGCTGAGGGAGAGTCGTCGCAGCCCGCTCAAGAGTGCGGTACCGTCCAACATCGTGAGCCCTGTACGTCGCTGTTCGCGAACCGCGTGCGGCCGTCCCGCCGTCGCGACACTGACGTACGTCTATGCCGACTCGACCGCGGTCCTCGGCCCGCTCGCCACCTATGCCGAGCCCCACTGCTACGACCTCTGCGCCGAGCACGGTGAACGGCTCACCGCGCCGCGCGGCTGGGAAGTCGTCCGGCTCTCCGACCCCTCGGCTCCCACCCGCCCCAACGGTGACGATCTCGAAGCGCTCGCCAACGCCGTGCGTGAGGCGGCCAGGCCCCAGGACCGGCAGCAGGGCGGCCGGGGTCCCCGGGCGGCGGACCCGGTGGAGGTCGCGCGCCGCGGGCACCTCCGGGTGCTGCGCTCCCCGGACTCCTGACACACCGTCTGCGCAAGGCCCCGACGCAGCGTCTGTGCGGGGCGGCTGAGGCACCGTCTGCCCCACCGGTCCCACCTGTCACATCGCCGTCCGGCCCGCCCCCGGTCTCCGCCCTGAAGAACTTTTCCGGTACGGAGCATTGACGCTGGCTTGTCGCGGACACGACCATTCCCCCACCCGTGAGAGATCGCTTCCGCATCACGGAATCCCGGGGAGGCCTGTGTGTTTGTCCAGCAACTCGAACCCGTAGCCGATTCGCTCGGTCTGTCCGCTCTCGTCGCATCCCTGCCACTGGTGACCGTGCTGGTCCTGCTCGGCGCCGTCCGCATGAAGGCCCACCGCGCCGGACTCATCGGGCTCGCCGTCGCCGTGCTCGTCGGCTGGCTGGCCTTCGGCATGCCCGTCGGGCAGACCCTGTCCGCGGGGGCGCAAGGCGTCCTCTTCGGGCTCTTCCCCATCATGTGGATTGTCGTCAACGCCCTCTGGGTGTACCGGATGACCGTCCGCACCCAGCACTTCGACATCCTGAGGCGCTCCTTCGGCCGGGTCTCCGACGACCCCCGCATCCAGGCGCTGGTCATCGCCTTCTGCTTCGGCGCGCTCCTGGAGGCGCTGGCCGGCTTCGGCGCTCCCGTCGCGATCTGCTCCGTCATGCTCGTCGCGCTCGGCTTCGACCCGGTGAAGGCCGCCGTCGTCTCCCTGGTCGCCAACACCGCGCCCGTCGCCTTCGGCGCCATGGGCACGCCCGTGGTGACGCTCGCCCAGGTCACCGGGCTGCCGCTGGACGACGTCGCCACGGTCGTCGGCCGCCAGACCCCGCTGCTCGCGCTCGTCGTCCCGCTGATCCTGGTCTTCCTGGTCGACGGCAGGCGAGGGCTGCGGGAGACCTGGCTGCCCGCGCTCGTCTGCGGAGTGGCCTTCGCCGTCGCGCAGTTCGCCGCGTCCAACTTCGTCTCCGCGCAGCTCGCCGACATCGCGGCGGCCCTGGTGGGCGCGGGCGCGCTGATCGCCCTCCCCGGAGCCCGCAGGCCCGCCGCCGAACCCGTGCGCGCCGCCGTGCTGACGGGCGTACGCAGCGAGGACCTGGACCAGGAGGACCCGCGCCGCGAGGTGCTGCGCGCCTACGCCCCGTACGCACTGATCGTCGCGGTGTTCTCCATCGCCCAGATCCCGCCCGTCAAGCGGCTGCTGGCCGAGGCCACGCGCGTGTTCGACTGGCCGTTCCTCGACGTCGCGGGGCCCGACGGCGAACCGGTCGGCGCCAACGTGTTCTCCCTCCCGCTCCTCGGCACGGGCGGCACCCTCGTCCTGTTCGCGGGCCTGATCACGGCCTTCGTCATCGGCGTACGGGCGGGTGCGGCGGCGCGGGAGTGGGTGGCCACCGTGCACGAACTGCGCTACGCGATCCTCACGGTCACCTCCGTCCTCGCCCTCGCCTACGTCATGAACCTCTCCGGACAGGCCGCCACCATCGGCCAGTCCGTCGCCGCGGCGGGTGCCGGGCTCGCCTTCCTCTCCCCGGTGCTCGGCTGGTTCGGCGTCGCCGTCTCCGGCTCCGACACCTCGGCCAACGCCCTCTTCGGTGCGCTCCAGGTGTCCGCCGCGCAGGAGTCGGGCCTCTCGCCCGTGCTCCTGGCCGCCGCCAACAGTTCCGGGGGAGTGCTGGGCAAGATGATCTCCCCGCAGAACCTGACGATCGCCTGCGCGGCCGTCGGGCTCGCCGGACGCGAGGGCGATCTGCTGCGCAAGGTCCTGCCGTGGAGCCTCGGCCTGCTGCTGGTGATGTGCCTGATCGTGATGGCGCAGAGCACGGTGGTGCTGGGCTGGATGCTCCCCTGACCGGCGGTCCGGTGCCGCCGGGTAGTTTGGGCGGTCCGTAAAGATCCCAGGAGGACCGTCCGTGGTTGCTGACCTGTCGCAGCTCGTGAAGGCGTACGACGTGCGCGGAGTCGTGCCCGACCAGTGGGACGAGCCGCTCGCCGAACTGTTCGGTGCCGCCTTCGTCCAGGTCACCGACGCGGACGCGATCGTCATCGGCCACGACATGCGGCCGTCCTCACCCGGCCTGGCCGCCGCGTTCGCCCGCGGTGCGACGGCGCGCGGCGCCGACGTGACCCTCATCGGGCTCTGCTCCACGGACCAGCTGTACTACGCGTCCGGGGCGCTGGACCTGCCCGGAGCGATGTTCACGGCCTCGCACAACCCGGCGCGGTACAACGGCATCAAGCTGTGCCGCGCCGGGGCGGCACCGGTGGGCCAGGACACCGGCCTGACCGAGATCCGCACGCTGGTCGAGCAGTGGTCGGAGCACGGCCTGCCCGCCACCTCCGCCACCACCCCGGGCACCGTCACCGAGCGCGACACCCTCACCGACTACGCCGCGCACCTGCTGGGCCTCGTCGGCCTCTCCGGGATCCGGCCGCTCAAGGTGGTCGTGGACGCCGGGAACGGCATGGGCGGCCACACCGTCCCCACCGTCTTCGCGGGCCTGCCCCTCGACCTCGTACCCATGTACTTCGAGCTGGACGGCACCTTCCCCAACCACGAGGCCAACCCCCTCGACCCGAAGAACATCGTCGACCTCCAGGCCCGCGTCCTCGCCGAGGGCGCCGACCTCGGCCTGGCCTTCGACGGCGACGCGGACCGCTGCTTCGTCGTCGACGAGCGCGGCGAAGGCGTCTCCCCGTCCGCGATCACTGCCCTGGTCGCCGCCCGTGAGCTGGCCCGCAACGGCGGCAAGGGCACCGTCATCCACAACCTGATCACCTCCTGGTCGGTCCCCGAAGTCGTACGCGAGAACGGCGGAACCCCCGTCCGTACCCGCGTCGGCCACTCGTTCATCAAGGCCGAGATGGCGGAACACGGCGCGATCTTCGGCGGCGAGCACTCCGCGCACTACTACTTCCGCGACTTCTGGAACGCCGACACGGGCATGCTCGCCGCCCTCCACGTCCTCGCCGCGCTCGGCGGCCAGGACGGCCCGCTCTCCGGGCTCCTCGACCGGTACGACCGCTACGCGGGCTCCGGCGAGATCAACTCCACCGTGGCCGACCAGGCGGACCGGCTGGCCGTGATCAGGGCGGCGTACGACCACCGCGACGACGTGCGGTTCGACGAGCTTGACGGACTCACGGTCACCGGCCCCGACTGGTGGTTCAACCTCCGCGCCTCCAACACCGAGCCACTGCTGCGTCTGAACGTCGAGGCACGGGACGAGAGCACCATGACGGCGGTACGCGACGAGGTCCTCGCCCTCGTCCGCGCCTGACCGGTCCCGGCCGGACGTCCTGCACCCACCGCGTCCGCACCGCCACCGGGCCTGACGCCGACGCATGCGCGGTCGGGCGGGGGCCGCCGGGCCGCGACCCTCCCGGCCCGGCGGTAGGCTGACCACGCCCCAAGCTCCGCGGACCCGAACCCGGGTCCGGACCGGATCCGCACCGCATGCCCGAAGGGACCCACCCCATGCCGCTCGAAGCCGGCCTTCTGGAGATCCTCGCCTGCCCGGCCTGCCACGCCGGGCTCGACGACAGGTCCGCGGCCGAAAGCCCCGAGCTGGTCTGCACCGGCACCGACTGCGGCCTCGCCTACCCGGTGCGGGACGGCATCCCGGTGCTGCTCGTCGACGAGGCCCGCCGCCCCGCGTAACCCGCACGCTGATCAGCACGGTGATCGGAGGCCCACCACCATGCTCGACGAGTCGCTGCTCGACGCACCGGAAGCACTGGCCCGAGCCGACCGGCGAGGTCTGCTGCGCGGTGCCGCCGAGGCCGGAGCCCGCGTCCGCACCGCCACCCGGCACGCTGCCGAGGCGGGGATCGGCTCCCTGGCCCCCGAGGGCCGGCCGCGTGCCGTCCTCGTCGCGGGGCCAGGCACCGCCGCGTCCGGCGTCGCCGACCTGATCGGCGCCCTGGCCGGCGCCTCCGCGCCCGTCATCGCGATCCGCCCCACCGGGGTCGAGGCCGCCGCCGGAGCGCTGCGCTGGGCCCTGCCCGGCTGGGCCGGATCCGTGGACCTGCTGCTCATCGCCACGGCAGACGGCTCGGAACCCGGCCTCGCGCTGCTCGCCGAGCAGGCGTACCGCCGCGGCTGCACCGTCGTCGCCGTCGCACCCGTACGGTCCCCGCTCCGCGAAGCGGTCGACGGGGTCCACGGACTCGTCGTCCCCATGGCGGCCGCCCCGCACGGCGAGTACGACGCCGAGACCTCGGCCGCGGGCCCCGGCACGCTCTGGGCCCTGCTCACCCCGCTGCTCGCCCTGCTGGACCGGGTCGGCCTGATCGACGCGCCCACGGACACGCTGCAGAAGGTCGCCGACCGCCTCGACCGCACCGCGGAGCGCTGCGGGCCGGCCATCGCCACGTACAGCAACCCGGCCAAGACCCTCGCCGCGGAACTCGCCGACAGCCTGCCCCTCATCTGGACGGAGGGTGAGGCCGCGGGTCCCGTCGGACGGCGGTTCGCCGCCGTCCTGGCCGAGCTCGCCGGCCGCCCGGCCCTGGTGGCCGAGCTTCCGGAGGCGCTGCCCTCCCACGGGGGGCTGCTCGCCGGAGCGTTCGCCGCGGGGGCCGACCCCGACGACTTCTTCCGGGACCGGGTGGACGAGCCCGAGGCCATGCGGGCCCGTGTCGTCCTGCTCCGCGACCGGCCCACCGGCGGCCTGACCGCGAGCCCGGCCGCCCGTGAACTGGCCCTGAGCCACGACACCGCGATCAGCGAACTCGAACCGGAGGAGGGCAGCGAGCTCGAAGCCCTCGCCGAGCTCCTCGCGGTCACCGACTTCGCCGCCGTCTACGCCTCCCTGGCCTCCGACAACCGGGCCTGACGGCCCGCCACCCCCGGGGACCCGCGCCCCGCGCATCACACGAGGACACATCTCCATGGACCGGCTCTCCAACACCGTGCGCCCCTACGCCTGGGGGTCCACCACGGCCATCCCCGAGCTGCTCGGCACAGCCCCGACCGGCGAACCGCAGGCCGAGATGTGGATGGGCGCCCACCCGGGAGCCCCTTCGCGCCTCACCCGGGCCGCCGCGGCCGACGCCGCGAACCCGGGGACGGACGAGCAGTCCCTCACGGACGTCATCGCCGCCGACCCCGAGCGCGAACTCGGCGCCGCGGCCGTCCGCACCTTCGGCCCCCGCCTGCCCTTCCTGCTCAAGCTGCTCGCGGCCGGCGCCCCGCTGTCCCTCCAGGTCCACCCCGACCTCGCCCAGGCGCAGGAGGGCTACGCGGACGAGGAACGCCGGGGCATCCCGATCGACGCACCGCACCGCACCTACAAGGACGCCAACCACAAGCCCGAGCTGATCTGCGCGCTCACGCCCTTCGACGGGCTGTGCGGCTTCCGCAGGCCCGCCGAGGCCGCGGACCTGATAGCCGCCCTCGGCGTCGACTCCCTCAAGCCCTACGTGGACCTGCTCCGCGCCCACCCCGAGGACGGGGCCCTGCGCGAGGTCCTCACGGCGATCCTCACCGCGGACCCCGACGAGATGACGCACACGGTCGCTGAGGCGGCCGAGGCCGCCGAACGGCTCGGCGGCGCCCACGCCCCGTACGCCCAGATCGCCCACCACTACCCCGGCGACCCCGGCGTCATCGCGGCGATGCTGCTGAACTACGTACAACTCCAGCCCGGCGAGGCCATGTTCCTCGGCGCGGGCGTGCCCCACGCCTATCTCGGCGGCCTGGGCGTCGAGATCATGGCCAACTCCGACAACGTGCTGCGCTGCGGTCTGACCCCCAAGCACGTCGACGTCCCCGAACTGCTCCGCATCGTCCGCTTCGAGGCCACCGAGCCCGGCATCCTGCGCCCCGAGGCCGCGCCCACCGGCGAGGAGGTGTACGAGACGCCGGTCGACGAATTCCGGCTCTCGCGCTACGTCCTGCCGTCCGGCGGTGCCCCCGTCGACCTCACGGCTGCCACCGCACAGATCCTGCTCTGCACGGCAGGCGCCCCACGGGCAGGCGGGATCGGCCTCGCACCCGGCGAATCCGTATTCGTCCCGGCGGATGAAACGGTAGAAGTGGCCGGTACCGGAACGCTCTTCCGCGCGACCGTGGTGGTCTGACATACCGTCCGCACCAGCGGCTGCAACAATGTCCGGCCGTAGCGCGGCGCCCGTGCCGCAGCACCGAGGAAGGGACACCACGCACCCATGAGCGCGTCAGGCGGAACCAAGGCGATCGTGGCGGCACTCGCCGCCAACCTCGCGATCGCAGTGGCCAAATTCGTGGCGTTCCTCTTCAGTGGCTCCTCATCGATGCTGGCTGAGAGCGTCCACTCACTGGCGGACTCGGGCAACCAGGGACTCCTGCTGCTCGGCGGCAAGAAGGCCCAGCGCGAGGCGACCCCCCAGCACCCCTTCGGTTACGGGCGCGAGCGCTACATCTACGCCTTCCTCGTGTCCATCGTGCTGTTCTCCGTCGGTGGCATGTTCGCGATCTACGAGGGCTACGAGAAGATCAAGCACCCGCACGAGATCGAGGCCTGGTACTGGCCGGTCGGTGTGCTGGTCTTCGCGATCATCGCCGAGGGCTTCTCCTTCCGTACGGCCATCGCCGAGTCCAACCAGACCCGCGGCAAGCTGTCCTGGACGCAGTTCGTCCGCCGCGCCAAGGCGCCCGAGCTCCCCGTCGTCCTCCTGGAGGACTTCGGCGCCCTCGTCGGCCTGGTCCTGGCCCTCGGCGGCGTCGGCCTGGCGCTGGGCACCGGCGACGGAGTGTGGGACGGCATCGGCACCCTGTGCATCGGCATCCTGCTGATCGTGATCGCGATCGTTCTCGCCGCGGAGACGAAGTCGCTGCTGCTCGGTGAGGCGGCCGGCATCGAGGACGTCGAGAAGATCCAGGCCTCGGTGGTCGACGGCGACACCGTCACCCGCATCATCCACATGCGCACGCTCCACCTCGGTCCGGAGGAACTCCTGGTCGCCGCCAAGATCGCGGTGCGCGCCGAGGAGTCCGCCGCCGAGGTCGCCGAGGCGATCAACGCCGCCGAGAACCGGATCCGCGCGGCCGTCCCGATCGCCCGGGTCATCTACCTCGAGCCCGACATCTACAACGCGGCGGCCGCCGCGGCCGGCACCAACCCCGGCAAAACCCCGGGCGGCCCCGCCGCTCCCGGCGACGCGCCTGCGGGCGATGCTCCTGCGGGGAGCACACCGGCGGGCGACGCACCGGCGGGCGACGCACCTGCGGGCGACGCACCTGCGGGCGACGAACCGGCGGGATCCGGCCACTGAGCCGCTGAAGATCAGCCCCGAACGGCCCCGTGCCCCACGCCGCCCCCCGGGCGGGCTGGGGCTCACTGGGCCGTTCGGTGTAGATTCGGGGGAGTACCAGACGTCGCTGCTGATGGCGGTCGATCGGTCCGCGGAAGCGGACCGGCCGAGGGAGAGAGGGCCTCCGACGGACTGCACTGCGGATCGCCCGGGCATTCGTGTGTCCGTGGCCGCCGCAGAGCCAGCCAGCCCACCCTCGACCCACTACGAGGAGCAGCCCGTTATGACGACGGCCGCCAATCGCCAGGACTTCAAGGTCGCCGACCTTTCCCTCGCCGCCTTCGGGCGCAAGGAGATCACCCTCGCCGAGCACGAGATGCCCGGCCTGATGTCGATCCGCAAGGAGTACGCCGCCACGCAGCCGCTGGCCGGCGCCCGGATCACCGGTTCGCTGCACATGACGGTGCAGACCGCGGTGCTCATCGAGACCCTCGTCGCCCTGGGCGCCGAGGTCCGCTGGGCCTCCTGCAACATCTTCTCCACCCAGGACCACGCCGCCGCCGCGATCGCGGTCGGTCCGAACGGCACCCCGGACGCCCCCGCCGGCGTCCCGGTCTTCGCCTGGAAGGGCGAGAGCCTGGAAGAGTACTGGTGGTGCACGGAGCAGGCCCTGACCTGGCCGAACACCCCCACCGGCGGCCCGAACATGATCCTCGACGACGGTGGCGACGCCACCCTCCTCGTCCACAAGGGCGTCGAGTTCGAGAAGGCCGGCCAGGCCCCGGACCCGTCGACCGCGGACAGCGAGGAGTACGCGTACATCCTCACCCTGCTGAACCGCACGCTCGGTGAGTCCCCGCAGAAGTGGACCCAGCTGGCGTCCGAGATCCGCGGCGTGACCGAGGAGACCACGACCGGTGTGCACCGGCTGTACGAGATGCACCGCGACGGCACCCTCCTTTTCCCGGCGATCAACGTCAACGACGCGGTCACCAAGTCGAAGTTCGACAACAAGTACGGCTGCCGCCACTCGCTGATCGACGGCATCAACCGCGCCACCGACGTCCTCATCGGCGGCAAGACCGCCGTCGTCTGCGGCTACGGCGATGTGGGCAAGGGCTGTGCGGAGTCCCTCCGCGGCCAGGGCGCCCGGGTGATCATCACGGAGATCGACCCGATCTGCGCCCTGCAGGCCGCGATGGACGGCTACCAGGTCACGACGCTGGACGACGTGGTGGAGACCGCGGACATCTTCGTCACGACCACGGGCAACAAGGACATCATCATGGCCTCCGACATGGCCCGGATGAAGCACCAGGCCATCGTCGGCAACATCGGCCACTTCGACAACGAGATCGACATGGCCGGCCTGGCGAAGATCGACGGCGTCGTCAAGGACGAGGTCAAGCCGCAGGTCCACACCTGGACGTTCGCCGACGGCAAGGTCCTGATCGTGCTGTCCGAGGGCCGTCTGCTGAACCTCGGCAACGCCACCGGCCACCCCTCGTTCGTGATGTCCAACTCGTTCGCGGACCAGACCCTGGCCCAGATCGAGCTGTTCACCAAGCCCGAGGAGTACCCGACCGATGTCTACGTGCTGCCGAAGCACCTGGACGAGAAGGTCGCCCGTCTCCACCTCGACGCGCTGGGCGTGAAGCTCACGACCCTGCGCCAGGAGCAGGCCGACTACATCGGCGTCCAGGTGGAAGGCCCGTACAAGTCCGACCTCTACCGCTACTGAGCCGGCCGTCGGCCACCGGCCGGCGCAGCTCTCAGCAGCAGGTCCGAGCGCAGGCCCCCGCACCCCCGTGCCGGGGGCCTGCCCCGTACCGCACCCGCACAGCCCGAGGAACCCGAAGGACCCCATGCCCCGCGGCCGTTATTCGCTCCACGATGTCCACGACCACACCCCCCTCGGCGAAGAACACTTCCACTGCGCGCCCGGCCCGTCGGGCTGGCGCTACGTCTCCCAGACCACCGCCCCCTCGGGCGATCACCTGGGTTCCGTCGATCTGGCCCTGGACGAGCTCGGCCGCCCCATCCGTCTCCAACTGCACGCCGCGAGCTGGCAGATCCGCGGCGCCGCCCTCGACGGGGTCACCTGGGTCCGGACCGATCCCACCGGCACTCATGCCACCGAAGGCAACGTCCGCGCCCACACCTTCTCCGGCACGTCCCCCGCATTCCTCGTCGCCATTGCCCGGCTCCTGCGCCTCACCCCCGCTTCCCCCGCGACCCGCGTCCGTCTGGTCACCTTCACGGACCCGGTCCTCGCCCCCCGTACCGTCGACCAGTCCTGGTCGCTGCTGAACAGTGAAGCGCACGCCACTGACAACGGGCCCCTGGTCGTGGACGAATACCAGGTCAACGCGTTGGACACCGGTGATCAGCACGCCGTACACATCGCTGGCGACGTGGTGCTGGCGGCGCCGGGCATCGAGCTCGAACACCTCGAATCCCCGCCCTCGGCCATGCCCCGCGCGTCAGACGGAGGTTGAGGCGCGACGAGTGGCCCGAATGGGCCGGGATTCAGGCGGGTGGGGCGAAGCCTGTCGGGGCCCGGCCCTCGGGCCCGGCCGTGTCCCCGCCTGCGGGAGCCGCCGGGGTCCGGGCAGCCGCAGGCGGCCCGGACACCGCAGCCCGGCCATCCGAGGGCTCCCGGTGCACGGGCGCGGGCACGGGGCCGGCCACGGATCCGGCGACGGGCGCTCCGGCCCGGATCGTGCGACCCACCGCCGCGGCCACCCTCCGGACATCCCGCGCCTGACGCTCGTTCACCACGGCCGCCAGATAGGCAGCCGCCGGAACCCCATCGGGCACCGGAACGCCCGTACGCGCGACGAGGTCCGAGGACAGGCGCTCGGCCATGGACCCGCGCACCGCGGCGTCGAGCTGGGTCATCCGCGTCAGGTACTGCCGGATGGCCAGCCAGAGCCCGTCCGGCACGCCCGACAGGTCCAGCTGCGCGAAACGTCCCACCAGCCAGGGCGGGGGCGGCGGCACGGCGAGAGCCCGCCCCGCAGGCACCCGCTCACGTACGACGAGCGTCCCCGCGAACACGTCACCCAGCCGACGGCCACGGGCCGACACCAGTGAGGCGATGCAGCCCACGGCCCCGAACGTCCCCAGGATCTCGACCAGCCCCATCGCCCCCCGCACAAGCGCGTGCCGGAACCTGATCGGCCCGCCGTCGTCCCGCACCACGCGCAGTCCGCAGGCAAGCTTTCCGAGCGAACGGCCATGGCTGAGCGTCTCGACCGCGACCGGTCCGCCCACCAGCACCAGAAGGAACGTGGCGACGGCGATCGCGGCGGTCGCCGCTTCGTCGAGCGTCACGGTCGCCACGGCCAGACCGATGGAGAGCAGAACGAAGACGGTCAGGAGCACAGCGAGATCGATGGCGATCGCCAACGCCCGGCTGGGCAGCCTCGCCGGCTGCAACCCCAGTACGACCGCGTCCCCGGTCACGAGCTCATTCATCGCCACCCACCCCTCGCCGCCCTTCCCTGCCCCTCGGGACCACAGTCTGCCAAGCTGACCCGCAGCGCACCGCCGCAGTACGGACCCGTACGCACCCATGCCTGGAGCAGCAGCCGACCATGGATCTCGATGTCTTCGTGACCACCCACCACGCCGAGTGGGACCGCCTGGACCATCTACTGCACCGAGGACGCAGCCTGACAGGCGAGGAGGCGGACGAACTCGTCGCCCTGTACCAGCGCACCGCCACCCATCTGTCCTTGATCCGGTCCAGTGCCCCGGACCCCATGCTGACCGCTCGCCTCACGCAGCTCGTGGCCCGCGCACGCTCCACCGTCACGGGGACCCGGCGCGCTTCGTGGCGTGACGCCGCGCGCTTCCTGACCGCCGGCTTTCCCGCAGCCGTCTACCGCTCGCGCCACTGGTGGATACCCACGGCAGTGCTCTCCGTCCTGCTGGCGGCAGTCATCGGCTGGTGGATCGGCACACACCCGGAGGTCCAGGCGTCGATCGCCGCCCCGGAGGACCTGCGCGCCCTGACCAGGCCCGGAGGTGATTACGAGACGTACTACTCCAGTCACCCGGCCGCCTCCTTCGCCGCCCAGGTCTGGACGAACAACGCTCAGGCGGCGGCCATGTGCCTGGTGCTGGGGGCGTTCCTCTGCCTACCGGTGATCTGGATCCTCTTCGTCAACGTGCTCAACCTCGCCGTCGGCATCGGGCTGATGTCCTCGGCCGGCCGGCTGGACACCTTCCTCGGGCTCGTCCTGCCGCACGGCCTGCTCGAACTCACCGCAGTCTTCGTCGCAGCGGGCACAGGCCTCCGTCTCGGCTGGACGGTCATCGACCCTGGGCCACGCACCCGGCGCTCGGCACTGGCCCAGCAGGGGCGCGCCGCGATAGGCATGGCCATCGGCCTGGCGCTGGTCCTGTTCGTCTCCGGTGTCATCGAAGGCTTCGTCACCCCGTCGGGCCTTCCCACCTGGGCCCGCATCACCATCGGCGTCGCGGCTGAACTGGCCTTTCTCGCCTACGTCTATGTCCTCGGAGGCCGAGCCGCCCGTGCCGGGGACACGGGAGACCTGGAAGCGGGGGAGCGCAGCGCCGAGCTTCCCGCCGTCGCCTGAGGGGCGATGTGCGAGCGGGGCCGCTGACCTGCTAGTCTTCTGGTCGCCCACAAAGACTGTTGACACGGTCTGCGTGGAGAGGTAGATTTTAACGGTTCCGCCGAGCTGGACAGCTCGGTCGGGAACGTCTAAAGTTCATCTCGCTCGTGCAGAGGGCGTGTTCCTCGCAGAGCCGATCGATTCTTCTCTTTCAAGCAAAAGCCGGATTCGCTCCGGCCGAATTGCTTCTGATAAAGTCGAGTCAGCCGAAAGGCAAAGGCCACTCCACAGGCCACCGGAATCAAATTCGGACCGGAAACGGAACGGAAAAGAGTCTGGTAAAGTCGGAACCGCCGGAAAGGGAAACGCGAAAGCGAAGAACTGGAAAGCACGGTGGTAAATTAACCGCCAAGCAGGAACCCGCTTCGGCCGGGAATCGGACACGAAAGAGTCTGATAGAG